>JAEZUE010000053.1 GCA_023443455.1 Verrucomicrobiota bacterium
AACGCCTCGCGGCCATCGCCGCCCACGGTGAGCCGACACGATACGAGGGGTTCTTCCCGCGTTATCTCCTCAAAGCCCTGCAGGACTTTTTCGAGCGCCACGGCGACGATCTCTACGGCGACTTGAAACACATCAGAAACGCCCTCGACCAGGTGCTGGCCAGCGCGCGCTTCGCCGAACGCGTCCGCGACGATGCCCGCCAACTCGACGTCCTCGTCGCCACTTATCGCCTCCTCCACGCCCGACGCACCGCTAGGGTCGTACCCCGCGATCCCGGCCAGTTGGACCTGTTCTGATCCGGCCAAAACCGTCGTAGCCGCATCCCACGGCTACGACCCCGCCGGCAGGGTGCGGGATCTTCTTCGCTGCGTCCTCCGTCCTTTCCGGTTTCCGCATTCCGGTCTCCGGTTTTGAGAGGTTCTTTGACAGTCCCAATCCTCTCGCGCCGTGCCGCCGCCATCGCAGCGCGCACAAAAGCTACGACAAGCGCGGCCAACCCCTGGTCGCCTCCGGCGCCGCAATAGGCGGGTAAACTTTTCGGACGAGAGCGTGGACGGAGCGCGGTAGCGCGAAGATGGCGTAGCCCCCGAAGGGGGTGAGCCGAGCCGGGTGCCCTTCCAGGGTGGATTGGCGAACAAAACAGCCCGAAATACCTTCGACGTCACTTCGGCCAAAAAGACGATGTAAATTCGGTTCGGCACAGTTCCGTGTCAATTGTCGCGACACGACCCCTTCAATCCGGCCAACCGTCAAAATCGATCTTCAGAATATCCGATCAACCACTCACTAAAGCTGTCAGCAAGCCATGACTCCGGCGCAGCAAGAAAATCACTTCCGACTTCATGATCCCAATAAACGATATCGTATCCGTCAATTGGCATGTCCGTTCTCCGGAAGCAATGATAGTCTCCATTTCCAACGCCACAAAACGGGATCAAACTCATTGGAATACAGCTATCTGAGTCACCACGTTCGCGAAGAAGTATATTGAGCCACCCTCCTTGACGATCTACGCCACAGACAGGTATCTCGCCTTCAAAGTACACGGCAACTGCCTCGTCAACGAACACACGATACTCCGGAGGAAAATGGAAGTTCAATTCCGTCTCCATTTTGTCCCATTCCTCCGCCGACGGAGCATGCAATGGCACCTCCCGTTTAGAATACCGCTTCAAATATTTCTCGAACATAACAGTTAGATTCCTTCCCCAGGTAAGAGGTATTCTGCTCCACGTTGTTCTTTATGAGCCCGAATCTCACGTTTTCGCTGCGCGGGAGTCAATTGGCTTCGCTTCGATAAGTCATGCCGCCTTCCATGTATCCCTTTCCCTTGGTGATCTTGGAAGGTCAGTTCGTCCATAACTCCTCCTTTCTCGATTGGGACACCACGCCGATGATGATATCGAACGTCCGTATTCCGTGGGTGTGCGGCTGCGCGAAGATCCTGAACCTGCTCAATTGTGGTAGGCTCAATGCGAGCCGGAGCGGCATTCATCGGTGGATCTATGCTCCGGTAATTGGCATCTGCCTCGGCACGGATTGATCGTCGCTCCATTCCAGCTGCGCTCTCTGCGGCGTCGGTTAGGTTGCTGGCTGCTCTTGATTCCACTCGGGCGGCAGCGACACCTGCGTCGGCGACCTCGTCGGTCATGCGACCCGCTTTCCGCAGGGCCTTCACCTCGCGAGCGCCCTCAATTATGCCGTCGAAGAACGGTGTCGGATCGATGCCACAATTGAGTTGGCCTGCGTACTTCCGCGCGCCCCGCAGGTAGCCCTTCTCGAAGGCGGCGGCATAGGTGCCGGCGGTGCGTGTCCCGGAAGCCATGGTGCCGAGGGCTCGGGAGCCGCTCTTGGCGACAGCGAGCGAGGCGTGTTCGGCTGCCCGCATGGCCGAAACGGTGCCGTGACTGGCCAGTTCGGCGCCCCGGCGGCCGAGTCGGGCGACCTCGCCGCCGATCTCGCTGATGGCACGCCCGATCCGCCCGAAGTTGGGCGACAATCCGCCGGTTACCACCGACAGGCCGAGACTAACTCGTGCGATATTCCGTTCGAGCGCCGTCTCTCCGTAGACCGACGAGTGACCATCCATGTATTCACCCACTCCGGGAAGCAGGCTGGCCCCCATGAGACCGAGTTCTCCCGGCAGGCGGACTCCGACCTCGGCCCAAATCGACGCAAAACGGTAGGCGTCGCTGCCCATCGCGGCGGCGGTCCAGTCCTGCATCATCTCCATCTGGCCGTATTCCCAGCCGGAGGCGGAGACCTTGCTCAGGAACGCTCCTTCGGCGGAGGCCGCGGAGGCACGCCAGTCGAGCGGGCCGCCGCCGGACACGCCGTTGAGCGCCTTCAGCGCAATCGCGCTTCGGGTCCTCGGCAAAAGCGTGGGCGGGCGGAAGGTGACGGTGGCGAACGCCTCGACCTCGCGGCCGAGCAAGGCACTGCGGAGCGCGCCCTGCAGGATAGCGTTGTGGTAGACGACGTCGGGCCAGCGATTCTGCCATTTGAGCGAGTACTGCGCCCGCCCATCGCCGGGCAGCTTCGGTCCGGTATTGAGGTTCTCCCAGGCGCGCTGCGTGGCCAGCCAAGCTGAGTCGACCAGACGCTCGACCACGCTCGTGCGCACGGGCGAACCGGTCTGTGCGAGGAAGAAGACATTGGAACCAACGCCGAGGCCGCGGGTGAAGTTTTTCTCGGTCACCGCGCCGGACTCGTCTTCGAGGCTGCCGAGAATCGAGCCGGAACCGGAGGCCATCAGCCAGATCGGGCGCTCGCGCTGCACGACCTGCGGGCGCGGGCCCATCGCATAGGCGTAGTTGCCGCTGTACGCTCCGAGGTCGAGCAACTGCTCCTTCGGGCCGATGCTGGCGAGGAAGTCGTTGTAGGCGACCTGCTGTTCGAGCAGAGCCAGCGCCTGCCAGACGGTGACGGCGTAGTGGCCGCTGGGATCGTGGAGGTTGACCGGGTCGGCCTCGGAATAGGTGTAGCGGTTGTGCGAGAAGGGCTGACCGGGCACGCCCTCGAAGGAGTCGAGCTGCTGGAAACGGCCGAGACGCGGGTCGTAGTCGCGGGCCCGCAGGTGGTAGAGCCCGGCGGCGGCCTCGAAGCGTTGTATGCGTCCGGTCGGGTGCCTTGTTGACGGATAGCGTGCGTGACAAACGAGGGCGGCGGGTTGTCACAAGTTGTGGATAGCAATTGTGACGATGACTATCGGTCCGGGCCGGTCGGTCAGGCCTACGCGGCCGGTTTCCAGTTGGCGGGGAGCAGGACGGAGAAGTCGCTCTTGCTGGTCATGGCGGGTAGGCGGGAGAGCACGTCCTTGAAGTAGACGAAGGGGTCGATACCGCGGCGGCGGCAGGACTCGGTGAGTGAGTAGATCACGGCGGCGCGGTCGCCGGCATCGGGGTGGCCGACGAACAGCCAGTTCTTCGCGCCGAGCTTGCTGGGCCGGATGGCGTTCTCGACATTGTTGGTGTCGAGCTTGGAGCGGCCGTGGTCGCAGTGGGCGACCAGCGAGTCCCAGTGCGAGAGCAGATAGGAGCAGGCGTCGCCAAGCGGGGACTTGGGCAAACTGGCGGTGCGCAGGAGCACGGTGGCGCGTTTGAGCAGGGCGAGTGTGGGTTTGAAGTGGCTGCAGCGCAGCGCCGAGCGGAGCGCGGGGCCGATGCGCCGCGTGTCCCATTGCTTCTCCCAATGGTAGAGCTGGGCGATGAGCCGCAGGATGAAGCCGGCGCGACCGGGCGCGTACCGGAGGGCTTCGGTGAACCGGCGACGGGCGTGCGCCCAGCAGCTCAACCAGACCACGCCTTTGTTTTCGGCAACGAAGTTCGGATATGCCTCGTAGCCGTCGGAGTGGAGCAGCCCCTTGTAGTCCTTGAGCAGCGGCGGCAGTTCCTCGTGCTTGCGCGAGGGGCGCCAACAGAAGACGACGTCGCCGCCGGGGCGGCTGAGCACCCACAGCCAACCGGTGGAGGTCTTGCCGTCCCGGTCGGGGTCGTTGCAACGGATCGGCGTCTCATCGATCTGGAGGTAGCCGAACTTGAGCAGGTCGACGTGCATCGCCCGGACCAAGACCGCGCACCAGTTGGTGACCTGATCGATCCAGTCGCACAGGCTCTGGCGGGAGATCGGCGCCCCCCAACGGGCGAGCATCTTCTCCTGGCGATAGAGCGGGAGGTGGTCGACGTACTTGGAGACCGTGGTCCAGGCCAGCAGGCTCGCCGAGGCGTAGCCGCCGGTCACCGGCCGGGCTGGCGCGGGGGCGAGCTGGGGCGGCTGCGTGCGGTCGGTCTTGTGTCGAAACTTCGGACGCACGAACTCGCGTTTGAAGACCTTCGGCGGGACGATCTCGATCTCGAAGGTGCGTTCTTCGCCGATGCGTTCGTAGGCCTCGGGCTGGGCCTTTACCTCGTCGGGCACGATCTCGACGGTTTCCTGCACGGGCAGCTTCTCGAAGGCTTCGCCGGCCGGGGAAGGAAATTAAGGGGTCATTACGATATCTTTGCAATTAGCTTTTTGTGAAGCTTGGAAGCGTCGCGACGGCGACCGGCGGCCATCTCGGCAACGTACCGACTCACTCCGGCGTCGACACCCATTCGCAG
>JAEZUE010000067.1 GCA_023443455.1 Verrucomicrobiota bacterium
CTGCGAATGGGTGTCGACGCCGGAGTGAGTCGGTACGTTGCCGAGATGGCCGCCGGTCGCCGTCGCGACGCTTCCAAGCTTCACAAAAAGCTAATTGCAAACATATCGTAATGACCCCTTAATTTCCGCACGGTGGGCACGGTGATCGTCGTGAAGGCCTTGGTGTTGCCTCGCAGATAGCGGTCGAGCTTGTCGACCAGTGCGGTCGCATCCAGCCCGTCGGTCTTCTGCTGCCGGCCGTCGGCCAGCGCCGTCGGCACCACCACAAGACTCTGTGCCCCGGCCGCCAGCAGCCGACGATGCAGACCGAATCCGCACGGCCCCGCTTCCTGGCAGACATGCACGGTCCGACCGGCTTTGACCAGCGCCCGAACCAGCGCCACCAAATCTTCGGAATCGAGCCGGACCGGTTTTTGCGGCAAGGCGCCGTCGAGTTGCACCGCCGCCACGATGTCGCGCGCATGCACGTCCGCACCCATCTTCACCACCTCGCACTTGCTCGCGAGGATCCGATCAATCAGTTTACGCAGGTTAGTTCCAGTAATCATAGGGCCGACAAGTTGGACGTTTTTGTCCCGCTTGTCGGCCTCATGGCATCTACGAGGAGGGATCGCTGCTCTGGCGAGCACCGCCACGGGCTGATTCGGATAAGTGTCCATCAGTGTATATAAGCCCAAAACGGCAGTTCGGGCAGGTCACAGAGACGGAGGAGAGACGGAAGGAGATCACAGAGGGGAACTTGGGTATTCGCAATGTGGTCCGGCCTATTCACCCAATGGTGAGCCTCTCCGGCTTCTAGCTTTTCTCCGAACTCTCTGTGTACTCCTATCTTACCTCTGTGACCTCAGTGTCCAACTGCTTTGTTCAGGGTCATTGGTTTCTGGAAACCGGCAACCGGTCACTGGCAACCGGCCAGAAAGCCCAGCCACTGTTCGCGCACGACGGAGGGGGCGAAACGGCGCTCCCAGACGGTTCGCTGGTTTGCGCGGGACGTAGCGCCGGCGCGCAGGCGGGAGGCGAGGGCGACCACGGCGGCACGGCACTCGTCGTAGTTTTCCGGATTCCGGACGAGCTCGCAGTCGGCGACCGATTCGGCGAGCTCGGGCGTGCCGCCGCGGGCGGTGGCAACCCACGGCAGGCCGGCGGCCATGGTCTCGATCAGCGAAAGGGGCATGCCCTCGTTGTGCACGGAGAAGAGCGCGACGGCGTCGAGCGCGGCCAGGATCGCGGCCTGTTCCTGGGGAGTGGCGTAGCCGCCGTGGTAGACGACGCCGTCGAGGCCGGCGAAGCGGGCCGGCGGATAGTCGGGACCGGAACCGTGGATGTGCCACTCGATCTCGGCGCACGCGGGATCCTCGGCGAGGCGGAGGATGGTCTCGATGCCCTTGGTCGAGACGAGGCGGCCGAGGAAACCGAAGCGCAGCGGTCGGTCGGCGACAGAAGCCGGTGCGGGGGGCGGCGCAGCGACGAAGGCGGTCTCGGTGAAGTAGGGCAGGAAACGGGAGTCGGAGCGGCCGGTGGCGGCGTCGAGGTTCGAGGCGGTGAAGCGGCTGCAGCCGACCAGCTCGCCGGCTTGTGCGAGGACTCGCCGGAAACCCGGAGTCCAGGTGCGCTGCTCGGCGGCGTCGGCGGCCGTGTGGTGATGGTGGATGCGGCGGGCCCTGGCCTGGTCGGCGAGCCAGACGAGACGGGCGAGGGCTCCCTGGCCGTTGGTGTAGATCACATCCCAGCGTCCGCGCAGTCCGAATGCCTGACGGAGCAGCCACCCCGCCTTGGCGAAGCCTCCGGCGGTGCCGCGCGCTGCCGGCATCTCCTTCAGCACGATGCCGGCGGCCTGCAGTCGTTCGCGCCATGCCGGGGCGAGCGAGTTGCTCGTCGTGACCAGCACCACCCGCGAGCCGGTGTGGGCGGCGGCTTCGGCGACGAGACAGATATGGCGTTCCATGCCGCCATACGCGGCCATTTGGGGGACGTAGATGAGCAGGTTCACAATGTTCGATTTCGGATTGCCGATTTGCGATTGGTGTTGGCGGGCATGGATCGGGCTGATCTGGCGGATCCAACTGATCGGTCCGGGATCAAACGCCCGCAACCGCCGCGAGATCCGCGGCGAACTGGCGGGCGATCGCGGGAAGTCGCGGGGCGGGAGCGCGGCGGAGCGCGAGCAGGGCGGGGAGATCGATGGGGTGTTCGGGACCTGCCGACACCACGAGCGGTTCGTCGAGCGGGGGGATCGCCGCTTCGCCGCGCAGTTGCCAGTCGTCGCGGGTGACGAGCACCGGCACGCCGTGGTCGAGGCAGGCGGCGACGGTGCCGGACTTCGGCACGAGTGCGACGGGGTTGGGCGTGAGCGCGAGATCGAACGCGGCGAGCGTGCGGCTGGCGTGTTCGGGCGGGGTCTCGCCGAGATCCACGAAGGATGCTCCGGCGGGAGCAGCGGCGCTCAGATGGCGGGCGAGTGCGGCGCCGCCGGCGCCGGTGCGGCCGAGGGAGAGCAGCAGCAATGGGCGATCCTCGGCGCGGGCGGCGGCGGCGAGACGGGCGACGGCTTCGACGCCGTTCCACTCGCGGTGCACCGTGCCGAACCAGCCGGCGACGAGCGTGCGGGAGGGATCGAGTGCGGGAGCGTGGGCGGCGATCAGCTCGCGGCGGATCGCGGCGCGGTCGCCTGGCGCGACCGGAATGTTGCCGAAGAGCGGCAGCCGTTGCGCGGCGATGTGGTCGGCGGCGAGCGTGGATACGTAGGCCGGTGTCTGCGTGTGGGTGAGGTCCGGCCGCAGCGTGTAGTGGAGATGGCGCACGACGTGGCGCTGCACGATGCCGTGCATGCGGTTCACGAAACGGTCGTGACGGTTCAGCCCGACCCACAGCTCGTGGAACATCAGGTGCCGCCGACGGCGGCCGAAGAGCGGGGCGAGGCGTTTGCCCAGACCGAGTGCGTAACCGCGCGGATGCCACGCGTAGGGCACGAACTGCAGGCTGACCCAATCGGGGGCGAAACCGGCGATCGCCACTCGAGCCTGCAGGAGGCGTTGCGCCCAGGGGCGGTGGCGGTCGATGCGCACGATCGGGTTGCACTCGTCGAGCGCATCCTCGGTATCCGCGAGGCCGATCGCCAGGCAGTGGTGTCCCTGGCGGGTCAGCTCGGCGGAGAGCGAACGGATGTAGTCGCCCACGCCGTCGCGACCGGCAGCGAGCGAGGAACCGAGGAAGACGATGCGCATGGCGGTGGGCAGTGACCGGTGGACGGTGGCCGGTGGAATCAGCTCCGGCGATAGAAGCGGCCGAGGAAGGCGGCGAGGCGCAGGGCGCGGCGGCGGCGGGCGACCAGCGACGGAGGGAACGGGGCGATCGGGCCGGCGGCGTGTAGCCAGAAGGCCTTGTCGGCGGCGGTGGGCGGGCGGCCGGCGAGGCTTTCGCGGATGTAGTGTTTGCGCCATGGCTTCGGAGTGCCGAGTGCGTGGGGCAGCACGGTGCGGCCGGGCCGGAATCCCATGGCCTCGGCCCCGAGGATCGAAAAACGGAGACCGGCCGGCGCGGCCTCGATGGCGGCGTTGAGCGCGTCCTGGTCGGAGGCGTTGAAGCAGAAATGGGGATCGCGCATGCGGTTCGAGGTGCCGCCGCCGAGCTTGGTCTGGTCGAGGCCGCCGATCGCGTCGGCCATGGCGAGCTGCAGATCGCGCCAGAGCGCGAGGAAGGCGGTGTGGTCCGCCCGCACGCCGACGCAGCCGCCGTTGACGTAGGCGGGTTCGCGAAAGGAGAGCGCAAAGCCGTGGGGTTCGAAGTGGCGGCGCCAGCCGGCCCGTCGGGGATGGTTGGCCGAGAGCGGCGAGTTCACGTCCTCGCAGAGCGCGATACCCGCTTCGCTCCACTCCGCGAAGAAGCTCCAGGGCGCGTCGACGACGATGTCGGGGTCGAGGTACCAGATCGGGTCGGCGGTGCGCTCGCGGAGGGCGAGGAGGAGGTCGGGCTTGTAGTTGGTGAGGTGGCGCGAGGTGGTGAGCACCTCGGTGCGGACCGAGAGGGGCCCGAGCTCGAGCACGCTCCTCCCCTGCATCCACGGGGGCGGGGCGCCGCGGACACCGGCCACGAGTTCGCCGGAGAAACCGGCGGCGAGCAGCGAGTTGGCGAGCACGGCGGCGCCGAGGTGGTAGTCGCCGTCGAAGAGGGTGCAAACGGTGGCGGGCATCGGTGGTCGGTGGGCGGTGGGTCGAGTGGAGGGCAACGGGGGCCCGATGGCGAGCTGTGGATTTTGGCCGACGGCCCGCCGGCGAGCGCCCGTCGACCACGGAGCACCGACTACGGCAGGAGGGTGCGGGCGGCGGCGGCGAGGTGGGCGAGGGCGGTGAGCGGTTGGGTGCTCCGCGCGACCCTCGCCGCGTGCAGGAAGCGCCGCCGGGCGATGCGGCGGGCGTCGCCCACGGTGCGCTCGGGCACGCCGCGGGCGTTGGCGAGCACGACGCGGGCCGCCTCGGCGATGAGCGCGGCGCTCTTCGTCGACATGGCGTCGGGATGCTTGCGGTACCGCAGGGAGATCGCGCCGTTGTACACGAGCGGCACCTCGGCGCGGGCGCAGCGCAGCCAGTAGTCGAAGTCGTTGCAGATGGGGAACCGTGTATCGAATCCGCCGACGCGATCGAGAGTCTCGCGGTTGAGCAGGACCGCGGCGGGCTGGATGACCAGCCTGCTCTCCAGCAGGGCGCCGGCGAGGTCGGGCAACTGCTCGGCGGTGGGCTCGCGCCGTTTGAGCTCGGTGCCGGTCGCGGAGTCGAAGACCGAACAGGCGCCGAAGACGAGGGCCGGTCCGGAGTCCGGCGCCACGGCGAGACAGCGCGCGAGGTGGTCGGGCAGCCACAGGTCGTCGCTGTCGAGGATGGCGATCCACCCGCCCCGGGCGGCGGCGAAACCGGCGTTGCGGGTGGCCGGCAGCCCGCGGTTGGGATCGTGGCGGGTGTAACGAACCGGTTGCGACACCGTGGCGGCGAACTCGCGCACGATCGCTTCGGTGCGGTCGCGCGAGCCGTCCTCGGTGACGATCACCTCCCAGTCGGAGAAGGACTGGGCGCGCACCGAGGCGAGCGTCTCGGCGAGGTAGCGTTCGGCCTTGTAGGCGGGGATGCAGATGCTGACGCGGGGGGCGTTCATGAGGCGGGGAGGGCGGCCGACGCGGTGCGGGCGCGTTTCCAGGCGATGCCTTCCTTGACGCAGCGCGCCGGGGTGCCGAGCGCGATGCAGGCCGGCGGGATTTCGCCGGTGACGAGCGAGCGGGCGGCGACGATGGCGCCGTCGCCGATCCTGGCGCCCTTGAAGACGAAGGTGTGCAGGCCGATCCAGACGTGGTCGCCGATCAGCACGTCGGCGGCGGGGTTGAGGCGGTCGCCGGTCGTGGCGTCGTGGATGCCGTGGCTGTCGCTGTTGCGGATCTCGGCGTGCTGGGCCACCATGCAGTCGCGGCCGATCTGCACGCGGCGCCCCTCCTGGGAAAGAATGGTCGGGCCGGTCATCGAGGTGCTGTCGCCGATCAGGAGCACGCTGCCGTCGTCCTCGACGACGAGGCGGGCTTTTCGGAGCCGGCAACCGGCACCGATGCGCAGGACCGCGCCGCGGCCGGCAATCGTGATCGAACAGTCCCAGAGTCGGGCGCCGGGGCCGATCTCGACGGTGCAGCCGGTGCCGACGATCTCGATGTGGGTGCCGAAGAGCAGGGCGTTGTGGCGAAGGCAGTGGTGGTCTTGGCCGGTGATCCGCAGGCGGCTGCCCTTCAGCCAGGAACGAAGGCGGGCGACAAGGTGTGAGCAACGGAGGGAGGCGACAGGCATGGCGGCGTGGTTCAGCAATGCAGATGTTGGACCAGATCAGGGCGCAGGCGGGCGAGATGGGCGAGAAAGATGGTGGGAAACTCGGTTTCGCCGAGGAAACGGTGGCCGGACATCTGGCAGAGGTTGCCGCCCCAGTAGGCGTTGGCCTCGAGCAGGGTCGGGCCCTCGGTGGTGTCGACGATGTCCCAGCCGACGAACGGCATCCAAGCGCAGGCCGCATGGGCGCGGCGGGCGAGGGCGGCGACGGCCGGCCAGTTGGGCACGACCCGGCCTTCGATCGGCGCGCCGCTGCGGGGATGGCGGCGGTGGATGCCGCGTTCGATCGCCTTCGACTGCGCGGAGCCGAGGGTTCCGGAGCCGATCGCGACGGGCGCGGCCAGGATGTCGTTGTCGACGTCGGTGAGGTAGTGGCCGGGGGAGGGCAGGCGCAGGACGGCGGTGAGCACCACCGGGTCGGTGTCGGGAGCGCAGCCGGTGAGGATCCGATAGTTGCAGACGGAACCCCCGGCGAGATCGGCCAACGCGGGGCCTTCGGCGAGCCTCGGTTGTATTATGAATGTGGAGCCTGCGAGCGAGCGGGCGGCGGTCTCGGCCGTGAGTTCGCCGTGGTCGAGCTGGCGGCGGCCGTCGCAATAGCGGCCGGTGGCCGGGTCGTGGCACCAGCGCACGACGCCATGGCCGGAGTAGTCGGCGGCGGGCTTCACGAAGAGGTCGGCCCGGGGGTTGGCCAGCCAGGGGCCGCTGCGTCCGGCGTCGATGGCGCCGGCGCGGAAGACGGCCCAAAGCGGCGGGGTGGGCAGGGCGTGTTGTCGGCACAGTTCGTGGCAACGGAGCTTGTCGGCGATGGCGTCGGTATCGAGCGTGGCGTGCAGGGCGCGCAGCAGGGACTGGAGTTCGCGGTGTTCGAAGAACGCGGGGAGCCGGCGCAGGTCGCCGGGCCGGAAGAGCCGATGGATGTAGTAGCAGTCTGGAGCGGCGTTGCGGCGGAAGACGGTGTGGAGGAGCCCGGCGAGCTGGCGGTGGTAGGGCACGTGGTGGATCCGCCGGGCCGCGCGGGCCTGCCGCCCGAACGAGCGGAGCAGTTGCCGCGTGCCACACGGCAGGTAGATCGCCGCCGCGAGCGCCCGGGTGGGGCGCGTGGCGCCCAGGCTTCGCGGGTGCGAGAGCTCCAGGGCGAGCCGGTGGAGCTGCGAGGCGGGGTCCGGGGCCCGGTCCCACGGGAAGGTCGGAAGGCGGAAACGGCAGTGGTCGAAGGCCGCGTATCCGTCGATTGATGGCAAGGGGGGCATCGCGGTGTCCGGCGTCAGGGGAGCCGCCCCTGCAGGGCCGGTTGCGAAAGGATGCGGAGATAGGCGGTGTCGCCGAGCGGGGTATCGAGCAGGACGCCCCAGTTGGGGTTGGTCTCGATGAGGGTCGGGCCGGCCGGGGTGAGCGCGATGTCCCAGCCGAGGGTGGCGATGTCGGCGACGGGCGCGTGGGCCCGGCGGGCGAGGTCGCCGATCTCCTCCCAGCGCGGGATCCTGCGGCCGGCGATCGCGGCTCCTGTATCGGGATGGTGGGTGTACAGGGTGGCCGAGCCCTGGAGATGGCGGGCGACCTGGAGGATGCCGGTTGCCGGGTCGTAGTCCGCCCCGATGCCGCCCGCGCAGAGGTTGTCGACGATGCTGCCGCGCAGGGGGAAACGCATGAAGCCGGCGACGATTTCGACCGGCCCGCCCGGGACGATCCGGCCGGTGACGACGCGCACGGTCGCCAGGGCGGCCTCGGGGCCGGCGGCGAAGTCGGCAAATTCGGGGCCGTTGCGCAGGCGGGGCTGGAGCAGCCACGCCGCGCCGTGGAGCAGCCGGTGGGCGACCGCGCCGATGGTGACCGGAGAGACCGGCTCCCCGGTGCCGGTGCGCCAGACCGGGGCGTCGGGGTCGCGGCGGAGCAGATGGATGTCGTTCCCGCCCCAGGCATTGGCGGGTTTGAGGAAAAGGTCCGAATCGGGCCAGTCCCGCAGGTGCTCGGCGGTGGTGGGTTGGCCGTTGGAGCGAGCGAGCAGGGGGGGCGCGGGCAGGTGGTGGTGGGCGCAGAAGTCGGCGAAATGGCGCTTGTCGCTGAGGGCGGCCGAGGGCAGCCCGCGGTTGATCGTTTCGAGGAGGTATTTGTTCTCGGCGTCGGTCACGAAGCGGCGCACCCGCCGGCGGCGGTCGGGCAGGTCGAGCCGGAGCCCCTCCACATCGGCGAGCCGGAGGTTGTGGCCGAGTTGGAGCCACCAGGCATCCGCGACGGCGGCGAGGCGGCCGGGGTGGAGGCGGCGCGGGCCGCGGGTGTCGCGCCACGCCTTCACGAGCGCGAGCAGGGGCCAGGTCGCCGCGGCGCAGCCGACCGCGAGCCTGCCGCGGCGGGCGAGGTCGCGGTGGCGCAGGGCGGTGCGCGCGGACATTCGGATACGGCGGACGGCGCGGTCGGTGGGGTCGGACCAGGGCGGCAGCGGCAGCAGGAAGGGCCAGTCGTTGGCGTCGAAAAGCCGTTTGAGCATTGGGGCAGGGAGGGGGGCAGGGGCGGGGTCAGCCGTGGGTCGCAAGGGAACCGGTGGCGAGGTCGACGGGCGGGCGGCGGAACGGATCGACGATCCTGGGCGGGAGGGCGGCCACGAGCCGGAGCGTGCGGGGGAACCGGTGGCCGCGGGCGCGGGCGAGCTGGCGAATCTCGGTCCACTGCGGGTCGGGGCTGCGCAGCATCTCGACGATGTAGTGGGAGCGCACCTTCGCAAAGGCGTCGAGATCGAACGCCCCGGCGAAGTCCTGCAGGTGGCCGAGCAGCTCGAGGGTGAGCAGGGTGAGGGCGCAGCGGGGACAGACCGAGCAGTTCGGCGTCGCGGCGGGGCGGCTGCATACGTGCAGGTGGGCGCGGCTGGGTGGAAAAGCGGCGACGCGTTCGGTCTTTTCGGCCCGGGAGTATTGGCCGCCCACGGAGAGGATCCGCAGGCGCTCGGTGGAGAGGTGGGGGAGCAGGACCGGGTCCCATTGGGAGAGCGTGGTCTGCGCACCGCGGGTGAAGCAGTCGCGGTATTGGTGGCCGGCCGCGTAGAGGTAGGTGCCGACGAACTTCTGCAGCACCAGAATCTTGGCGACGGTGCGAAACTGGTGGTCCTGCTCGAGGCCGGAGCGGCCGAGGATCTCCTCCAGATTGGAGTCGACCGCGACGACGGGCAGATGCAGCTCGTGGGCGCAGTCTTGGAGATGCGCCGCGAGGTCCCGGCCGCCGGGGAGGGAGGGCGCCGCGCAGTGGTCGACGAACAGGTGGGTGAGGCGATGGGCGGGCAGCACGGCGGGGCCGAAATGGTCGGCCAGGACGCAGAAGGAATCGATCCCCCCGGAGAAGCCCGTGGCCACCGCCCGGCTGTAGGGCGGCGGCGGTGCGTAGTCGACCGCCTGCGCGGTGCGGACCTGGATCGGGCGGAAGTCGCCCCCGGTCTGTGTCACAAGCGCGGGTACGGCGGTGTTGAGGGCGAAGAGCAGGCGGGCCGACAGCCGGCCGGAGGAGTAGACCGGTTCGCCCCGGCGCAGGGCCAACGGGAGCGCCCCGACGACGAACGGGTCGAGGCAGTCGGCGTCGAGGTAGCGTGCCCAGCTGTCGGCGACAGCGAACCAGACCGGGTGGCTGCGGCCTCTGGAGGTGATGGTGGCCGAGAGCGCGACTTGGCCGCCGCGGTCGACGAGGGTTGGTTTGCCGATATGCATGGCGGGCTGGGGCTGGGGGGCCGGCTGATCGACGGGAACCAAGGATGCCCGGCCGCCCCCGGTCGGGGAAGACGGAACTGGTACGGGAAAACCCGATTCGACGGTGGTGCCGCGGCTGTGCGACCGGTCGGGGCGGAACCGATGCCGCTCGCGATCCGGGGGGGCTAGGGCGTGGTGCCGTTGCGCCTGATCACGCTCGCGAAGAGGCACCAAGCGAAAAGATGCGGCCGCAGCGGGGTGGCTCGCCAGGCCCGCCAACCGAGACTGCGGGCCTCGACCGGGTCGAGCCGGCGGAGCAGGCGGGCGTGGTTCCAGCGGGCGTCGGCGAGCAGGCGGGTGCGCATGCCGGAGGGGATGTCGTCGGCCCGGGAATGCTTCTCGTAGAAACGCACCGTGTCGGCGGCGACCTTCAGGGTCGCCGTCATGCTGCTGCCGGCGTGTTTGGTGTAGCAGCAGGTGTCGCTGCCGGTGCAGCCGAGGGTGCCGCCGTCGGCGAGGGCGCGGAACCAGTAGTCGCGGTCTTCGCCGATGCGCAGCGTTTCGTCGAACCAGCCGGTGCGCGTGACGGTGCTGCGGGGCAGGGCGACGCAGGAGGAGGTCTGGATGAAGGAGCGCAGGAAGAGGCTGCGACGCGGGGTGGGCAGCAGCTCGGGGTGGGGGCGGTAGGTGCCGGTGATGCGGCGCAGATCGGAATCCCAGAGCTCGATGCCGGAGAAGGCGAGGGCGTGCTTCCCGCGTTGGAGGCAATGCAGGAGCGTGGCGAGATGGGAAGGGCGCCAGAGGTCGTCGGCGTCGAGGAAGGCGTTGATCTCGCCCTCGGCCAGGGCGAGCAGCCGGTTGCGCGCCGCGGCGACGCCGCTGTTGCGGCCGAGATTGACGTAACGAACCGGTTGCGACATCTCCGCGGCGAAGCGCTGGACGATCGCCTCCGTGTCGTCCTTCGAGCCGTCCTCGACGACGATCAGCTCCCAGGTCTTGTGGCTCTGGCTGCGCAGGCAGTCGAGCGCGGCCGGGAGGAACGGCGCGGCGTTGTAGCAGGGAATCAGGACGCTGACGGTGGTGGCCATAGGGGATGGCGGGTGGTAGCACAACCGATACCAGCGAAATCGAGCCAGGCGAGACTGCGTTTGAGCCCCTCCGCGAATTCGATGGGGGGCCGGTATCCGAGGAGCGCGGCGGCCTTGGCGTGGGGCAGTTTCCAGCGGCATTGCTGGAGCAGGGCGTGTTCGGCGGAGAGGTGCACGGCCCGGCCGGGCCGGCGTAGTGCCCAGCCGGAGTGGCGCGGAGGGGGCGGGGCCCAGGCGGTGACGAGGGCCTTGCAGAGGCGTTTGGCGCGATCGGGCACCAGGCGGCTCGCGCGTCCGTAGGCCGGATTCAAGGTGAGGGCGGCGAGGCGGCTTTCGCGCTCCGGGACGATCTGAGGCGGAGGCACCTCGTGGAACGCCGAGGCCGCGTGGCCGAGGTGGGCGGCGATGGGCAGGAGGAAATCGGCCCAGGTCACGGTCTCCTCGTCGCCGACGAGGAAGGTCTGCCCGGCGGCGGCGGGTACGGTGGCGGCGAGGCGGATGGCTTCGACGAGGTTGTCGATGTAGATCGAGTTGCAGATGCCTCGGCCCGAATCGATCCAGGCGGCGCGGCCGGCGAGCAGATCGGCGGCCGCATCGGCGACCCAGCGGGAACGGGGGCCGAAGACGACGCCCGGGCGGAGCATGACGATCTCGACGCGTCTGTCGGCGGCGAGTTTGGCGAGGCGGGCCTCGGCGCGGACCTTGGCGTTGTTGTAGACGAGCGGGTGCCGGGTGTGCAGCAGGGTGGTCTCGTCGGTGCCCAATGCGCAGTCCTGACCGTGCACGGAGGCGCTGCTCAACCAGACCAGACGGCGCACGCCGGCGGCGGCGCAGGCGCGGTAGGCGACCTCGGCCATGCGCACGATCTGGCCGGCGTCGCCGATCGCCGCGTGCACACAGACCGAGGTGCCGCGCAGGGCGGCGGCCAGCGGTGCGGTGTCGAGGAACGAGGCGATGCGCCAGTCGAGCCGTTGGCGGGCGAGCACGGCGAGGCTGGCGGCGGCTCGGACGACCGGCACCACCGTGCAGTCGGTGCGGGCGGCGAGGAGTTCGACCGTGCGCAGGCCGACGAAGCCGCTGGCGCCGATGACGGCGAACGAGGGGGAGGCTGGGGTGTTCATGCTTGGGTCCAGGGTTCGGGGAGGCGGGTGCGGGCCGCGTAGCACGCCTCGATCCAGCGGACGGCGCCGGTGGCGGATGCGCCGGTGACAAACGGTGCCCGCCTTTCGCGCACGGCGGCGCACACATCCACCAGTTGGGCGATGAAGGCCTGGGGATTGGTCTCGAGCGGGGTGGAGGGTGGTCCGGGGCGGTCGGGCAGCGGGTCGCGCAGTTCGGCGGCGAAGGTCATGGGGACCCCGTCGAAGGTGAGCTCGAGCTGGTTGCTGGCGTTGACGCGGCTGTGGATCGTGGCCTGGGCGAAGCGGAAGACGTAGGTGTTGGCGGTCTTCCAGTCGCGGCTCAGGCGGATGGATACAGTGGCGCCGGAGGCGGACGTGGCCTCGAGCCGGCAATTCGCCTCGAGGCCGTCGCGGGCGTCGTCGGCGTAGGTGAAGGCGGCGGGTTCGCCGAGCCACCAGAGCAGCAGGTCGAGCACGTGCACGCCGATGTCGAGGAGCACGCCGCCGGGGGTCTGCTCGGGGCGGAAGAAGGAATCGGTGGCGGCGGGCCAGGCGAATTTGCCGCCCTCGACGATCTCGACCGAGCGGAGCGGGCCGAAGGTGCCGCGTGCGATGAAGTGCTTGATCGCGCGGTGGGCGGGCATGAAGCGTTTGTAGTGCCCGGCGGCCAGCAGGCGGCCGGCGGCGGCCCCCGCGGCGACCATCGCCTCGGCGTCGGCGGCGGTGGGGGCGAGCGGCTTCTCGCAGAGCACGTCGATGCCTGCGGCGAAGCAGGTCTCGGCCTGGGCGCGGTGGAAACGCGGCGGGGTGGCGAGGATCGCGAGCTCGGCCCCGAGGGACATCGCCTTGGGCAGGTCGGGGCAGGCGTGGGAGTCGAGGGCGCGGCCCAGCTCGTTGCGGGCCTCGGCGGCGGGGTCGACGACCGCGACGGTGCGCGCGATCCCCAGCCGTGCGAGTTCGCGCAGGGCGGGCTGGTAGAAGAGCCGAGAGACGGCGCCGCAGCCGACGAGGATGACCGGGACGGGGGCGGGAGCGGGGGGAGTCATGGTGTGGACACCGGAGTAGCAGCAAATTGGGGGTGGCGGCTCACGACAGCAGGCCGAGTTTGTGCAGCTTGTTGCATACGCCGAGGAGCGGAAGGGAGAGGCTGCGCGGCGCCGAGAATCCGGGGATGTGCTTCTTCGTCATGCCCTGGAAATGGAGGGTGTTGAAGGCGATGGTGGCGCCATCGTCGGCGCGAGTTCCAATCGGGCGATCACCGGCCAGCGTGACGTGCTTGATGCCGTCGCGCAGGGGAAAGCCGTTGGCCTGGTTGATGAATTCGTCGAAGAGCGCGCCGTCGACCGGTGCGGCGTTGTCGCCGAAACGAAACGAGCCGGCGGCGATGAACTCGTGGAGAAAGTGCATGTCGCTGACCCCGCCTGCGAGCCCCTGGGCCAGCCAGCCCGCGTGCCGGGTGCGCAAGTCCGCGAGTTGGTGGCGGTAGGCGTCGATGATATGGTCCCAGAAGGCCTGCAATGCCGCGATGTTGCGGATGAACAGCGACTGCGGGCCCTGGAAGCCGGTGGCGACAAAGTCGTATCCGGCCCAGGCGCGGTCGATGGTCTCCCAGAGGTCGCAGTAGACCATGACGTCGGAGTCGAGGTGGACGATCTCCGCCACGTCGTGGCGTTTGGCGTATTCGAGCAGGATCGCCCAGCGCTGGAGGCAGAAGAGTTCGTAGGCGGCGCTGTTCGGGCTCAGGTTCTCGAAGAACGGTTCGAGTTCGCGGGCGGTGGCGAAATAGTCGTCGATGCGGACGGTGCGGCAGAAGGGGCGGAGGATCAGCCGCTCGCGGTCGGCGAAGAGCACGATCTCGGCGCGGGGATTGTGGGCGCGGACCTGTCGGAGGACGTACGGCAGGTACCAGGAGTACCCGCGGTGGACGACGGCGATGATTCGGCGCGTTTTCATCGGGAGGGTGGGGCGAGGGGAATGGGAGCGGGAGCGGGTGGGCCGGACCGGAGCGAGTGGGCGAGCCGTGAATGGATGACGGCGGGCGACCATTCGGTGGCGGCGAGGTTGCGCCACGTGTCCGATTGGTGGAGCCAGGACTCGCGGTGCCGCAGCGCAGCCGCCCAGGCGGAGAGGCCGGCGTGGTCGGCCGGGGCGAAGCAGGACCCGATCCCTCGTTGCCGGGCCCAGTCGGCGATGGCGGTCCCGGGCGGGGCGACGAGAGCGATCGGCAGGCCGAGGTGCGAAAACTCGACCAGCTTGCTCGGCATGCTGGTGCGCGACCAGGGCAGCTCCCCGATGGTGGCCGCGTAGGAGACGACCAGGCCGGCGACGTTGGCGGACAGATACGCGAGGGCCTCGTGGTTGCCGGGGAAAGGCGGCACGTGGTCGGCGAGGTCGGCGGCGAGCAGCGCCTCGACCTCGGCGGTGCGGCGGCCGAGCACGACCAGTCGCGCGCCGGCGGCGGCGAGCACGGGGGCGAGCCGTTGCAGGAGCCGGCCCTGCTCGGGCCAGAGATAACCGGCGAAACAGACCCGGGGGCGCGCGCCGAATTCGGAATGCCACTGCGGCGCGGGGCCGGCGAAGCCTTCCGGAATGGGCGGGAGCACATCGGCGTGGGCGCCGGTCGGGGCCATGGCGGCGGCCTGGGCGGCGGAGACGAACCAGTTGCGGTGGTTGCCCCGGAGGATGCGGGTCTGACGCCGGCGCAACTGGGCCCGGCGACCGGCGTTGGTCGCGAAGTCGACCGCGTCGTCGTGCACGAGGCAGGAGACCGGCACGCCGGTGCGACGGCCGTAGGCGGAGGCGATTTCGGCGAACAGGTCGGAGTGCCAGGCCAGATAGGTGAGCACGGCATCGGGGCGCGGCTGTATCAACCGGTCGACTTCGCGGGCCCAGAGTGTGGTGGTGAGGCGGCGGGAGAGTTCGTTTTCCGCGTTGAACGGGGGCCACCACCAGCGCCGGTGCGGCAGGCGGTGGGCGGTCCACCCGTGGCGGCGGGCCTCGGCGAGCTCGTCGCCCCAGTTGGGTACCAGCCCGATCTGCCAGCCGTCGGCGGCGAAACGCCGCAGATGCCGGAGCAGGGTCACCGGGGAGCCGGTGCCTTGGGCGGGAGCTTGGCCGAGGTAGAGCAGGCGCATGGTGGGAAACCGGAGTGTGGAGAGCGGGGGCGCTCGAACTTCGAACACTGAACTTTGAACACTGAACTTCGAACTCGGAAGGCTGGACTCGGAAGGTGGAGAAGGCGGAACGGGATGGTGCTAGCGGGAGTGGCGGAACCAGTCGGGCGGCGGGAGGTCGGCCGGTATCGAGGGTTTGGGGGCGCGGAGGGCGTAGGCGAGCACGCGCCAGGCGGCGCGGTTGCCGGGCTGCAGACGGCAGGCGCGCAGGGCGTGGCTCACGGCGACGCGACGCTGGCCGTATTGCATCGAGGTGACGGCCCAGTCGCGGTCGTGGGCGGCGAGGTCGGCCCAGTTCTGCGTGGGCGGGGGCAGCTGCTCGGGGGCGAACGGCAGGCCGCGCTGGCGATGGGCGTCGGCCAGCACGCGGAGCTTCGTCTCGTGGCGTCCGGCGTTCCTGGTGAAATTGATGCTCGTGCCGTGGACGCGGTAGTAGAGCAGCGGCTCGGGGAGGTTGGCGAGGCGGCCGAGGCGGGCGAGGCGCAGGTAGAGGTCGAGGTCCTCGACGTATTGGGTTTCCGGGCGGTAGAGCCCGGCTTGTTCGAGCGCGGCGCGTCGAAAGACCACGACCGGGTGGATGAGCGCGCCGCCGTCGCCGGCAAGCAGCGCCGGTTCCAGTTGTTCGTGGTCGGTCGACCGGGGGCAGGGCTTGACCGGGCGACCGGCGGCGTCGAGGTAGATGACGGCGGCGCCGAGGGCGACGATCTCGGGGTGGGCGGCAAGGTGGGCGACCTGCCGGGCGAGGCGCTCCGGGAAGGCGATGTCGTCGGCATCCATGCGGGCGACGAGCGGGGCGCGGGCGGCGCGGCAGGCGTCGTTGAGGGCGCCGACGATGCCGGTGTTGGGCCGCGAGATCACGCGCAGGCGCGGATCGGAGGCGGCGAAACGTTCGAGGATCCGGCGGGAGCCGTCGGTCGATCCGTCGTCGACGGCCAGGAGCTCGAAGTCGGCGAACGATTGTCGAAGGATGCTGGAGACGGCGGCGGCGAGATGGCGCTCGGCGTTGAAGACGGGCAGGGCGACGCTGACGGCGGGTGCGCTCATGGCGTCGAGGGGTGCGCGGCGGCCCAGGCGAGGAGCATCTCCGGGTCGGGTTGGGCGATGAAGGGCCGGGCGGCGGCGAGGCGTTGCTCCGGCCAGTGCCACCAGGCGAGTGCGTGCAGTTTCGCGACGATGTCGGGGGCGAAGCGGGCGCGGATGGGCCGGGCCGGGATGCCGCCCACGATCGTGTAGGCGGGCACATCGGCCGCGACGACCGCGCCGGCGGCGACGATCGCGCCGTCGCCGATGGTGACGCCGTCGCGGATGAAGACGTGGGCGCCGATCCAGACGTCGTGGCCGATATGGATGGGCCGGCGCTCGGGGAAGGTCGTGGTGGTGGCGAACCCCGGGCCGCATTGGCCGCGGTCGGAGTAGAACGCCGGCGAGGTGGAGATCAGGTCGGTGGGGTGTTCGCCGACGCCGATCAGGGTGCGCGGACCGATGGAACAGAAGCGGCCGATGTGCACGTCGTCGAGAATCGTGTCTCGGCCGACATAGGACCAGGCCCCGATCGTGCCGTGGTCGATAGTGGCGCCGGATTGGATACCGATGTTCCGCTCGAGGGTGGAGTCGGTGACGCGGGCCCCGGTCTCGACCGTGCAATGGTCGCCGAGGGAGCAGGCGGAAAGCAGGGCTCCGTTTTGGAGCAGGTTGTGGCGGCCGATCGCGACACGCGCGAGCAGGTGCGCGCCGAGGATGGTCGAGGCCTCCCCGATCGTGGTGCCCGGTGCGAGGCGGCTGTCGCGGCGGACAAAGCAGCGCGGGCCGATCACGACTTGCGGGTAGCGCAGTCGTTGGAGCAGATGGCGGAGGAGGGCATTCATCGGGAGGGCCGGTCAATCGTGGCGGAACGAGTCGGCCAGGAGTCGGAGGCGGGCGCGCAGGTTGGCGAACGGTCCGGTGCTCTCGCCGGCGTAGACGCGAGTGTGGAGATCGTCGGCGTAGCGGTCGACGTCCATGGTGTCGGGGTGCGCGAGCGGGAAGGAGAGCGGGCGGGTGGGCACGGCCAGCCGGGACATGTCGGCCCGGGTGTGGGTGGAGTCGGTGCCGAAGCCGAGGTTTTCGACGAGGTTGTATCGAGGGACGACACTCAGGCCGCCGTGGGTGCGGCAGCTGAAGTTCCACTGGAAGTCCCAGGAGTCGGCGGCGCGCAGATCGCGGCGGGCGTGGGCGAAGGTCGAGAGCCAGTACTGGCGCTCCCAGCGGCTGGCGAACGAGGCCCGCAACTCCGCCTGCCGGTCCTGCCAGGTCTTCAACTCGTAGTCGTTGTGTTGCCACGCGCGGCGCCAGCTGGCCCAGCCCCAGGTCCAGGGGTGGTGGCTGAACCAGTAGTCGGCGGCGGGGCGGTGGCGCCCGGCGACGAGGTTGGTGCCGGCGATGTTCATGACGCGGGGTTCGTCGCGGTAGCGTTCGAGCATCTCGTCGCAGAAACGGAAGAAGCTCGGGTCGGGCAGGCAGTCGTCCTCGAGGATGATGGCCTCGGGGAAGAGGTCGAAGGCGCGGTTGAGGCCGGTGTGGATACGGTCCATGCAGCCGAGGTTGGTTTCGGCGTATTCGCGGATCACTTCACAGTCCCAGTCGATCGCGGTCGCGAACAGGGCGCGTACCGCCTCGACCCGGGCGTGGTCGCCGGGCCGGTTCGCGCGCGGCCCGTCGCAGACGACGAGCAGCCTGGGCGGACGGGCCGCCCGCACGCGTTCCAGGATCCGCCCGGCCAGATCGGGGCGGTTGAAGACGATGAGGACCACGGGGGTGCGCAGGGCGGTGCGCGCCGGGGCGGATGCGTTGGCGGGAGCGGAGTTGTTCATTGCTCGAGGGCGGCGGCGAGCGGTGCGTAGCAGGCGTCGGGCGAGAGGTGTTCGGCGACGGCGGCGAGGGCGCGGGCGGCGAGCCGGTGGCGGGCGGGCCGGTCGCCGAGCAGGCCGATGGTGGCGGCGGCGAAGCCGGGGGCATCGTCGGCGGCGGCCACGGCGTCGCGCAGGAAGGGGGCTCCGGCGAGCGTGGCCGGAGTGGTGACGATGGCCCGGCCACGGGCGGCGGCGTCGACCAGCTTGATGTTGAGGCCGGTGGCGTGGGGCAGCGGCACGACCACGAGCGCGGTGTCGCGATAGAAAGGAGACAAATCGGGCACGGCACCGTGGAAGCGCACCCCCGGGGGGCGCGCGGCGACGGCCGCGGCGACCGAGCCGCAGACATCGAGTTCGGCGTGCGGGAGCGCGGCGCGGATCGCCGGCCAAATGTCCTCGAGAAACCAGGTCAGGCCGGCGGCGTTGAAACTGTTGCCGCTGCCGACGAAGAGGATCCGGGCCGAGTCGCCCGGGGCCGGAGGGGCCGGGTCGGGCAGGACGGACTTCGGGGCGAGCAGCACGTCGGCCGCGGGGGCGAGGGCGCGGAGTTCGGCCACGTCGAGGGCGGAGATGCCGACGATGGTTGCGGCGTGGCGCAGCAGAGCGGCCTCGCCGCTGCGGGTGATCTCGGGTTCCGAGCCGGAGAGGCGGGCGAGTTGTTCGGCGCGTTTCCAGGCGACATCGGGGTGGAGGCAGAGGCGACGGGGGAGCCGGCCGGCCGGGGAGTCTCCGAAGAGCGGAGTCATCCACGCGTAGTTGGCGACGAGTGACGAGGGCCGGAGGCGGGCGATGAGGCGCGCGGCGAAGGCGTGCTCGGCGGGTGAGGGCGTCGCCATCCAGGTGCTGGACTGTGCCGGGTCGGCTGGTTCGCCGGGGCTGGTGCCAACCGAAGGTGGGTGGCTGCCGCGGCCGACACGGAGGCCGACGCTGGCGAGCGCGGCCTTGACCCGACTCAGCATGCGGGCCTTGAACGGCTGCCAATACACCGCCGGGAACACGAGGCGGCGACCGAGGCGGATGGCGCCGGGGGCGTGCAGGTGCACGACGGAAGCGAAGTCGGCCGGGAGCGTCCAGACGCCCTGCCAACGCAGGTGGTCGTGGGGGGCGAGCCAGGCCACGTGGACGGAGAAGCCGCGGCGGTGCAGGTAGCGCAGGATGTCGAACAGGTAGGCGCCGGCGCCGTCTTCCCACGGGAGCGGGGTGTGGCGGGTGAGCACGAGAAGAGTGCGTCGGGACGACATGGAAGGCGCTGGGCGAGGCGGGTCGCTGCTCTGGCGAGCAGCGCCACGGGGGATCATGGCGTGGGGGTGACGGCGACGACGGGGTTGAGGCGGCAGCCGCCGAAGCTGCGGTCGCTTTCCCAGTCGTTGCGGCCGGTGTGGACCTCCCAGAGGGCGTAGCCGTCGATGATGTCGAAGAAGTGCTTTCCGCGGCCGATGGCGGTGCTGCAGTAGTAGCGGCCTGGATGCAGGGGGAGGCGCGGCAGGGACAGCTGCACGGTGGAGCGTCCGGCGGGGAGGGTGAAGGTGCGGCCCTCGGCGTCGCTGTCGAGGGTGAGGATGCGCTGGCCCTCGACGGTGTTGAAGGCGAAGCCGAGCATGGCGTCGTCGATGCGTTCGGCGGACTCGACCTCGATCTCGACGTCGAAGGCCTCGTTGAAGCGCAGGCCGTGGGGCGAGACGACCCTGACGCGCTGGATGCGGGCCTGCCGGCCCTCGGCGCCCCAGTCGCGTTGGCGCTGCGACACGTCGATGTCGAGGCCGGAGGGTCCGATGTGGCGGTTGTAGAGCTCGATGGCCTCGTCGACCGGGAAGACGCCGAGGAGCTTGCCGCCCTCGAGCACGGCGCACTTGCGGCAGAGCCGGCGGATGGTGGGCATCGAGTGGCTGACGAAGAGGATGGTGCGGCCGTGGCCGTGGGAGATCTCCTGCATGCGGCCGATGCATTTGCGCTGGAACTGGGCGTCGCCGACGGCGAGCACCTCGTCGACGATGAGGATCTCGGGCTCGAGGTGGGCGGCGATGGCGAAGGCGAGGCGCACGTACATGCCGCTCGAATACCGCTTGACCGGGGTGTCGATGAACTTGCCGACCTCGGAGAACTCGACGATCTCGTCGAACTTCCGGGCGATCTCGGTGCGGGTCATGCCGAGGATGGCGCCGTTGAGGAAGATGTTGTCGCGGCCGGAGAGCTCGGGATGGAAGCCGGTGCCCACCTCGAGCAGGCTGCCGATGCGGCCGCGCAGGCGGATCTCGCCGGTGGTGGGTTCGGTGATGCGGGAGAGGATCTTGAGCAGGGTGCTCTTGCCCGCGCCGTTGCGGCCGATCACGCCGAGCACCTCGCCGGGTTCGACGGAGAAGGAGACGTCGCGCAGGGCCCAGAAGTCGCGCTGGTCCTCCGGGGGCGGCGCGGCGTTGGCGTTGCGCGCGCGGAACCAGCCGGTCAGGCGCTCGAGATCGTCGCGCAGCGATGTCATCCCGATCTGGCCGAGACGGTATTTTTTGGAGACGCCGTTGATTTCGATGATGGGACGGGACATGGGGGAGGTCGGTGACCGGTGGACGGTGGTCAGTTGTCGGTGGATGCTCAGACGGTGTCGACGAAGGTGCGGGCGGCGCGCTGGTAGGCGAAGATGCCGACGAGGAAGACCACGACGGAGAGGGCGGCCGATTGCGCGTATTGGGTGGAGTCGACGGTGCCGACGCCGAGGAAGAGTTTCCGGGTGCACTCGACGATGGCGGTCATCGGGTTGAGGTGGGCGACCCACTGCCACTTCTCGGGCACCCGCGAGAGCGGATAGATGATGGGCGTGGCGTACATCCAGAGCTGGATGATGAATCCCTGGATATGCTGGAGGTCGCGGTACTTCGCGGTGAGGGTGGAGAGGATGAGGCCGGTGCCGAGGGAGAGCAGGCCCATGTGGAGCACGAGGCCCGGGAAGGCGAGCCAGGCGAGGCTGGGTGCGGCGATCGTCGCATCGGCGACGAAGCAGTGTTCGCGCACGTAGAAGAAAAGGAAGGTCGCGAGCTGGATGGCCAGCACCAGCAGGCTCGAGAGCGCGAGGGCCAGGGGCGGGATCAGGCGGGGGAAGTAGACCTTCGAGAACAGGGAGGCGGAGCCGGCGAGGCTGTTGCCGGTGGCGGTCAGCACGGTGGCGAAATACGTCCACCCGAGCATGCCGCAGAGGTAGAAGAGCATCGGCGGCACACCGTCGGTGGGCACGCCGATGACCTTGTTGAAGACAAGGGTGAACATCGCCGTGGTGATCAGCGGGTTGATGAAGAACCACGCCGGGCCGAGGATCGTCTGCTTGTATTTCGCGGTGAAGTCGCGGAGCACGAGCTGGCGGATCAGATCGCGGTAGGCGAGCAGGCCGCGCCAGTCGACGGTGAACCAGGCGGTGCTGGGCTTGATGACGATCTCGACTTCGGAGAGCGGCGGTTGGGCGTGGGAACTCATGCGGAGAGGGAGCGGGAGGGGACGGAAAGGCGGGCGAGGCGGATGGAGAGCACGGCGAGTGCCGCGGCCAGGCCGAGAATGGCGGGATTGCGCAGCACGAAGTCGACCCAGCCGTGGAGCAGGACCAGGGCGGGACCCGCGGCGAGGGGCGGCACGGCCGCGGCGAGCGGACGAAGGCGCCGCAGCGCCCCCAGCCAGGCAAGCCACGGGGTGGCCAGCAGCGCGGTGCCCACCAGCCCGTATTCCGCGGTGAACTCGACCCAGTCGCCGTCGGCGTGGGTGACGGCGATGCGATGTGTGTCGGGGTTGTGGCGCCGGATGGCCTCCATGTAGGCGGGCACCTGCGGGTGGTACCCGGTGAAGAGCAGCAGGTAGCAGCCGGCGCCGTGGCCGAACCAGGGGCGGTCGAGCGTCATTTGCCAGGCGATCGCGTGGAGGATGCGGCGGTGGGAACCGCCGAAGAGCAGGTCGGCGGGGGCGTGGGCGAGCTCTCCGACGCGGCCAAGGGTCGTGCGGACCGGCGGCAGCAGGGCAAGCAGGGCGAGGGCGGCGACGGAGGCGACGGCGCAACCGCGCAGCAGCCGGCGGTTGGCGAAGAGCAGGTGGCGCCGGGGCCAGAGCTGGGTGAACGCGACGACGACCAGCAGGCAGGCGGTGGCGGCGAGACCGGCGCGGGAGCGGGTGGTGGCGGTGCCGAGAAGGACGACGAGGGTGCCGAGCCCGAGCCAAAGGTCGCGTCGGCGCGCGGTGTTCCACGGACGAAACGCAGCGGGGGCGAACCAGGCGCCGAGGGCGGCGGCGAGCAGCAGGACCTGGTAGGCGGCCTGCTGGTTCTTGCCGAGAAACTGGGGGGCGCCGAGGTGGAAGTTGGCGTCGGTGACGAGCCAGAGCACCGCCTTCGAGCCGGAGAGATTGTGGGCGAAGGCGAAGGCCGAGAAGGCGACCCCGTGGAGGAAAAGGATGGCGAGGACGGCGCGCACGATCGCGGCGCGCCGGGGCAGGGCGGCCAGCGCCGCGAGGGGGGCCAGGGTGGCGGCGGCGACGAGCAGATGGCGCCAGGCGTTGGCGTAGTACAGGTGGTCGCGCGGCAGCTGGTCGAACGGCCCGGCGATGCCGGCCGGCAGCCAGGCGAGGTGGGCGATGGGTTGGAGCTCGCCGACGGGTCTGCCGGGCACGAGCACCCGGTCGGGGTTGAGCGCCTGGCAGAGCAGGAGGCCGAGGAAGGCCAGAATCGCGAACGTGGCCATCGGGCGGTGCAGGGCCGGCGGCAGGTGGCGCCCCTCGGGGGCGGACCGACGGGCCAAGACGGCCGCGGCGAGGGCGAACGCTCCGAGCCCGGCGGCGGTCCATTGTGCGGATACGGTCGCCGCGCCGAGCCACCACGCGGGCACCACCCAGGCCGCCGCGAGGGCGGCGAGGGCGAGGCGTTCGGCGGTGGTGAGCGGGGACATGGGCGACGGGGGACGAGGGGAGCGGCGCAGGAGGAGGCGTCGGCGGGTCAGAACGTGCAGGAGAGGAAGCCGCTCACGAGGTGGCGGTCGTAGTCGTGCAACGCGTGCGACGAGCGGGAAAGCGTGGCGGTGTACGAGGTGCCGGCCTGCCAGTTGCGGTTGAAGCTGTAGTTGAAGCCGGCCGAGCCGCGGGTGCGGCGGTCGTCGCGGCCCGTGCCCGGGAAGGAGCTCCATTCCTGGCCGAGGGAAGCGGACAACGAGCCGCGGGCGCCGACCGCCTGCTCGACCCCGAGTTGGAGCATGTTGGTGACGGTCGAGAGGTTCGTGCTGCTCAGCCCCTGTTTGCGCGAGGCGTTGAAGGAGAGCGCGGTGCGTTCGCGGGCCTGCCACGCGAGCGAGAGGCCGCCGACGAGGGTGGTCGAACCGGTGTCGTTGAGGCCGAGGGTTTGGCCCTGTTCGAGACCGAGCGAGAAGGTGCTCTTGAGCTTGGGAAAGCGGGAGGGGGGCAGGAAGGGGCCGTCGAGGCGGAGGCCGAAGGTGAAGCTGTTGTCGGAGGTCTCGCCCGAAGCGGTCTCGGAGGCGGCGCGGTCGGTCCAGCGGTAGCCGGCGTCGAGCGAGGCGCGCAGGCCGCTGATGAACTTGTAGAAGACTCCACCGGCGAGGTGGTGCGAGGACTGGTCGAGGGCGCCGACCGTGAGGAACGACGAGCTTTCGGTGTCGGTGTAACGATAGTCTCCCGACAGGCCGAAGCCGCCGAGGAAGTCGTTGTAGTCGAGGCCGACTCCGGCGGTCCACTGGGTCTGGTCGGAGAAGATGTCGCGGGTGGTGTCGGAGAAGGAGGCGCCGAGGCGCAGGTCGGTGCGGGGCCCGGCGCGGTAGGAACCGGTGAAGGAGGTGCTCCAGGTCTTGGCCCGGATGCGGGCGCCGACGGTCTCGTCGATGTCGGAGCGGTCGGAGTAGCCGGCGTCGAACGAGCCCTGCTGGCGCGCGCCCTCGGGGGTGGGGAGGCCGACGTGCACGGCGGCGAGGATGTCCTCGGAGTCGAAGGCGGTGAGGTCGGCGTAGCGGTTGATGGAGACGCCCAGCGAGGCCTCGATCGTGCCGAGGCCGGCGGCGCGACTGTAGTTGAGAGTAGGGGCCACCGTGAAGACGAGATCCTCCTGCTCGGTGGCGTTGCCGACGACGTTGGAGTCGTAGGCGACGCGGCCGGTGGTGGTGAGGGTGAGCGCGCCGCGGGCGACTTCGGTGAAGGCGGAGGCGTTGGCGGCGAGGGCGAGGGTCGCGGTGAGGAGCGCGGCCGCGGTCAGGACTGACGACGGTTGGGTTTTCATGGTTGGGCGCTTTCGAAGCTGACGAGTTGGGGCAGGCGGCGATGCAGGGCGGCGAGGGCGTCGTCGTAGTCGAGGACGCCGGTGAGGGTGATGCCGAGCACGCGTTGGCCGAGGTTGCGGTTGCCGGCCAGCACGGAGGCGAGGCGTTCGTCGGCTGCGACCTGGCGGTAGTCGAGCTGTTCGCCGCTGGCCGAGGGGCGCTCCTCGACGAGGCCGTGGAAGACGTAGAAGCGGGTGCCGGCGCGTTCGAAGATGTAGGTGCGGAACGGGATGGTGAGTTCGCCGATACGCAGGGGGACGATGCCGCGGTTTTCGACCAGATTGAGGCCGGCGGCGGGGAAGCAGACGGTGGGGTAGTGGGAACCGGCGAGGAATTTGGAGACGCGGCCCGGGTCCCAGCGCAGGAAGAACGACTGCCAGCGCACGCCGTCGGGATCGGTCCAGGCGCCGCGTTCGCCGGCGGTGAATTTGAGCAGCTTGACGGTGCGCTCGTCGAACTCGGTGGCGCGGAAGTCGGGGGTGGCGCGCGGCCAGGCGATGTGCCAGCGCAGGGGCGGCGGGAGCTTGGCCTCGTGGTGGCCGTACCAGGCGCGGGTGGCGAGCTCGCCGCCGAGCAGGCCGGCGAGCAGGAGGGCGAAGGGGGCGATGGCGAGGCGGGGGGTGGCGAGCAGCGAGGCGCCGGGGCCGCCGGCGAGGGCGCGGGGGCGGTTGCCGCGGGCGACCAGCGCGGCCAGGCCCCAGAGCCCGGCGATGCAGCCGATCATCACGAAGTTGCCCATCGGGTCGTGCCAACTCTCGAGCGCCGCGGGGCCCTGGTCGCCGGCGACGTAGGTCAGGGTGATCGTGCGCGCCATGTTCAGGAGGAAGGCGACGACGAAGCTGGAGCCGACCAGCAGGATGCGGCGCAGGGTGCGCAGGCGGTAGAACTCGCCGAGGAAGAGCGACATCATGAACGCGGTCTGGAGGGAGCGGATACCGCTGCAGGCCTCCTCGACGTCGACGAGCGTGCGCCCGATCGCGATGGTGTTGCCCTGGGCGATCGCGGGGATGCCGCAGAGCGAAAGCCCCTCGGCGCTGAACTGGGTGTTGAGGTGCATGAGGCCCTGGGTGAAGGCCTCCTCGGCCCACACCGGCCAGGGCAGCGCGGTGAGGGTGAAGGCGAGCGGGAAGGCGAAATGCCACGCCCAGCGCCAGCCGCCCCAGGCGGCGAGCACGGCGCCGGTGCAGGCGATGGCGGCGGCGGCCATCATCCAGTTGATCCGCACCCAGTCGGGGTTGGCCTCGTGGATCACGCGCAGCGGAATCAGAAACAGGGCGGCGAGCGCGGGCACCGCGGCGGCGATCCAGGGTACGGCCCGCCCGAGCGGGGCGGCGGCGTCGCGCAGCCGCTCGAAGAGCAGGTAGCCGGCCAGGGCGGGGATGGCCCAGCCGTAGCTATAGAGCGGATTCACGCGCCACTCGAGGCTTTGCTGGGCCCAGACCACGAGCCAGAGCGAACCCAGGCCCGCGGCGACGGCGAGCAGGTCGGGGCGGGAGCGGAGGCGGGAGAAGGTGCTGCCGGCGGAGGTCATGGGACGAGGTGGGGGTTGCGAGGAGCTTCCGGGTTCCAACTGCCAACGGTGCGGGCTCAGGCCTTGGTCTCCTGCTCGCCGTAGGCCTTGTAGTAGTCCTTCCCGTAGGCGCCGTAGCCGTCGTAGTCGTAACTGAGCACGCGGGACCGGGGGAGTTGGTTGAGGACGACGCCGAGCACGGCGGCGCCGGTGGCCTCGAATTTGGCGAGTGTCTTTTTGACGATGCTGCGGCGGACGGTGGCGAACTTCGTCACATAGACGACCTCGGCGGCGTGGCGGGCGAGAAGGAGCGCATCGGGGAAGACGGAGGAGGGCGGCGTGTCGATGATGACGATGTCGAACGAGCGCTTGAGGCGGTCCATGAAGGGCGAGGCGGCGAGGCGTTCGATGATCTCGGTGGGCTTCTTCACGGCGCCGCCGGCGGTGAGCAGGTGCAGGTTGGGCGAGAGCAGGCGGATGCCGAGGTCCTCCTCGTCGGCGGCGGCGAGGTCGGGCAGGGTGTGGGTCTGGGCCCAGCGCAGGATGCCGCGGTCGTTGGGCAGCGCGAAGAGCCGGTGCAGCGAGGGGCGGCGGAAATCGCAGTCGACGATCAGCGTGCGGCGCCCGTGGGCGGCGAAGACCGCGGCGAGATTGGAGGAGGTGACGCTCTTGCCCTCGCCGGGGATGGAGCTGCTGACGAGCAGGATCTTCGGGCTGGGAACGGGGCTGCGCAGTTCGATCTCGCTGTAGAGGCCGCGGTAGACCTCGGTGAGCGAGTCGTCGACGGCGTCGCGGAAGACGGTGGCGTGCTGGTGGGCGGGGATGTTGCGGAAGAGGCGCACGCCGGCCAGCAGCGGGGTGCCGAGCTTGTCCTCGACGTCGAGGGCGGACTTGATCCGGGTGTCGAGAAGTCCGATACCGATCGGGAGGCCGAGGAGGAGGAAGAGGCCGAGGGCGGCGGCCTTGGCGGCGATCTGGCTCTTGGAGCGGTTGATCGGGGTGCTGGGGATGTAGGCCCGGTCGAAGACCTTGATGTTGGTGTTCTCCATCTGCGCCGAGATGTTGGCGTCGTTGAGCCGGTTCATGATGGCGCGGTAGGTGTCCTGCTTGGTGCGGGCGTGCTCCTCGAGGAATTTGTAGTCGACGGAGATCTGGTCGAGCTTGCGGGCGTCGGCCTCGGCGGCGGCGAGTTCGGTCTTGAGCTTGGCGACGTATTCCTCGGCGAAGGCGGTGCGGCTGCGCAGTTCGGCGACGGCGAGCTCGAGGTCGGCGGCGAGTTTGCGGCGGGCGGTGGCGAGCGCGAGGGTGTTGTCCTTCATGCGCGGGTGCTCCTCGAGGTAGCGTTCCTCCATCATGCGGCGGGCGGCCTCGAGTTCCTCGATCTGGGCGCGGGTGGCGGCGATGCTGCCGAAGCTGTTGATGAAGTTCACCTCCTGGAGGTTGCGGCCCGCCCCGAGGTAGGTGTCGACCTTGCCGAGCTGGGCCTGGAGGTTGACGAGGTTGACCTGGGCCTGGACGAGGGACTCGCCGAGGGAGGCGACCTTCTTGAGCACGACGTTCTGGTTCTCGCCGAGGGAGGCCATGTTGTAGCGGGCGCGGTACTGCTGGAGGTTGCGCTCGGCCTCCTCGACCTCGTTCCGCGTATCCTCGGCCTGGTTGCGCAGGAAGACGATGGCGGAGTTGGTGCCGGTCATCGCCAGGTCGATGTTGAAGTCGATGTATTTGCGGGCGTAGCGGTTGGCGATGAGGGCGGCGGCCTCGGGGTCGCGATGGGTGACGACGATGCCCATGATCGTGGTGCCCTTGCGGGCGTAGACCTTGACGCGGGGCACGAGGATGGAGGCGATGGCGGGGGGCGGGGCGGCGGGCCGCTCGGGGTCGCGGTAGGGGCGTTGGATCTTTTCGACTTCGTCGGGGCCGAACGAGGCCTGGAGGGCCTCGAAGAAGGTCTGGCTGCGTATCTGTTCGAGATGGACGTTGAGTTCGACGTCGCGGGTGACGGAGGTGTCGACGACGGCCTGGACGGGGAGCACCTTGTTCTGGCGGGTCTCGAACAGCAGCGAGGCCTCGGTCTGGTAGACGATCTCCGGCGTGGGTTGGAGCAGGACGAACCCGACGATGGCGGGCACGGCGACGAGGGCGCCGATCCACCAGCGTTCGAGGAACATGCGCCAGAGATCGCGCGGATGCACGGAGAGCCCGGCGGGCGAGGGCGGGGCGCCCTTGGCGGGGCGGCGGGTGGAGGATTGGGCGGAGGACACGGTGGGAATGCTTGGGTGGTGCGAGTTGGCGGACGGACCGGACAGGGCGACCGCGCTTGGGACACTAGAACAGGCGTTCGGGAATCCAGATACGGTCGCCGGGGTGGATCGGGAATTCCTTCGGGGTGTTGGGACCGGCGCCGCGACGGGTGAGCATCGCCTCGACGTTGAGCTCGACGGTGGTCTCGCGGCCGTCGGTGTCGACGCGGGTGATCTTCACGGCGTCGGATTTGGCGGTGGGCAGGAAGCCGCCGGCGCGGGTGATGACGTCGGTGATGTCGAGCGTGGTCTTCTCGGGGGGGAAGGGCATCTTGCCGGGGGAGCGCACGGCGCCGAGGATCGAGAGGTCGCGTACGGAGTAGATCTGGACGTCGACGCTGACCATCGGTTGGCGGAGGATGCGTCGGTCGACGTAGAGGGCCTCGATCTGGTGCTCGGCCTCGCGCACGGTCTTTCCGGTCAGGGTGATGTCGCCGACGAGGGCCAGGCGTATCCTGCCATCGGAGTCGATTTTCTGGGAGAGGGAGAGGTCGGGTTCGCCGTAGACGCTGACGGCGATCTGGTCGCCGACGAGGAGCTTGTAGGCCGGGTCGGTGCCGTGCGGCGGCTTCGGTTGGACCTGGGCGCCCAGCGGGTGGCCGGCGAGCGCCAGGGTGCCGACGAGGAGGGCGAGACCGGCGAGGAGGGGGAGGCGGGGGAGGCTCATGGTGGCGCGGAGGTTCAGGAGTCGAGAGGGAGCACGATCTGGCGCAGGTGGTGGCGGTGCAGGGAGGCGAGGTTGCGGGAACGGTGCACGAGCAGGGCACCTTCCTGCTGGGCGGTGGCGGCCACGATGGCCTCGAGCAGGGACAGAGGGTTGTCGGGTTGGCCCAGCATGGCTTCGGCCTTGGCGACGATCTCGCGGGTGACGGGCAGGATGGTGACGAGCTCGTCGGCGTAGAGGTGGAACGCGCGGGCGGCTTCTTGGGCGTCGCCGACGGTGCTGGTGAGGCGGGCCTTGAGGTCGAGCAGCGCGAGGGCGGGCAGGCCGATCTCGGCGGAGTTGTCGGCGAGCAGCGCATGGACCTGTTCCGCTCCCGGTTCGTGGAAGAAATGGGCGAGCAGGGCGGAGGTGTCGAAGACGTGCGTGATCATGCCTCGAGTTCGGTGGATTCCGGGACTTTGGCGTGGCCGATATACGGGCGGCCGGCGCCGAGCAGGCCGGCGGCGATGGCTTTGCGGTCGGGCAGGACGCGGACGCGGATGACGGAGGGCTGCTGGGTGGGCTGCCATTCGAGGCGGCTGCCGGGCACGATGCCCATCGCGGAGGCCAGCTTCGCGGGGATCGTGATCTGGTGTTTGCCGGTGACCGTGGTGATCATGTTGAGACGGACGGAGAGTGGGCGCTGTGCGGGGAGGGAAGCGGTGCGGACAAGCCACCGCCCTCGGCGGTGGCCCTGGCGGGGGGCGGAACCACGGGGGTATGGTCGTCGAAGCGAAGCGGCCCGTGGCTGTCGGGGTTACTGGCGCCGAAGCGGAAATCGTCGGCCAGGGTGGCACGGGCAGAGAGGCAGCCCGGGAAGAGTGTTTCGGTGGTGATGACACGAGCTCCGCTGTGGTGGGCCCGGCGGATCCGGCACCTTGGGGCGAAGGTTTCGATGTCGGTGCGTTCGTTGAGCTGGCGGGTGGCCGCACGTTCGCGCTTGTTTCGGGCCCGGAGCCCATACCACGAAAGGCGGGCCGGAACCATCGGCTCTGCCAGGGCCCACACGTCGGCCGCGGTGGTCGACGTGGCCCCGTGGTGAAGGCTCGGGCTGGAAGTGGACGGGTTCATGGAAAAAGTGAAATCAAGGAAACGGGCGGCTGAGTCCTGCAGAATCCCGCCTGCGAAACGGAGCAATTGGAGAACCATTCTTCCGTCGTGCTTGACGTTTTTTTTACAACCCTATGCCCGAAAACCCGATCCTTGAAATCAGGGAAAACCTCATCGCGACTCAGGGGGAGTTGGAGCGCCGATTCCATGGGCCTGGTTGAGGCGCTTTCATGGAAATCGGCGTCGTCCGGGTTATTGGGATGGGGTGGTCCCTATCAGGCGGGCGGGTCGCCGATCCATCGGGGCCAATCGCAGGCGGCCGCGAGGGTGGCGGCGACGCGCTCGAGATCGGCGCGGTCGCGGAGGTCGAACCGGCCGGGAGTGGGGGAGTCGAGGTCGAGCACGCCGAGTTGAAGGCCGGCCAGGCTCAGCGGGACGACGATTTCGCTGCGCGAGGCGGAGTCGCAGGCGATGTGTCCGGGAAAGTCATGGACGTCGGGCACGACGATGGTCTCGCGGCGGGCGGCGGCGGCACCGCAAACGCCTCGCCCGCGGGCGATTCGGGTGCAGGCGGGCTTGCCTTGGAAGGGGCCGAGCACGAGCTGGTCGTCGCGCCAGAGATAGAAGCCGGCCCAGTTGAGGTCGGGTAGGCGCGTCATCAGCAACGCGGCGGTGTTGGCGAGGTTGACCAGCCAGTCGCGTTCGTCGGCGAGCAGGGCGGCGAGTTCGGCTGTCAGTTCCGTGTGGGAGGCGTCGGATGTTTCGGGAGAGGGGCGGGCCGGCTGCGGTGGGTGCATGGAGCCGCAGCGTAGTGTGGGGCGTTGCGCTGTCGAAACCCGATGCATCGGTCCACCGTGCGATTCGAACGGCAGGGTGGCTTGGCTGGGCAAATGGTTTGACCTGCGGAAGCCGGGCCCAGAAATCCCCTGCGCCCAAGGCTGCCGGCGGCGATTTCGCCGGAGACTTGGGCATCCCCCCGAATCCTCCGACCAAGCAATATTCTCGTGAAATCCCAAGGCGTGTACATCGGCACCGACAGCGGCGCCACCACCTCGAAGACCTGCGGCGTTTGGGCCGACGGCTCGGCCATCTCGCAGAAGCTCCGCCAAAGCTCGACCAACTCCCAGCTCGGTACCGCCGCGGTGATTGCCGGTTGGGTCGAGGGCGTTTCCGGCTTTCTCGCCGAGAACGGCCTGATGTGGTCCGACGTGCGCGCCGTGGGTCTGGCCCTGCCCGGGCCGTATCAGAGCTATGGTGTGCTCGATCGCTCGGCCAACCTGCCGGAGAGCTTCATCGGCTGGGATTTCTACAGCGACTACGCCAAGGCCCTCGAGGGCGCGGCCGGTCGCCCGGTTCCGCTCACTGTCGGCAACGACGGCAACCTCGGCGGGGTGGGCGAGGCCCAACGCGTGCGGGGCAACGAGAAGGCCTCCGTGCTCATGCTCGCCCCCGGCTCGGGTCTCGGCTGCGCCTACATCGGCCCCGACGGTCTGCCGCTCGACGGCGACACGCTCGCCGGCATGGAGGGCGCCCACATGCCCGCGCCGCTGCATCTGCTCGGTGGCGTGCGTGCGTATCCGTGTGGCTGTGGCCGCACGTGGGGCTGTGTGGAGGCGTACACGACGATTTCCGGTCTGCCGCACCTGCTCGAGGACACGCTCAAGAAGTACCCGCAGCACCCGCTCGCCACCGCGACCGGCACCCCGAAGGAGAAGGTGCTCTCCCTGCGCGGCCTCGCCCAGAAGGGCGATGCGCTCGCGCTCGAGATCTTCGACTTCCAGGCCAAGGCGATGGGCTTGCACGTGGCCAACCTCACGATGGCCCTCGACACCAAGTATGTCGTGATCGGCGGCGGTCTGATGGATCCGGAGTCGACCACGCCGGAGTTCCGCGAACGTTACCTGCGTATCCTCACTGAAAGCGCGCTGCCGTACCTCTTCCCGGCGCAGCGCGCCTCGATGAAGTTTGTGGCCGCCTCGCTCGGCGAACTCTCGCAGGCCATCGGCGCCGCGCTCGTCGCGCTCTACACCGCGAAGCAGAAGAGCTGAACGGTAGGTCTCCGTTTCCTTTCCGACGCGCCACGGCCCCAAGGTCGTGGCGCGTTTTGTTTGTCGGGTGCCGGGAGTGTTGGATTTCGACGGTGGGCCGCGTTGCACTCAATACGGTCGATTAGGCGCTAGTTCATTCGCTTCTTCGGTTCCGCGTCCTCCGCGGCTCCGCGTGAGGTGGCATCGGCTCTGAGTTTGGGATCGTTCGCACCGGGAGGCGAACGGGCTGAAGGACTGCGTTGTGCAGCTGAGGCGGAGATGGATTCGCGCTGGCTGGGTCCTGCGGGGGTTGTTTCCGTTCAGGGCGCCGGCGTCTCGACGAGCTGATCCCAGCGGATCAGCGAGTGCCTGAGGTGGTCGACGATGCGGGGATCGGGGAGATTGTACGTGTGGTACTCCATCGGGCCGGTGTAGCCGGCGTCGGCGAGGGCCTGGAGGAAGGGGCGTACGTCGTAGGTGCCCTGGTTGAGGGGCTCGATGCCGGAATCCCAGCCGGCGCGGTTTACGGTGTCGGCCTCGGCGCCGCTGATCGAGGCGAGGGTGCAGTAGGGCGCCACCGCTGCCACCACTTCGGCGATACGGGCGCCGTTGCGCGCCTTGAGTTCGTGGCAGAGGTGGACGGAGATGCTCACGCAGGCCTTCTCGGCGGCGGTGAGGTCGGGATCGGCGCGGAGGCGGAGCAGGAGCGCGAGCGATTCCTCGGCGGTGACGAAGGTCGTGCCCTGGTGCGGGTAGAGCACGAGCTCGGCGCCTTCGGCGGCGCAGTGCTGCGCGGTGGTCTTGATGTTCGCGTAGGCAATCTCGACGTTGGCGGCGGTCCTGGTGCCGGCGACGACCATCCAGATCGCCATGTCCATGCGGGCGGCCTGGGCGAGGCGCTTGTCGATCGCCGCCCAGTCGAAGGTGTCGGTGACGCTGGTCCACCAGAGCGCGCTGTAGATGCGGAAGCGGCCGGAGGCGACCTCCGGGTGGTCCGCGAAGGCCTTGAGGGCTGCTTCCGATCCGAAGGAGGCGAGGCCGTAGCCGGTGTAACCGGCGTCTTGGCACATGGAAATCTGCACGGCGGTGGAGAAGCCGAAACTCGAGTTGCTGAGGCAGAGGCCGAAGGGCACGAAATGGCAACGCAGCGGAATCCGCGTGCCGGCGAACGGGTCGGTGCCGGCCAATGCCTCGTCGTGGTCGGTGAGGCCGTCGCCGTCGGAGTCGACGTCGAACGGGGCGACGCGCCAGAACTTGCGGACCTCGGGATCGGGCTTGGTCGGGTTGTTCGATGGCGGCACGTAGTGGCGTTTCACGAGCGGGTCGCAGTTGGCGTCGAGGCAGACGATCTCGGTGTGGTTGGTCCAGTTGGTCAGATCGGTGGAGCTCTCGACGCGGTAGTGCCGCAGCGGATCGCCCGGCCAGCGCAGGTAGATGTCGCCCTTCGTCGAGGCATGCAGATCGCCCGCATCGATGAAGAGTGCAGGAACGAAGGCGGGTGTGGCCGCGGGGCTCGGGAACGGGGCGAGCAGGACGGCGGCGAGGAGCAGCGAGGGGCGCATGGGGAGATTGGTGATGGAGCAGGAGTAGGATCGGAGCGGGCGAATGATCAGGGGCGATGGGCGGTGGGGGCGACGAGGGTGCGCCACTTCTGCATTGAGCGGGTGAGGTGGTCGGTCGCGGCGGGCGTGGCACCGGGGTCGCCGAGGTTGTAGGTCATGAGGGTCATCGGGCCGGTGTAGCCGGTATCGGTGAGAGCCTGGAGATACGGGCGGATGTCGTAGTCGCCGAGATCGAGCGGTTTGATTTGGCTGGCCCAGTTGTCGTTCTCGTTGACCGCGATGGTGGACCCGCTGACGGAGGCCAACGCGATGTCGTCCTTCACCGCGGCGACGACGGCGGCGATGCGCGCGCCGTTGCGGGCCATGATCTCGTGGCAAAGGTGGAGGGTGATCTTGATCGCGGGGCGGCCGACGCGGTCGCGCATGGCGAGAGCGGCTTCGGCATCGTCGAGCAACGCGCCTCCGTGCGGGTAGAGGACGAGTGGCACGCCGTGGGCGAGGCAGCGGTCGTGGACGGCGCGGATCGTGGCCGCACCGGTGGCGAGGGTGGCTTCCCAGCGGTTGCCGGAGTCGACGGCGAGCCAGAGGGCGGCGCGGAGCCGTGCGAGTTGGGTGAGCTGTGCTTCGAGGGTCGCGAGGGTGCCGCCGGAGATCGGTGTGTCGAAGTTCACCCAGCGGAAACCGGCATGGATGCGGAAGTGGCCGGAGGCGACCTCGCTGTGGTCGGCGAAGTCGGCGAGGGTGTTCGGGTTGTCGGCGATGACAGCCATCCCCGTGAAGCCGCGGGACTGGCAACGGGCGATCTGCTGGGCCGCGGTGAGGTTGCCGCCGAAACAGATGCCAAAGGGCACGAAGTGGCTCTGAAGTGGTATCGCGGGCACGGAGGGGTCGGAGCCGAGGCGGGCTTCCTCCCAGTCGTCGACGCCGTCGGAGTCGGTGTCGGCGTCGAGGGCGGTCACGCGCCAGAACTGCCGCGGTCGCGGGGTGGCGCCGGCGGCGCGGACCAGCCGAGGGCTCTGGGCGGCGGTGAGCAGCTCGGCGCCGAGCGTCCAGTTTGCGAGGTCGGTGCTGGAGTCGATGCGGTAGCGTTTGCCAGCGACACCGGACCAGCGCAGGCGGGTGTTGCCGGAGGCGTCGGTTTCGGGGGCGGACGCGACGAGCCGGCTGGCGGCGTCGAGCGGGTCGGTGCCGGCGAGGGACTCCTGGCGATTGGTGAAGCCGTCGCCGTCGGGGTCGGCGGTGGCGGCGCCGGCGGTAGGATAGGTTTCGCTCCAGATGTCGGACACGCCGTCGGCGTCGAAATCGACGGTGGCCTGGAGGGCAGTGGCGGTGGCCAGGGCGAAGGCCAGGGCGATGAAGCGAGCGAGCAGGCGCATGGCTGCGGAGGCGGAGCGGAGGCCTGGGGCCGGAGGGCGGAAGGCGGAGGAGAGAACGAGGCGGAGAACGAGAACGATCGGAGCAGGGGCCGGAGATGGTGGCGAAAGGCTAAGGGGCGACGGTCACCCCCGGGATGTTGCCCGTGGGATTGAAGGGGGTGTTGGTCTTGCCGGGGTTGATCGGGCTGGCGGTGGCCGATGCTGGGAGGGTGTTGGCGCGCAGCAGAACTCCGGAGACGGCGAAGGGTTGGTTACTGCTTTGCCGGCCCTCGAGCACGATGGAGGTGAACTGGTTGTGCTCCACGAGCGCATCGGCGAACGGGCCGTCGAGGGTGCGCAGAAGGAAATCTGCGGGTTGGCCGGAGGAGTTGGTATTCCCGCGGAAGATGTGGGCGGCGCCGATCGTGCCGGTGTAGCCGATCGCGGGCGCGGTGACCTGGGATTTGAAGGTGAACAGGGGGCCGCGCTCGACGCGGTTGCCGAGGACCTGCAGATGCCAGCCGGGCAGAGTACCCTGATAGTGGCGACCGGACCACGAGATGAGGGCGGACTTCGCACCGGCGACGCCGAGGCGGTTACCGGCCTTGATGCTGTCGAGGGAGAAGTAGTAGTCGGAGTTGAGCGGCTCCTCGGCGAAGTCGTTGTCGACCATGAGCACGCGGCCGAGAAAGTCGGAGAGCGCCACGGTGGAGGTGGAGTCGGGGGCGACAGCCCAGGGTCGATCGATCGTGATGGTGGCGGTGTCCGGAAGCGCGGAGGTGACGTGGCGCCACTGGCCCGCGCCGCGTCCGTCGAGGATCTGCAGGATGGCGCCGGCCCAGTCGGGGGGGGAGCCGGTCGGGGGCGTGTAGGTGCCGATGGTGCCGGCCAGTGTGACGGTGGTGCCGGCGACGCCGGTGACGGGGCCGCGGTAGCCGCCGATGCTGCCGTCGCCGGAGAAGCCGGCGTATTCCGGCACGGTGAACGTGTGGGGCTCTTCGCGGGTGCTCCGGTTGCCCGACCAGAGGAGGTCGCGGGCGTAACGTTTGCCGTGAAATACGGTGAAGAAGAAACCGGGGTTGGGGTTGGACAGCGCGGCCCAACCGTTGGATACGGGGTCGCCGAGGAGGTGAAGCGTGTTGCCGGTGAAGAGCAGGTTGTGTGAGCCGCTGCCGAGCCAGACGTTCATGCCGCGCCAATTCAGGGTTGAGCCGGTGAGCCGGAGGTAGGAGAGGGTGTCACGGCCGTACAGGCAGTAGACGGGGCTATCGAGGACGAGGTCGTCGAGCAGGGTGTTGGCGGTGCGGCGGAGGAAGAGCGCTGCCGGCGTGCCGCCCGAGCCGGACGGGGTGGGGATGAGCAACGTGGCGCGGCGGATCCAGCCTGGCTCGGCTGTGCTCATGCGCAGCACGAGATTGCCGGTGAATGCCGCGCTGGATTCGAGCGTGATGTCTTCGATCGCGAAGGTGGCGAGCGCGGTCAGGGATTTGGGGGCGAGCGGCTCGCCGGCCACGAGCGGGTTGTAGTCGGCGAAGGGGGCGACGACGGCGGGCACCACGGACCAGCGGATGGTGGTGCGATCGCGCCCGGCGCCGACCAGCACGGAGCGCGCGGGCAGGAGGAGGCGGGTGGTGAGCGTGTAGGCGCCGGCTGGAACATAGATGCGGCCGCCCTGGTTGGCTTTGGCGCGGGCGAGGGCGGCGGCGAAGCGTGCGTCGTCGGAGGAGCCGGGCATCGTCGAGACGTTGAACACGGTGGTCGGCCAGGGCACGGCGGCGCGCACGGTGACAGTGTCGAGGGGCTGCTCGATGAACGTGGCGAACTTCACCCAACCGGCCGGGCCGCCGCAGCCGTTATGGAGATAGAGCTGGTAGTCGCCCTCGGCGAGATCGGCGGGGACGGTGTAGCGCAGGGCGTAGCCGGTGCTGGTGGTGAGGCGCGTGGGTTCGGTGAGTTCTGCGGAGACGGCGCCGTTGCGCACCAGGGCGGCGCGGGGCTTGAGGGAGGCGGGACCGACGATCTCGAGGCAGGTGCCGGCGACGGTGAGCGTGCCGCCGGGCGTGGCGGTGTCGCCCTGGTCGCCCTGCACGAACCAGGGATCGGGGCGGTTGACGAGGTGCACGGGGCCGGTGGTGCCGGCTTCCTTCAGGCGCAGGGCGTAGATGCCTTGTGCCCATGAAACGGGCACTGTGACGGTGACGCTGCGCGGCGTGGCGGTGTGCGGGGTGAGGGCGGTCCAGCCAGTGGGTGCAGGGGCGGCGGCGAGCGGCGAGCCGGGGGCGGTGTCGGGCAGGCGGGCGAGTTCGGCTGTGGAGCCGAGGTCGGTGCCGGCGCAGGTGGCGAGAATGGTCTCGTTGGGCGCGACCGGTTGCGAGGCCCAGAAGACAATGGGGCCGCCCGAGACGGGGAGAGTGCGGAACTGCGGGTCGGTGCCGGCAGCGTATTCGCGGGAGTTGGAGAAGCCGTCGCCGTCGGAATCGGCGGAGGCGTCGGCGAGGGCGGGGTTGGTGCCGTAGGCAGCTTCCCAGAGGTCGGGCAGGCCGTCGGCGTCGGAGTCCTTGAGGGCGGGCGAGGTGCCCAGGACGAACTCCTCCCAATCCGAGAGGCCGTCGTTGTCGGGATCGGTGTCGAGGGGCTGGACGCGCCAGAATTGGGCGGTCGCGTTGGCGGCACCGGTCGTGATCACTGGCTTGCTGAGTTCGCCGCCAGTCCCGGTGAAGGTGCCGGCCTCGCTCCAGGTTTTCAGGTCGGCCGAGGATTGGACGGTGTAGCGTTTGGAGGCGACGCTGGGCCAGGTGAGCGTAAACTCGCCCGGCTGAGTTTGGCGGAGGTGCGCGGTGGGGCGGTCGGAGGGCTCGAGCGGGTCGGTGCCGGCCCGGGCTTCGTCGGCGTTGGAGAAACCGTCGCCGTCGGGGTCTTCGCCGGCAGCTCCAGAATTGGGATATGCAGCCTGCCAGACGTCGGAGAGGAGGTCGTGGTTTGTGTCGAGGATGGCGCGGGCAGACGGAACAGCGAGGAGGACAAGGCCGAGGAGCGAAAGGGGGTGTGGGCGCATGGCTGCGGAGGCGGAGCGGACGGCTGAGGACGGAAGGCGGAGGAGAGAATGAGAACGAGTAGGAGAACGAGAACGATCGGAGCAGGGGCAGGGGCCGGAGCAGGGGGAGGAGATGGTGGCGAAAGGCTTCTGCTACGGGGCGGGCGGCGGGGCGACGAGTTGGCGCCACTTCCTCATCGAGCGGGCCAGGTGGGTGTTCGGGTCGGTCGGCGAGGGGACGGGCAAACCCCAGGTGAGGAGCGAGACAGGTTGGGTGAAGCCCTGGTCGGAGAGGATCTTGAGGAAAGGTGCGACGTCATAGGTGCCGTCGCCGAGAGCCTTGATGGCACCGGTGTTGGAAGTGTCGGTACCGTAGACGACGACATCCGAGGTGGCGGCTTTGACGGCGGTGGCGGTGGCGGCGAGGACGGAGCCCTTGCCGGCGTTCAGCTCGTGGTAGAGGCCGAAGGTCATCTTCACGTTCGGGTAGCCGGCGGCAGTGAGCTGCGCGAGGACCTCGAGGCCGTCGGAGGCGGCGGGCCAGACGCAGCCGGCGTGCGGGTAGACGACGAAGGGCACGCCCTTGGCCTGGCAGCGGTTGGCGAAGCGTTTGTAGCGTTCGATGCCCTTGGTGCGGTTGGCTGGGGTGTTGTCGGCGGCGATGGTGATCCAGATTCTGGTTCCCATGAGCTTCGCCTGGTCGAGACAACGATCGAACCAGGCCTCGTCGAGGGTGTCGGTGAGATTGTGCCACCAGTAGGCGGCATGGACGCGGAAGCGGCCGGCCTTCACGTCGGGCAATGCCGCGAACGCCGCGAGCGACTCGGGGTTGAAGCCGTCGAGGACGATCCCGGTGTAGCCGAACGTCTGGCACACGCCGACCTGGGCGGCGGGCGTGAGGCCGCCCATGCAGTTGCCGTTGGCGAAAACGTAGAAGGGCGTGTGGAGCGGGAGCTGGGCGACGGCGGGGCTGCCGCCGAACTGGTGCTCCTCCCAGTCGCTGTAGCCGTCGGCGTCGGTGTCGATATCCGAGACGGCGATGCGCCAGAAACGGCGGGTCTCGGCGGCGCCGGAGTTGGCCGGGCGGACGATCGCGGCGAGATCGCCGTCGGCGTCGGGTGCGAGCGCGGAGCCTTCGGCTGACCAGGTGGCAAGATCGGTAGAGGATTCGATCTGGTAACGTTTGACGCGCAGGCCGGGCCAGCGGACGACGAGATTGCCGGAGCCGTCGGTCACGGGATTGGCGGCGAGCACGCTGGCGGCGGAGAAGGGGCTGGTGCCGGCGAGGGACTCGGCGAGATTGTCGGCGCCGTCGCCGTCGGGATCGGCGGTGGCGGCGCCGGCGGCGGGGAACACGGTGCGCCAGACATCGGATACGCCGTCGCGGTCGAGGTCGACAGCGGCGCGGAGCGGTGCGGCGGCCAGGACGGCGGAGACGAGGAGAGAGGCGAGGCGGCCGAGGGGGAGGTGCATGGGGCGGATGTGCGGAATTCGAACGTTGAACACGGAGCTTCGAACACGGAACGCTGAACGGGAGTTGGGAGCAGGAGGGCGGGCGGAGGAGGAGAACGATCGAGAGCAGGATTAGCTCAGGGGAGCACGACGGTGCCGGGGATGGTGCCGGTGGGCTTGGCGGGGATGCCGGTGCTGCCGGGGTTGATCGGGGCGGGGGCGGTCGTGCCCGCTTTCGTATTTTGGCGGAGCAGCACACCGGAGACGGCGTAGGGGTGGTCGGCCCAGGTCTTGGGCTTGAGGCGGCCTTCGAGCACGATCGAGGTGACGGCGTTGCGCTCGAGCAGCGCACCGGCGAAGGCGCCATCCTCGGTGGCCAGCTTCAGCGTGAGGGACTTTTTGGTGAGGTCGGCATTGTTGCGGTAGACGTGGGCCGCGCCGACCTGTCCGCTGTAACCAACAGTCGGTGCCACGACGCCGGACTGGAAGAGCGCGACATCGCCGCGGGCGACATCGTTGTCGAGGATCTGCAGGTGCCAGCCGGGCAGGGTGCCGTTGTAGTGGCGGCCGGTCCAGCAGGTGGCGCTGCTGGTCGGGATGGGGTCCTCGGTGGTGGTGGCGTTGGGATCGGCGCGGGCGACGCCGAAGGAGTTGGCGGCCTTGATGCTGTCGAGCGTGACGTAGTAGTCCTGGTGGTTGGGCAGGGCCGCGTAGTTGTTGTCGATGTGGATGGTGCGGCCGAGGAAGTCGTTGAGTCCGATGGTGGAGGTGGCGTCGGGCTCGACCTCCCAGGGCCGATCGACGGTGATGGTGGTGCCGCCGGCGGGCGCGGAGACGACCTGGCGCCATTGGCCGGCGCCGCGGCCGCCGAGGATCTGGACGACGGCACCCAGCCAATCGACCGGCCGGCCGGCTACGGCGGTGTATTTTCCGACTGGATCCGGCACGGTGAGGGTGGTGCCGGAGACGGAGGCGATGGGGCCGGTGTAGCCGCCGGTGGTGCCGTCGGTGCAGTAGCCGACGAAGTAACGCGGGGTGCCCTTCTTCATGGCGTTGACGCTGCGGTTGTTGGCGAGGAGCAGGTCGCGGCAGTAGCGCTGGCTGTGGAAGGCGGCGAAGAAGAAGCCGGGGTTGGGCACGGCGCCGGTGTTGCGGAGCCAGCCGTTTTCCTCGTGCGTGCCATGGACCTCGAAGAGGTTGTCGTAGACGACGTGGTTGTGGCCGGCGCCGTTGAACGAGATGTTCATGCCGCGGAACTGGAAGGTGGAGCCGGATATCCGGATGTAGGTGACGTGGCGGAGTGCGTAGATGCAGTGGTTGGGGGAGGCGAAGAGGCTATCCTCGATGATCGTGTTGGCGGCGTCCTGCATGTAGAGCGCGGTGGGGCGCCCGTTGGAGAACGGGGGCGTGGGGACAACGAGGTGGGTGTTGCGGATCCAGCCGGGCTCGGTGACGCCGTTGCGCATGACGAGCTTGCCGGTGAACGTGTCGCTGGACTCGAGCTTGAGGTTTTCGAGGGCGAAGGTGTGCAGGAACGCGAGCCCGGTGTACAGGCGTTCGCCGTGCACGAGGGCGTCGAGCGCCTCGTAGTGTTTGTCGGTGATCGGCGGGTTCACCGACCATTTGACGATGGTCTTGTCGGGGCCGTCGCCGACGAGGACGGTGCGGCGCGGCAGGACGAGGCGCTGGGTGAGCGTGTAGGTGCCCGCGGGGATGTGGATGCGGCCGCCGCCGTTGGCCTTCACCAGGGCGAGGGCGGCGGCGAAGCGCTCGTCGGCGTTGGCGCCGGGCATCGTGGTAAGTTTGTACGTGGTCGATGGCCACGCCTCGGCGGCGCGCACGGTGACGGTGGCGAGCGGCGCCTCGATGAAGGTCGAGAACTTCACCCAGCCGGCGGGGCCGCCGTAACCGTTGTGGAGGTACAGGGCGTAGTCGCCCGCCGGGGTGCCGGCGGGGACGGCGTAGCGCAGGGCGAAGCCGGTGCTGCGCTCCATGCCGGTGCCGGCGTCGATGGAGCCGACGCGGGCGGGATCGGTCAGCTCGACCGCGGGTTGGCCGGCGCGCAGGAGCACGGCCTGCGGGGTCTGGTTGGGAAAGGCGAGGCAGTTGCCGGCGACAATGAAGAAGCCGCCGGGGGTGGCGGTGTCGCCCTGGTCGCCCTGCACGAACCACGGGTCGGGCAGGTTCACGAGCCGGGCGGGGCTGTACTTGCCGGCGCGTTTCACGCGCAGGGCGTAGATGCCCTGTGCCCAGTCCGAGGGTACCGTCACGGTGGCGTTGCATGGGGTGATGGTATGCGGCGGGATGACGGTCCAGCCGGACGGTGCGGCCGCGGTGCCGGGCGGAAGGCCGGGCGGGTCGTCGGCGAGGCGGGCGAGTTCGGCGGTGGAGCCGAGGTCGGTGCCGCCGGTGGTGGCGAGGATGGTCTCGTCGGGGCGCACGGGCTGGGAGGCCCAGAAGATGCGCGGGCCGCTGGCCAGCAGGGGTTCGGCGGCGGCCCAGTCGGTGCCGGCTTGGTATTCCTTGAGGTTGGTGAAGCGGTCCCCGTCGAGGTCGAGGTGGGCGTCGGAGACGAACGGGTCGGAGCCGTAGGCCACCTCCCAGTAGTCGGGGAGGCTGTCGCCGTCGGAGTCCTTCCGGTCGAGGCGGGTGCCGAGCAGGAGCTCCTCGGAGTTGGAGAGGCCGTCGGAGTCCTGGTCGTTCTCCAAGAAACGGAGCCGGTAGAAGCGGGCCGGGGCGGCGGGGGTCGGCAGGGGGTGACGGATCTCGCCGTCGATTCCGAGCACGCGCGAGTTCTCTTCGGCCCAGCCCTTGAGGTCGTGCGAGAACTGGACGACGTAATTCTTGTGCTGCGACGCGGCCCAGCGCAGCGCGAGGGCGCCGCCGGGGGTGCATTCGAGCTCGGTGAACGGGCGGCTCAGCGGGTCCAGCGGGTCGGTACCGGCGTAGGACTCGAGGAGGTTCGAGGCGCCGTCGCCGTCGGCGTCGCCGGCCGGATCGCCGGCGGCGGGGTGGGCGGCGGCCCAGACGTCGGACATGCCGTCGCGGTCGAGATCGACCGTGGCGTGGAGGCCGGAGCCGCCGAGCAGGCCCGCGACGAGGAGCACCGAGACGCGGCGGAGCGCGCGCGCGGTGAGCGTGGAGGAGGGGAGAGGGCGCATGGGGGATGCAGGAGGGAGGACTCCTTGCCTGTATCCTATCCGTGAATCAACCCTGCCGCCGAACCGGCGGCGCGATTTACGGGAAGCTGGTAAATGCTTTACGGATTTAGCGCGCCGCCCGGCCGGAGGCGGGCGAGTAGGTCCACGCGAGCAGTCGGCTGCGTTTCTGGCCCTGGGCCATCTCGATGGTACGCACTTCGGCCGGCCGGGCGGCGGCGAGTGCGCGGCGCAGGCGGGGCAGGGTGTCGCGGCTCGACACCAGTGCGGTGAACCAGCGGACCTGCTCGCGATAGTCTTCGCTCTCGGCGATCAGACGGGAGAGGAATCCGGCCTCGCCTCCGGGGCACCACAGCTCGGCCGCGCGCCCGCCGAAGTTCAGCGCCGGGGCGCCTGCCCGGGCGGTGCCGAGATTGCGCACTTTCCGGGCGCTGCCGGCCGCGGCGGTGGCGGCGGACGGGTGGAAGGGCGGGTTGCAAAGCGTGAGGTCGAAGCGTTCACCGGGCCGCACGACGCCGTGCAGCAGGGCGTTGCGGTCGGCCTGTCGGCGGAGCTCGACGCCACCGCGTAGAATCCCGTTTTCGGTTACGAGGCGGCGGGCGTTCCGAAGTGCGGTGTCGTCGATGTCGGTGCCGACGAAGCTCCAGCCGTATTCGGCCCGGCCGACGATGGGGTAGACGAGGTTCGCGCCGGTACCGAGGTCGAGCGCCCTGATCTGCGGCCCGTGGGGCGGTTCCGCTCCGGGGGCCGGTGCCAGCAGGTCGGCGGCGTGGTGGATGTGGTCGGCCCGGCCGGGGACGGGTGGGCAGAGGAAGCCGGCGGGGATGCTCCAGGTGTCGAGCCCGTAGCAGGCGAGAAACAACGCCCGGTTGAGGGCCAGCACGGCTGCGGGGTCGGCGAAGTCGATGGTGCGGTCGCCGTGGGGCGCGGGTCGCAGGTAGGGCAGGAGCGCCGGGCTGCGCGCCAGCAGCCGGTCGAAGTCGTAGCGTCCACGATGGCGGTTGCGCGGATGGAGGCCTGGCGTGGTGGTGGAAGTTGACCCGGACGTTGACGGCACGCAGGGAGGATGCCGTGCCGACTCGCCGGAGGTCGACAGGGAAGATGGAGCGATGTCGTCGGCGAGGGCGAAGCCGAGGAGCGGGGGCCGGGGGAGTTGCCTCGCCCGGCGCCGGAGCGCTGTCGCCGGTGAAAACGCGAGGTTGAAAAAGTTTTGGTTGATTTCGCTAGGCCGCCTACTACGGTCCGGCCCTTTTCAACATCGGACTGCCCCTCGCCCGAGGGATACAGGCCTCCCAAATCACCGCATTTCCATGAAGCAGCTTAAGCTCAACGTCATCGCCCGCGAGGGCAAGGGTCGCAGTGCCTCGCGCCGTCTGCGTTCGAGCGGGAAGGTTCCCGCCATTCTCTACGGAAAGCACACCGAGCCGGTGCAGCTCGCCGTCGAAGAGACGGAGTTCCGCCGCCTGTTGAAGGCCATCGGCGGTTCGGCCTCGCTGCTCGAGTTCAACCGCCCGGATGGTCGCGACGCGCTCGCGTTCATTCAGGAGGTGCAGAAGGACCCGCTCACCGACGAGTTTCTCCATGTCGACCTCCAGGAAGTCGACGCCAACGAGAAGATGGAAGTCAACGTGGGTGTGCGCATCGTCGGCGAGTCCGACGGCGTGAAGAATTTCGGCGGCATCCTCGAGGTTTCCGCCCACAGCCTGCGCGTTCGCTGTCTCCCGAAGGATCTGCCGGAGTACATCGAGGTCGACGTTTCGGCCCTCGGTGTCGGTGGCTCGATCCACGTCGCCGAGATCGTCAAGGTCGACGGCGTCGACTTCCTCGACAATCCGAAGCAGCCCGTCGTGGCCTGCAGCGCTCCGGAAGCCGAGGAGGCCCCGGCCGCCGGCGCCCCCGGTGCCCCCGCCGCCGCTGCTGGCGCCGCCCCGGCCGCCGCTCCCGCCGCCGCCAAGGCGCCGGCCAAGAAGTAAGGTTTTCACTACGCGTGGCATCGCCGATCCGGTGGTGCCGCGCTTGTTCTTTGAGTCATGTCGATCGCCGTTCTCGCCGGACTGGGCAACCCCGGCGAGGAATACGTCGGCACCCGTCACAATGTCGGTTGGATCGTGCTCGATGCGCTCGCGGACCGCGCCGGCCTCTCTTGGTCGCGGGAACGCAGCGCCTCCGCCATGGTCGCGCGGTGGCAACCGCCGACGCAGCAACCCGTCCTGTTGGTCAAACCCCTCACGTACATGAACGAGAGCGGGCAGGCCTTGCGCAGGGTCTGCGACTATTTCCGGCATCCGCCGACCCGCTTGGTGGCCATCTACGACGATCTGACGCTGCCGGTGGGCCGCCTCAAGGTCTCCGTGAATGGAAGCGCCGGCGGCCACAACGGAGTGCAGAGCCTGATCGACCATCTTGGTGCCGGCTTCATCCGCTACCGGATCGGTATCGGCCCGCGCACCCCCGCCCAGATCGACCTCAAGGACTTCGTCCTCGGCCGTTTTCCCCCGGCTGACCGCCAGCTCATCGACGACAACATTTCTCAATACATCAACGGACTCGAACTCCTCGCCACGCGCGGACTGGAGCCCGCCATGAACCAGCTCAACCGCCGTATTTCCTCAGCCAATGACACAGACCAAGCGCAAGTATAAGGCCACGTTCATCATCGACACCCGCGGTCGCGAGGAGACCCTCGACCAGCTGATGGAGAAGGTGAAGCAGGACATCGCCGCCATCGAAGGCGAAGTGGTGTCCGTGGAAAACCTCGGCCAGCGCGATCTCGCGCGTCCGATCGATCCGAAGTTCGTCGCCGCTCCCTTCGTGCAGGTGGAGTTCCTGGCGCCGGTCGAAGGCCCGAAGCACCTCCACGAGCGTCTTCGCCTCAACCAGATCGTCTATCAGGCGATGTTCGAGCGCGCCTGAGTGCGCCCCGGTCCCCATGGCCTACCTCAACAAAGTCTTTCTCATCGGCAACCTTACCCGCGACCCCGAGTTGCGCGTGACGCCGAAGGGCACCGCGATCTGTTCGTTCGGTCTGGCCGTCAACCGCCAGTTCCGCGACGAGAGCGGCGCGGCCCGTGACGAAACCACTTTTGTGGACATCGAAGCCTGGGGCAAACAGGGCGAACTCGTCTCCAAGTACCTCACCAAGGGCAGCCCGTGCATGGTGGAAGGCCGCCTGCGGCTCGACTCCTGGGAGGACAAGAACTCGGGACAGAAGCGCAGCAAGCTCAAGGTCGTGCTCGACAACGTCCAGTTCCTTTCCTCACGCGGCGGCGCCGGTGCCGGAGCCCCCGGGGGCGGCGAGTTCGCCGACTCCCCCGAGGAACCCCGCTACAGCCCGCCGCCCCGCAGCCCCGCTCGCCCGGCCGCTCCCGCTCCGGAGCCCCAAGGGGGCTTCGAGGACGACGTCCCGTTCTGATTCACCCAAGACCATTTAACTCAATACGACTGCCATGTCCCAAACCGAGATTCTCCTGATCAAGCCCGTCGAGGGTCTGGGCGCCGAAGGCGACCAAGTGAAGGTCCGCGCCGGCTACGCCCGCAACTTCCTGCTGCCGAAAAAGATCGCTGTCGCGGTCACTGCTGCCAACCGCAAGCAGGTCGACTCCCTCAAGCAGCGCCGCGCCGTGCGCGAAGCCCAGGAGCTTGATGGCGCCAAGGAACTCGCCTCCAAGCTCGAGAAGGCCAACATCGCCATCGCCGTGAAGACCGGCGAGGGTGGCCGCCTCTTCGGCTCCGTCACCGCCAACGACCTGCACGAAAAGCTCGTCGCCGCCGGCATCGAGATCGAGAAGAAGCGCATTCACCTCGGCGGACCGGTGAAGACCCTCGGCAAGCACGAGGCCTCCATCAAGCTGCACGCCGACGTCACCGCGACCGTCACCTTCGACGTCGTCTCCGAAAACCCGATCGTCTCCGCCGAAGGCGAAGCCGACGCGGGCAAGGAATAAGGCGCCGGAACACGTTTGTTTTTTCGCCGCGCAACCCCTCGGGTTGCGCGGCTTTTGTATTTTTGGACGGGCGCCCATTACGGCCGGGGCCTTTTCGCACGCGGCTTGTCGTTCCGGACTGATAGCTCGCGCCGAATCGGCCCGCCGGTCTTGACCTTCCCCGGCGCATGGAGACAAAGCAGCCCCGCAACCCATGCCTGCGTTACCGCTCCCACTCGTGCCGGCCCTGCCGTTTCTGCTCGCGGCCCTGATGCCGTGGGCCGGCCGCCGTTTCGGGGCCAAGGCGGCCTGGTTGGCGCTCGTCGCTCCGGTATCGGCCGCGCTGGCACTGGGCCGGCTGGTGGCCGACCCGGCGGCGGCGGTCACCGTGTCCGTTCCCTGGATGCCCTCGCTCGGCCTCGACCTTGTCTTCCGGCCGGACGGGTTGGCGCTCTTCTTCGGCCTCGTCGTGTCGGTCGTGGGCGCGCTGGTGGTGCTCTACGGCGCGTTCTATCTCGACGACCAGCACAAGGGCCACGGGCGTTTCTACGCGGCGCTGCTGCTGTTCATGGGCGCGATGCTCGGCACCGTGCTCGCCGGCAACCTCATGCAGCTCTTCGTCTGTTGGGAGCTCACCGGCCTCACCTCTTTCCTGCTGATCGGCTTCGACCACGAGAACAAGAAGTCCGCCTACGGCGCGCGCATGGCGCTGCTCACGACCGCCGGCACCGGGCTGTTCCTGCTCGTGGGGGTCGTGCTGCTCGGACAGGCGTATGGTACCTACGATCTCGGGACGATCCTGCACGGGGCGCCGTTGCCGGGGGGCGAGCGGCTGCTGCCGTGGGCCTTCGCCGCCTGCATGGTCGGCGTCGCCGGCAAGTCGGCCCAGTTTCCCTTCTTTTTCTGGCTGCCCAACGCGATGGCTGCGCCCACCCCGGTGAGCGCCTACCTGCACTCGGCCACGATGGTGAAGCTGGGCGTGTTCCTCACCGCGCGGCTGCTGCCGGTGTTTCACGATCTGCCGGCGTGGACACCCACGCTGGTGCTGCTCGGCTTCGGCACGATGCTGCTCGGCGCGGCGTTGGCCGTGGCCGCCCACGACTTGAAGGCGATCCTCGCGTACTCGACCATCAGCCAGCTCGGTCTGCTCGTCGGCTACTACGGCCTGTTCCCGAAGGGGGTGCCGGTCGAGTGGGACTACCTGCACATCGCCAACCACGTCTTCTACAAGGCGGCGCTGTTCATGGTCGTCGGTATCGTTGATCATAGCACGGGTACGCGCGACATCCGCCGGCTCGGTGGTCTCGGGCGGAAGATGCCGCTGACGGCCTTCGCCTGCCTGGTCGGTGTCGCCACGATGGGCGGCGTGCCGTTCACCACCGGTTTTCTCAGCAAGGAGATGCTGCTCGAGACGACGTTGGCGTTCTGGCACGGCGAGCACCTGCTGGCCGACTGGGTCTTCTTCACGGTGGTGTTGGCGTCGGTGCTCAAGATCGTCTTCTCGATCCGGATCTTCCACCGGGTTTTCTGCGGAGCGATGCCCGAACCGATCGCGGCGCACTGGCATGCGCCTTCCGTGGGCCTGCAACTGCCGCCGCTGCTGCTCGCGGCCGCGGCGCTGGGCTTCGGCTCGATGCCGGGGGCTTTCGGCGCGTTCTGCGCGGCGTTCTCGATCCCCGGCAAGCACCTCGCGATGCCGGCGGCGCTCCATCTCTGGCACGGCTTCACGCCGGCCTTGCTCACGAGTATCGGGATTGTGGTGGCCGGGACCGTCATCTATGTGCTCAAACGGCGGTGGCGCGCCGACCGCGGCGGCGTGCCGGCGTGGCTCGGCTTCGATCGTTGGTTCGACCGCGCGGTCGACGGCCTGCCCGTGGTGGGTGCGGCGAGCGTACGCTGGACGCAGGGCAACCGCCCGTTGCACTATCTGCCCATCGTGCTGGGCACGGCGTTGGTGCTGTGGGCTGCCTGGCTCGGGGCGAACGCGGGGGCCTTCCGTGCGCTGCTCGGCCAGGTCGAACCGTGGCCGGCGGCCCTGGCAGGCTACCACCGCTACTTCGTGGTGGCGTTGTGCGCCGCGGCCTTGGGCATCGTCGTGGTCGCCCGCAACTGGTTGTTGGAACTGCTAGCGTTGTCCGTCGTGGGCTTCCTCGTGAGCTTCTTCTACGTGCTCTACAAGGCGCCCGACCTTGCGCTCACGCAGATCCTGGTCGAGACCGCGGGCCTGCTGCTGGTGCTCGTCTTCATCATGCGGTTGCGGCGTGCGGGGCATGCCGAGCGACGGGGCTCCGCCGGCCGCGGCTATCGTGCCGGGCGCCTCCTGCTGGCGCTGGGCGCGGGCGCGGCGACGACCCTTTCCCTTCTCGTCTTCCAGAATGGCGGGGTGAATCCGATGATCGGCGACGCGGTGCTGGCGGCGACCCTGCCGGCCGCGAAGGGCGCCAACGCCGTGAACACCACGCTGGTGGACTTCCGCGGGCTCGACACGCTTTTCGAGATCCTCGTGCTCGCGGTCGCCACCCTCGGCTGCCTCGGGCTGCTGATGCGGCGCCGGGTCGATGCGCCGCCGCGGCCCGCCGTGAGCGACACCGGGGCGGGAGCGCGCGCCCCGGTGGGCGACAGCTTCATCCTGATGGCGGTGGTCACGTTCCTCTTCTTCCTGATCAATGTCTTCGCCGTGTACCTCTTCTTCCGCGGGCATCATCGGCCGGGCGGCGGCTTCATTGCCGGGCTGTGCACGGCCCTCTCATTCGTGATGCTCGGTTTCGTGCAGGGCATCGAGACGCTGCACCGCTTCCTGCGCATCGATCCGATGCGGCTGGCCGCGATCGGCCTGCTCGTGGCGGTCGCCTCGGGGCTGGTCGGCGTGTTCGGCGGCGGCCCGTTTCTGCAACATCTGCATCCATACCTCAAAGACGTGCCGCTGCTCGGCGACGCCTACCTCGGCACGCCGGTGTTCTTCGACCTGGGCGTGTACCTGGTCGTGGTCGGCGTGGTGCTGAAAATCGTGTTTCCGCTGGTCAAGTCGGTGCAGGGCTACCGGGCGTTCATCGTCGACGAGGAGGGCGCATATGCCGCGCCCGACGAGGAGCCGATCGAGACCGAACGAGGGGAGGGCGGCCGATGAACGTGCAATTCGACACGGCGGTGCTTGTCGGCCTGATGGTCGGCGTGGCGGTGTGGCTGATCCTGCACCGCGGCTTCGTGCGCATCCTCTTCGGTTTCCTGCTGCTCTCCAACGCCGTCAACCTCGGCATCCTCGCCGTCTCGGGCGACCCCTCGAACCGCGCCGCTCCGGTGGTCGATGCCGCAGGCGGAGCGGCGATGGTGGACCCGTTGCCGCAGGCGTTGATCCTCACGGCCATCGTGATCGGCTTCGGGGTATTGGCGTATTTGGTTTTCTTGTTCTACCGGCTGTTCGTCGACAACGACACGGCCGACCTCGAGACGCTCGCGGAGGCGCCGGAGGGCGGCGCGGCATCGGCGCGCGACCTGAAGAAGGAGGCCGCGCGATGAACGCCCCGATCATTCCGCTGCTCTTGCCGTTGCTCACGGGCATCGCCGGACTGCTCTTTGCCCGCCCGACCCGGGCGCGGCGCGTGCTGTTCGGTGGTGCGGCAATCTCGCAGTTGGCCGTGGCGTTGGGGCTGGTGGCCGCGACCGCCGGGGGCGAGCGGCTGGTGCTCGCACCGGGCGGGTGGGGCGCGGCGCTGGGGATCGTCTTCGTGGTCGATCTGCTGGCCGCGATCATGCTGGCGCTGGCGGCGCTCACGGCGCTGGCCTGCACGGCGTTCGCGTTCGCCTCGCGGCCGACGGAGCGCGAGCACCCGCTGCAGCTCCCGTTGCTGCAGTTCCTGCTGGTCGGCATCTCGCTGGCGTTCGTGACCGGCGACCTCTTCAACCTCTTCGTCGCCTTCGAGGTGATGCTCATCGCCTCGTACGCGCTGCTCACACTCGAGTCCGACAACCGCAACGTGCGGCACGCGTGGTCGTATCTGGCGATCAACCTCGTGGGCAGCGCGATCTTCCTGCTCGGCTGCGGGCTGGCCTACGGCTGGCTGGGCACGCTCAACTTCGCCGAGCTCTCCGTGCGGCTCGCGGCCGCCGGGTCCGACCCGCGCGTCGTGCTGCTCGGGCTGGTTTTGCTGGTGGTCTTCGCGGTGAAGGCCGGCCTGTTTCCGCTGTATTATTGGCTTCCCGACAGCTACCCGATCCTGCCGGGCTCGATGGCGGCGTTCTACGCGGGCATGCTCACCAAGGTGGGCGTGTACGTGCTGCTGCGGGTGTTCGTGACCGTGTTCCCCGCCGGCCTCCCGTGGATCGGCGACCTGCTCGCCTGGGGCGCGGGAGCGACGATGGTGCTCGGGGTGCTCGGCGCCGTCTCGCGCGACCGCGTGCAACACATCCTCGCCTACCACATCCTCAGCCAGATCGGCTTCATGGTGCTGGCGATCGGTTTCGGCACGCCGTTGGCGATCGCGGCGGCCATCCTCTACATCATGCACCACATCGTGGTGAAAGCCGCGCTCTTCCTCGTGGGTGGGGCGATCCAGCACCGTTGCGGGCACGACCGGTTGGACGATGCCGGCGGGCTGATGCGCGCGGCGCCGTGGCTGGCCGCGGGATTCCTCCTGCAGGCGCTTTCGCTGGCCGGGCTGCCGCCGCTGAGCGGGTTCTGGGGCAAGTATCTGATCATCCTCGAGGGCCTGCGGCTCGGCGAATGGGTGCTCGTGGGCGCCTCGATCGTGGCGAGCGTGCTCACCCTCGTGAGCATGCTGAAGATCTGGTTGGCGTGGTTCTGGCGACCGGCGCCGGAGACGGCGCCCCGCGCGGTGCCGGCGGGGGCGCGGGCGATGAGCGCGACGGTGGGTGCGCTGGCGGCGTTGTCGTTGGGTATCGGATTCGGGGCGGAGGGCGTGTTCCGCCTCGCGCGCGAGGCGGCCGCACAGGCGATGGACCGGCAGGGCTACGTGGCCGCGGTGCGTGCGGCCTCGTCGCCGCCGGCGCCGGCGGCCGCGGAAGGCGCGGCGGAAGGGGGCGCCCGATGATCGCGTTCCTGCTCAACCTCGCGATCGCGCTGATCTGGTTCTTCCTCGGCGACGAGCCCGACGGGGCGCGCCTGATCGTGGGCTACCTGGTGGGGTTCGGCCTGCTGTATCTGTTCCGTGGAGCGCTTCCGACCGACAGCTACACGCGGCGGGTGCTCGCGTTCGGGGTGTTCATGGCGGTGTTCTCGCGCGAGCTGATCGTGTCGAACCTCCAGCTCGCGTGGGTCGTGCTCACCCGGCCCACGCACACGTTGTCGCCGCAGATCTTCACCTACTCGGTCGAGGGGCTGAAGCCGCTCGAGATCCTGCTGCTCTCGCATGCGATCTCGCTCACGCCCGGCACGGCCACCGTCGACGTGGAGGACAATTTCCGCACGCTGCGGCTGCATACCATCGATTCGCGCGATCTCGACGCCACGCGGCGGGCGATCCGCGACAACCTCGAACGGCGTATCCTCGCCTTCACCCGCTGATGAACACCTTCTTCATCGTCTGCATGGTGGTCGCGATGCTCGCGACGCTGCTCTGCCTGGGGCGGATGGTGCTCGGGCCCACGCTGCTCGATCGTGTGCTCGCCTTCGACGGCATCGTGATCTGCACGGTGGCGATGATGGTGCTGTTTTCCGTGCACTGGAAAACGGAACTCTTCGCCGAACTGATCGTGGTGATCGCCAGCCTGGGCTTCCTCACGACGGTGGCGTTCTATTTCTATCTGTCGCAGCCGGAGACGGCGGAGCGCGAAGACGAGGAGGTGCGCGATGACTGAATGGCTCGGCCTGGGGCTGCTCGGCTTCGGGATCTTCTTCGTCGCGGTGGCGGCGGTGGGGCTGTTTCGCCTGCCCGACGTTTTCTGTCGCTCGCATGCGCTCGGCAAGGCGTTCACGCTCGGGATCAACTCGATGCTGGCGGGATTGTGGCTGGTGCTGGGCGCGGGGAGCTTCGGCCTGAAGGTGCTGCTGGTGGTGTTTTTCCTGTTCCTGACGATCCCGGTGGCGACCCATCTGCTCACGCGACTGGCGTGGCGGGCGCAGCAGCGACGCGGGGCGGGACGGGGAGCGCGGCCACGCGGTTAGATTTTACCGTTGGAGCGTGGCGGGGTGGGGCCGCGCCGGGTTTTGTTTTGCTTGCCCGATCGGGCTTGGGTTGAGTGCGCCTTTTCCCATGCACGCCTTCCTAGCCTCCGCCGACGGCACTGCGTTCTCGATCGCCCCGTCCTGGATCATTCCCTTCGCGTTGTTGCTCGCGCTCATCGCGACCATGCCGCTCACGCCGCACACGGTGAAGCATCTCTGGGAGAAGTACTACCCGGTGGTGTCGATCGTGCTCGGCTCGATCGTGGCCGGCTACTACCTGCTGAAGGTCCCGCACGGGCCGCACGAGGTGGCCAAGACGATGGAGGAGTATTTCGCCTTCATCGCGTTGATCGGCTCGTTGTTCGTGGTCTCCGGCGGCATCCATATTTCCATCCGCGGCGAGGCGCGCCCGGTCGGCAACGTGATCTTCCTGCTGGTCGGCGCGCTGCTGGCCAACGTCATCGGCACCACCGGTGCCTCGATGGTGCTCATCCGCCCGTGGATCCGGATGAACAAGTACCGCATCACCACGTTCCACATCGTCTTCTTCATCTTCATCGTCTCGAACGTCGGCGGTGCGCTCACGCCGATCGGCGATCCGCCGCTCTTCCTCGGCTACCTGCACGGCGTGCCGTTCTTCTGGCTGCTGGAGAAGGCGATGCTGCCGTGGCTCTTCACGCTCGGCCTGCTGCTGGGCGTCTTCTACGTGCTCGACACGCGCAACTTCCTGCGGGCCCCGAAGAAGATCCGCGAGATGGAGACGCGCAACGAGCCGGCGGTGAAGGTCGAGGGGCTCCAGAATCTGCTCTTCCTGATGATCATCGTCGGCGGCGTCTTCCTGCCGGAGACGTACTTCATCCGCCCGCTGGTCATGATCGCCGCGGCGGTGGCGGCCTACCTGACCACCAAGCCCGCGGTGCGCGAGTCCAACGAGTTCAACTTCGGCCCGATCAAGGAGGTCGCCTTCCTCTTCGTCGGCATCTTCGCCACGATGATGCCCGCGCTCGACTACCTCAAGGAGCACGGCAAGGAGCTCGGGTTCGAGCGTCCGATCCAGTACTATCTCGCCACCGGCGGCCTCTCGGCGGTGCTCGACAACGCCCCGACCTATCTGAACTTCCTCACGCTTGCCGAGACTTCGATCATCCCGAACGACGTGCAGGCGCACGCGGCCACCGTGTTTGCCGCCGGCGGCAATGGCGAACTCCAGGATCTCATGCCGTGGCTGCTCAATCCGAACAGCCAGGCCAACGGCGTGCCCGCCTCGCTTTTCGTCGTCGCCGTCAGTCTCGGCGCGGTGTTTTTCGGCGCGATGACCTACATCGGCAACGGCCCGAACTTCATGGTCAAATCGATCGCCGAGAGCGCGAAGGTCCACACCCCCTCGTTCTTCGGCTACGTGTTCAAGTTCAGCCTCCCGTTCCTGCTGCCCGTGCTGCTGCTGGCGGGCTGGATCTTCATGTGACCGGCCGCCGCGCCGGTGCCCGGCTTTCCGGCCGCCCTTTCCGGGGCGGCCTTTTTCGTGTGCGCCGGGCAGGGTGCAAACGTAACAACTTTGTAGATTTCACGGGGCGCGAGTTTCGCCTCGTCGCACGCCGATGGATTCCCACGCTGCAGGGCCTCCCCCCACGCCATGCTTCTCTCCCCCATCCCATGCGGTATCGAAACTTGTTGTGTGCGTGCGCCAGCCTTTCCTTGTGCGGCTGGTCCGCGGCGGCCGAAAATGTAACCGAAAATAGGGCACCCGAGGATCCGCTGATCCTCGCCGTGGCGCGGGCCAGCTCCGACTTCGCGGCGGATGTGTACGGCCGGCTGCAGACCGAGCCCGGAAATCTGGTCTTCGCCCCGCTCAGCCTCGCCCAGTCCCTGCTGCCGGTCGCCGCGGGGGCGCGGGATTCCGCCGGCGACGTGGTGCTGCGCACTCTGCATCTGGGGCTGCCGGTCGCGGAGGCGGGCGACGGCTTTGCGGCGCTGGAGCGCCGCCTCGAACGCGAGGCCGGCGGCGCGAAGCGGGCGGGCGTCGCCCGTGCCCTCTGGCTCCAGCAGTGGAACTCCGTCGAGGGCGATTTCGTCGAGACGCTCCGCCGGCATTGCCGCGCCGAGTTCCGCGTCATCGACTTTTCACGCCAGGAGTATGCGGCCCATTGGATCAACCGTTGGGTCTCCGACCGCACCGACGACCGGGTGCGCGCGATCGTCGCCGCCGATTCGATCGCCCCGGACTCGTGCCTGTTCGTGGGCAGCGCCGTGTATTTCGAGGCCGATTGGGCCGTGGATTTCGACCCCGCGTTGACCGCGCCGGATACGTTTTGGGTGCCGGTCGCCCCGGCCCCCGTGCCGCCCGCGACGCGAGCGGGGGAAGAGGGTGCGCCCGCGGCCGACCGGCCCGCTCCGCTCGCGGATGCCCCCGCGCCCCCCCCGGTCGCCGAGTCTGCGGACGCCCCTGGCGGGGCGGTCGATGCGGTGCCTCCTCCCGCTTCGGAACAGGCCGCGATCGCGGATGCTCCGTCTCCGGCCGCGATCCCGGAGCCGGCTCCGATCGAACTGGAGGCGGTCGAGGTGCCGATGATGCGTCGAGTCGGGGCCCTGCGCGTCGCCCGCGCCCACGGATTTGAAATGGTGCAGGTGCCGTATCGGAACGATCAGCTCGCGTTCGTGGCGCTGGTGCCGACGAAGGGCTCCTCGTTGTCCGAGGCCGGACAAGCTGTCACCGGCGAGGTGCTGCGCGATTGCCTCGCCCGTCTGGAAGCCGCCACCCCCGCCCGGGTCGAGCTGCGTCTGCCGCGGCTGACGATCAACCAGCTCGTGCCGCGGCTCGATGCGGCGCTGCGGGAGCTGGGCGCGGCCGATGTCTTCGACCAATCCGGCGTGGCCGACTTCTCCGGGCTCGGCACCAACCTGCAGGGCGAGCCGATCTACCTCAGCGCCGTCCGCCAGATGGTGGTGCTTTCCCTCGACGAGCGGGGCGTGGACTCGCTGACGAACACGCCGGCCGCGGCCTACGACGCTCCGGTGGAGGCGCCGGTGGCCTTCCCTGTCGACCGCCCGTTCCTGTATGTCATCTGCGACCGGCCGACGGGCGCGATTCTCTTCTGGGGGCGCGTCGTCGATCCGCGGCAGCGTTGAACGGGAGCGTCAACCCTTCGCCTTGAGGAAGCCCTTGAGGAACGCCAAGTTTGAATTCGCATTTTGGATGCGCCGGGCGAGGCTGGCCGCGATGGCCCGGTAGAGCTTGGCGGACAGCGCCGGATCGGATCCGAGCAGAGGCTCGAGTCCGGCGAAGGGGATCGTGGCGATCTCGCAGCGTTCGAGTGCGGTGCAGGTCGCGCTGCGGCGCCGGTCGCCGACCAGGGCCATCTCGCCGAAATGGCTGCCGCTGCTCAGTTGCGCAAGCTCCTCGTCGTCGCCGGCCGGGCTTTGCCTGCTCACCCGCACGGTGCCGGACTGGATCACGACGAGGCTGTCGCCTGGGTCGAGGTCGCGGAAGACGACGCTGCCGGCTTCGATGGTGGCGGCGTGCGCGAGCGGTTGGAGCGAGGCCAGCTCCCGCGGGGAGAGGTCGGCGAACAGGGGGCAGATGCGGAGGTCCATATTGGGAAGTTTCGGGGTTTTGTCGTGGAAACTGGGAGACCGGTGGGCGCGAGGCGAGCCGGAGTTTGCGCCGCGGCGCGAATCGGGAACCGACAAGGAAGGGCTCGCCTTGCGGGCGGCCTTGGGCACGCTTCGCGCCTCGATGTTCAACGGAAAGAAAGTCGTGGTCGTGATGCCGGCGTACAACGCCGAGCAAACCCTGCGCGAGACCCATGACGAGGTCATGGCGCAGGGCGTCGTGGACCAAGTGATCCTCGTCGACGACGGCAGCCGCGACCATACCGTCGAGGTCGCGCGTTCGCTGCCGGGCGTGCTCGTGCACGTGCATCCGCGCAACCGCGGCTACGGCGGCAACCAGAAGAGCTGCTACCGGCTCGCGCTCGAGCAGGGGGCCGACATCGTCGTGATGGTGCACCCGGATTACCAGTACACGCCGCTGCTCCTGCCGGCGATGGTGTCGATGGTGGGCAACGGGCTGTATCCGTTCGTGATGGGCTCGCGCATCCTCGGCGGGCACGCGTTGCGCGGCGGCATGCCGGCCTGGAAGTACGTGGCCAACCGCGTGCTCACCGCCGTGCAGAACCTGCTGCTCGGGGCGAAGCTCTCCGAGTACCACACCGGCTACCGTGCCTATTCGCGCGAGCTGCTCGAGCGGCTGGATTTTTCGGCCAATTCCGACGACTTCGTCTTCGACAGCGAGTTCATCGCCCAGGCGTTGTGGCTCGGTTTCCGGATCGGGGAGGTCAGCTGCCCGACCAAGTATTTCGCGGAGGCGTCGTCGATCAGTTTCCGGCGCAGTGTGGTCTATGGCTGCGGTTGCCTGCGGGTGGCGGTGCGCTTCGCGCTGGGGCGCCGGTGCGGGCTGCCGCCGCCGCCGTTTCTCGCAGTGTTGAAACGGTAGCGGAGGCGGGGCCGGCGATCAGCCGTCCTGCCCGGCCAGCCGATAACGTGCGCGCAGTTTCTCCTCGAGAAAGGCCGCGACGTCGTTCGCCGCCGACTGGCTCGCGAACACGCCACCCAGCGGCACGGGCAGTCCCGGGCGCCGGTCGAGCGGCTTGCCGGCGCGTTCGGCGGCCGCGGTGAGCAGGCTGCCGTACAGGGCGTTGGCGAGGCCGCCACCGGACCCCGCCGCATCGCAGTCGAGCATGATCTGGTAGGTTCCCGATTGCCCCTGTCGGGCGCCGCCGAGTCCGGCCTTCACGGCGCGAATCAGTGTCGGATCGACTCGCTTGGTCTTCAGCCCGAAGAGCCCGCGGCTGCTCACGAGCAGTGCCGCGGGTTCCAGCCTCACCCGGGTGGGGCCGCGGAAGGTGCCGAGCGTGCCGAACAGGATCAGCCCGCCCATCGCACCGAGGACGATCGCGCCGAAGGTCGAGACGTGGTGATGAAAGCATAGATACGAGCCGTAGAGCATCCCTGCGCCCATCGCCAAGCCGATGAGGTTCCCCGGCGCCGACGCGGTCGGGGGGAAGATCAGTTCGGGGTGGCCGGCTGGGCCGGCGTCGATCCACCGGATTTTCGCGTTCTGCAACCGCTCCGCCGTGGGGAGCCGGCGTTCCATCGACGGGGCGGCGTGGGTACGGTCGTCCCGGCGGCTCCGGGCGGCGCCTTCCGGATCCTCGAACACCGGCACGACGAAGCGCGTCTCGAAATCGAGGCCCGAGGTCGCGGCTCTCACCGAGAGTTCCCAGCTGATGCGTTCGTCGTCATCCGTGGCGCGGCAGCTCTCCGCGATCGGGATCGAAACGGCGATCTCGGTTCCCATCGGGCCGCCGGCCAGTCTTGTGCGGTCGATCTCCACCTCGTGCCGCCAAAGGCCGCGGGTTTCGGTGCGCCGGTTTTTCCCGGAGCCGGTGGTCACGCGTTTGACGCAGTCCAGCGAGACGATCGGATCGCTCTCGGGGACAAGCCTGGAGGGGACGATGATTCGGCCGGTCAACCTGCCGCCGATCGGCACCGGAGTCTGCGCCAGCACCAAGCGGCAGCGCCCGTACTTCAGGCGCCGCAGCGTTGTCCGGACGGCCGCCACCAGCAGGCCGATACCAACAAGAGGGAACAGGGCGGCGGCCCATGCCGCGTGGTTGCCGTGGCGGATTTCGGGCAGGGCAAGAAAGAAGACCGGCCATGCCACCGCATTCCAGACGCCGCCGAAGCACCACCAGAAAACGATCCCGGTCGCGGCGTCGGACTCGATCTCGCCGCGGGCCCAGTCGGCGCGCTCCGTCCACGGGCGGTGGTTCTGGAAACCGCCCAGCGCCGCGCGATTGCGCGCTTTGTTCCATTTCCGAAGCGAGCCGCCGATGGTGGCGAGGCCGACGAGGAGGAAGATTGCGGCCATGCCGATCCCGATCGCGAAGGTCTGGGTGTTGGACCGCGCCCGGGAATCCTGGAGGAGCTGGAAAAGCAGTACTCCTCCGGAACCGGCGAAAAGGGTGCCGAAGAAGATCGGCCCGGCGAGCTTGGGGGACTTGGGGTGTTTCGGGGCTGCCATGGCGCCATCGAAGAACATGGGGCGGGTAGGGCAACCCCCGAGCCGTTCCATTGGACCGACAAGATTCTTCGCGGAGCCCCATCGGTTGTTCGTACCCGGGCGGGCGGGCAGAAGCTGCGTCGATGTTGTGAATAAGTGAACAACCTGTCGTGGGTGAAGGGGGGTACTTACTTGACGCTGTGGGGCAAAGTGGAGAGAAATGGGGCACTGTGGGGCGCATCGTTGGGGTCGCTCCGTTGCCATGGCCACTACCTCCAAGCCCATTTATGTCGGTTCGTTCCGACACGTCTTCGACGCCAAGAATCGTCTCACGATTCCGGCGCGTTGGCGTTTTGCGGGCGACGAGGGCGAGGTCTACCTGGCTTTGCCGCACCCGGGTGGATACGTGACCGTGCTGCCGCCCGCCGAGGTGGAGAAGCTCTACCAGCAGGTCTCCGAGAAGGCGCTCAGCGACAGCGACGCCCAGGACTTCCTGAACACGTTCTTCGCCCAGGCGCATTCGTTCGGCTGCGACAAACAGGGCCGCGTCAACCTCACCGACGAGCTGCTCAAGCATGCCGGAATCGACCGCGATGCGGTCCTCGTCGGCACGATGACCAAGTTCAACATCTGGAGCCCCGAGCGGCTTGCCCAGATGCAGGACCGCACCAGCGGAGGAAACCTCGGCGATCTCATGCGCCGCATCGGCATCTGAGGCCGTCCATGACGAACGCGCCGACCACGAACTTCCGGATGAACCCTGGCCACAAGTCCGTCCTCTTTGACGAAGTGCTCCAACTCCTCGCTCCGCGCGAGGGTGGGCGCTACGTGGATGCGACCTTCGGCGGCGGTGGGCACACGCGCGGCATCCTCGAGTCCGCGGCCGGTTGCTTCGTCCTGGGTCTCGACCGCGACCCGGCCGCCATTGCCCGGGCCGACGAGGTCTCGCGCCAGTTTCCCGGCCGCTTCGCCCTGCGCAGCGTCAATTTTTCCGAGCTGGAATCCCTGCCCGAACAGGATCTCGACGGCGTGCTCTTCGACCTCGGCGTGTCCTCGTTCCAGCTCGACGACGCCGCGCGCGGCTTCTCGTTCCGCAACGACGCTCCGGCCGACATGCGCATGGACACCCGCTCCGGCCGGCCCGCCTCCGAGTGGCTCGAGACCGTGTCGGATCAGGATCTGGTCCGCGCGATCCGCGACTACGGCGAGGAGAAGTCGTGGCGGCGGGTGATCGACGCCATCAAGGCCGCCCGGGGCACCGGCGCCCTCGCGTCGACCGCGAAGCTCGCCGAGCTCGTCACCGCCGCGATTCCCGCCGCCCTGCGTCGCACCTCGAACATCCATCCGGCCACGCGCGCGTTCCAAGGCATCCGGATCGCGATCAACGACGAACTCGGCGCCATCGAACGCGCCCTGCCGGCCGCCTTCGCGAAACTCGCGGTCGGCGGCGTGCTCTGCGTGATCAGTTTCCATTCGCTCGAGGACCGGATCGTGAAGCGCTACTTCCGGCGCCTCGCCGGCCTGCCCGAGTCCGCCAGCGACTCCCGTCCCCAGCAGTTTCGCACCCGCGAGGCCGAGCTCCTCACCCGCCGCGCCGTCGAGGCCGGGGAGGCCGAGCTCGCCGCCAATCCCCGCAGCCGTTCCGCGCGCCTGCGCGCCGTCCGCAAACTCCCGCCCGAATCCGCCGTATCATGAAGAAGCGTACCCCGAAACCCTCCGCTTCGCCGGTCAACCGGCTTTTCGTCGCCACGATCATGCTTCTGGCCTTCGCCGGCTCCATCGGCCTGGCGTTCGTCTGGCTGCGCCACCAGATCTCCGAGGTCGCCGACTCCAACAAGCAGATGCAGCAGCGCCTCGTCGAGGTGCAGCGGCGCACCGCCGAGACCAACGCCGAGATCGCCGCCGCCATCAACCCCGAGGTCCTGCTCGGCCAGAACAGCCTGCTGCGCCTCGGCCTCGAGATGCCGCAGGACCACCAGATCGTGAGCGTGGCCGAGCCCGTCGAGGTCCGCCTCGCCTCGAAGCGCAACGGCGATCGCGTCACCACCACCTTCGTCTCTTTCCCGCTCTCGACCGCCCGCTGATCGATGCGCAAGGGTTTCGCCTCCAACGCCCGCCTGGTCCTGCTCAGCCTCGCCGTCTTCGCCTGCTTCGCCGGGCTGGGTACGCGGCTGGTCTGGCTGCACTGGCTCGAGCGCGAGACGTACACCGCCTTCCTCGACAAGGCCCGCAAGCAGACGATCGTCGAGCTCGCCCGCCGCGGCGACATCCTCGACGTGCGCGGCAATCGCCTCGCGACCAGCCGCACCCTCTTCGAGCTCGGCGCCGACCCGCAGATGCTCAATCCCGCCGACGAGGCGAAATGGCCCGAGCTGGCCCGTCTGCTCGGGCGTCCGCTTTTCGAGCTCGAGCCGCTGCTGCGCCGCCGTTTCGCGACTCCCGCCGAGGCCGGCGGCGTCGGTGTCGACGCTGCCGCGCAGGGGCGCCCGATCCGCTGGGTGAAGCTGGGCGAGGAGCTCGACGAATCCGTCTACAACCAGGCGGTCGCGCTGGGCATCAAGGGCGTCTACGGCACCCCCCACTACCGCCGCGTGTATCCGGGCGGTCAGCTCGCCGCCCATCTGCTCGGCTACATCAACCGCGAGAACGTGCCGGTCACGGGCGTCGAGCGGCTGCTCGACTTCTACCTGCGCGGCCAGTCGGGTTGGTGCGAATCCGAGCGCGACGGCCACCGCCGCGAGATGGCCCAGTTCCGCAGCCGCGAGATCCCCGCGACCGACGGCTACGACGCGGTGCTGACGATCGACATGTTCGTCCAGCACATCGTCGAGGAGGAGCTCGCCGGCATCGCCCGCAAGTTTCGCCCCGAGAGCGCGACGATCATCGTCGGCGATCCCGCCACCGGCGCCATCCTCGCCATGGCCAACTGGCCCACGTTCGACCTCAACGCCTACAGCACCGCGCCTCTCGCCCACCAGCGCAACATCGCCATCACCGACGTCTTCGAGCCCGGTTCGACCTTCAAGATCGTGGCCGCCTCCGGCGCCCTCGAGGACCGCCTCGTCACGCCGCACACCCTCTTCGACTGCGGCGTCACGAGCATCCAATACCAGGGCAAGCCGCGCTCCCTGCCGCGCGACTCGCACCCCTACAAGGAGCTCTCGGTCGCCGAGATCATCGGCAAGTCCTCCAACAAGGGCGCCGCGCACTTGGGCGTGCTTCTCGGAGCGAATCGACTCCACGACTACGCCCGGGCCTTCGGCTATGGCGAGGACACCGGATTCCCGCTCGGCGGCGAAGTGGCGGGCATGCTCCACCCCGTCGCGAAGTGGGACGGCCTCACCATCACCCGGCTGCCGATGGGCCATGCGATTTCCGCCACCCCGTTGCAGGTCCACTGCGCCATGGGCGTGGTCGCCAGCGGCGGCGTGCTCCACCGCCCCTGGATCATCCGCGAGATCCGCGACAGCGCCGGCCGCACCGTCGCGCCGTATTCGCCGATCCCCCGCCGTCGTGTGCTCTCCCGCCGCACCGCCGAGACCATGGCCGGGCTGCTCGTCGATGCCGCCAGCTCCGAAGGCACCGGCAAGGCCGCCGCAATCGACGGCTACCGGGTCGCGGGCAAGACCGGCACGACCAAGAAGATCGTCGACGGCCGCTACTCCGACCGCAGCCACATCGGCTCCTTCGTCGGCTTCTTCCCCGCCGACAACCCGCAGGTCCAGATCACGGTCGTCGTCAACGACGGCCATCTGCCCACCGGCGGCATCGCGTACGGCGGCACCGTCGCCGCGCCGTCCTTCAAACGGATCGGCGAGCAACTCATCCCTTACCTCGGCATCCGCCCGGCCGACGCCCCCGCGTCGGCCCCGGTGGTCGCCATGAACGCCAGCGTCCGATGATCGGCTACCTTTCCCAGAACCACGAACTCGTGCAGGCCTTCCGGGTGCACCGCTTCCGCGGCGGCGCCGGCGGGGGGGCCGGGCCCGATTCGCGCCTCTTCAAATCCGCCGTGAAACTCTCCGAACTCTTCCTCGCCGGCGAGACGCTGGGCGTCCGCGGCTCCCTCGACCGCCCGATTTCGGGCATCGTCATGGACAGCCGTCGCGTGGCGCCGGGCAATCTCTTCTACGCCCTGCCGGGCCTGCGTTCCGACGGGGTGAAGTACATCGAGGAGGCGATCCAGCGCGGGGCCGTCGCCGTCGTGGCCACGAGCCTGCCCGCGCTCGCGCATCCGAAGGTCACCTACTTGCAGGTGGCCGATGCCCGCGCCTCGCTCGCGCTGGTCGCCCGCCGCTACTACCGTGCGCCCGACGCCGACCTGCGGGTCGTGGGCGTGACCGGCACCAACGGCAAGACGACCGTCACCCACCTGCTGCGCCATTTTCTCGCCGAGCGCGGGTCGCGTCGTGTCGGGATGTTGGGCACGGTGAGCTACGATCTCGGCCAGCGCATGGTGCCCTCGTTCAAGACCACGCCCGAGTCGCTCGACATCTACGGCATGCTCGCGCAGATGCGCGCGGCCGGCTGCGCGGAGGCCGTGATGGAGGTCAGCTCCCACGGGGTCGACCAGCAGCGGGTCCAGGGCATGGAGTTCTCGGTGGCCGTCTTCACCAATCTCACCCGCGACCACCTCGACTACCACCACACGCTCGAGAACTATTTCGCCGCGAAGGCGCGGCTGTTCGACGGCGGGGTGGGGAGCCGGCCGAAGGTGGCCGTGGTCAATCTCGACGACCCCTACGGGCGCCGACTCGCCGCGATGCTGCCGGCCGACACGAAGGTCGTGACCTTCGGCGAGAGCCCCGATGCGCAGGTGCGTGCGGAGGCGGTCGACCTCGGCTTCAAGGGCACCGCCTTCCGCCTGGTGCTGCCCGACGGCTCGTTGCCCGTGATCAGCCCGCTGATCGGCCGCTTCAACGTGAGCAACCTGCTCGCGGCCTTCGCCACGCTGCACGCCCTCGGGCGCAACGTCGGCGAGGCGGTCGCCTCGCTCTCCCTGTTCCGCGGCACCGCCGGGCGCATGGAGCGCATCGAGGCCGGGCAGGCGTTCAACGTGCTGGTCGACTACGCCCACACCGACGACGCCCTCCGCAACACCCTCGGCATGCTGCGCACGATCACCCCGGGCCGGCTGCTCGTGGTCTTCGGCTGCGGCGGCAACCGCGACCGCGCCAAGCGCCCGCTCATGGTCGGGGCGGTGCAGGAGTACGCCGACTTCGCCTGGGCCACCGCCGACAACCCGCGCTCCGAGAGCCTCGCCCGGATCTTCGACGACATGCGCACCGGAGTCACGGATACGCACAAGCTGGCCTTCATCGACGACCGCCGCCGGGCGATCTCCCTGGCGCTCGACTTCGCGCGGCCCGGCGACTCGCTGCTGATCGCGGGCAAGGGGCACGAGACCTTCCAGGAATTTGCCGACACCGTGATCCCCTTCGACGACCGCCAGGTGGTCCGCGAACTCATCGCCGTCAAACAGCTCAAACCCTAAAATCCGATACAGGTCCCGCCGCACCGAGCGCGAGTTCGCACCGACCGGCGGCTCGCGCTTCCGTCTTTTCCCCCCGTGCCACTCTTCCCCCCCGAACGCCTCGCCGCCTGGACCGCCGGCCGTTGGACCTCGCTTCCGACCGGCCTGATCCGCGGCTTCAACCCCGACACGCGCACGCTGTCGCCGGGGCAGGTGTTCGTGGCGCTGCGCACGGAGAAGCGCGACGGGCACGACTTTCTTGCGGCCGCCGCGGCGGCCGGTGCGGCCGGCGCGCTCGTGGCGCGGCCGGTCGGCAACG
>JAEZUE010000079.1 GCA_023443455.1 Verrucomicrobiota bacterium
GGGTTGGGCGGGCTTGGCCGGGGCGGGAGCCGGGGTGGGCTGGACGGGCCGGGCGACCGGGGTCGGGGCTTTGGCGGCGGGCTTGGGCGCCGGGACGGGGGTCGGAATCGGGGCGGGCTTGGGCGCCGGGATCGGGGCGGCCGGCTTGGGGGCGGGGATCGGGGCGGCCGGTTTGGCAGCGGTGGGCGCGGGCTTGGCGCCGGCGGGCAGGGCGAACTTGAAGTTTGCGGAGGCGACAGGATGCCAGACGGGGCGCCAGTTGTCGCCGCCCTTGGTGTTCAAGGCGGCGCGGTGCAGCAGACCGAAGGAGGCGGGGGTGAGCTGGCCGGGGAGGAGGTCGCCGGCGACGTGCAGACCGAATTCGCTCAGGGCGGTCTCGGGATCGGGTTGCCAGTTGGTGGTGCCGATCGCCGAGGCCAGGTGGTTGACCAGCCAGTTCTGCGTCGCGGTGAGTCCGGCGCAGGCGAGGGCGGGTTTGTCGCCGCGAACCGGAAGGGCGGCAAGGGCGTTGGAGAATGCCGGCGCAAGCTGGCCCGCAATGCGCGGGGCCGCATCGGCGAAGTCGAAGAGGTCGCCGTAGAACAAGCGGGCGGCGGCGAGTTGGTACTTCAGGTTGAGCTCGGCGCGAATCGTCTCCCAGACGTCGGTGAGCTTGACTTCGCAGGGGACGACGGCCTCGACGCCGGAGGCGGTGACGAGGAAGAGGTGGGAGCGGTCGAGCCCGAGCTCCCAGAGGGCGACCGCATTCTGGCCGGTGACGCGGAGCAGGCGGGCGATGGATCCGATGTGGTCGAGCACGCCGGGGCCGGTGGGCTTGCCGGTGAGTTTGCAGCGTTCGGCGTTGGCCAGAAGCTTGTCGATGCCTTCCTGCGGAGCGATGGCGAGCAGCCAGCGGTTGTCGCCGGCCGTCTCGATCGCATTGCCCTTGGCGGCGGAGCATCCGGCGACGACGAGATCGCCGGCAAAGCCATGCTGGAGTCCCCCGGCGACGGCGCCGAGCGTGGCGTCGGTGCCGACAGCGCGTACCTGCTCCTCGGAGACGAGGTGCCAGGAGGTCGCGGGGACGTAGCCGCCCAAGCCTGCTGCCCAGCCAGTGGTTTGCCAGTCGCTGGCGGCTTCGTTGAGCAGCAGCTCGAGGATGGCCTTGTTGTCGAGGGCGGCGTTGCGCGCCATGCTGACTGCACCGGACTCGACCCGGACGACCTGAAGGGTGCTCGAGGTGAGCTCGACGAGATGCGAGACGGAAGGATCGCCTCCGAGGCTGCTGGCGGAGGATGCAGGAGAGCTAGGGTTCATGACAATGGATTCGGAAAGGGGGCAGGACTGTGGGGCGCGCGGGGCCGGCTATCCGGCGCAGCGAACCTACACAGCGCACGTTTTAAATTCTAGGTCAATGACCTGTTAAAATTTCGTCAGGCAAGAGGGGATTCGAAGTGTTGCGCTCGAACGAGTTGGCGGGGAGTTGCCCGGGTGTGGATCGCAGGGTCGCCGATTCGCGAATGCGGCCCGGGCTTCAGCGGTGGTTTTTGAGGTCGAGGGCCTTCACGGATTTGACTGGCCATTTGGATACGGTGAGACCTTTGGCTCCGCGCCCGGAGATGGCGAGCCCGGATGCGTCGAATTCGAAATCCCGCATTCGGGCTTTGCTGCGGCCGTCGAGCGAGATGGCGAGGCGGCCGGGCATCTCGGCGGGGCTGGCGGCGACATGGAACCAGATGATCTTGGAGCCTTCGGAGGCGGTGATCGGGTAGAGCTTGTCGCGGGTGAAGCCGCCGAGCTGGAAGCGTTTGATGTAGGCCTTGCCCGAGTCCTTGTCCTGATAGACCATCGAGTAGACGGTGGTGTTGCTCTCCTTGGGCACGATGGCGACGTGGATGATGTCGCGGCCCATGAAGAGCTTGTCGGCGACGCGGGAGACCTTGAGGGTGCCGTTGCCCATGATGCAGAGCACGTCGTCGAGGATGGAGCAGTCGCCGACGTAGTCGTGCTGGCGCCAGTTGAGGCCGATGTAGCCCTGGGCGCGGTCGACGTAGAGGCGTTGGTTGGAAGAGACCACCGCGTGCGCGCTGATCTGCTCGATCTCGTCGTAGGTGGTGCGGCGTTTCACGCCCTTGCCGAATTTGTCGGCGAGGCGTTCGAACCAGGCGATGGCGAAGGCGACGAGGTGGGCGAGGTGGTGTTTGGTCTCCTCGATCTCGGCCTCGATCTTCTTGATCTGCTCGTCGGCCTGGAAGCGGTTGTATTTCGAGATGCGTTTGATGCGGATCTCGGTGAGGCGGGTGAGGTCGTCGTCGGTGACGGTGCGGCGGAGCTGTTTGAGGAACGGCTTCAGGCCCTCGCGGATCTCCTGGAGCACGCTCTCCCAAGTCTCCGACTTCTCGATCCGCCGGTAGATGCGTTCCTCGATGAAGATGCGTTCGAGCGAGTCCCAGTGCCATTGCTGCTCGAGCTCGCCGAGCCGGATCTCGAGCTCCAGTTTGAGCAGCTCGACGGTGCGGTCGGTCGCGCGGCGGAGGATGTCGGAGACGCCGAGGAAGACCGGTTTCTCCCCGTCGATCACGCAGGCGGCGGGGGAGAGGGCGATCTGGCAGTTGGTGAAGACGTAGAGCTGCTGGATGAGCTGCTCGGCGTCGGCGCCCTGAGGCAGGTGGATGAGGATCTCGACGGATTCGGCGGTGTTGTCGTCGATGTGGCGGACCTTGATCTTGCCCTTGGCGTTGGCGGCGAGGATGGAGTCGATGAGCGACTCGGTGGTGACGCCGAACGGCAGCTCGGTGACGGCGAGCAGGTATTTGGAGCGGGTCTCGATACGGGCGCGCAGGCGGACCTTGCCGCCGCGTTGGCCGTCGTTGTATTCGGAGAAATCCGCGATGCCGCCGGAGGGGAAGTCGGGGAAGAGCCGGAAGCGTTTGCCCTGGAGGTGGTTGATCGCGGCGCGGCACAGGTCGTTGAAATTGTGCGGCAGGATGCGGGTCGAGAGGCCGACGGCGATGCCTTCGGCGCCCTCGAGCAGGACGAGCGGGAATTTCGCCGGGAGGGTGACGGGCTCCTTGGCGCGGCCGTCGTAGCTGAGCTGCCAGGTGGTGGTCTTCGGGTTGAAGAGCACCTCCTTGGCGAAGGCGGTGAGGCGGGCCTCGATGTAACGGGGGGCGGCGGCGCCGTCGCCGGTGAGGGTGTTGCCGAAGTTGCCCTGCGGCTCGATCAGCCAGCGGCGTTGGCCGAGGTTGACGAGGGCGGCGCCGATCGAGGCGTCGCCATGGGGATGGAAGCGCATGCAGGCGCCGACGACGTTGGCGACCTTGTGGAAACGGCCGTCGTCCATCTCCCAGAGGGTGTGGAGGATGCGGCGTTGGACGGGTTTGAGGCCGTCGTCGATGTGGGGTACGGCGCGGTCGAGGATGACGTAGCTGGCGTACTCGAGGAACCAGCCCTTGTAGCTTTGGGCGAGGGGTGCGGCGTCGTTGGTGGTCGGGGTGCTCGGTTCGCCGGCGAGGCTGTCGCCCTCGGTCTCGGTCCCTTCGCCGGGCAGGGGGGCTGCTTCGCTGTGGGCCGGGGTGTCGTTGTCGGCCGGCTGCGGCTGGGCGGGTTCGCCCTTGGCGGCATTGAAGTCGAAGGTCTCCTGCTGGTCGTTGGGATTCTTGCGTTTGGGCATGGCGGCGGTGGCGGCTCGGTCGCCGCGGGAAAATCAAGCGAAGCAGCTAGAGGCTCCCGGGGCCCACGTTCAAGCCCGAGAATTCGCCGCGTTGGCCCGCCGCAGTTCTCGCGGTTGGCAGCCGAAGTGGGCTCGCATCGTGCGGTTGAACTGTGAGAGCGACTGGAAACCGCAGGCGAAGGCCACCTCCGTGATCGGTCGGTCGGTGTCGGCGATCAAGCTGCGGGCGCGTTCGGCCCGCACCCGTGCGACATACTCGACGAAGCGTAGGCCGGTCGCGCGGTGGAAACTGCGGCTGAGGTGGCCGGGGCTCACTCCCAAGCGGTCGGCGCACTCCGGTAGCGAAAGTGCTCGCTCGTGCTCGTTGCGCACCAGTTTGCAGGCTTGTTCAACCAGCGGTGGAAGCGTGGTGGGCGGATGCACGATGTGTTGGGTGATGCCGAGCACCAAGCGCTCGGCCGCGGCCTCGACCAAGCGCGCCATGGCCGCCATGCGCGCGGCATCGGCCACCGGGGTGTCGGTCGAGATCGCCGCGAGCTGCTCGGCCGCAACCGACACTCCCGCTCGGGACAGCAGATGCCGGGCGCGATTGAGCGCGGCACGGTCGGCTGTTTTGAGGCGGTTGTGGCCGAATACGAGGAAGCCGAAGGTCTGCCCCCCCGATCTCAGCGGTACCGCGGTTTCCGAGAGGCCGGCGTCGCAGCCGGCCGTGGCGGGTGCGGTCCGCGCTTGCTCCAGCAGTTTCTGCAGGAATCCGGCGCACTGCTTCGCTCCCGCGGGGTGGGCGTGCAGGAAGCGGCAGAGCGTGCAAACCTCGGCACCCAGCGCCCGGTGCCCCAAGGCGGTGACGAAATGCAACGGCAGGCCCGTGGCCGCAGTGAAGTCGTCGAGGAACTGCTGGAGCTCCGGCAGGGCGCGGATGCGTTCGCTGAGGGTCTCGCGGATCGTGCTGGGCATTTTCAGTGCCAAGTATCGCAGGGAATGCGCGGTTTAGCACGTCATAAAATGCACACTCCGCTCGGCCTGCTGCGGAGCAGCAGCCCCTCAGTTCGCGTACTGTGGTGCCGTCACCCGACCATCCGCCATGAACACCGCGCCCGTCGTCTTCAACAACACCGTCCTGCGCGACGGCCACCAATCGCTCGCCGCCACCCGCATGAGCACCGCCCAGATGCTGCCCGCGGCCCCGTTGCTCGACAGCCTCGGGTTCGGCGGGCTCGAGACCTGGGGCGGCGCCACGATCGACGCGAGCCTGCGCTTCCTCGGCGAGAATCCCTTCGACCGTCTGCGCGCCCTCAAGGCCGCCGCGCCGCGCACCCCGCACATCATGCTCCTGCGCGGCCAGAACATCGTCCAGTATGCGAGTTTTCCCGACGATGTGGTCGAGGCCTTCGTGCGCTGTTCGGCCGCGGCCGGCTGCGATGTCTTCCGTGTCTTCGACGCCCTCAACGACGCGCGCAACCTCTCCACCGCGATCCGCGCCGTGCGCGCCGCCGGCCGCACCGCCCGCGGCGAGATCTGCTACACCGCCAGCCCGGTGCACACGCTCGACCGTTTCGTGGCCTTCGGCGAGGAGCTCGCCGCGCTCGGCTGCCACGCGCTCGGCATCAAGGACATGTCGGGCATCCTCGCCCCCGCTGTCGCCGCCGAACTGGTACGCCGGCTCAAGGCCCGCACCGGCCTGCCGGTGGTCGTGCACAGCCACGACACCGCCGGCTTCGCCGCCGCCGCCTACTACGCCGCCATCGAGGCCGGGGCCGACGCCGTGGAGACCTCGATCCAGCCCTTCGCCGACGGCACCGCCCAGCCCGACACCCAGCGCATGCTCGCCCTGCTCGAACACCACCCGCGTTGCCCGCACTACGACCGCGAGCGCCTGCTCGAGCTGCGCCGGCACTTCGAGAAGGTCTACGCCGAGCTCGGCTCCTTCACCAGCCATGCCAACGAGCGCACCGATCCCGATGTGCCCGTCTACCAGATACCGGGCGGCATGATCTCGAACTTCCGCACGCAGCTGCGCGAGCTCGGCATGGCCAACCGCCTCGACGAGGTGCTCGCCGAGATCCCGCACGTGCGTCGCTGCCTGGGCTGGATCCCGCTCGTCACGCCCACCTCGCAGATCGTCGGCACCCAGGCCATGCTCAACGTGAAGTTCGGCCGTTGGAAGAACTTCGCCCCGGCCGCCATGGACATCGCGCTGGGCAAATACGGCCGCACGCCCGGCCCGATCGACGCCGAGGTGCTCCGGCTCGCCCGCGAGCGCACCAAGGAGGATCCGATGGAGGGCCGCGCCGCTGACCGCCTCGCCCCGCGCATGGAAAGTCTCCGCGCCGAGCTGCGCGCCAAGGGCCTGCCGGCCGACGACGAGACGGCCGTGCTCTACGCGATGTTCCCGCAGCAGGTCCTCGACCTGCTCGCCGGCCGCAAGCCCGCCCCGCCCAAACCCGCCGCCCCCGCCGCCGCGCCCAAACCCGCCACGCCCGCCAAGCGCTTCCGCATCACGCTCGGTTCGCACCGGCGCGACGCCATCGTCGAGGAGGTCGACTGACATGCCCGCCACGCTGGAAACCGCCCGCCTGCTCGATCGTATCGCATGCCTGGAGGCAAGGCTCGCCTCCCTCGAACGCAGCGTCGGCGCCGAAACCGCCGAGACCGACGAGGCGATCCCGTGGACGGTGATCGTCGCCGCGGTGGCCGCGGTCGTGCGCGAGCCCTTCGCCATCCGCCGGGTCGAGCTCGCTCCCGCCCCCGAGGTCAACTGGTGGGGCCTGGAGGGCCGGGTCCGCCACTTCGCCAATCGTCCGCGGCGCTGAGCCGCAGTGCATCCGCTTCTCAACTTCAACCGCAACTCCGTCCTGCTTCATCTACCATGAAACCCGCTGTCGCTCCTTCCGCTCCCCCGGCCGCGCCCGCCGCCGGTCCGCTGCCGTTCGCCCTGCCCGCCGAAGCCGCCGAGCTCCTGCGCGTCTGCCCGGGCTTCACCGTGCCCGACACCCTCGACGACCTCGTGGCCCTCGCCGTGCGCGACGCCCGCGAGGGCTGGCACGAGGTTGCCTACGAGACTCCCGGCAAGGGCCGCGTGGTCGAGGCGCTCGTCTGCCGCACCCGCAATGGCATCGCGGCCAACTACACCGAGCCGTACATGCGCCGCCGCGACCCCGACTGCATGGTCATCGGCGACGAGTTGCCCACGGATAAGCCCACCTACCGTGAGCGCTTCGGCGGCGACTTCGCCGAGCTGCGCGAGGCCACCTTCGCGTGGCTGCGCACCCAGCGGCTGGCGGTGTTCCCCTTCGTGGCCGGCGTGGCGGGCAAGGGCACCGACGCCGTCGTGATCGCGCCCGACAACGCCGGCTTTTTCGCCCTCGGCCTGGCCCTGCTCCAAGGCATGCTCGCGCCCGCCGAGGTGCCTGCCGGGTTCGCGCCCAAGGCGGTGATCTACGTGGCGCCGCCGTTCCGGCACACGCACTTCGGTGGCAAGCAGATCGTCGTGCACAACCGCCGCGAGGGCCTGCATGAGCTTTTCAGCTACAACCTCTATCCCGGCCCGAGCGCGAAGAAGGGCATCTACGGCGTGCTGCTCAACCTCGGCGAGAGCGAGCGCTGGGTCACCATGCACTGCTCGACCGTGCAGGTTGTCACCCCGTACGACAACCGCCTCGTCATCTCCCACGAGGGCGCCAGCGGCGGCGGCAAGAGCGAGATGCTCGAGCACGCCCACCGCGAGAAGGACGGCAGCCTTTTGCTCGGCCGCAATGTCGTCAACGGCGAGGAACGCCTCCTCACCCTCCCGCGCACCTGCGAGCTCCGGCCCGTGACCGACGACATGGCGCTCTGCCATCCCTCCCTCGACAAGGGCCGCGGCAAGCTCTCGCTCATGGACGCCGAGGATGCGTGGTTCGTGCGCGTGAATCATATCGGTCGCTACGGCGTCGACCCGCACCTCGAGCGCCTCACCATCCATCCGCCCGCGCCGCTGCTCTTCCTCAACATCGAAGCCAAGCCCGATGCCACCGCGCTGATCTGGGAGCACACGATGGATGCACCCGGTCAGCCCTGCCCGAATCCGCGGGTGATCATCCCGCGCCAGATCGTGCCCGGCATCGTTTCCGGCGCGGTCGATGTCGACATCCGCAGCTTCGGCGTGCGCTGCCCGCCGTGCACCCGCGAGAACCCGAGCTACGGCATCATCGGCCTCTTCCACCTGCTGCCGCCGGCGCTGGCCTGGCTGTGGCGACTGGTCGCCCCGCGCGGCCACGCCAATCCGAGCATTGTGCAGACCGAGGGCATGTCCTCCGAGGGCGTGGGCTCGTACTGGCCCTTCGCCACCGGCCGCATGGTCGATCACGCCAACCTCCTGCTTAACCAGATCGTGGAGACGCCGGGGGTGCGCTACATCCTCGTGCCCAACCAGCATGTCGGCGCGTGGGAGACCAGCTTCATGCCCCAGTGGGTAGCCCGTGAATACCTTGCGCGCCGCGGCGGTGCCCGTTTCACGCAGAAGCAGGTGCGCGCCTCGCGTTGCCCGCTGCTGGGTTGCACCCCGACGCAGGTCATCGTCGAGGGCCGCTACCTGCCGCCGTTCTTCTTCGAGGTCGAGCGCCAGCCCGAGGTGGGCGAGGTCGCCTACGATCGCGGCGCAGAGATCCTCGCCGAGTTCTTCGCCCGCGAGCTGCGGCAATACCTCAAGCCCGAGCTCCTCGGCCTGGGGCGCGAGATCATCGAGTGCTGTCTCGATGGTGGCGCGCTCGAGGACTACGTGCGCCTCGTCGACCACGAGACCTTCGCCCACGAGGACTGAGCCGCCGCCATGGCTGCCGAGTTCTACGACCTCACTCTGCAGCGCGGCCGCCGGCCGGCCTTCGACGCCGCGCCGGAGCGCCACCGGCGCCGCGTGCACGATGTCGACTACATCGCGGTGCGCGGCATGCAGGGAGGGGATCTCTATTTCACCCGCGAGGGCTGGGCGGTTGCCGAGTCGCTCCTGCCCGCGGTGTGGTACGACGACCAGCGTTTCTGCACCATCGGCCGCGCGCTGCCGGGTGCGACCGGCTCGGTGTATCGGGTGCCCGCTCCGCATCCGGTTCGGCGTGACATGGGGTTGGTCGTGAAGTTCTGCCGCTTCGGGCAGGACGTGGGACTCACGGTGCTCGGCGACGCCGCCGGTTTTCCCTGGCCGGCCCGGCTCCTCGACGAGGCGCAGTTCCTGGGTCCCTTCGAGGAGTTCGCGGCGATCGGCCGCCTGCGCGCGCGTGTCGCCGCCAGGCTTGGTCCGGTCGTGCGCACCAAGCGCCCGCTTGCCATCTACTGTCCGCCCGCCCGTCATCCGCTCTGGCGGCTTGGCCGCACGCCCCATCTCTACGACCGCCAGGCGGCCGCCCTCTCCGCCGACCAGAACCGCCGTCCCGGGCAACCGCCGGTGTCGTACGATCCGGAACGGCTCTATGTGCTCCTGTATCAATGGGTGCACGGCATCGATGCCGAGGAGGCCGCGCGCCACGGCGCGATCTCGGCCGCCGCGATGGTCGAGCTGAGCCACACGGTGGCGCACGACGTCGCGGCCCACGGGTTTGCCGTGCTCGACCACAAACCGCGCCACGTGATCGTGCGCCCCGGCCCCGGCGGCCGGTTGCTCAACCGGAAGGGCCGCACGGTCTATGCCGTGATCGACTACGAACTGCTCGTGCCGCTCCCAGAAGCGGCCGCTGTCGCCTCTGCCTCTCTCTCCTCATGAAAAACGAAACCTCCGCTTCCTTCACTCCCACCGCCACCGGCCGGCCGCTCGTCGGTATCGTCATGGGCAGCACTTCCGACTGGCCCGTCATGGAGGCCGCCGCCCGCCTGCTCGACCAGTTCGGCATCGCCACCGAACGCCGCGCCTTGAGCGCGCACCGTACGCCCGACGCCGCCCTCGAGTGGGGCCGCGGCGCGGGCTCGCGTGGGCTCAAGGTCATCATTGCCGCCGCCGGCGGCGCCGCCCATCTCGCGGGCGTGATGGCCGCCGTCACCCCGCTGCCGGTCCTCGGCGTGCCGATCGAGTCGGCCTCGCTCAAGGGCCTCGATTCGTTGCTCTCGATGGTGCAGATGCCCGGCGGTATTCCGGTCGCCACGTTTGCGATCGGCAAACCCGGTGCGCTCAACGCCGCGCTGTTCGCGGTCGCCATCCTCGCGCAAGGAGACGAGCGCCTCCGCCGCGCGCTCGACGACTACCGCGCCGCCCAGACCCAGAAGGTGCTCGAAGCCAAGCTGCCCTGACCACAGCCTGCGTTCCCTCCGGGGCCGGCGCCGCACTCGTGCGCCGGTTCCAACTCGCGCCCGTTTCATTCCGCTGCCACCCGCGATGCCCGAAATCGAACAACTCTTCGCCAACAACCGCACCTGGTCGGCCGCCATCCGGCGGCAAACCCCGGATTTTTTCCCCGCCTTGGCTCGGCAGCAGCGTCCGTCGTTTCTCTGGATCGGCTGCGCCGACAGTCGCGTGCCGGCCAACGAGATCGTGGGGCTCCTGCCGGGCGAGATGTTCGTCCACCGCAACATCGCCAACGTCGTGGCGCACTCCGACTTGAACTGCCTCTCGGTGCTGCAGTACGCCGTCGATGTCCTGCAGGTGCGGCATGTCATCGTGTGCGGGCACTATGGATGCGGTGGGGTTCGGGCGGTGGTGCAGGGCGATCGCGTCGGGCTCGCCGACAACTGGCTGCGCCACGTGCAGGATGTGCGGGACAAGCATGCCGCGGCGGTCGATGCGGCCGGCGAGATCGCCGCGAGGGTGAACCGGCTCTGCGAACTGAATGTGGTCGAACAGGTGGCCAATGTTGCGCAGACCACCGTGGTGCGCGACGCCTGGGCCCGTGGTCAGTCGCTCAAGGTCCATGGCTGGATCTATGGCATCGGCGACGGGCTGCTCAACGATCTGCGTGTGAGCGTGGCCGGGCCGGCGGCTTGATCGGTCGCGCTGCGGTCATGGCGCCGCGAGGTGGCGGTGCAGCCAGTTCACGGCACCGGTCTCGTCGGCAAATGCGCCGTCGAGTTGGGCTTCGTAGGCGGCATTCGTGAGTGTGCGGAAGGCCGGTCCCGGTGCGAGGCCGGCGGCGAGCAGGTGTCGGCCGAGCAGGATCGGGCGTGGGGCGGCATCGGCGATTTCGTGGGCTTGGGCGGCCTGCTCGAGCTGAGCGATGCGCGCCTCTGTCGCTCCGCAGAGCCGCGGCGGGCGACCGAGATGGTCGGCTCGGAGGATGAACAGAAGCTGCCGGATCGAGGCCGGCGAGAGGCGGCGGGCGAGCCGTCGCACGAAGGCGGGTGAGGGCGCCGAACCGCTCGGCCAGGCGAGGTGTGCGAAGTGGTTCTCGACGAGGGCCCGGACGACGGGGCGGATGCCGAGCGGCGAGCCGATGCGGGCGAGAAAAGCCTCGGCCAGGGGGCCTCCGACGAGGTCGTGCCCGGGACTGGTCCAACGTAGCTGCCCGCGTTTTTCCTCCTGCCGGGTCGTGGCCGGTTTCCCGAAGTCGTGGGCGAGCACGGCGAGCATCAGGTCGCGGCGCTCGCCGGGGGGAAGGCTTTGCCAGGCGGGGAGGGCGGCGAGTGCATCGCAGCAGAGTGCGGTGTGGATGAATACGTCGCCCTCGGGGTGCCATTCCGGATCCTGGGGGGTGCCGGCGAGTGCGGCGATTTCCGGGAAATGGGCGAGCCAGCCGCTCGCGCGGAGCACGGCGAGTCCGGCGCCGGGATGGCGGCTGCGGGTGGCCCATTTTTCCCATTCGCCCCAGACGCGTTCCAGCGGGAGTTCGGCGAAGGTGCCCGCGATCTGGCGGCAGAGGGCGGCGGTGTCGGGCGCCAGTGCCAGGTCGAAGCGGCCGGCGAACTGCATCGCCCGGAGTACCCGGAGGGGGTCTTCGACGAAGGCTCCGCTCGTGTGCCGGAGTATCCGTGCCGCGAGGTCGGCCGCGCCGCCGTGCGGATCGATGATCTCGCCGGAGAAGGGGTCGAGCGCGATGGCGTTGAGCGTGAAGTCGCGGCGGGCCAACGCTTCCGCGACGGGCAGGTCCGGGTCGACGCCGACCTCGAAGCCGCGGTGCCCGGAGGCGATCTTGGTCTCGCGCCGGGGAAGGCCGATGTCGTATTCGACTCCATCCAACCGGAGTTTGATGACACCGAAGCTGCGCCCGACGGGATCGGTGGGGCCGAAACGGGCGAGCAAGGAAGCCAGTTCGCTCGGCCCGATTCCGTAGACCTCGATGTCGAAATCCTTGGGGACGCGGCCGGCGAGCCAGTCGCGCACGCAGCCGCCCACCAGCACGGGGCGGGCTACCGACCGCAGCGTTTCCAGCGCCGCCCGCAAAGCTTCGGGGAGGAGGAGGGGGCGCGCCGGGGTCACTTGGTGGGGCCTCGTTCGGGAAGCAGGGCATGGCCGAGGGCGGCCCAGCCGGCCAGCAGGCAGAGCCCGCCCACCGGAGTCACCGGGCCGATCCACCGCGGTGCGCCGAGCGCGAGCAGGTAGATGGAGCCGGAGAAAAGGAGGACGCCCAGGGCGAACAGGTCTCCGGCCCGCCGAAGCCGCCGACTGGTCCGACCGTCCGGGGTTTGCCGCAGCTGGAGCCCGAGGGCGAGCATCGCGACGGCATGGATCAGTTGATACTCGACGGCGGTTTGCCATGCCGCCAGGCGCCCGCCTGCCTCCAGCATCGGCCGGAGCGCATGGGCCCCGAAGGCGCCGAGCGCGACTCCAAGGAAGCCGGACAGGACTGCAAACGCGATTGATCTTCGGTGGAGAGAGGCCATAGGAGTTGGCTCGCCGGGCCCTGAGAGTTGTTGATGGTGCCGCAAGTTGAGCGCGGAACAGTGTCTGGGTTTAGCAGTCTTTCCGGTCGGATTTTTCCGTTTTCGCGGCCGCCGGGCCGCGTCTGACAAACCACAAACGAAGCTACAAAATATGAAGAAAACAATCGCCCTCTGCGCCGCCCTGCTTGTTGGCGGTGCGGCCTTTGCTGCCGAAGGAGAGTCGTCGTACGCGGTGACGCTCGATTTCCCGTACGTGTCGAAGTACGTGTTCCGCGGTGTCGAACTCGCGGACCACTCGATCCAGCCGTCCGTCGAGGTCTCGGTCGGAGACTTCTACGCCGGTGTTTGGAATAACACCCCGCTGCAGAACGAACATGACGGTGACATCTCGAAGGAGACCGACATCTACATCGGGTATGCGCCGGCGCTCACCGAGTCCCTGACGGCCGACTTCGGCGCCACGTACTTCTGGTATCCGGCGGTCGGGCCCGCCCTCGACGACTACTCTTTCGAGATCTCGGCCGGGGTCACTTGGTCCGTGAAGGGCTTCACCCCCTCGCTGTACCTCTACCGTGATCTGCACCTCGACGTCACGACCATCCAGACTGGAGTCGGTTACAGCATTCCGCTCGCTTCGCTGGGGACCTCGCTCGATCTGAATGCGACCTTTGGTGCGGTTCAGCCCGACGACGGCGAGGACTACTGCTACTATTCGGTCGGCGTGAGCGTGCCCTACAAGCTCTCCGACAAGTTCACCCTCAATGTCGGCGCCTCCTACGTGGAGAACGACCTCGACAACGGTGATGATCCGGGCTTCTGGGGGACGATCGGCGTCACCTACAGCTTCGAATAATCCCTCGTGTCTTCCGCCCGCCGGCGCCTCGGTGCCGGCGGGTTTTCTTTTTCCTCGCGAGAGTCGGGGACGAGAAGTTTCCGACAAAACCGTTGACAAGTCCGCCGCGAACACGATTTCTTCCACCCCTTTTCCGTTCATGAAGACCTTTCTTGCCAAGAAGGAGACCGTCCAACCCAAGTGGTATCTCATCGATGCCGAGGGTCAGGTATTGGGCCGTCTCGCTGTCAAAGCCGCCAACATCCTCCGCGGCCGCAACAAGCCGACCTACACTCCGCATGTCGATACCGGCGATTACGTCGTCATCGTCAATGCCGAGAAGATCGTGCTCACCGGCAAGAAGGAGTCGCAGAAGACTTACATGTCTTTCTCGGGCTTCGTTGGTGGCCATCACCATCGCTCGGTGCCGCAGATGCGCGCCAAGCGTCCCGACTACATCATCACCCATGCCGTCAAGGGCATGCTCCCGAAGAACCGTCTCGCCGACAAGATGCTCACCAAGCTGCGCGTCTTCGCCGGCCCCGAGCACGATCACGTGGCGCAGAATCCCGAGACCATCACGCTCTAATCCGATCGCCATGTCCGAAGACACCACCACCTTCCTCGGCACCGGCCGCCGCAAGACTGCCACCGCCCGCGTCCGCCTCAAGAGCGGCACCGGCAAGGTCGCCGTCAACGGCCGCGACCTCGAGCAGTACTTCACGACCGACGCCCTCGTTCGCAACGCTCTCGCCCCGCTCGCCACTGTGGAGAAGCGCGACCAGATCGACGTTGCCGTCAACGTCAACGGCGGTGGCGTCAACGGCCAGGCCGGTGCGGTTGCCCATGGCATCGCCCGCGCGCTCGAGAAGATGGATTCCGAGCTCCGCCCGGCCCTCAAGAAGGCCGGCCACATGACTCGCGATCCCCGCGAGAAGGAACGCAAGAAGCCCGGTCAGCCCGGCGCCCGCAAGCGCTTCCAGTTCTCCAAGCGCTGAGCCGCTTCCTCTCTTCCCTTCCCGAAGGCCGTCCCTCACCGGGACGGCCTTTGTTTTTGTGTGTTCGGCTCGCGGCTGGGCGCGGCCGCGGGCGTGGTGGGCCGTGCTCGGTTTCGGCGCTGTCGCCCGTGGGGTCGGGCTTTGGGCGCCGCCCCATGTCACGGTTTTGCAACGCAAGTCGAAAAACACTTGCTCGCTGCGCGTGAATCACGATGGGTTGCCCCTTCATTCTGCCGGTGCGGGGAACCAACCCCGGGCGCGCCGCGCAGACTTCGTTTCAACCATCCCGTTCTCTACGCCCATCATGATCGAATTCCCGAACAAGATCCTCTTCGTTGGCTTCGGTGCCGTCGCCGAATGCACGCTCCCGATTTTCTTCAAACATATCAAGGTGGCACCGAAAAATGTCACCGTGATGGATTTCGAGGACCGGACCGCAAAGCTGAAGAAGTGGACCGCGAAGGGCGTTCGTTTCGTGCAGGATCGGGTGACCGAGCAGAACCTCGGCAACCTCCTCGGCAAATTCGTCGGCGAGGGCGACCTGCTCATCGATGTGGCGTGGAACATCGGCGCCGAGGACATCCTCCAGTGGTGTCACGACAACGGCGTGATGTACATCAACACCTCGGTCGAGCTCTGGGACCCCTACAACACGGGCAACC
>JAEZUE010000086.1 GCA_023443455.1 Verrucomicrobiota bacterium
TCGAAAGCGGCGAGGATCTCGTCTCGTGTCGCAGGATCGGACATGACTGCAGGCTGGCGCCTATACTAAGGTCTGTCACTCTAAATTTAAGACCGACCTCGATTCTGAAATTGGCCAAACTCCAGGGGGCGTCGCTTGCGACGCCCGCTGGGAGGTGCTGCGCCCACGGGACCCGCGACGCACGAAGGGCGCCGGCAATCAGCGCTCCGACGCGCACTGTTGGTGCCCAATCCAACAGAACGGAACGGGAGCCGGACTGCATCGATGCGGCTGCGAGAGCCATCGCGGAACGCGCCGGCTATGCGGCAGGGGGCTCTGGCGCCGCCGGCGGCAGCACGACCCGGCGGCGGGCGCGTGGGAGACGGCAAAGCAAAAGGCGGCTGAGCCTTTCCGCGGTTTGGTTGCGAGGTAGATGGCGTGGTCGCTATACCAACTTCGTGAGCTTCTTCTCCAGGTCGTCAACCGCCCGAAAGACCATTGCCCGGCCGGATTTTCGCACCGAAAGGAGGCCGAGCCCCACGAGGTTGAGCAGGTCGGTGCGGCCGGTCTGGTAGACGACGTTGTGACTGTTGCAGTGGCCGGCGATCGTGTAGCGTGTATCCGGGTTGCGGATCGCATGGGCGAGCAACGCCTGTTGGCGGTGGTTGATGGCGTCGGTGGTGCGGAGGTATTTCTCCGTGCTGCGCAGTGTCTCGGTTTTGTGGGCGACGAAGTCGTGGAGTGCCTGCACCGCGCGGCGAATCACAGACGCCTGGTGGAGAATGAAGTAGGTGAGATCGTTGTCGTCGGTCTCGGTATGCAGGAAGGCGAGGGCGTAGGGGGGCGGAGCCTGCAGCAGGATCTGCGAGATCGAGATGAACTCGAAGAGTTCCAACCCTTGGTGGAGCATCAGCCAGTAGAAGAGGGCGCGCGCGGTACGGCCGTTGCCGTCGACGAACGGGTGGTCGTAGGCCAGCCAGAAGTGGAGGATGATCGCCCGCACGACCGGATGCAGGAAGGTCTCGGGGGTGCGGCCGTTGGCGAAATCGCACATGGCGATGAGGCGTTGCGGCAACTCGGCGGCGTTGGGCGGCTCGTGGAAGATGTGCCCTTCCATATCCATGACGCTGATCTTCTCGGCAGCGGTGCGGAGGCGACCGGCGGCGGTGGCGTCGTCGAGGGTGCCCTCCGTCACCCGGCGGTGCAGCTCGAACACCAGTTCCGGCGTGAGCGACTCGGCCCGGAGGTCCATGAGCCGTTGCATCGTCCGATAGTTGTTCAGGACCATGCGCTCGCTCTTGTCGCGCGGTGCACGGCCGCTGCGCAGCATCTCCTTGGCGACATCGCGGGTCGTGACCGCGCCTTCCAGCTGGCTGGAGGTGATGGCCTCCTGGATGAGCGTGCTGACGACGTACTCGCCCCGCGTGCTGGGGTGGGTGACTGTGGCGGGCAGATTCCACGCCGAGCCGAGTCCCCGATCGATCGAGTGGAGCAACTCGATGAGCTGGTCGGGAATGGAAAAGAGAAAGGGCTGTCCGGTTTTGTCGGGGAGAGGGAGTGGACGCAGTTTGCCCATTCGGCCCATTTTCAGGAGCAGCCACCATTCCTCGTGCGCGAGGCCCTTCGGCGCCGGGCGCCGGCGCAATTCGTTCCAATGCAGGTAGCGATCCTGCAACCAGAGTGCTGGTGCGTCGGCCATGAGCGTGGTCAGACGCTCCGCTCCGACCTTGCCGAACAGCTTGGGGAAATCCGGGGGGGGTTGGGGGAGGCGCATGGAAAGGGGCAGGCGAACTACTAATCTGCTACTAATCGAAGCTAAATTAGTAGGAGATGGTGTTCAACTACTAATCCAGTTTCAATTAGTAGTTTATTGCTATGTGTCGTGCTTCGATGAGGAGCGGGCGTTTTGCATGGTTGTGAGGCCTGGCCGGTCGGGATTTGCTGCTGCCGATGAGAATTTCCGCTCTGCCCATCGAGAAGCTGTTGTTGGGGGTGTTGTTGGCGGGGCTTTTCGCCGGCCTATCGGGGATGTTCGCCTCCTGCTCCCGTTCACCGAAGCTGCGTCCGATCCCGGCTGACGGCGTGGTGCTGGCCTTCGGCGACAGCCTCACCCGGGGCACCGGGGCCGAGGAGGCGGAGGCCTATCCGGCGGTGCTGGCGCGGCTCTCGGGTTGGCAGGTGATCAATGCCGGTATCCCCGGTGAGCGCTCCGCGGCTGGGTTGCGCCGCCTGCCCGAGGCGTTGGCCGAGCACCAACCGGCGCTCGTGCTGCTGTGTCATGGCGGCAATGACATCCTTGCCGACGCCCCTGCCGCCGAGGTCGCGGCCAACCTCGACGCGATGATCGGGCTATGTCGCGAAGCCGGAGCCGAGGTGTTCCTGCTCGGGGTGCCCCAGAAGGGACTGCTGCTGCGCCCCGCCCCGCTCTACGCCGAGGTGGCGTCGCGCAACGCCGTTCCGTGCAACGTCGACGTGATCGCGAAAGTCCTCGGCAAGCCGACGTTGAAGAGCGACTACATCCACCCGAATGCCGCCGGCTATGCGCGCATCGCCGAGACGGTGTGGGCCGATCTGCGCCGCGCCCAACGCCGAGTGTCGCCGGGTTCTTGAAGCCGCCACCGGGCCGTGGTGCGGTTCGTGGGCGCAGCAATGCCGCGGTGGGATGGAAGCGTCTCCGCCCAGCCGGAGCACTGCACGACGCGGCCGCTCCGCCCGCTTTGGGGCCCGCAGGACCAGATCGTTCGGGTACGCGCAACCTTCGCGAATCCGCGGCACGGGCGGCTTGCATGCCGGGCGCGTTCGTCCCTAACGTGCCCGCATCTGACGCACGCCGGTGGTTGGTCGCACAAGTGGATCGGGTGCCGGGTGTCGCGATGGGTGGTGGTTTCCCCGTTCGTCGCGCGGTGCGCAGAACCCCACAGCCATGGCCCTCCACCTTAGTCCTTCGCAGAGCCGTCTCCTCGCCAATGCCGCGCTGGCGCTGGCGATCGTGGCCGGCGGGTGGATCTCGCATCGCTGGTTCACCTTCGGTTGTTGCGGCACGGAACTGGTGTGGCTGCCGTCGGGGCTGGCGGTGGGGGCGGTACTGTGCTGCGGCTGGCGACGGGTGCCGGGTGTATTGGTCGGGGTGGGGGCGTGGGCGTGGCTGCACGAACCGGGCCCGGGTGACGCGCTGCGGCAGTGCGCCACGATGGGGCTCGAGGTGCTGCTGGCGGCGGGGGCGATGCGGTATTGGCGCTTCGACCGCGATTTCGTGGGTATCCGTGAAGTGGGGCTCTTTCTGGGCGGCGCGGTCGTGGCGCCGCCGTTGTTCGCGGGTCTGGCCTCGTTCGGCGTCGGGTGGTGCCAGGGCGTGCCCTGGCCGGGGCGGCTGGCGGCGGCGTTGCCGATCGCCTCGCACATGGCCGGCATCGGCGTGCTCGCCCCCGTGTTGATCCTCTCGAACTCGCGGTGGTGGAGCGGGGCCACGCCGATGCGCCTGCTCATCGCCGTGCTGCTGCTGTGTGCCGGGCCGGTGATCGTGGCGGCCGAGGCGTTGGGCTCCGGACCGGTGGCCAACGCCTCGCCGATGATTCTCGTGCCGCTGCCGCTGGCGGCCTTGCTCGTGGTCTCGTACGGGCTGGCGCCGGCGATCCAGGCCGTCCTGCTGATGGAGCTCACGCTGGTGGCGCTGACCGCCGCCGGGCTCGGACCGTTCCGGCAGGGTTCTTCACTGGATGTCCTGCTCGGTCTGGGCGGTTTCATGACCTTGCTCACGGGCATGACGCTGCTGCTCGGCGGGATCAAACGGCTGCGGCGCCGGGGCGAGCTGTTGGCGATGGCCGCGATGAACAGCGCACGGGTGGCGCAGTGGACGTGGCAGGAGGGGCGGGGCGTGGTGATCGACGACCCCGAATGGTCGGCGTCGTTCGGGGTGCCGGCCGGGGTCGGGGCCTCGCCCGAGCAGATCGATGCGGTGGTGCATCCCGACGACCGCTTTTCGCTGCGGCTGTGGTGCGGCGGCGAGGAGCACCTGCCACCCGACAAGGTCGAAGAATTTCGACTACGCCGGCCCGACGGGGGCTGGCGCTGGGTCACGAGCCGCCGGCTGCACCATCCGCCCGAGTTCGGCGCGGTGCCGGGCACCATCCATGGCGTCTTCCAGGATGTGTCGGAGCGCAAGGAGTCGGAACAGTGGCGGCTCGACGCGGCCCAGCGCGACGCCGAGCTGCGCAACCTGAAGCTGAGCATCCAGCCGCATTTTCTCTTCAACAGCCTCAACAGCCTGCGCTCCCTCATCGCCTCCCGGCCCGACGAGGCGCGGGAGTTCGTCTCCCGTCTGGCGACGTTCCTGCACACCGCCGTGGCCGATTCCGGGGAGGACCTGCTGCCGTTGGCGCGTTCGCTGGCGGTGGTCGAGGTCTACCTCGAGATCGAGCGCACCCGTTTCGGGGAGCGGCTGCGGGTGCGCGAGGAGGTGACCGAGGAGGCGCGCGCGGCCGCATTTCCTCCGTTGCTGCTGCAGACCCTCGTCGAGAACGCGCTCAAGTACGGGGTGGCGAAACGCCCCGAGGGCGGCGAAATCCGTATCGAGGCGTCGGTGACCGACGGGCGGCTGCGGGTCGCGGTGGGCAACGAGGGCCGCATCGTCGCCGCGCCCGCCAACGCGCTGGGCACCGGCCTGAAGTCCGCCGATCGCCGCGTGAAGCTGCTCTTCGGCGAATCGGCGTTCGTGCGCCTGCACGAGGATGCCACCCCGCGGGTGACCGCCGAGGTGGTGGTGCCGCTGCAGTTGATGCCGACCGCGAAATCCTCCATCCTGAACCGTTCATGAAAGCACTGATCATCGACGACGAACTCTTGGCGCGGGAGGAACTGCGGCGGCTGCTGGTGGCGCTGCCCGAGGTCGAGGTCGTGGGCGAGGCGAGCCACTGCGACGAGGGGGTGGCGCTCGTGAACGCGGTCCGGCCCGACCTGGTCTTCCTCGACATCGAGATGCCCGGCGGCACCGGCTTCGACCTCTTGGAACGGATACGGGTGACGGCGCCGGCGGTGATCTTCACCACCGCCTACGAGGAGCACGCCGTCGAGGCTTTCCGGGTGAACGCCCTCGACTACCTGCTCAAGCCGATCGACCCGACACTGCTCGCGCAGGCCGTGGGGCGCTTCGCCCCGGAGGAATCGCCATCGAGGGAGGACGGCCCGCGGGCCGACGGGGAGCGTTACGACCTGGAGAGCCGGGTCTTCGTGCGCGAGGGGCAGAAGTGCTGGTTCGTGCGGATCGGCTCGGTGCGGTTGTTCGAGAGCGAGGGCAACTACACGCGGCTCTGGTTCGACGGCGGCAAGCCGATGGTCTATCGCGCGCTCAAGGTCTTCGAGGAGCGGCTGGATCCGCGCACATTTTTCCGGGCCAACCGCCAACAGATCGTCAACCTCACCCACGTGGTGAAGACCGACCTCACCCCCGCCGGCGACCTGGTGGTGACGCTGACCTGCGGCACCCAGGTGGAAATGAGCCGGCGCATGGCCCAGATCTTCCGCGAGACGATGGGCGTATGAGGCGTAGTCATTCAGTCGAGTGACGAGTGACGAGTGACGAGCGCCGAGGGTCGGAGTTTCGGAGGCAGATCGGGAGCGCTCTCGGGCAATCGCCTTGTGCACAATTGGATTGGCGCTCGCCACTCGACGCTCGGCTCTCGTCTCCTAGGAAACAGCCCTGTTTCTTCCCGTCCGGGGCAAAACGCGTTTTGCGGTGGGGGCTGCATCATCACGGCTGAGGCCAGCGGAAGGCGGAGACCGGGAAGCGAAGTAGGGCCACGTCTCCGGCCGCTCCCTGCGCCTTCTGTACGCCCCCCCCTGCGGCGCGGCTCGGGTGGGCCGAGCCGCCGCCACTGCTCCGGCTTCGCGGGCCGCAAAACCCCATGCTTCGCGGCACGCGAAACCTGATGGATGTTTTACAAACGGGGTATCCGGGGGGAGCTCCTTAATCGGGCCGTCGGGCCGTTCGTCCCGTAGGGACCCCCATTGGTCATTTTGGGATCGCGTTCGACCTGTCCGGCCGGTGTCAATGCGCCCCATTTCACGCGAACCCTTTCGACCCAATACAACCATGCGCAAACTCTTCCTCAGCTCCGCTTTTCTGGCCGTGGCGACGGCTCTGACCCCGTCGGTGTCCTTGGCCGCCGAGGCCACCTCGATCGAAACCCTGATCGCCTCCGTGCAGGCTTCGCCCGAGTCGCTGGAGACCATGGTGGCGGCCGCGATCGCGGCCAATCCGGCGGCTGCCGATGAGATCGTCGCGGCCATGGTGAAGGCCTTCCCGGCCAAGGCGGCCATGATCACCGAGGCTGCCGTCTCCTCGCTCGCCGCGAACTTCTCCGGCGCCCGGCTCACCACCGCCGTTTCGAGCCTCACCACCTCCGTGGCCATCGCCCTCTCGACGGTCACCTCCGACGGTGCCGCGCTCAACGCCGCGATCGCCGAGTGCCTCGCCTCGACCGAGTCCGCCCTCGTCGCTTCCGGCATGGCCACCGCCGACGCCGGCCTGGTCGTCGCCTCTTCGGCCGGCTCGATCTCGGGTGCCCTCCCGGGCACCGATGTCGGCTCCGCCTATGCCGCCCCCGTCGGTGGCGCCGGCGATGCCGGCATCCCGAGCACCCCGAGCAACCCGGTGATCCCGCCCGCTCCCGTCGTGCCGCCGCCGGTCGCTTCGCCGTCCGCCCCCTGAGCATTGTCCGAGAACCTACTGCAGCAGCCCCTGACACCCATGAATCGTTCCCTCCCTCTCCGGAGCCCCCTGGCCCTGACCGTCTCGACGGCGTTGGCCATGGCTGCCGGTTCCCTCCAGGCCGAAATGCCGCTCGCCGGCGGCGAGCTCTACGCCCGCGGTGAAGTGCGCGTCGAGTACGACAGCAACATCTTCGCGAGCAGCTCCGAGGTGGACGATCTCGTCTTCCGCCTCACTCCGGGCGTCGCCTGGGTGCGCGACGCGGGTCTGGTCCGGGCCGAGCTCGCCGGTGGCGTGGAGTTCCAGCAGTTCGACGAGCACACCTCCGAGAACTCCTCCAACCCCTTCGGCACGCTCGACCTCGACTGGGCGCGCGAGCAGGGCAAGTCCGAGGGCCGGGTGTCCGCTTCGTGGCGACGCCTCTCGTTCGCCAACACCTCCGTCAACGAGCGCACCCGCGTCGACAACCTCGCCCTCGGCGGCTCGGTCGGGCATTTCGTCACCGAGAAGCTCGGCTACCGCCTCAAGGCGAACTACCTCGACCAGGACTACCTGACCACCGGCTACAGCTCGGTGCGCAAGGCCTGGGCCGGCGCCGAGGGGCGCTACCAGTACTCGCCCAAGCTCGAGGCCGTGCTCGGCTACACCTACCGCGATTCGAGCACCCGCCAACGCTTCGGCCGCAGCAGCATCGACAGCACCGACCACCGTTTCCTCGCCGGCCTCGACGGCGAGCTGCTGCCGAAGGTCGGCGGCCGTCTCGCCGCCGGCTATGTGTATCGCGATTTCGCGACCGCCGCCCGCGGCAGCGAGAGCGGCCTGGTCCTCGAGACCTCCCTCGACTGGACGCCCGATGCCGACACCACCGTGACGATCTTCGCCAACCGCGACTTCGACACCAGCCCGGTCGACCAGACCGTGCGCTCGTTCGAGACCGGCATCGACTTCGCCCGCCGGGTCTCGCCGAAGTTCACCGTGTCCGCCGGGGCCTCGTACGAGCACGCCAACTACATCGGCGGCGCCACCGGGCGCACCGACGACGTGTTCGTGGTCCGCGGCCGCGCCGCCTACCAGTTCACCGAGCTCATCGAGGGCGCGGTCGACCTGAGCAACCGCGCCACCGACTCGACCCTGGCGATCTCGGACTGCAACAAGCTCGTGATCGGCGCCTCCCTGCGCGCCCAGTTCTGATCGCCGCCGACCCGATGCGCTGGTTCCCGATCCTGCTCGCGCTGTTTGCCGCCTGCTGCGCCCCCGTGGCGGCGCAGCCGGCCACCGCCGCCGCCACCTCCTCCGAATACCGCCTGTTCGCCCGCGACCTCGTGCGCGTGAGCGTGCACGGCGAGGAGGACCTCAAGTCGCTGGACCGGCGGATCGACGGCGCGGGCCGCATCTCCCTGCCGCTCATCTCCGCGGTCGAGATCAAGGGCCTGACCCCGTCGGAGGCCGAGGCCGCGATCGCCAAGGTCTTCCTCGACGAGCAGATCCTCATCCGCCCCCAGGTTTCCGTGACGGTGGTCGAGTACAGCCCGCGCGAGATCTCCGTGCTCGGGCAGGTGCGCGAACCCGGCAAGATCGCCCTGCCCATCGAGGCCGCGAACCTCTCGATCGTCGAGGCCGTGAGCAAGGCCGGCGGCTTCACCCGCATCGCCAAGAGCGACAGCGTGCGCGTCTCCCGCATCGCCGAGAACGGCACCGAGGTCTCGACCGTGGTCGACGTGGCCCGCCTGCTCGACGGCCGTGGCGGTGGCGAGGCCTTCCCCTTGCTGCCCGGCGACGTCGTCTTCGTGCCCGAACGCATTTTCTGAGATCGCCACGGGGCGCGAGGCTCGAGCGCCGGAGCGCGGTTCCACGCCGCTTCGCCGGTGGCGCGAACGCCCCGCCCGCCCGATCGGCCCCGTGCTCCCCGCAGTTTTCGCCGCCGACACGGCAGAAGGCCGTCCCTGCAACGCCGCCGCCACGCCGTCGCCCCTCCCGGAGCGACGGCTTTCCCTTCCCTCGCCGAGTCCCACTTTCCATGTCCGCGCCCGTCCCTCCCGCATCGCCCGCCTCCTTTCCGCCCGCTCCGGCCCCGAAACCCGCCGCGCCCGAAGCCGCCCTGATCGATCTCCGCCATGTCCTGATGGTGGTGCGCGAGCGTTGGCTCGCCGCCGGCGCCCTCGCGCTGGTGCTCTGCGGCTTGGTCGGTTTCGGCCTGCTCAGCCGCCCCTCCGTGTACGAGGCGAAGTCGTCCCTGCTGGTCGAACGCTCCAACGACCGGGTCGTCGACATCAAGCAGGTCGTCGACAACTCCGTGGAGGGCTCGCTCACCGACGCGCTCCTGCTCACCCACATCGAGCAGCTCCAGAGCCACACCTTCTTCCTGCGGGTGGTGCGCTCGCTCTCGCCCAAGGAGCTCGCGACGGTCTTCGCGCCGTACCAGAAAGCCGAAGACGAGCCCGTCGCCGGGCTGCCCGTCGAGGAGCGCGAGCAGGCCGCCGAGAACTTCCTCGCCGGCAGCCTCAAGGTCGAGCGCGCCGGGCGCACCCTGCTGATCAACCTGAGCCTGCGGCACCGTGACGCGAAGGTCGCGCAGTGGCTCGTCAACCGGATCTGCGAGCAGTACATCCTGCACCTGATCGACCGCTCCAGCAGCTCGAACACCGCGGCCATCGCCTTCCTGCGCGACCAGGCCGAGGAACTGCGCAAGAAGGTCGAGGTGAGCGAACGCGACCTGCAGGCCTACCGCTCCAAGTACAATCTCGTCTCGCTCGAGGAGAACCAGAACATCGTCGTCGAACGCCTCAAGGCCTTGAGCTCGGCCGTCACCGGCTCGCGCGTGGCCCGCCTCGGCATCGAGACCCGCCTCGCCCAGGTCGAAGCCATCGTGACCGACGGCACCAAGGTCCTCGAGCTCGCCACCCTGCCCGAATTCGCCGGCTACGCCGCCGCCCAGCAGGAGGTCGACAAACTGCAGGCACAACGTGCCGTGCTCGGCGAACGCTACGGCGCCCGCCACCCGCAGATGATCGACAACGCCCGCGCGCTCGCCTCCCGCGAACGCTTGCGCGACCAGCAGCTCGCCGCGGCGCTGGGCGATCTGCGCAACCAGCGCGCCAAGGCCGTCACCAACGAGGGCCAACTCGAGAAGGAACTGGCCGCCGCCGAGACCGAGTCGCTCCGGCTCGACCAGCTCTCGATCGGCTACAACGTGCTGCGCCGCGAGGTGGAGACGAACCGCCAGCTGTATTCGCAAATCCTTTCCCGCCAGAACGAGACCGGCATCTCCAGCCAGCTCCAGAACACCAACATCAAGATCGTCGACCGCGCCGGCCTGCCCGTCGACCCCGTCTCGCCCAACCGCAAGAAGGTCGCGCTCATCGTGGTCCTGCTCTTCGGGGCCACGTTCTTCGGCTACGCCCTCGGCGCCGACCTGCTCGACAACCGCGTCAAGTCGTGGATGGACGTGGAGCAGTACCTCGCCGCCCCGCTGCTGGCCGAGATCGCGATGGCCAAGCAGGTCAAGGAGGCCGACCGTTCGCTCATCGTCGCCAACGACCTCGACGAACACACCGCCGAGAGTTTCCGCGGCCTGCACAGCCAGTTGCACCTCAGCTCGAAGGTCGAGCTGCCGAAGACGATCCTCGTCACCAGCACCCTGCCCGGCGAGGGCAAGAGTTTCGTCGCCGCCAACCTCGCCGAGTCCTACGCGGCGCACGGCAAACGCACCGTGATCGTCGACGGCGATTTCCGCCGCCCGACCGTGCACCGTCTGGCCAAGACCGACAACAAGACCGGCACCCTCGTGTGGCTGCAAACGGCCAAGGCGGACGCGCCCGTGTCGCTCCGGGACGCGTCGCTGGGGCTGGTCGAGGCGGCGCCGAACCTGCAGGTGCTGTGCACCGGCGGGGTGTCGCGCAAGGTCAGCGAGATGCTCGAGAGCCGCCGGCTCATCGACCTGTTCGAGGCGCTGCAGCGCGAGTTCGACGTGGTGATCATCGACACGCCGCCGGCGGGAGTCTTCCCGGATGCGGAGGCGTTTTCCGCCGTGGCCGACGAACTCATCTACGTGTGCCGTTTCGCCGGTCCGAGCCGGGTGAACGTGCGGCAGGTCCTCAACCGCCTGCGTAAAGGCTCGCTGGCGTTCGCCGGCGTGGTGCTCAACGCCATGCCGACCAGCCGCGGCGGCGCCCAGTACTACTCCGGCTACGGGTATCAGGGATCGCGCTACTACGCCGAGTACTACGCCGAAAAACGCTGAGGCCCGCCGGCCCCGGTGCGCCGTTCAGCACCGTCGGGTGCGCTCCCCCGTTCCCGCGCCCCAACTTCCAACTTCGAAATTCAAATTACAGCGCGTCCCGCGCCCCGAGGTAGGGCGAACCGTCCCCGGTGAGCCGTAGCTGGGCGACGAAGTTGCTCAGTCATCAGCATTCGGATGAGTGCCGAGTGCCGAGCGTCGAGGGGCCGATCACCGGGGAGATCGAGCGAAGCACTCGTGCTGAAAGCTCGCCACCGATGCTTTGACGCTCGTCCCTCGACGCTCGCCTCTCGACCGCATCATCAGTCCGAGCCACCCCGGCTCTGCCGTCCGGCAGAGCCCAAGGTTTTAGGGTTTGATCCGTTCAGCCCCGCCCCGTTCAGCCCCGACAGGCGCCGGTTGCGGCATTTTTCCGAAGCACCACAGCGCGCCCAGGGCGAGTGCGGCACCGCCCAGGTCGATCGCCACATCCAGCGCGCGGCCGTTCCGGCTGGGCACGAAGGTCTGGTGCCACTCGTCGAGCGAGGCGACAAGCAGCACGATCGTGATGACGGCGAGGGCCGTCCGCCATGAAGGTTTCCGCGGCGGGAATCCCTGCCGTTGCAGCGCCCAGACCAGCAGGAAGGCCAGCATCGCGTACTCGGCCACGTGGGCGTGTTTGCGAATGTACTTCGCCACGGTCCGAACCTCGTTCCGGCTCAAGTGCGGAGCGGCGGCGTGTAATTTCGGTTCGATGACCGGTTGGGTATTGGCCCCGGCGAAGTCGGGGCCGGACAGGATGTTGATCAGTGCCACCCACGCCGCGACGAGAAACCAACTGCGTTTGAAGTGGAGGCGATTCATCGGTGGGGAGGGAATGGGGGAGAACAGCGGTGAGGGAAAGCGGGAAGCGCAGGCCGCGGGCGCGGTCGTTCGACCCGTGGCGCTGCTCGCCAGAGCAGCGATTCCGAGGTGGGGCGAACCGTCCCCGGCGAGCCGTTCAGCGCCGTACGGTGCGCTCCCGTTCTTGCGCCCAAACTTCCAACTTCGAAATTCAAACTACAGCGCGCCCCGCGCCCCGAGGTAGGGCGAACCGTCCCCGGTGAGCCGTTCAGCGCCGTAGTGTGCGCCCTTGGTCGTACCGCCTCCAGGCACTTCCAGCGCCGGAAGAGTTCATCGCGAACAGGCACAAGAAGGCACCAGAAGACCGGATCGTCCCCGTGACTTTTCGTGCCAAATTGCGGCCCCACCTCCACCCCAACACCCAATCACCAACTACCAACTACCAAATTCCAACTTCCGCGCCGCTCCGGCGCCCCAACTACCAACTTCGAAATTCAAACTACAGCGAGTCCCGCGCCCCGCGGTAGGGCGAACCGTCCCCGGCGAGCCGTAGCCGGGCGCCGCAGTCGCTCAGTCGTAGTCATTCGGTCGAGTGACGAGTGACGAGGGGTCGATCACAGAGGAGATCGAGCGAAGCACTCGTGCTGGAAGCTCGCCACCGATGGTATGACGCTCGTCCCTCGATCGCATCATCGGCTCGCTCCGCCCCGGCGCGGCCGTCCGGCAGAGCCCAAGGTTTCGCGGCACGCGAAACCTCCACAGACATTAGGGTTTGACCCGTTCAGCCGCTCGTAGTCATTCGAGTCGAGTGACGAGGGGCGAGGGGCCAATCCCAGAGTCGATCGATCAGAGCGCGGGGACTTTCAGGCCAGCGGCCACGGCCAAGGCGCGTTGCCGTTGGTCGAATGTGAGGAATTCGCCGAGACCCAACGTAACCGCCGCCGCCACATGGAGGATGTCGAGGCTCCGGGTTCCGAGCGTCTCGGAATGCAGGGCGCTGAGTCGTTCCGCCTCGAATACCACCTCCGGCAACGGCGGTTGCGCCGAGGCCAGCACTCCGGCGGCGAGATCCGCCAGGACGAGATTCAGCGAGGCGTCGCGCTGTGGTGGGGTGATCTCTGACCGAAACACCCGCAGACGCAGGGCGTTCCGCAGTTCCAGTTGGTGCAGCCAGACGTAGGGTAAGGGCAAGGTCTGGCGGCTCATCCGCTTCGCCGCCCGGGCCGTGTGGGCGTCGGGTGCGTAGAGCGAACAGAGAAACCCCGTGTCGGCGTAGGCCTTCATCGCTCCCCGCGGGCTTGGTCGATCAGGTCGGTCCCGGTGGTCGGGAGCACTACGGAGCCGTAGAGCGCCTGCAAGCGGCCGGCGAAGTTGGGCCGGGTGATGGCGGTGCGGCGCTTGACCGGCGTGAGGAGCGCGACTGGTTGGGCCCGCCGCCGCACTTCGACGCTCTCACCCTCCGCGACCCAAGACAGCACCGCCGAGGTTGCGTGTTTCAACTCGCGGATGGTGGTGGTCTTCATGTGTGACACAATGAGGTGCCACATCGGCCTGTCAATCCGGTGCGCCCCCACCCGCAACGCTCCTCACGACCCAGTTCAGGCCCGCCGACGAAACACAAAACGCCGCCCGGTGAAGTTGGACCACGTCTGCGACTGGTCCAGTTTGGAGGTCGGCCGTGGCGCAGCGATTCCGAGCTAGGGCGAACCGTCCCCGGTGAGCCGTGGCTGGGCGACGAAGTCGCTCAGCCGTAGTCATTCGAGTCGAGTGACGAGGGGCGAGCGTCGAGGGCCGGAGTTTCGGCGGCAGATCGAGAGCCCCTCCGGGCAATCGCCTTGTGCACAATTGGATTGGCGCTCGCCACTCGACGCTCGCCTCTCGACCGCATCATCACGTTCAGTTCGAGCCGGTTTTGTTGTGGCGGAACTCGCCGCGTAAAAGGTTCCGCCTCACGCGGCTTGGGCTGCCAAG
>JAEZUE010000092.1 GCA_023443455.1 Verrucomicrobiota bacterium
AGTTGCCCAGCATCTCGAACATCGTGTGGTGGTAGGTATCCCAGCCGACGTCCTCGAGGTCGTTGTGCTTGCCGCCGGCGCGGATGCATTTCTGGGTGTCGGCCGCGCGGTTGTCGCGGGCGGGGCGTACGCCGGCCCACGTCGAGACATCGGGTTTTTTGTCGCCGAGGAAGATGGGCACGAACTGGTTCATGCCGGCGTTGGTGAAGAGCAGACCGGGCGAGTCGGGCAGCAGCGAGGAGGAGGGCACGATGGTGTGCTGCTGTTGGTGGAAGAAATCGAGGAACGACTGGCGGATCTCGGCGGAGGTCATGGCGTTGAAAAACGGCAAGCGAGGACTGGGACAGGGAAAGAGTCGAGCGAGGAGGGAGGGAAAAGGGCGAGCAAAGCGCACCGCCGGGACGGGGAAAAGAATTTCTTTGGGCGAGGCGCGGCGGTTTCCCGAGGAAATGGTTCGCATCGGAAGTCCAACGACCCAGTATGCGGGCGCGCGAGGGCTGGACCCCTAAATCGCCATGAAACAACGAGTCGTGCAGCGGGTGACACCGGAAGCCAGGCGGGTGGCCTTGGCCTATTTCGTTTTGGCGGCTTCGTGGATCCTGCTGTCGGATCGCGCGGTGGGGTATTTCTTTTCCGATCCGCAGCTGATCGAGCGGGTTTCGATGATCAAAGGTTGGCTCTTCGTGGGTGTGACGGCGGTGCTGCTGTATTTCGCGGTGCGCCGACTGCTGCTGTTGGCCAGTGCCGAAAGCGAGACGCGGCAGTTGGCGAACGATGCGTTGCGGGAGAGCGAGGAACGCTATCGTCTCCTTGCCGAGAACATCGCCGATGTGGTGTGGGTGATCGATCCCGAGGCGATGCGTCTGGTCTACATCAGCCCGTCGGTGGAACGGCTCCGCGGGCTCACGGCCGCGGAAGTGCTGGCCCGGCCGCTCATGGAGTCTTTTCCGAAGGACCAGCAGGGCGAGTTTGTCCAGCGTTTGCGGAGACGGGTGGAGTCTTTCGCGGCCGGTGATCCGGCCGCGCGCACCCAGCGCTTCGAGCACGCCGTAGTGGCCAAGGATGGGCGCGAGGTGGTGGTCGAGGCGGTCACCTCGCTGGTTCGGGATGCCTCCGGCGCATTGCGCTTGATCGGCGTCTCCCGCAGCATCGACGAACGGCTTCGGGTCGAGCGGGAACTGCGGGAGAGCGAGGAGCGTTTCCGTGCCGTGGTCGAGACCGCGCCGATCGCGATCTTCATCCAGGCGCACGGCTGCTTCGCCTATCTCAATCCGAAGGCCATCGAGCTGTTCGGCGCCACCCATGCGGACCAATTGCTCGGTCGGCCGGTCGTCGAGGTGTTTCATCCCGACTGCCGCGCCGCGGTCGCCGAGCGGATTCGCCGTCTGGATGAACAACGGGAGGGGCTGCCGGAGATGGAGCAGCGTATCCTCCGTGGCGACAGCAGCGAGGCCGATGGCGCCTTTTCGGCGGTGCCCTTCGACTACCGGGGCATGCGTGGGGCGCTGGTCTTCGGGCGGGACATCACGGAGGAGAAACGCGCGCGGCAGCAGCTCGAGTTTCATGAGGCGGTCCTGCGGGAGACCGGCGAGATTGCGAAGGTTGGCGGGTGGAACTTCAATCCGGCGACCGGCCGGGGCTACTGGTCGGAGGAGGTCGCCAGAATCCATGAGCTGGATATCGACACGCCGACCTCCGTCGAGCTCGGGCTGGGCTTCTACCAGGGCGAATCCCGCCGCCGCATCGAGGAGGCGCTGGCGGCGGCCATCGGGCAGGGCACACCCTACGACCTGAGTCTCGAACTGGTCACCGCCCGGGGGAACCGGAAGTGGGTGCGGACGATCGGCCATCCGCTCGTCGAGAACGGGAAGGTGGTGCTGATCCGGGGCTCGTTCCAGGATGTGACGGAGCTTTACGAGGCGACCGAGGCGTTGCGGGCGAGCGAGGCGCGTTTCCGCGAACTGGCCGAGACGATCAACGAAGTCTTCTGGATCACCGATCCGGAGAAGCGACGCGTGCTGTATGTGAGTCCCGCCTACGAACGCATCTGGGGGCGCCCGTGCGCGAGCCTCCTCGCGGCGCCCGGGGATTGGATCGAGACCGTCCACCCCGACGATCGGGGCCGCGTCGCCGAGGCGCTCGTCCACAAGCAGGCGGCCGGCACGTATGACGAGACCTACCGGATCGTGCGGCCCGACGGCGAAGTGCGCACCGTGCAGGACCGGGCGTATCCGGTTCGTTCCGCCGACGGGTCGGTGGTGCGGGTGGTCGGGGTGGCCGAGGACGTGACCGACGCCAAGCGCCTGGAGGCCCAGTTCCTCCGCACCCAACGGCTCGAGGCGATCGGGGCGTTGGCCGGGGGCATCGCCCATGATCTCAACAACATCCTGACCCCGGTGCTGATGTCGGTGGGGCTGTTGCGGGGCGAGGAGGAGGAAGCCAAGCGGCTCGAGCTGATCACGGTGGTCGAGCAATGTACGAACCGGGGGGCAGAGGTCATCCGCCAACTGCTCGCCTTCAGCCGCGGGGTGGACGGCAAGCGGGTCGTGGTGCAGCCGCGGCATCTGATCCGCGAGATGGTCTCCATCATCCGGGAAACCTTCCCGCGTTCGATCTCCCTCGAGGTCGATGTCGGCGCCGATCTTTGGCCGGTGGAGGCGAATTCGACCCAGCTGCACCAGGTGTTGATGAACCTGTGCGTCAACGCGCGGGATGCGATGCCGGCCGGCGGGCAGCTGACGATCGCCGCGCGCAATCTGAACGTCACGGAGGCGGAACAGGTGCACGACACCGAGCTCAAGGTCGGCCCGCATGTGGTGATCGAGGTCATCGATTCCGGGGAAGGCATGAGCTCGGAAACGATGGCCCGCATCTTCGAACCGTTCTTCACCTCGAAGGCCCCGGGCAAAGGCACGGGTCTGGGGCTTTCGACCGCGCTGGGGATCGTGCGCAGCCACGGGGGCCGGATGGCCGTCTACAGCGAGGTCGGCCGGGGCTCCCGTTTCCGCGTCTACCTGCCCGCGACCCCGCAGGTGACGGTCGTTCCCGAGGTGCGGGCAGTGGAGGTCGCCAAGGGCAACGGCGAGCTGGTGCTGGTGGTCGACGACGAAAAGTCGGTGCGGGACTCGATCGGGCGTCTGTTGGCGGAGAACGGATACCGCGTGCGCACGGCGGAGAACGGCGAGCGCGCTCTCGCGGAGGTGGCCCTGACGAAGGGCGACCTGCGCGTGGTGATCACCGATGTGATGATGCCGGTGATGGACGGCATCGCGTTCTGCCGCTCCCTGCGGTCGCTCGACCCGGGGGTCGGCGTGGTCGCGACCAGCGGGCTCGAGGACACGGGGAAACGGGAGGCGTTGGCGGCGCTCGGGGTGCAGGAGTTTCTCGGGAAGCCGTGCGAGGGGCCGGTCGTGCTTGCCGCGGTGCGACGCGCGCTCGAAGCGGGCCGGGCCTGAGTGCGTCGATCCGAGCGCGGCGCTTCGTCACCCGCGTGGCGGCCGGATCCACGGGGGCGCGTGGGGTGCGAAAAGGATCGCCACCTCGGCCCCATGGCCTTTGCCTCGCCGCCGTTGAACTCCTGTCGGACGATCCCGATTCGGCGATGAACAACTCCATTTTGGCGAGACAAGGGCGCGTGGCCTCCGTTTTCGCGGGTGTCGGCGCGGTCGCCGTCGGTGCCGGCCTGTGGGGTGCGGGCCTTGGTCCCGCCGCGGCCTGCCTGGGCGGCGTCGCCGGCGGTGCCGGACTGTATGGGGCTTTGTGGTGGCAGCGGCGGCAGTGCCAGCGGGTCGTGGCCGGCCTGGACGCGGAGCTGGAGACGTTGCGGACCAACGAGGTCTGGTACTGGCTGCTCGCCGAGAGTGTCGACGATGTCGTCTGGGTGATGGACCCGGAGGCGCTGAAGATGCTTTATCTCAGCCCCTCGGTGAAGCGCCTGCGCGGGTATTCGCCCGACGAGGTCGCAGCGGGCGACGTGCTCGGGCTGCTCGCGCCCGACTCCGCGGCGCAGGTGCGGGAGGTGCTGCCGCAGCGCATCCGGAATTTTCTGGCGGGCGATCCGGCGGCGGTGACGTGGCGCAACGAGATCCGGTTGTCGCAAAAAAATGGAGGCTATGTTTGGGCGGAGGTGTCGTCGACGCTGGTCCGGCAGCCCCAGGGCGGGCTGCGCCTGATCGGAGTCTCGCGCAACATCGATGCGCGGAAGAGCTTCGAGGAGCAGCTGCGCGCGAGCGAGGCGCGTTTCCGCTCGGTCGTGGAGGCCGCGCCGGAGGCGGTGCTGGTGGAGGCCGCGGGCGTCTTCGCCTACGTGAATCCGGCGGCCGTGGCGCTGCTCGGCGCCGCTTCGCCGATGGAGCTGTTGGGCCGGCCGGTGCGGGAGCGTTTCGGCTCGCGGCCGGAGCTGTCGCTGCTGGAGCGTTTCGCCGCGGCCAGCGAGGACGAGCTGGTGCGCTGCGACGGTTCGCCGGTCGCCGTCGAGGGTGTCGCGGTCGCCTTCCGCTTCGGCGAGACCGACGGCGCGCTGGCGTTCGTGCACGACATGACGGCGCGCAATCGCGCCCGGGCCGCGCTGCATGCGAGCGAGGTGCGGTTCCGGGAGCTCGCCGAGACCATCAACGAGGTGTTCTGGGTGCGCGAGGCCGACATGCGCCGCACGCTCTACGTGAGTCCGGCCTTCGGGCGGATCTGGGGCGCGGACGCCGGCGAATGGGGCGAGCGCTGGACGGAACTGGTGCACGCGGAGGACCGGGGCCGGCTGGTGGCGACCGTCTCCGCGGCGATTTCGGCCGATGGATACCACGAGACGTTCCGCATCGTGCGGCCCGACGGCGGCCTGCGTTGGCTCGACGAGCGCGCCTTCCCGGTGCGCGACGAGCAGGGTGTGGTCCTGCGCGTGGTCGGCGTGACCCGCGACATCACCGAGCAGAAGCGCATCGAGGCGCAGTTCCTCCGTGCCCAGAGGATGGAGGCGATCGGCGCGCTCGCCGCCGGGGTGGCGCACGACCTAAACAACATCCTCACGCCGGTGCTGATCACGGCGGGCGCGCTGAAGGGGGAGACGGAGCACGGCCACAACCGCGAGCTCGTCTCGCTGATCGAGCAGAGCGCCCGGCGCGGGGCCGAGGTGATCCGGCAGCTTCTCGCCTTCAGCCGCGGGGTCGACGGCGAGCGCATGCTGCTGCAGCCCCGGCACCTGATCCGGGAGATGGCGACGATCGTCTGCGAGACCTTTCCGCGCACGATCGCGCTCGAGCTCGAATTGCCGTCGGATCTCTGGCCGGTGGAGGCGAACTCGACCCAGCTCCACCAGGTGCTGATCAACCTGTGCGTCAACGCGCGCGACGCGATGCCCGGGGGCGGGCGCCTGCGGATCTCGACCCGCAACTTCACCTTGGCGGAAGGCGCCGAGGCGCCGGTGGCCGAGATGAAGGCGGGCGACTACACCGTGATCGACGTTTCCGATACGGGAATCGGCATGGATGCGGAGGTGATCGCGAAGGTCTTCGACCCGTTTTTCACGACCAAGGATCCGGGCCGGGGCACCGGGCTGGGGCTGTCGACCGCGCTGGGCATCGTGCGCAGCCACGGCGGCCACATCGGGGTGTCGAGCGTGGTCGGCCGGGGCAGCCGTTTCTCGGTCTATTTCCCCGCCCGGCGCGGGGAGGGCGAGGAGGTCCCGGCCGAGGAGGCGTCACCCGCGTGGGGCCACGGTGAACTGCTGCTGGTGGTCGACGACGAGTTTTCGATCCGCGAGACGTTGCGGCTGCTGTTGCAGAAGCACGGCTACCGGGTCGCGGTGGCGCGCGACGGCGAGGCGGCCCTGTCGTTGGCTCTCCAACACGCCGGCACGCTGCGCGGGGTGGTGACCGATGTGATGATGCCGGGGATGGACGGGGCCACGCTGGTGCGAGCGCTGCGTTCGCTCGACCCCACGCTGGCGCTGGTCGTGGCGAGCGGGCTCGACAACGACGAGAAGCGTGCGGAGCTGACCGCGCAGGGCGTGTCCGATGTGCTGCCCAAGCCGTGTGCGGCCGACGCGTTGCTGGCGGCCATCCATCGGGCGTTGGAAGCGAAGAAACGTTAGCCGGCCGTCTTCGCACGGGAGCGGAAGCGGTGAGGCTTTCGTGCGGGATCGGGCGCGGAAATTGGGCGAACTTCGCGCCCGGCTTTCGACTGGGCGGGGGAGATCGAAATGCTCGCGAGCTCCACCGCGAGGTTCTCGCGCGCTTCTTGGAGTGTGAGGCCCACGGCCGCATTGGTCCAGCGGCCGGCGGTGGGCGCGAAAAAGGCCGGCTGCGAGGCCGGCCTTTTTCGGAGAGGTGGACGGTGACTGTGCTCAGAGCTTGTCGACGATCTTGTCGGCCAAGCCGTACTCGATCGCTTCCTGGGCGTTGAGGTAGAAGTCGCGGTCGGTGTCGCGGGTGACCTTCTCCATCGGTTGGCCGGAGGCGTTGGCGAGGATCTGGTTGAGCTCCTCGCGGAGTTTCTCCATCTCGCGGGCCTGGATGTTGATGTCGACCGCCGGGCCGATCATGCGGCCGGTGATGAGCGGTTGGTGGATGAGCACGCGGGCGTGCGGGTAGATGTAGCGGCGGCCCTTCTTGGCGCCGCTGAGCAGGATCGAACCCATCGAGGCGGCCATGCCGGTGACGACGACAGTGATCGGGGAGGTGATCAACTGCATCGTGTCATAGACGGCCATGCCGGCGGTGATCGAGCCGCCCGGGGTGTTCATATAGAAGATGATCTCTTTGCCCGGGCCGACGGCTTCGAGATAGAGGAGCTTCTCGGTCAGGTCCTTCGCGGTTTCGTCGGTGACGGCGCCCCAGAGGAAGATCTTCCGCTGCTCGAGGAATTTGCGCTGGATGAGGGTGCCGATCGGGCCGGGCTGCTTGGCGGCCTTCTCGTCGCATTCGCACTCGTCGTCGTCATCGTCGTCGAGATGCGGGGAGGGGGGGACGTTGAGGCCGGGCTGGAGTTGCTCGAAGTGCATGGGCGGAAAAGTGGTAGAGGCTGGGAGGTTGGCGAGTGCGATTGTTGCGTGGGCGGTCAGCGTTTCTGCCAGACCTGCCAGCGTTCGCGGCCTTCGAAGAGCGGCACCGAGTCGGTGATCGGCGATTCCTCGACGAGGGTGAAACGCGGTTCGAGGAGGAGGCGGTCTTCGCCTTCGGCCAAGCCATGGGGCGGCTCGTCGCCGCGTTCGCCGAAGATGATCGAACCGAGCAGGAAGCCGCCGGGCTTGAGCAGGGTGGCCATGCGGTTGACATAGTCCGACCAGCGCTCGGGCGGCAGGGCGTTGAGCAACACCCGCTGGTAGATCACGTCGAAGACCGGGTAGTTGAAGGTGTAGTTGAAGAAGTCGCCGCAGTAGATCTGCTTGGCCAGGGCGCGGTTGGCGCGGCGTTTGACTTTTTCGATCGCCGCCGGGCTCACGTCGATGGCGGTGGTGTTCCACCCGGCGCCGGAAAACGAGAAGATCTCGTGACCGCGACCGCACCCGGGGATGAGGATGTGGCGCCGTCGCGGCGGGTTGTGTTCGATCCACTGCAGAAGGCCGGCGGGGGCGCGTCCGGCGTCCCACGGCGTGCGGTTGGTCCGATAGCGGAAATCCCAGAATTCGATCTCGGCCGGTGTGGCGCAGGCGGCGGGGGCCGGCGGGGCGACAACGGCGGGCGCGGAGGGACGCGCGGCCGGGCGGGCGGGCCGAGAAGCGACGGATGGTTGGCGGACTGCACGGGCGATACTCATCGCGATAGGAAAGCGTCGACTTTCGTGATTTGGGGGCGCTTGGCAAGAGGTTGGATCGGCGGATTTCGGCGCCCGGAAAAGGGCTCCATCGGTCCGGCGGCAGCAGCGTCCGGCGCGGGGAAGCGGGGGGCCAAAGTACGCGTTTTGGTGGTGCGACCGTAACACGAAAACGCGTTGTTTGGACGGAGGAGGCAGGTGCGGAGGATGCAGGTGTGGCGGGGACAGGTGCGGCGGGGCCGGGCGCGCTGAGGACATGGGCCGGGGCGGAATTGCGCATCTCCGGCGTTGCAGGTGGCGGCGCCGGAGTTGCATCGTGGCTGCATGAAGATCGCCTTTCTCAGCGGCACGAGCATCACGAAATCGTCGCTTTTCGACGGTTGGCACACCGAGGAGGTGTCCACCTGCTTCGGACGGGCGATCTTGAAGCGGAAGGGCGAGCATGTGCTGCTCAACCGCCACGGGCCGGCCTACCTGCCGCCGCATGCGATCAACCACCGCGCCAACATCCAGGCCTTGGTCGATCTCGGTTATGCGGACATCGTCTCGCTCAACTCGGTCGGTTCGTTGCAACTGGAACTGCCGCCGGGCACGCTGCTTTCCTGCGACGATTACGTGAGTTTTCACCCGACGAGCTTTTCCGACACCGAGTTGCGTGCGCAGGGGCCCCGGATCGCCAACAACTTGATCGCGAAGATCGCCACGGCGCTGCCGGCGCCGCTGCCCCAGGGGAAGGTCTATGTGCAGACGCCCGGGCCGCGTTTCGAGACGCGCGCCGAGGTCCGGATTCTCCGCAGCTGGGGCGACGTGGTCGGCATGACCGCCGCCGCCGAGGCGGACCTGTGCGGCGAGGCGGGGCTCAACTACAACTCGCTGTGCATGGTCGACAACTACGCCAACGGCATCGCCGGCAGCACGCTTTCGCCGGAGGCTTTCGGCGAGCTGGTGCGCGCCAACCAGGCCAAGGTCGACGACCTTTTCCGCCGGCTGTTGGAGTTGTTCACCTGAAGCGATCGCACAGTCGCCGCGTGGGTCGGCGTGATGGCGCGCGCTCCTTGGGCGCGTGGGAGCACGCCGCCTCCTGGCTCACCGTGGGCGTGGGTCCAAGCAGTGTTCTTCGGGTCGCCGGAATTGAATCGTGACGCACGGGAGCCGTAGGTAGACGGTGGCCATCCATGAAGATCCTCGCCAAATCCCGCACGCTTGCCGCCGACGAGTCGGCGTTCACACCGGAGCTTCTCCGGGCCGAGGCCGAGCGCGTCTGGGCTCTGCAACTCGAGGGGGCGCTGCGCGAGATCCATTTCACCACCGCAGGCGAGGCGGTGCTGCTGCTCGAGGCGGCCGACGCGGCGGCCGCGTGCCGGGTGCTGGCGTCGTTGCCGTTGGTGGAGGCGCGGCTCATCGAATTCGAGGTCGACGAGCTGGTGCCGTACACCGGCTTCGCCCGCCTCTTCGCCGACAATTCTTCGCAACCACCAGCCAAATCTTGAGCGGGCCGGTGGCGGTGCCGTTCGCGAACGGCGGTCACGCACCAAACGTTTTCCAACCATGAAAGTCTCTGTATTCGGACTCGGGATCATCGGCGGCATCTGGGCCCGCCACTACGAAGCCGCCGGCCAGCTCGCGGCCGCCTGGAACCGCTCGCCCAAACCGGACACGCCGAAGTGGCAGGCCGACATCGTCGCCGCCGCGGAGGCCGGGGAGTTGCTCCACATCGTGGTGGCCGATCCGCCCGCCGTGCTGGCGACGATCGAGGCCATGGCCCCGGCGCTCGGGCCGGGCAAGATCGTGGTGCAGTCGAGCACGATCGACCCGGCCAGCAGCGACCGTTGTCGTGCTGCCGTGGAGTCGAAGGGGGCGCGCTATGTCGAGGCGCCGTTCACCGGGAGCAAGCCCGCGGCCGAGGAGCGCAAGACGGTGTTCTTCCTCGGGGGCGATGCCGGGGCGCTCGACACTGTCGAGCCGGTGCTTGCGACCGTATCGGCGATCCGGTTCCGCATCGGCACCAACGCACAGGCCTCCGCGCTCAAGCTGGCAATGAATCTCCAGATCGCCGGTCTGATGGAGGCGTTGTGCGAGGGGCTCACTTTTGCGCGACGCGCGGGCATCACGGACGACAAGTTCTTCGAGGTGCTCGGGGCCAATGTCGCCAACTCCGGTCTGGTGAAGCTCAAGGAGCCCAAACTGCGCGCCGCGGATTTCGCCCCCCAGTTTTCGGTGAAGCACATGGGCAAGGACGTGCGCCTCGCCGTCGAGACGGCCGGAGCCGAGTCGCTCCCGCAGACCGCGCTGGTGCGCGATCGGCTGCGCTCCGCCGAAGCCCGCGGCTGGGGCGACGAGGATTTCTCCGCGATCCTCAAGCTGCTCTGAACCAACCGGTGCAATTGCCGCCAGCCCACGCTCGGGTTGGCCCGGTCCGACGGCGAACCGGTGGGGTAGTGTGTTGGCACGCGCCTCGGCGGCGTGTGCCAGCACGCTGGCCTAAGCGGCAATTAGGTCGTCACGTGTAGAATGCTCCGGTCGTGGCGATACGTGCCGGAGTCTTCGGCCCGTGATGCCGTCGACGAGGCGGACATGGACGATCACGTCGCCAAGCCGCTGGATCTCGAGGACCTCAAACGGGTGGTGTCGCGCTGGGGCAATGGCACGAAACCGGTGGCTGATTGAGCGGCCTTGGTGCGCCACCGATCGCCGCTCACGCCGCGAGCAGCAGCTCGGGGACGAGGCGCATCGCCCGGACCCGACGGCCGCCCCGGGGGCGCGGGAGGGGCTGGCGCACGCTTGGCACGAAGCGCTCCCGAACGATCTCCCCGGCCTCCCTCAACACCGTGAGCAGCAATGGGCGCCAGTCGTGCGTCTCCGGCTGGTGGGCGGCGAGGAAACCGTTGGCCGCATCGGCCAGCCGGCCGAAAAACTCGAGCTCCGCGCCGCTTCCGCCGGTCAGCCGCGAATCGTTGCGCAGCTCGAACAGCAGCCAGGAGAGCGGGCGTGCGTGCCGAGTGAGTACGCCCTGTGCGCCCGAGTGGGCCGCTTCGCTGTCGGTGAGACCGAGCGCGTCGTCGGTGATGAAGACGCCCGCGGACTGCCAGAGCTCGGCGGTGGGCGCGTAGGGCGGCAGGGCGTCGACCGAACTGGCGTCGATCTCGGCGGCGAGGGAGGAGAGAAGCGAGTGGCGGAAGGCGGCGGAGTTCATGCGCGCACTCTAGTGGCCGGGGTCGGACATTTGGTGGCGTACCGTGTCCGCCCCCGCGCTTATTTTTGGGAGTCTTTCTCCGGCGCATCTGCCTCCCGGGTGCGGGGTGGGGAATCGACCCCACGAAGTTTTTTTCAAGCGTTTCGCCGGTCGTCCGATCAATGGAGCAACAAGCCAACACCCTATTGCTCCTGCCATGACCCTCTTCTTCACCGCCGTCGCCGCCATCCACATTTTCGGGCTTTTCGCGCTGTTGGTTGCGCTCCGTCGCACGCCGATCGCCGTCGAGGCGGACCATGGCTTCCGGGTGATCGCCGATCCGGAGGAGACTCGCGAGATCGTCGCGGGTCGCGTTCGTACGGCCTGACCAATTTTTGCAGGGGACTGTGTTTAAGGGTACCGCTCCCGGTCCGCGAGGCCGGGAGCTTTTTTGTTTACCCGCGACGAGCGGACCGGCGACAGTCGCGCGATGACCACACCGACCATCCGCCTCAAGCACAACGCCGCCGCCCGCGCCCTGGGCGGGCACCCCTGGGTTTTCGGCAACGAGGTGGAGGCGCTGCTCCCGGCCGAGTTCGACGGCGGCACCGTGGAGTGTCGCGATGCCAAGGGCCGGCTGCTCGGTAGCGGCATCTACAACAGCCGCTCGCAGATCGCCTGGCGCCGTTTCAGTCGGGAACACGTCGAGTTCGACGCCGCCTTTGTCCGCCGTGCACTCGAGCAGGCGGTGGCGCGGCGCCAATTGGTCTCGCCGGTCGCGAAGGGCGGCGAGGCCGCGCGCCGGCTGGTCTGGAGCGAGTCCGACGACCTGCCGGGCCTGGTCGTCGACCAGTTCGGCGATGTATTGGTCGTTCAATCGCAGACGCTCGCGATGGAGCGTCGGCTCGACGACGTGCTCGCCGGGTTGCAGGCCCTGCTTTCGCCCGCCGAGATCATCGTGCGCAACGACGCGACGATCCGCCGCCTGGAGGGTCTGCCGTCGGAGGTGCGCACGCTCTCCGGCAAACCCTACGAGCCGCGCTGGGTGCAGATCGGCGGGCTCGACTACTGGCTCGACCTGCAGGGCGGACAGAAGACCGGTTTCTACCTCGACCAGACCCGCGAACACGCGAAGGTCGCGCGCTTCGCCAAGGATGCCCGGGTGCTCGACTGCTTCTGCAACCAGGGCAGCTTCGCGCTCCACGCCGCCAAGGCCGGAGCGACCCGCGTGCTCGGTCTCGACAGCTCGGAGGAGGCGATCGCCCTGGCCGGGAAAAATGCCGCGCGCAACGGCGTGGGCGCGGTCGAGTTCTCGGTCGTCAACGTCTTCGACTACCTGGCCGCCAAGGACGAGTCGCTGTGGGATGTGATCGTGCTCGACCCGCCGCCCTTCGCCCGCTCGAAGAGCGCGCTCAAGAATGCACTTCGCGGATACAAGGAGATCAACCTGCGCGCGATGAAGCGCCTCGCGCCGGGCGGCATCCTCGCCACCTACAGCTGCTCGCACCATGTGACCGCCGAGGTGTTCCGCGATGTCATCGCCGACGCCGCGCACGACGCGAAACGCAAGGTGCAGGTGCTCGAGTTCTGCCACCAGCCGCCGGACCATCCCGTGCTCGTGACGATGCCGGAGAGCGAATACCTGCGCGGCTACATCCTCCGGGTGGAGTGATCGCGACGTTTCCGCCGCAGGCCCGCCGGTGCCGGGTCAGCGCGCGGATCTCTTCGGGGTGAGCCTGCGCGCCGGGGTGTCCATCTGGCCGCGGGTGACACCGAGCTGGTTGATCAGCTTGAACTCGCGCCAGAGCTCGGCGCCGGAGAGGCCGCCGTCGAGCAGCTGCCGGTAGCGCCCGACCACCTGCGCGAGCTCGTCGGCCTCCTCGTCGAGGAACTCCACGCGGAAATGCCGGGCCCCGAGCTCGACCATGCGGCCGACGAACTCGGCGCCGGTCTGTGCCCGGGCATTGAACACGGTATTGCGGCACCCGGCATCGGCCTTGACCGGGTGCTCCGCGCCGATGTGGTCGCGCAGGCGCAGATTCACGCGGTCGCAGGGGCGGCCGCAGTTGGTGTAGTCGGTGCCGGTCGAGAGGAAGGCGCAGAACACGCAGTGCTCCATGTGAAACATGGGCATGTGCTGGTGGATCGTGATGTCGAAGGCCGTCGGGTCGCCGCGGGTGAGCAGCGCCTCGAGCTGCTGGATGTTCAGGTCGTAGGAGGCGGTGACGCGCTCCAGGCCGTGCACGCGCCGGAAGTGCTCGGCGGACCATTCGTTCGCCACGTTGAGCGAGAAGTCGCCGCGGCGGCGGCAGTCGCCGAAGAAGCCGAGGTGGTCGAAGTTGCGGACGAGGTAGCCGTCGGCCTCGCAGGAGCGCACCTGCCGGAGGATCCAGTCGTCGCCGGGCTTGAAGATGCGCGGCGGCGCGACCCAGATCGTGCGCCCCGCGCCGGCCGGCCCGAGGGCTTCGCGGTGGGCCCGGAAACGGGATACGGCCTCGCGGTAGTGTTTGGGGTTCTCGAATTCGCAATAGACCGTCGCGATTCCGGGCAGGGCGAGGATCGCGTCGAGCTGCCGCAGGTGGCGGATGACGACGATCAGCTCGGGCGCGGTCGCGGCAAGGGAGGCGGCGATCGCGGCCTCGTTGCGTTGCGGGCGTGCGGCCGCGGCCCCCTCGGGCCGGAGCTGCCAGCGCAACGGTGCGGCGCGCAGCTCGTCGAGCCGGGCGACCGCCTCGCGGCGCATGCGGTTGAGCTCGCTCATCGGGAGCATCAGGCCGGGGCCGAGTTGTGAATCGAGCGAAGCGAGCCGGAAGGGCGTGCCACCCAGGCGGCCGAACTGCTCGTGCAAACGCTCCGCGGTGAGCGGGTGTTTTTCCGCCGCGGCGAGAGGAATGGTCGATTCGGCGCGGGCCACGCGACCGTGGTCGTCGCGGAGCAGCAGCGTGAGCGGGCCGCCGGCCTGGCCGTGCACCTCGGCGAACACCGGGCGCAACGCGCGCGGCTGATCGCCGACGAAGGTGGCGCGCAGGCGTTTGTCGTGTTCGGGGTCGCTGGTCTTCCAGACCTTGTCGCCGGCATGCACGCGCGCGAAATCCACCGCGCCCCGGCCGAAGGTGAGCAGCGTGTCCGCGCCGCGGTTGAAGAGCTCGTAGACGCGGCCGCCCTCCTCGCCCTTTTCGGGCGCGCCGTGGTCGAAGACGACGCCGTCGCCAGGTTTCACCGACGACTCCAGCCGCACGAGCACGCCGTCGCGTTCGGTGCGCACGACCTGGCCGAGCAGGACGCCGCGTTTGGTGCCGTAGCGGGCGTGGACGAGTTCCTGGTTGTTGAGTCCGCGGAACCAGCCCGGGTAGAGGCCGCGCGAGAACGCCATCTCGAGGTCGTAGCGATGCGCGTGCCAGAGCGCCTCCACCACGCGCTGTTCGCGGGCCGGGCGCGTCGCGGGGGCCCCCTCGACCTTGTCACGTATTACGTGACAAGGCTCGTCGGCGCGCCCCTCGTCGGGTGCGGGGCCCTCGTCCGGTTGTTTGTCACGTATCACGTGACAAGCTCCGGAGCGGCCGGCGGGAGCGGCGGCGGGCGCGGGAGAAACGGAGATGGCGGCGGGCGGAGTGGGTGGGGCGGTGAGGACGCCGAAGATCCGGTCGACGGCCTCGCGGTACACACGGGTGAGGTTGGCGACGTATTCGGCGCTTTTCAGCCGGCCCTCGATCTTGAGCGAGGCGACGCCGAGGCGCATCAGATCCGGCAGGACATCGAGTCCGGCGAGGTCCTGCGGGCTGAGCAGGTAGCGGCGGCCGCCGAGGTCGACGAGCTGGCCGTCGGCGACGAGGTCGTAGGGCATGCGGCAGGCCTGGGCGCATTCGCCGCGGTTGGCGGAGCGCCCGCCGAGCGACTCGCTGGTGAGGCATTGGCCGGAGTAGGCGACGCAGAGTGCGCCGTGCACGAAGACCTCGAGGGGCAGGTCGGCGCCGGTGCCCGCGAGGGCTTCGCGGAGCTTGGCGATTTCCACCAGCGAGTTTTCCCGCGCGAGCACGACCAGTTGGGCCCCGAGGCCGTGGGCGAAGCGCACGCCGGCGGCGCTGGTCACGGTCATCTGCGTGGAGATGTGGAGCGGGAAGTCCGGCGAGAGCGCGCGGATCATCCGGCAGATGCCGACGTCCTGCACGATCGCGGCGTCGACGCCCGCGGCGATGATGGTGCGGAGGAAGTCGGCGGCGTCGTCGAGCTCGTTGGAGAAGACGAGGGTGTTGAAGGTGACGTAGCCGCGCACGCCGCGCCGGTGCAGGAAGCGCATGAGCTCCGGCAGGTCGGCGGCGGTGAAGTTGTGCGCGCGCATCCGGGCGTTGAAGCGGTCGAGGCCGAAGTAGACGGCATCGGCGCCGTTCTCGACCGCGGCCCGCACGCAGTCCCAATCGCCGGCGGGCGCGAGCACCTCGGGCCGGCGCAGCGAGGTGGAGGCCGGGGTGGGTGAAACGGAGGTGGTCGGTTCGGCGGACATCGCGAGGAGGCGGAAGCTAGGTCGCGTCGCCGCGCCCGCAACGGCCAAGTGCGGGAGGATGTGCCGCGCGCGCGCGGGCTGCGCCCGAAGGGCATCACTCCGGAGCCTGAGGGCACAAACTGAAGACACCGATTCGTGTCCCGATCGGGACAAAAATCGGTGTCTTCGGCAGGGGGGGAGCGCGGGCCGTTCAGCCGCCTGCGACGATGCGCACGATCTCGAGGCGGTCGCCGTTTTGCAGAAGAGTGCGGTCGGGCTCGGCGGGGGTGAGCGCGTTGCCGTTGTGCTCGACCACGGCCAGGCCGGGTTTGAAACCGCGCTCGCGCAGAAAGTCGCCGATCGTCTGGCCGGCGGTGACGGTGTACGGGGTGCCGTTGGCGGTGAAGGTGACCTGGAGCGACATGGGACGAAAGAGGGCGGAAAACGGACCGACGAAATTCTGTTCCGATCGGAACAGAATTTCGTCGGAGGCGGGCTAGGGGGCGACGACGAGGGAGCGGTCGAAGTCCTTCCACACGGGTTCGTAGCCGCGGCGGCGGATGGCTTCGGCGACGACCTCGGGGGGGCGTTCGTCGGCGATGTGGAACTGCTCGCCGGCCTGGTCGCCGGGTGTCCAGTTCTCGTCGAAGGAGCTGTAGCCGCCGGGTTCGGTGCTCGCGCCGGCGCTCATCGCGGTGATGCCGATCGACAGGAGGCCGTCGCGCAGCCGGGGCGCTTCGCGGGTGGAGAGCACGAGCCCGACCTGCGGCAGCAGCAGGCGGAAGGCGCAGACGAGCAGGGCGAGCTGGCGGTCGGTCATCGGGTTGACCGGCTGGAAATCGCCCGCGGCGGGGCGCAGCCGTGGGAGCGAAATGGTGACGTAGGATTTCCAGCAGTGCTTGCGCAGGTGGAGCGCATGGGCGGCGACGGCGAGCGCCTCGAAACGCCAGTCGTGCAACCCGAAGAGCGCGCCGATGCCGAGCCGGCGGAAACCGGCCTCGTAGCCGCGCTCGACGGTGTCCATCCGCCACTCGAAGTGGCGCTTGGGGCCGGCGGTGTGCATCTCGGTGTAGGTCGGCTTGTGGTAGGTCTCCTGGTACACCACGAGGCCTTCGCAGCCGGCCGCGACCATCGGCAGGTAGTCGGCGGTCTCCAGCGGGCCGAGCTCGAGCGAGACGCTGGGGAAATGGCCGAGCAGGCGCTGGATGCACTCGGTGACGTAGCCGTTGGAGACGAACTTCGGGTGTTCGCCGGCGACGAGCAGCAGCGAGCGGAAACCGCGGCCGGCGAGCATGGCGCCCTCGCGCTGGACCTGCTCGAGGGGCAGGGTGATGCGCGGGATCGGGTTGTTGCGCGAGAAACCGCAGTACTTGCAGATGTTGACGCACTCGTTGCTCAGGTAGAGCGGGGCGAACATCCGGATGACCTTGCCGAAATTGCGCTGGGTGAGCTGCTGCGAATGGCCGGCTAGCGTCTCCAGGTGCGCCTCGGCGGCGGGCGAGATCAACGCGGCGAAATCGGCGAGCGAAAGGGCGCGGCCGCGACGCAGGATCGGGCCGAGCTGGGCATCGCCGGCGGCCATGGTCGCGGCCTCGAGTTCGGCGAGGGGAAGCGTCGGGAAGACCTGGGAGAAGGTGGGCATCGTGGCGGGAAGACGGCAGGGAGCGGCGGAAACGGTTTCAGCCGAGGAAGGTGGTGAGCGGGCTGGTGGCGGCGGCGCGCGCCTGGTGGCGGCCGAGGCCGATCTCGTAGGCGACGCGGCCGGCGGCGGTGGCGGCCGCGAAGGCGCGGGCCATGCCGACCGGATCGGGGGCGATGGCGATGGCGGTGTTCACGAGCACGGCGTCGGCGCCGAGCTCCATGGCGGCGGCGGCGTGCGAGGGGGCGCCGATGCCGGCATCGATCACGACCGGCACGCGGGCCTGCTCGATGATGATCTCGAGCTGGGCCCGTGTATCGAGGCCGCGGTGGCTCCCGATCGGCGAGCCCAGCGGCATGACGGTGGCGCAGCCGACATCCTGCAGGCGCAGGGCGAGCACCGGGTCGGCGTTGATGTAGGGCAGCACGGTGAAACCGTCCTTCACGAGGATCTCGGCGGCCTTGAGCGTTTCGATCGGGTCGGGGAGCAGGTAGTTGGGATCGGGATGGATCTCGAGTTTCACCCAGGAGGGCAGGCCGGCGGCGCGGGCGAGGCGGGCGATGCGCACGGCCTCCTCGGCGTTGAGGGCTCCGGCGGTGTTGGGGAGCACGAGGTAGCGGCTCGGCTCGAGGAAATCGAGGATGTTGGCGTATTCGTCGCCGGAGCCCGAGAGGTCGGCGCGTTTGAGGGCGACGGTGACCATCTCGCTGCCGCTGGCCGCGAGGGCGTCGCGCATCGCTTCGGGTTGCGGAAACTTGCCGGTGCCGACGAAGAGGCGGGAGCCGAAGGTGCGTCCGGCGATCGTGAGCGGAGAATGTTCGAGGGTGGTGGTGGTCGCAGTGGTCGCCATGGGTCGGCGGTGAATGATGGGCCGTGTGCGGACGGTGCAATTCCTATTTGCGACGGTCGGCGGAGCCGGGAGGATGGCGGCGATGAACGCCGGCGACTATTTTGCCCTGCTTCTGATGGGGCTTCTCGGCACCGGGCACTGCCTCGGCATGTGCGGTCCCTTCGCCGTGGCGGCGGCGAGCGGGCCCGGCGGTGTGCCCGGAATTGTGGCACGCAATCTCGCCTACCAGGCGGGCAAGACGATCACGTACGTGTTTCTCGCGGTGCTCTTCAACCTCGTCGGCGGGTGGCTCGCCGGGAGCGGGGCGCTGCCGTGGCTGCAGAACGCGATGAGCGTCGCGGTCGGGCTGGGCATGATCGCGCTCGGGGTCGCGTATGCGTTGGAGGTGCGGTTGTCGCCCGGCGCGCTGCGGCGGCTGGAGGGGGCGCGCTGGTGCGGTGCGCTCAGCGCGGTGTTGCGGGCGCCGACCTGGTGGCGGAGCCTGCTGATCGGTTGGCTCAACGGTTTTCTGCCCTGCGGGCTGTCGCTGATGGCGCTGGTCTACGCGGCGGGTTTCGGCTCGGTGCTCGGTGCGGCGGCCGGGGCGGCACTCTTCGGTGCGGCCACGATCCCGGGGCTGTTGCTCGCGGCGATCCTGGGGGTGCAGGTGCTCGCGCGGGGGCGACGGTGGCTGTTGCGTCTGGCCGGGGCGACGCTCGTGGCCATGGGGGCGATCACGATCGTGCGCGGCGTGCCGTCGATCCACGAGTGGTTCCACGCGCACACGGTGATCCCGTGGTGAGTCGACTGTCCCTTCTCGTCGTGGCTGGAGCCGAGATGGCCGAATACGGTGGAACAAGACCGCCAGTCCCCGGAGCGCGCTCCGCTTCGCCTGGTCGGAGGGTGGAAGCCGGAGTGCGCCTCCGATTCGCCCCGGTGTACCGAGCGGATCGGGAGCAGGTCGGCGGACTACGACTAAAGTCGTATTTTGCGCTGAAGGATGCTCCTTTACGAGGGTTGGAGCGCTCCCCACTTTCAAAAGACCCCATGCCCCCATGCTTCCATCAAGGTGCCCTCCAGCGTGCTTTGCGGTATCGCTGCAAAGGGAGGTTGGGGCGCGGTCGGGCGACGCGAGTTTTGCGCCTGTGTGGGCTCGTTTTCTGGGGCGTCGCGGCGGTGGCCGTACGGGGAGAGGCGGCGGTCGACGGGGGCGTGCCGACCCGGCTCTATCCGCTCGAGGAGATCGGTTGCACGTTGCGCGAGCTGCAGCTTTTCCTCGACCCGTTCGGGCGGATCGCGCTGGCGCAGCAGGACGAGGTCTTCGTGCTCAACGACTCGAGCTGGCAGAAGATCCGCGGCGGGGAGGCGGCGGGGCCGGATTTCCACCGCGTCGTCGGCGGGTCCGACGGCGAGATGTACTACGGCGTCTTCGGCGCCTGGGGCCGGTTGCGGCGCAACGGGGGGGGCGAGCTGCAGACGCTGCCGCTGGTGCCGCCCGACGCGCCGGAATGGGCGTTGTCGTGTGATTTTCGAGATATTCTCCCCACGCCCGACGGCGCCTTCTTCTTCGGGCGGGAGGGGGTGGTGCATTTCAACCGCCACGACGGAGCCCACACCTATTTCCCCGTCGGCGGCGTGTCGTGGCTGTTTCCCCTGGGCGGGCGCTTCTACGTGGCGACTTTCGACTCCGGACTGTTCGCCCTCGATCTGGCTTCGGGTTCGACGGCTCCGGCCGAGGTCGACGGGGTGATCGGGCCGGTGATCGGCTCTGCGGGGGACGGCCTTGGTTCGCTCGCCTTGGCCACGATCGACGGCCGGTTGCTCGTGCTGCGCGCCGGCCGGCTCGAGCCGCTGCGGCATGGCGGCACCGATCGGCTGGCGGGGCCGATCAACGCGTTGGTGGCTTTGGGGGAGGGCGGCTTTGCCGCGGCGGTGGGTGGCCGGGGTGTTTTCTTCTTCGATGCGAACGGCACGGTCGAGCGCGTGTTGGACAATTCCGATTTCCGGGGCGTGGTGGCTCTGGCCACGGTTGAGCCGGGCGTGCTCTGGGGCGTGACGGAGCGGGGTGTGCTCAAGGTTCTTTACCGGCAGCCGTTCGCCTCCATCGGGCGCGAGCAGGGGATCCTGGTCAGCTGGCCCCAGATCGTGCAATGGCGCGGCCGCACGGTGGTCGCCTCCGGCGGGCGGATTTTCGAGCAGGCGGATCCCGATTCGGAGGGGCGGCGGCGGTTTCGCCAGCTCGCGGGCCAGCCGGACATTTCGGTCTGGGGCATCGCGGCGCCGGGCGATTCGCTGTTGCTCGGCAATTGGAGCGGGGTGCACGAGGTCGACGGCGCGGGTGGTTGCGTGCCGGTGCTGGAGGGCATCAACGCGGCGCGGCTGGTCGCGCTCGATGCGGACACCTGCCTGGTGGTGGCCTCGGATGCGATCGCCGCGATCCGGCGCGGGCCCGGGGGCTGGAGCGAATGCGCGGAGCGGGTGCCGGGCCTCGGGTATCCGTATGTCGCGCATACCGGAAACGGCACCGCGTGGCTCGAGCTCGGCGCGAACCGGGTCGCGCGGATCGGGCTCGTGGGCGGCCGGCTGGAGGTGCGCACGATCGAGGAGTTCGATTGGGCGGAGCGGAGCTGGGTCAACGTGAGCGTGGTCGGCCCGACCGTGGTGCTCAGCGCCTCCGGGCGGTCTCCGATGTTTCGCGACGAGGGCAGCATGGAGGCGGTCGAGGCGCCCGCGCTGCGCGGCCTGGTCGGGCGTTCGCCCTACAGCCTCCAGCGCTTCGCCCGCGACGAGATGGGCACGTTGTGGATCTCCCATGCCCGCGGGCTGTTTCCGGCGCGGCTGCAGCAGGGGCGGTACGAGCCGGATTTCAACGCGTTCGGTGGGCTCAACGAGGCGGTGCCGCTCGTCCGATGTCCGCCGGGGGGGGGCGTCTGGGCGTCGACGGACAAGAGCCTTTATCGGCTCGAGGCGGGCGGGCGCGGGCTGCGGCCCTCGCGAGTGCGGCCGGTGCTGGTGGCGTTGAAGGATTCCCGCTCCGGGGTGCACCTGCCCACGGCCAACGCGCCGGGGGGCGACCTCGGGTTGCTCTCCTATGCGCAGAACAGCCTGCAGCTGGATTTCTTCGCCGGCAGCTACGCCTCGCAGCGCCCTTTCCGCTACGAGTTTCGGCTGGGCGGGGCGCGGTGGGAGCGGGCGAACGCGGGCTTCTCGGTCTTCCTGCCCGACCTGCACGAGGGGAGCCACGCGCTCGAGGTCCGCGCGGTGGATACACTTGGGCCGGTGGGCGAGGTGGCGACCTACCGGATCGCGGTGTCGGCCCCCTGGTACCGGAGCTGGGCGGCGTTCGTCGCCTATCCCTTTGCCGCGTTTCTGGTCGTGTACCTGGCGGTGCGTTACTCGGCGCATCGTCAGCGGTCGCGGTTGGCCGAGCTGGAGCGCCAAGTCGACCGGCGCACCGCCGAGCTGCGCGATGCGATGGATTGTCTGCGCGAGGAGGCGATCGCCAACGCGACCTTGACCGAGCGCAACCGTCTGGCGGGGGAAATCCATGACAGTCTGGAGCAGGGCTTCGCCGGGTTGTTTCTCCAACTCGAGTCGACCTCGCGGCTTGCCGCCTGCGTCGATCCGGTTCGGCCGGGGCTCGTGGCCGCGATCGCGATGGTGCAGTACTGCCGCGACGAGCTGCGCAACGCGGTGCGCGGCCTGCGCTCGCCGGTCCTCGAAGCCGAGTCGTTGGCGGCGGCGTTGCGGCGGGTCGCGGCGCAACTCGACCCGTTGGCGGGGCTGGTGGTCGTGCGGGTCGAGGGCACGCCGCGGCGGATCAATCCCGCCGTCGAACATCACCTGTTGCGCATCGCCCAGGAGGCGCTCGGCAACGCGCTCAAGCATGCCCGGGCCGCGCGGGTGGAGGTGGTGCTCGACTTCACGGCCAAGGGTATCGGGTTGATCGTTCGCGACGACGGTTGCGGTTTCGATCCGACCGCGGTTCCGGCGAAGGAGGGGCATCACCTGGGCCTGCCCAGCTTCGCGCAGCGGGCCCGCAGGATCGGCGGCTCCGTCGAGATCGACAGCGCCCCGGGGCGAGGGACCATCGTGCGCGTGGTCGTGCCCGACGGCGGCCCCTCGGAGGAACTTTCATGAAGAACCAGAACGAACCGAAGAAGATCCGGGTCCTGTTGGTGGACGACCACATGGTGGTGCGTGCCGGGCTCTCCTACGCGCTCGGCAACGAGCCGGACATGGAGGTGGTCGCGCAGGCGGCCGACGGCATCGAGGCGATCGATCTCTATCGGGCCCACGTTCCCGACATCGTTGTACTGGATCTACGGATGCCGAACCGCAACGGCATCGAGACGATCGCCGCGCTCCGGCGCGAGTCGCGCTCGGTGCGGGTGCTGGTGCTCAGCAGCTTCGCCAACGGCAACGAGGTCGCGGCCGCGCTGACGGCGGGAGCGAGCGGTTTTCTCGGCAAGGAGGCCCCGTTCGACGTGCTGATGGATGCGATCCGGCGGGTCGCGGCGGGTGAGCAGGTCGTGCACGACGAGGAGGCGCGCCGCCTCGCGAGCCGGCTGGCCTCGCAGCTCTCGGACCGCGAGATCGAGGTGCTCAAGCTCGTCGGCAGCGGCCTCAAGAACAAGGAGATCGGCGACGCGCTCAGCCTGGTCGAGTCGACCGTGAAGGTGCATCTGGCCAGCATCTTCATGAAACTCGGGGTCTCCGACCGCACGCAGGCCGTGCTCGCCGGTATCCGGCGTGGCATCATCCAGCTCGAGTAGGCGGCGGAGCCCAAGGGATCGGGGTGGGGCGGTGGTGCCGCCTATTTCGCCGGGCGCGGGAAGCGGCGAAAACTGTACGAAAGACTACTCGCCGAGGCGGGGGGCGTTGCCCTGCACTCGACGCTTCCGATGGCGTTATTCTCCGAGAAAATGAAGCGATATCCCCAAGCTTTCTGCCTCCTCCTCGCATTGCTGCCGCTCGGCGCGTTCGCCGGCTCGGCCACGATCAAAATCGACGTCGACCGCACCATCGACGCGGTCGACCCGCGCATCTACGGCATGTTCATGGAGCCGATCGGCTTCAACCGGCCGGAGCTCAAGTTCAACACCCTCTACGGCCCGCTCTACGACCCGCAGTCGCCGCTGGCCGACGCGAACGGTTTCCGCGCCGACATGCTCGAGGCCGCGCGCGAGCTCCAGCTCACGCAGATGCGCTGGCCGGGCGGCAACTTCGTCGCCGGCTACGACTGGCGCGACGGCATCGGCCCGAAGGACAAGCGCCCGAAGCGCCTCGATCTCGCCTGGGGCGTGGTCGAGCCCAACCAGGTCGGCACCGACGAGTGGATCGAGCTCAACAAGCTCATCGGCACCGAAAACGTGGTCTGCATCAACATGGGCACGGGCACGCTCGACGACGCCCGCTACTGGGTCGAGTACTGCAACGCGCCCGTCGGCACCTACTGGGCCGACAAGCGCGCCGAGAACGGCCACCCCGAGCCCTATGCGATCAAGTATTGGGGCCTTGGCAACGAGGTCGACGGCGAGTCCTGGATCATGGGTTACAAGAACGCCGAGGACTACGTGAAGTTCGCCCGCGAGGCCGCGAAGGTCATGCGCGCCAGCTCGCCCGGCACCAAGCTCGAGTTCGTCGCCAACGGCCCCGCCAACTACAAGGACAACCTCGATTGGATCGAATGGACCTGGACGGTCGTGAAGGGCCTCTACGGCATCGCCGACTACGTGTCCCTCCACCGGTATTGGGATCCGTCCGACGACTACCATGTGCTCATGGGCCAGCGCGGCATCGACCTCGAGGAGCGCATCGAGATCGTCGCCGGCCAGATCAAGGCCGTGCACACGCTCCACCAGAAGAAGCCCATGTACATCGCCGTCGACGAGTGGGCGCCGCCGTTCCGCAAGGGCCACCTTTCCACGCTCGCGCTGGCGCAGTACTTCAACGCCTTCATCCGCCACGCCGACACGGTGAAGATGGCCAACTACACGCTGCTCACCTCCATCCTCGGCCGCGACCCGAAGACCGACGCCACCTACAAGTCGCCGCTCTTCTACACCTTCAAGCTCTTCTCCACCCGCGCCCGGGGCACCGCGCTCTCGCCGACCGTCGTCTGCGAGACCTTCCGCACCAGCGACCATTATTCGAAGATTCCGTATCTGGATGTATCCGCCGTTTACGACGAGAAGGCCGGGCAGGTCGTGATCAACGTCGTCAACCGCCACAAGGACGAGGCGATCGCCACCGACATCCGCAGCATCGTCGGCACCTTCGCGGCGACCGCCTCGGTCAGCCTCGTGGCCAACGACGACATCTCCGACGCCCCCTACACCTACGAGGCGCGCGACACCTATCCGCCGAAGGTCGAGCAGATCGCCACGCAGGGCACGTCGCTCAACTACTCGTTCCCGGCACATTCCTTCACCCAGATCGTCGTCGGTGTCACCCGCTGATCCTTTTCATCCATGAGACTTCGTTCACTGCTCCTCGCGTTTCCGCTTTTTGCTGCGCTCGCGGCCTCGGCCCAGCAGCCGGTTCCCGTCGCCACGGAGTACGGACTCGTACAAGGCGCCGCCGAGAGCGGCCTCACCGTGTATCGCGGCATTCCCTTCGCCGCGCCGCCGGTCGGCGAGCTGCGCTGGCGCTCGCCGCAACCGCACGCGCAGTGGGACGGCATCCGGCCCGCCACCGCCTTCGCCGCCGATCCCTATCAGGGCGACGGCAAGGGCAACGTGAGCGAGGACTGCCTGTATCTGAACGTCTGGACACCGGCGAAGTCGGCCGACGAGAAACTGCCGGTGCTGGTGTGGATCTACGGCGGCGGTTTCGCCTTCGGCTCCACTTCCACGCCGACCCACAACGGCGAGTTTCTCGCGCGCAAGGGTGTCGTGCTCGTGAGCATCAACTACCGCGTGGGCTCGCTCGGCTTCCTCGCCCATCCCGAGCTCAGCGCCGAGTCCCCGCACCGCGTTTCGGGCAACTACGGCATCCAGGACCAGATCGCCGGCCTGCGCTGGGTGCAGCGCAACATCGCGGCCTTCGGCGGCGATCCCACGAAGGTCACCATCTTCGGCGAATCCGCCGGCGGCATTTCCGTGAGCATGCTCTGCGGCTCGCCCGAGGCGAAGGGCCTTTTCCGCGGTGCCATTTCCCAGAGCGGCGGCAACTTCGGTCCGACCCGCCCGACCACCTATCCCGGCGAGAACATGCGCGGCCTCGCCGCCGCCGAGCAGTCCGGCCTGGCCTACGCCACCAAGGCCGGCGTCGCCTCCCTCGCCGAACTCCGCCAGCTCCCGCCCGAAAAGCTGCCCGGCGGCTGGGGCAATCCCTCCTCCTGGCCGATCGTCGACGGCCACGTCATCCCCGACGACCAGTTCAAGCTCTACGAGGCCGGCCGCTACAACGACGTCGACGTACTCATCGGCTACAACTCCGACGAGGGGCTGAGCTTCTCCCGCGAGAAGACGCCCGAGGAGTACGCCGCCAACGTGCACCGGCGCTACGGCCCCTTCGCCGAGAAGCTGCTCGCTGCGTATCCGACTGACGGTGATCGCGTCGGCAAGACCGCCCGCGACCTCATGCGCGACGCCGCCTTCGGTTGGCAGACTTGGAGCTGGGCCCGCCTGCAGGTCCGCACCGGCAAGTCGAAGGTGTTCTACTACTATTTCGACCAGCACGCCGACCATCCCGCCGGTTCGCCCGAGGCCGACCACGGCACGCCCCACGGCGTGGATGTGCCCTACGTTTTCCAGACGCTAGATGCCAAGGTGCCCCCGGCGGACCGTGAGGTCTCGGAGCTGTTGGCGACGTACTGGACGAACTTCGCCAAGCGCGGCGATCCGAACGGCCCCGGCGTGCCGGAGTGGCCGGCGTATGAGGGTGGGGCGGATCGTGTGATGCACTTCCACAACGGAGCCTCCGTCGGCCCGGTGCCGAGCGCCGCCGCGCTGGAGGTCCTCGACACCTATTTCGCCTGGCGGCGCACTCCCGAGGGTGCTGCCTGGGCGCAGTGATTCCGCCGGCGGCGGCCCCGGCCCTCGGAGGCGTGCCGCCGGGGCTCCGCGCGCACCGCGTAACTGAACAAAGGCGACAGATACTTTCCCGACCATGAAGCAACAGACCATTCTCCCATATCTCTGCGCCGTCGCCGCGTTGGTGCCGGCGGCGTTCGGCGCCGAGCCGATTGTGCAGACCAACTTCACCGCCGATCCCGCTCCGCTGGTCCACGACGGCGTCGTTTACCTCTACACCAGCCACGACGAGGACGACGCCCCGCCGGGAATGGGCAAGTTTCTCATGCTCGACTGGAAATGCTACTCGTCGACCGACATGGTGAACTGGACCGACCATGGCACCGTCGCCTCGCTGGCGACCTTCCCGTGGGCGGTGCAGTCGAACGACGCGTGGGCGCCGCAGGTCGTCGAGCGCGACGGCAAGTTCTACCTCTATGCGCCGATCAGCGTCGAAGGCTGGCCGAAGAACGTGATCGCCGTGGCGGTCGCCGACAGCCCGCTCGGGCCGTTCAAGGATGCGCTCGGCCGCCCGCTCGTCGACAAGGCCATCGGCTACATCGACCCGTCCGTGTTCGTCGACGACGGCCAGGCCTACCTCTATTTCGGCAATCCGGAACTCTGGTACGTGAAGCTCAACGACGACATGATCTCGTACTCCGGCGAGATCGTGCAGGAGCCGACCAAGCCCGCGAACTACCAGGAGGGGCCGTGGTTCTACAAGCGCGGCGGCCACTACTACATGGCCTACGCCTCGACCTGCTGCCCCGAGGGCATCGGCTATGCGATGAGCGACTCGCCGACTGGACCGTGGCAGTATCAGGGGTACATCATGCGGCCCGACCGTCGTTCCTCCGGCAACCATCCCGGCATCATCGACTACAAGGGCGGCTCCTACGTCTTCGGCTTCAACTTCAAACTGAACTTCGCGCTGACCGAACAACACCACGAACGCCGCTCGGTCTGCGTCGCCAAGCTCGACTACCAGCCCGACGGCACCATCGCGGAACTGCCCTGGTGGGAGGAGGCGCCTGCGGTGCCGCAGCTGGGCACGCTCGACCCGTTCCGCCGCGTCGAGGGCGAGACCATCTGCTGGAGTAAGGGTATCCGGACGTCGGGCACTGGGCGTAGCGGGCTCTGTGCGTATCCCACCCGCGACGGCGCCTTCATCAAAGTCCAGGGCGTCGATCTGGCCGGCGGCGCGCAGCGCCTGCGCGCCTCGGTCTCCGCCACCGCTCCCGGAGGTGTCCTCGAACTCCGCGTCGACCGGGCCGATGGACCCTTGCTCGGCACCGTGTCAGTCCCGGAGACCGGCAGTTGCCAAACGTGGGCGACCGCCTCCGCCGCGCTCGAACGCGTGTCGGGTGTCCACGACGTGTTTCTCGTCTTTCGCGGCGTCGCCGCCGCCCAGCCCCGCCTCGACTGGTGGCAGGTCGAGTGAGCGGTGCCGCCGCGCAATCCCGAACAGGCAGGCTCACCCGCCTGCATCGCTTTGAACGAAGTCCCAAGCTCCATCCCCAGCGTTATCGGAAAATGAATATGAATTCTCTCGATCGGTTGTCCTCTCGCTTCGCCGGCCTTCTGCTTGCGGCTTTGGTCCTGGTGGCGTCGCCCCTGCGCGCTGCCGAGGAAGCGTGCGCCACCTGTGGCGGCGCGGTCACAGTGAGCGGCGACTTCGCCCATCGCACCTTCGAGACCGCGCCCGCGGTCTCCGGCACCGGATTCAGCGCCGAGACCTACCGCGAGGAGGTCCATGGCAGCGCCTTCACTGTCACCATCGCGAACCTACCGGCCGGCCGCTACGCCGTGGAGATCGGCGTGGTCGAGACCTTCTTCAAGACGGCGGGCCAAACCGTGTTCGACGTGCACGCGGGCGATGTCGTGCTCGCCAAGGACTTCGATCCGGTCGCGACCGCGGGCGCGCCCTTCCTGCTCGCCACGATCAAGGGCCTGGTCGAGAAGCCCGACGACGCGTTGCGGGGGCCGATGCGGCTGACGTTCACCGCCAGCCAGGGCCACGCGAAATTCCACACCATCACCATCCGCGACGCCTCCGGCGCCTCGGTGCTGGCGTTCGCGGCCAACGAACTCGCCGACGTCTACTCGGCGCAGGCTGCGCAAGTGCCCGAAGTCAAGGAGCCGGCGATCTGGCGCGATCCGGCCAAGCCGCTTGAGGCCCGGGCCGCCGACCTGATCCGCCGTATGTCCCTGGCCGAGAAGGTGGCCCAGTTGAAGAATGCCGCGCCGGCGATCGAGCGCCTCGGCCTTCCGTCGTACGACTACTGGAACGAGGCGGCCCATGGCGTCGCCAACAATTATTACGCCACGGTCTTTCCGCAGGGCATCGGCGCCGGCGCTACCTGGAACCCGGAGCTGCTCCACCAGGAAGGCCGCATCATCGGCATCGAGGGACGCGCGAAGTTCAACGACTATGCCAACCGCCACGACGGCAACTCGAAGTGGTGGGCCGGTCTCACGTATTGGGCGCCCAATGTGAACATCTTCCGCGACCCGCGCTGGGGCCGCGGACAGGAGACGCTCGGCGAGGACCCGTTCCTCACCTCCGAGATCGCCATCGAGTTCGTGCGCGGCGTCCAGGGCGACGACCCGAAGTACATGACCGCCATGGCCTGCGCGAAGCACTTCGCCGTGCACAGCGGCCCCGAACTCGACCGCCACCGCTTCAACGCCGTCGTCACCGAGCGCGATCTCTACGACACCTACCTGCCGCAGTTCGAGCGCCTCGTGCGCGAGGCCAAGGTCGCCGGCGTCATGAGCGCCTACAACGCCATCGACGGCGTGCCCGTCAGCGCCAGCCCGTTCTTCCTCACCGAACTCGTCCGCAAACGCTGGGGACACGAGGGCTACATCGTCTCCGACTGCGACGCCATTCACGACATCTACAACCCGAAGCAGCACGCCTACGTGAAGACCGCCGAGGAAGCCGCCTCCCTCGCCGTGAAGGCCGGTTGCAACCTCTGCTGTGGCGGCGACTACAACGCCCTCGTGCGCGCCGTCCAGCTGGGGCTGGTCACCGAGGAGGAGATCGACGAGGCGCTCCAGCGCACCCTCTGGACCCGCTTCCGCCTTGGTCTCTTCGATCCGGCCGAGATGGTTCCGTTCTCCCGATACACGCTCGCCGACAACGACCTGCCCGTCCATGGCCAGGTCGCGCTCGCGCTCGCGCGCCAGTCGATCGTGCTGCTCAAGAACGACGGCGTGCTGCCGATCGACCGCAACAAGTTCAAGCAGATCGCCGTCATCGGCCCCAATGCCGCCTCGAAGTCCATGCTCGAGGGCAACTACCACGGTAGCGCCTCGACCCCGATCTCCATCCTCGACGGCATCCGCCACGTCGCCGCCGCCGAGCTGAAGATCCTGCATGCGATGGGCAGCCCGATCACCACCAAGCCCGGCACCGCCCCGTGGAGCGGTCAGGACAACACCACCGACCGCCCCGTCGCCGAGCTCAAGGCCGAGGCGCTCGCGCTCGCCGCCCAGGCCGACCTCGTCATCTACGTCGGCGGCATCACGCCCGCGCAGGAAGGCGAGAGTTTCGACCGCGACTCCATCGAGCTCCCGCCGGAACAGTCGGACCTGATCAAGGCGCTGCACGCCACCGGCAAGCCCGTCGTCATGGTCAACTGCAGCGGTTCCGCCATGGCGCTGCCGTGGGAGGACGAGCATCTCTCCGCCATCGTCCAGGCCTGGTATCCGGGACAGGCGGGGGGCCGCGCCGTCGCCGACGTGCTCTTCGGTTTCTACAACCCCTCCGGCCATCTCCCGGTCACCTTCTACCGCGCCACCGCCGACCTGCCGGACTTCACCGACTACTCGATGCGGAACCGCACCTACCGCTACTTTCGGGGCACGCCGCTGTATCCGTTCGGTCACGGTCTCAGCTACACGACCTTCGACTACGCCAATCTTCGCGTCGAGCGGGCCGGGGAGGGCGCGCTCACCGTCACCGTCGAGGTCGCCAACACCGGCGCGCGCGATGGCGACGACGTCGTCCAGCTCTACGCCACGCCGCCCGCCTCCTCGTTGCCGCAGGAGATCCGCGCGCTCTGCGGCTTTACCCGCGTGCACCTGAAGGCCGGCGAGAAGCGCACCGTCACGATCGCCGTGTCCGCGATTTCGCTACGCCGATGGAGCGTCGAGAAGAAGGACTACGAGATCCCGGCCGGCGAATGGACCATCGCCGTCGGCGCCTCCTCCGCCGATCTGCGTCAGACCGCCACGATCAGGCGCTGACCGGTCGTTGCTGCTCTTCGCCGAACTCTGTTTTCCGAAGCAATCATCCCCAAACCATGCATCCTACGTTCATCAACATGACCAAGGCCGCCGTATTGGCGTCCGTCTTCGCGTTTGCCGCCTCCGCCTTTGCGCAGGACGGCACGATTCTCCCGTTCGAGGCTCCGCCCGAGCCCAACGCCATCCCGCTCGGCACCGGTGGCGTCGCCGAGCAGCCGGCGCCGGAGAGCTGGTTCAAGCAGTGGGGCGAGCCCATGGTGCGCAACGTCTCCACCGCCACCCTCACGCCGTACCTGCCCGACCCCGCGAAGGCCAATGGCACGGCGGTCCTCGTCGCCCCCGGCGGCGGGTTCCGGTGGCTGTCGATCAACAACGAAGGCTGGAAGATCGCCCAGGCGCTCAACGAGCGCGGCGTGGCCGCCTTCGTGCTCAAGTATCGGCTCTTCCCCACGCCCCCGACCATCGAGGGGCTCAAGCAGTCGATGAACCGTACCTTCGCCGCCGTGACGCCGAAAACCGGCGACGCCGCCGCAGCCGCCGCCGAGGCCACGCCTCCGCCCCGCCCGCCGCGGCCCGACCTGACCAACCAGCAGGCCGACGCCGAGGCCGCCTACGCCTTGATCGTGAAGAACGCCAAGGAGTGGGGCGTCGACACCGACCGTATCGGAATGATGGGCTTCTCGGCCGGCGCGGGGCTCACCATGCATTGCACGCTGCACTCGGAGAAGATGAAGCTCGCGTTCATCGCCCCGATCTACGGCGGCATGGGCGCGGTCGAGGTGCCGAAGGACGCCCCGCCGCTGTTCACCGCCATCGCCGCCGACGATTTCCTCTTCAAGGGCGAGTTCGGCGTCGTGAAGTCGTGGTTCGACGCCGGCAAGCCGGTCGAACTCCACCTGTACCAGGATGGTGGCCACGGCTTTGGCATGGGCTATCCGGGGCACCCGACCTACTACTGGTTCGAGCCCTTCACCCACTGGCTCGACCACAACGGCTTCCTCAAGGCGAAGACCGCCAAGTAGGCCGCGTCTCCAAAGGAGGGGCGGTCCCTCGGGACGCCCCTCCATAAACGTGAACAGGAACGGGCTGAGGCGCCTTTCCAGGTTCGGCCTGATTCCCTCTTCGTCGCGATGAAACGATTCCTCCAGCTCCTGCTGGTTTTTGCCGCCGGCGCGCTTCGTGCCGACGAGGCGCCGCCGCCTCCTGTTTCCGTGCCGGTGGATGGTGGCCGGCTCACGATCCAACCGCTGCTGGACAATGCTGTGCGTGTCCGCTTCAGCCGCGGCGAACCGACTGCGGCGCGAAGCCTGGTGTTGGTGGAGACGCCGCCGCCGCCGGCGTTTCGCGTGCGCGAATCCGAGACAGGGCTGACGCTCGAGCTGGCGGGAATGAGTGCGTGTGTCGACCGCGCGAACGGCGCGATCACGTTCGCCGAAGCCGACGGGCGGCCGTTTCTGCGTGCGCTTGCCGCCGGTCGCCGGGTCGAGGCGGGCTCCGTGCAGGGCGAGTCCACATGGTCCGTCGCCCAGGCTTTCGATTCACCCGTGGAGGAACGACTCTTCGGCCTCGGTCAGTTCCAGGACGGTCACCTCGACGTGCGCGATCTCCCGCGCCGGCTCACCCAGGTGAATACGCAGATCGCGATCCCGTTCGTGGTCTCCAGCCGCGGCTACGGACTGCTGTGGCACAACTACGGATTGACGGAGTTCAACGCGGCCGACGAAGCGATCGAGCTTTCGTCCGTCGGTGGCGATGGCGCCGAGAACGCGGTCGACGTCACGACGACCGAGGGCACGCGTCGCGAGGTCCGCCGCGAGTCGGTGTTCACCGGCACGTTCACGGTCGCGGCCGGAGGGCGGCAGGCGTTCTTCCTCGATGTCGGCCAGAAGATGGCGCGGCGGTGGCACGTCGAGATCGACGGCCGGCCGGTGGTCGATTTCGAGAACCTGTGGCTGCCACCAACGACGAGCTGGTTCTCCGACCTCGCCGCGGGCAACCACACGGTGCGCGTCGCGGGCGTGACGGAGGATCGGCCGCTGCTGCGAGTCCGGCCCTCCCGGAATCTCACGGAGTTCCGATCACCGATGGCCGAGGCGATCGACTACGTCGTGATCGCCGGAAAAGGCGACGAAATCACCGCCGCCTACCGGCAGCTCACCGGTCCGGTGCCGATGATGCCGCGCTGGGCGCTCGGGTACATCCATTGCCGCGAGCGTTACAAGTCGCAGACCGAACTGCTGGACAACGCTGCCGAGTTTCGCCGTCGCGGCCTGCCTCTAGATGTGATCGTGCAGGATTGGCAGTACTGGGGCCGGCATGGGTGGAACGCGATGCGCTTCGACGAGGCCGACTATCCGGATCCGGCGGCGATGGTCCGCACCCTGCACGGACAGGATGTTCGTCTGATGCTCTCCGTGTGGTCGAAGATCGATCCGGCCTCGGAGGTTGGGCGGGCGTTCGTCGATCGCGACTTTTTCATTCCCGGCACGCAGTGGGTGGACTTCTTCAATCCCGAAGCGGCGGCGTTCTACTGGGAGAATTTCCGCAATCGCCTGCTGCCGCTCGGCATCGACGCCTGGTGGCTCGACGCCACCGAGCCCGAGAACGACGATCTCTTGGGCCGTCGCACCCACCTCGGGCCGGGCGAAAACGTGCGCAACATCTACCCGTTGTTCGTGAGCCGCACCGCCTACGAAGGGCTGCGTCGCGACGCGCCGGACCGCCGGGCCTTCATCCTCACCCGCAGTGCGTTTCCGGGGCAGCAACGTTATGCCTCCGCCACTTGGTCGGGCGACATCGGCCACAGTTGGGATACTCTGCGCCGCCAGGTCGCGGCGGGCCTCGACTACGTGGTCACCGGTCTGCCGTGGTGGACGACCGACACCGGCGGTTTCTTCCGCCCGGGACCAGACCAGTATGCGAGCGATGAGTACCGCGAGCGCTTCCTGCGCTGGTTGCAGTTCTCGACCTTCACGCCGCTGATGCGCGTACACGGCTACCAGACCGATACCGAGCCGTGGCGGTACGGCGAAGTGTTCGAGACGGAGACACGGCGTTGGCTCGAGCTGCGCTATCGCCTGCTGCCGTACATCTACAGCGAGGCGGCGCGGGTGAGCTTCGCCGGGTCGACCCTGATGCGCCCGTTCGTGCTCGATTTCCCGCAGGACGAACGAGCTCTCGCGCAGGATGCGGAGTTTCTGTTCGGTCCGGCGCTGCTCGTGGCCCCGGTGCTCGCGCCCGGCGTCGCGGACTGGCCGGTCTACCTACCCGAAAATTCGGGGGGCTGGTACAACTTCTGGACCGGCGAACACGCTGGAGGCGGCCGCACGCTCCACGTTGCCGCGCCGTTGGAGCGCGCGCCGATCTTCGTCCGCGCGGGCTCCATTGTCCCGCTCGGCCCCGTGATTCAGCACGCCTTCGCGCAGACCGCCGCTCCGCTCGAGATACGTCTCTACCCCGGCGCCGACGCCACGTTCACTCTCTACGAGGACGACGGCGAGACCTACGCCTACGAGCAGGGTGAGCGAGCGACGATTCATCTGCGCTGGGATGACGAAGCGGGGACGCTGACCATCGGCCGCCGCGAGGGAAGCTTCCCGGGCATGCCGATCGAGCGGGCGTTACACATCACGTGGATCCGTCCCGGGGTTGGAGGCGCGGAGCCCGCTGTGCCGGATCTGGAGATTCGTTACGCGGGCGAGAGCGTCGTTGTTCGCCGTCCCGGTTCGGCCGAGTAGTCTGACTGACCCGATGGGGGCGGTAGCCCTCTCGGGTAAAATGTTCTCCGCCAGCTTCCGGCGGGCGGTATCGCGGTTCTCGTGTCAACGGCGGCATCTTCTTCCCTTGCCTCGATTCCATGGGGACGGTTGCTTTTGTGCATTCGCAACCCCGCCAGCCCCCACACGACTGTGGAACCCTCACGTCCAGCACCACGCTTCTTGGCCGCAGCGCGCGTCTACCAGCCGTCTCGATGAACAAGAATGCCCTTGTCGAGACGAACATCCGTTCGAAGTCCATCACGCCCGCCATTGTCGACGTGGGATGGGATTTGATGGCACAGATCGCCGAGCAGAAGCGGGTCCCGGAGAAGGTCTGTGAACTGATGGCCTTGGTGGACCAGCTCGAAGCCCAGCAAGCCGCCGCCCGCACCACCGCCGAAAAGCTCCTCGAAGCCGCCGTCGCCGAACTAACTGAAATGGCATAAATCATGACCTCGATTCCGGCTGCCGAGCTACATACACCTGATGAACTGCTGGCCAATGCGGCGGCTATGTACGCAACGGGTGATTCCAAGTTGTTTCGAGGAGCAATCCTTGAATCCATAACCGCGCTCGAAGCTTTCGTGCAGAGAACTGTATTCCGCTCGCTCGAAGGCCGTCTTGATCCGCTGTTGGTGAAGTGGTTGGAGGAGAAAACAAGAATGGATTTCGACAGCCGCCTGTCGGTCTTCACGCCGGTGGCAACCGGATTGCCAATCGACAAGGAGTCGCGCCTTTGGGGTGGGTACAAGAAGGCCAAAGAAATCCGGAACAAGGTTGTCCACTCTGGGCGGAAAGTTAGCGCTGCCGACGTGGAGTTGGTGATGAACACGGTCCGCGAGTGGCTCTCTTATTTAGGGAGTACCGTTGAACTTGAAGCGGTGCTACTCGCGCTCAAGCAATGGGTTGAGCAATCAGGCAAGCCTTCCATCGAGAATGGATTACAAGCGACACAGCTTGTCGTGCAATATTTCCAACAGACAGCAGCAGCAAAGGCTGCCGTCGAGGTTGCTATCGATGTACGTGGTCGTCGGCAGCGCGCAGACGTGATTCTAGACTTCGGCCCGCGAAAGGTATTGGTGGAAACGAAGTTTGCTCGGTTCACCCAAAATGTTCGCAGCGTCATCCGAGAAGGGATCGATCAAGCGGACGAAATGCGTGTCGCGGCAGGCATCAGCCAAGCGTGCGTGATTGCATTTCTGCGGAAGCGGCCGGAATGGCTGTCAGATTCGGTCGAGCGTCACAGAGGTGGCCAGATTCTCTCCATCGCAATCGAGGCCCGATAAGTAGCCCAATCGTGATAACCGAACTTCAGCTAAAAAACTTTCGGGGGTTTGAGGATCATGTTGTTCCCCTGCATCCCCTAACGATTGTTGTCGGGAAGAATAATGCAGGGAAATCGACAATCGTTGAAGCGTTGCGCTTGGTTTCGATCGTTGTGAGCAGATTCAAGGGCGATCTGACAAGTATTCCTCATCGTTGGGATTTTCCCCGTTCGAAACGCGGTTCGCATCCTTTCTCAAATCTCGAAATCAATCTTAGGAGTGTGTTTTATCGGTACGGTGTCCCACCAGCGGTAATTCGTGCTGTGTTTTCGTCCGGTGAAACCGTGGAAGTCACGATTGACGAGAGTGAGATATATGCGCGGCGAATTAAGGCGAAGAAAGTCACTCCTTCGCCGCATATTTCGAGAGTTAGTATTCTTCCGCAAGTTGCACCCGTTGCCCGTGACGAACGTTTGCTGACCGAGGATTACGTTCGCAGTGCACTTTCTTCGGCGCTCGCTCCTCAGCACTTTCGCAATCAGTTGCGCGTGCTTTCAGAACACTTTGAAGCTTTCAAGGCTGCTGCTGAACAGACGTGGCCGAGTCTTCGGATCCGCGCACTCGAAACATTCGGCGAGCCTCCGAACCCGCTCCTCCTTTCGTTGTTAGTGGAGGATAATCACTTCTCGGCGGAAGTGGCGTGGATGGGTCATGGGCTGCAAATGTGGTTACAGATGGTTTGGTTTCTGACGAGGGCCCGCGATCATGAGACCGTCATTCTCGATGAACCTGATGTCTACATGCACGCGGACCTGCAGCGTCGATTGCTTCGGTTTGTTCGTGGACGCCATCAGCAAATAGTCATCGCGACTCATTCGACAGAGATAATGGCGGAGGTGCTTCCTGAGAACATACTCATTGTGGATCGTTCCAAGCGCCGATCTAGCTTTGCTTCATCACTCCCTGCTGTGCAGCAGGTGCTAAACCGGTTGGGAAGTATTCATAATATACAGCTTTCTCGGTTGTGGAGCGCGAAACGGTTTCTGATGGTCGAGGGTGAGGATGTCGCGATATTGAAGCAGTTTCAAAACCGTATGTTCCCGGAGACTGATATCCCGATAGATACGATTCCGTCGGCCTCGATCGGAGGTTGGAGTGGGTGGAACCAAGCGGTTGGCTCGGAAGTCCTCCTGAAGAACTCAGGTGGTGAAGGGATAGTATCATACTGCCTCCTTGATTCCGACTATTTCACTCCTGACGTAATCAAAAGTCGGTACGCCGATGCAAAAAAACGTGGAATTAGCCTACATATTTGGCGGTTCAAGGAATTGGAGAATCTTCTCTTGGCTCCCGGAGCGATTAGTCGGGCGATTCAATCCCAAACTGCGTCAGGTTCGATCCTGGTAGGTTCGGAAGAAATTGAGAAGCAGCTGCTCAAAATTGCGGAGGCGCTCAAGCAGGACCTCGTAGACTGCGTTGCCACGCAGATTCATAGCGCGGATCGCAAGCTAACTGTCGGAACTGCGAACCAGAGGGCGCGGCAGGCGGTTGAGAAACGTTGGACGACAACCGCTGATCGCCTCGGGGTGGTTCCTGGGAAGGAGGCGTTCTCGCTGATCGCGCGTTGGGTTCAGGAAACGCACGGAGTCTCGATCAGCGCGGCGCTTGTAGCGCACCACATTCAGGTTGGGGAAATGCCGGAGGAACTCCGAGCGGTGCTTACGGCGATCGAACGGTGCGAGCCTTTCCCGGTGCCGAGTTGCGACGGCGAGTAACGATGCTCATCAAACTCGCATCTGAGCCAAGGTCACCAAGCCCAGGCCAATCACTGACATCGATTGCGTAAATCCAATCTGCTGACAGAACGAGTCGCAAACCAATGCTTATGAGTTCATCCGAGAGTACGCCCGCCGTCGAGAATTGGCGGAAGCTATTGCAGGTCTTTCGCTCATTACCGGTTTCTAAAAGTGACCGAACCATCATGGAGGTTTCTGGCTATCCGCATTATCACAAGCATCCCATAGGGCGGGCACGGCTGACGCAAGGCGCTGGTGTTCAGCGTGCGGAGGGCTGACGAGAGAGGAAGGGCTTTCCTGATTTCCGGGCGTAGTCGAGAGATGGAGATTCGCGCTG
>JAEZUE010000097.1 GCA_023443455.1 Verrucomicrobiota bacterium
CAGCGCGAATCTCCATCTCTCGACTACGCCCGGAAATCAGGAAAGCCCTTCCTCTCTCGTCAGCCCTCCGCACGCTGAACACCAGCGCCTTGCGTCAGCCGTGCCCGCCCTATGGGATGCTTGTGAATCTGATTCTTTTCCAAGCGCCTTAGCTATGAGCAAAAACTATCAAGGAGAGATTCTTTGGCTGCGCTGTTCCGATTGCGGCGAGGAGTTTCCTGTCTTTGTTTTTTCGGGCGACAGCGATCTTGTCACTGATGAGTGGCGGACATCGACCGACCGGACTCAGAGGGCTCTATACGTCTATCATCGATCGGAACTGTCGCCGGGTGGTATGTCTGTTGAACTTACTCGCACTGAGCGGGCACAGTCGTTTCCGGGTGAGGGTTTTCAGGAGTTCTTGCGTCGAACGGCTCATGACAAGGAACGGCTTTTCTACAGGTGCATTTCTTGTCGCTCCGACAATGCGGAGGCGATCCAGAGAATCTCGCAATCTGAACTCATCACCAGAGGCTACAAGTTGAGCCAAGCGGGCGGGCCGAGCCGAAGGGGTCATTACTGAATGGGGGGGGAGCCAACGGTGTCCGCCTTTGGTTCATAAGTAGCTTTCCAGCCGTAGCTGTGCCGGGCCTAATTGACGTCGGCGTTCTGGCCGAACTGACGTCGTAGGTTTTTCGGGCCGTTTACCACGCTGACGTCCGGGAGCAGCCAACGGTGTCCGGGGAGCCGCCGAGGTGCGCGCACCATATAGCTGTGACCGCTCAAATTCATGTCGTGGGCGGAAATAAGGGGTCATTACGATATGTTTGTGGTCGGCTGCAACGCTCTCGAACCATTCGGCACGTGTCGTGCCGGATCTCCGAAGCCCTTCGTCATCATGACGAACCACTACCATCTGGCCCTGGATGTGCCGAATCGAATTCACGTCGTAGTTTTGGCCTGATTGAGGTCGTAGGAAAATCGGGCCGTTTACCACGCTCTGATCCGAAAAGGTTGCCGCGGGTGTCGTAGGTTTTATGCGCGCTGCGATGGCGGCGGCACGGCGCGAGAGGATTGGGACTGTCAAAGAACCCTTCGGCCAGCTCAGGGCAGGCGAGGCCGGCGTGCCGGTGGGGTCGTAGCTGGGGGTGCAGCTACGACCGCCGGGGTCGGTTCAGAACAGGTCGAGCTGGCTCGGATCGCGTGCTGCGACGTGTGCGGCGCGTCGGGCGTGGAGCAGGCGATGGGTGGCGACGAGGACATCGAGTTGGCGGGCGTCGTCGCGGACACGTTCGGCGAAGCGCGCGTTGGCCAGCACCTGGTCGAGGGCGTTTCTGATGTGTTTCAAGTCGCCGTAGAGATCGTCGCCGTGGCGCTCGAAGAAGTCCTGCAGGACTTTGAGGAGGTAGCGCGGAAAACAGGGGCCATAGCGGCTCGGATCGCCGTGGGCGGCGATAGCGGCGAGCCGCTCGTCGATGAGCCGACGGTAACGGCTGGGCGGACACGTCAGGCCGCGGCGGTCCAGCGACGTGGCGGGCCAGGTGAGCGCGTACAGCAGCATCCGGCGGTCGCGATGGAAACGGCGCGATGGGGAATCGCTGCTTTGGCGAGCAGCGCCACAAAGCGGATCGGTGGCGGTGTAGAAGCGCGCCTCGCACCGGGACTTCTCGCGATCGGCGGGCCCGACCATCGCATCGTGGATGCGTATCAGTCCAATGAACTCTCGCGGACGCGCCGTGGGCGTGCACGGTGGTGGTTCCACTCCTTCGAATGGTCGAAACTCTGGCGAACTCCGCCATGGGGCACGAAACGCTCATGCGGTCCGCTACGCCGGAGGTCGCCTTGGGGCTGTGGCGCAAGGCGTGAAGGTGCCGAGCTCCGGAGAAAACGGTTGGCTTTGCCGGTGTCCCGACCTTGGCGTCTTGGCGCGAGATACCTGTCGACCGTTTCGCTATGGGATCGGCGGGGGCGAGTTGCTCGCGCCGAAGTTCCTCGCGGCGAAGTCGAGGAACGTCGGCCAGTCGGGGAGATCGGTGTGGCCGCCGGTGTGGAGGCGGAAACCGATTTCGCCAGTGGTGAGCGCCTGGTCCGGTTCTGGCATTTCGGAGGTGCCGAGGTCCTGTTGGCCGAGAAGGCGATAGACCGGACCGGCGGCGACGCAGGCCTTGAACATGCCGACGGGGTCGGGCCAGAGATCCTCGGTGCCGCCGGTGATGAAGATGGGGCGGGGGGCCACCATCGCGATGAGCTGGTGCTGGTCGACCGGGAGGGCATTCCAGTTGCCCGCGTATTTGAGGAAGTTGCCGGCCATCCAATGGTATTCGCCGCCCCATGCCACGATGTCCAGCGATTCGCCGAAGTCGTGGCGGTGCAGCTTGGCTCCGCCTGCGCCCGAGCAGCTGGCAAAGGCGATCGCCCAACGTCGGTCGAGGGCGGCGGCGAGCAGCGCGGTCTTGCCGAAACGGGAGTGGCCTTCAACGCCGAGGCGTTTCGCGTCCACGGCGGGTTCGCTCTCGAAGTAGTCGATCACCCGACTCAGGCCCCAAACCCAGGCGGCGAGCGTGCCCCATTGCTCGGGCGTGCGGGGCTGGCCGCGGTTGACGAGCCCGATGATGCCCTCGGTCAGGCCGGCACCGGTGTCGGCCTGGACGAGGTAGGGGTCGTAGGTGGCGTAACCCCAGCCGCGGGCGAGCACGAGTTCCTTGGCGGTGGGACCGGGCGGCCTGGGGAAGCCGGGCGGGGGTGTGAAATCGCCGATGGTGACCATCACCGGCACGGGACCGGTGGTGGCGGCGGGCAGGGTCAGTTTGATGAGGATCGCCGGGGTGGCCGCGGGGTGGGCGGAGTTGTCGACCCAGCCGACGATGATTTTGCGAGTGGTGTTTCCGACGTCGGGATCGGGGCCGGAGGCGACCACCTCGAAGGAGGGTTTCGGGGTGTCGGTGGGAATGCGGCCGTAGATCTCGCGGGCGAAGAGCTCGGCGATCTCGGGGCGGCGTTGTGCCCACCATGTGGAGGCATCGGCAACCGGTGCGCCGGACTCGAGCCGGAGCGGATCGGGCAACGGGCCGGTGTCGGCCTCGGAGAGGTCGTAGTTGATCCAGTTGCCCCACGGGGAGCGCACGACGAAGCGGCCGGCGGCGTCGGTCCAGCCGTTCGGGTTGTTGGGCGGACGGACCAGTCCGGCGGGGCGAGCCGGGTCGGACTCCTCGGGCGGAAGATCGGTGCGTTCCCGGACGCCGAGCAGGTCCAGCAGGCGTTGGCGGTCGGCGTGGCTGAGGCGCGCCTGCTCCTGGCGTTGCCCGGGCGACAACAGCCACGGGGGCGAGGGCGGCTCGGGCAATGCTCTCGCGGTCGTCGCGGGTTCGGCCGCAGCGATCCAGAGCGGGGCGCAGACGAGGGGGATCAGTATGCGGCGCATCGGGGTATGGGTTGGGTGTTGGGGAAAGGTCTACAGCCGAGGGTTTCGCCTAGCTGAGACCCTGCGGAATGGCGGAGTCAAGAGACGCAGGCAGGGACGCCTGCGCCACGGCCGAGCGGGGCGGACTCGGTGTGGCGTCGGCCTCCGTGCCGGCGGTGTTGAGCCCGGGTCGGACGGTTGGCGGTATCGAGATGGTCCAGTCGGAGACGTGGACCTACGCCGCAGCTCAGACGCCGGCGTAGGCGGAGAAGCCGCCGTCGACCGGTATCACGGCTCCGGTGACGAAGCCGCTGGCGCGGTCGTCGCAGAGCCAGCGCAGCGCGCCGACGAGTTCCTCGGGGTTGCCGAAGCGGCGCATCGGGGTGTGGTCGACGATCTTCTTCGCGCGCGCGGTCGGGCTGCCGTCGGCGTTCCAGAGCAGGGCCCTGTTCTGCTCGGTGGAGAAGAAACCGGGGGCGATGGCGTTGACGCGCAGGCCGGCCTCGGCGAAGTGCACGGCCATCCAGTTGGTGAGGTTGTTGAGCGCGGCCTTGGCGGCGCAGTAGGCGGGCACCTTCGTCATGGGGCGGTAGGCGCCCATGGAGGAGACGTTGATCACGGTGGCGCCGGGGCGGCCGAGCAGCAGGGGGAGGAACACCTGCGTGGGCAGCAGTGTACCCATGAAGTTGAGATCGAAGACGGCGCGGAAGCCGGATTCGTCGAGGTCGAGGAAGCTGCCCGGGCCGGTGGTCACGGCGGCGGTGGCGCCCTGCCAGGTCTCGGTGGCGGTGGTGCCGCGGGGGTGGTTGCCGCCGGCGCCGTTGAGGAGGATGTCGCAGCCGCCCCAGCGTTGCTTGACCTCGTCGCGCGCGGCCTCGAGCGAGGCGCGGTCGAGGACGTTGGCGGCGAGCGCGAGGGCCTCGCCGCCGGCGTCGGTGATCTCGCGGGCGACGGCTTCGCCCTTGGCGGCGGTGCGGTTGAGGATGGCGACCTTCACGCCGTCGGCGCCGAGGGCGCGGGCCATGGCGCCGCAGAGGATGCCGCCGCCGCCGGTGACGACGGCGACTTTGCCGGAGAGGGGAGAGGGGAGTGGGTGGCTCATGAAATGCGGATTGCGGAATGCGGGTTGCGGAATGGGGCCGGGGGGATTTGCCGCTTTGGCTGCGATCAGGTGCCGACGGAATCGCCTGCAAGCAGGCTCCTACGGGGCGGCGGATGGCGGGTGTGACGCCCGCCCCACCATAGCGGAAAAATCAGGTGCGGGACGGATGGCGCGCTTTGCCCTTTTCAAGGGCTTCCCAGAGGCCGTTGAGGTAGGCGATGCCGAGGGCGCGGTCGTAGAGGCCGTAGCCGGGGCGGCCGGTCTCGCCCCAGATCATGCGGCCGTGGTCGGGGCGCATGTAGCCGGTGTAGCCGACATCGTGGTACGCCTGCATGACCGCGAACATGTCGACTGAGCCGTCGCTCGAGAGGTGGGAGGATTCGGTGAAGTCGCCGTTGGGGAAGCGCAGGATGTTGCGGCAGTGGGCGAAATGGATGCGGCCGGCGCCGCCGAAGCGGCGGATCATCGCCGGCAGGTCGTTGGCGGGATTCGAGCCGAGCGAGCCGGTGCAGAACGTGAGCCCGTGGTAGGGGCTCGGGTTGAGGTCGAGCAGGCGGGCGATGTTGGCCTCGTCGGTGACGATGCGCGGCAGGCCGAACATCGGCCATGGCGGGTCGTCGGGGTGGATCGCCATGCGGATGTCGAACTCCTCGCACACGGGCATGAGGGCATCGATGAAGTACTTCAGGTTGGCGAAGAGCCGCTCGGCATCGATCACGCTGTAGCGTTCGAACAACGACGCGAGCTGGGCCAGGCGCTCGGGCTCCCAGCCCGGAAGTTTGAAGCCGTTGGCGCTGCGCGAGAAGAGGTCGAGCACGGTCTCGGGGGTGAGATCCTTGACCTTGGCGGCCTCGTAGAAGAGCGCGTTGGAACCGTCGGGCAACGGGTGGGCGAGGTCGGTGCGCAGCCAGTCGAAGACGGGCATGAAGTTGTAGCAGACGACCTTCACGCCGACGCGGGCGAGGCGGCGGAGCGTCTCGGCGTAGTTGGCGATGTAGTGGTCGCGCGAGGGCACGCCGAGCTTGATGTCGTCGTGGATGTTGACGCTCTCGATCACCTCCAGCGCGAGGCCGGCGGCGGTGACGGTGTCGCGCAGGTGGGCGATCTTCTCGACCGGCCAGGTCTCGCCGACGGGCACGTCGAACAACGCGCCGGCGATGCCCGGGGCGCCGGGAATCTGGCGGACCTGCCACAGGGGGATGCAGTCGTCCTGCTCCCCGAACCAACGGAACGTCATTTTCATGCGAGGCGGATGTGGGAAAACCCGCAACGTTGCCCGCGCCGGTCGGTTGCGGCGAACGCGCGCCCGGTCGACGTACACCAAGGTCGAGCGGCGTGTTCCGCGCATGGTCGACGGCCTTGGCGGCCGCCGCCACAGGGTGGAGCGTGCTCGTAACGAAGCGGTCAAGGCGGCCGGCGGTGTGGCTTTTTACTCGATAACGCTGCGCCGCAGGCTACTTGTTGCGCCACACGCCATGGATTTTCTCGCCGCATTGGATTGGTCGAAGGTCACCGAGAAGCTGCCTCCGGACTTCATGTCGAAGTCGTTGATGTTCCTCGCGATCATCGCGGTGATCGTCATCGCGATCAAAATCTACCGCGGGTCCAACAAGATCCTGCTCTCGATCGTGATGGCCGCGGTGGTGGGCATCGTGTTCTTCAACTGGATCTACAATCGCAACGAGCCCGAGTTCATGACGCCGGTCATCGACCCGCTCTCGAATTTCTTCCCGTCGAAGGGCTACGAGCGCAAGGACGTGAGCGACCTGGACAACCAGAAGAAGGGTGGCAACAAGCCGAAGCGGTAGGCGTGCCGCGGCGGGTGGCTGGCCGTCGGGTGGAGCCCGCCGGGATTTGTCGTTGCCGCGAGTGGGCGACGGTTTCGCCTTTCCCTCGGCCCGGGAGTGCATTCGCTCCCGCCATGCTCACCTGTTCGAAGACCTACAACGACATCCCGTTTGCGCATCGGCAGCATCTGCACGACGGGCATTGCGCGAACATCCACGGGCACAACTGGAGCATCACGTTGACCTTCGCCTGCTCCGAGACGGATGCGAACGGCTTCGTCGTCGACTTCGGGCGCCTGAAATACATCCGCCAGTGGTTCGACCGGTATCTCGACCACGCGTGTTTGTTTAACGACGACGACCCCCTGCGCCAAGTCCTGCTCGAGGCCGCGCCGACGGTCTGGAAGGCCACGATCGTGCCCAACTGCTCCTGCGAGGGCATTGCCGAGTGGGTCTTCAAGAGCCTCGATCCGCTCGTGCGCGAACACTCCGGTGCGCGCGCCTGGCTGGTCGCGGTCGAGGTCGGCGAGGATGCCCGCAACTTCGCGCGGTATTCGCTCTGAACCTATACGATCGCTTCGAGTGCCTTTGCAGGGACGTCGCTCGTGGCGCCCGCCTCCGTGCCGGCGAGGTTTGACTGGGCTGGGGAGCGGGCGGAGTCGGGGATCGCAGGCAGGGACGCCTGCGCCACGCGTGGGCATGCCGGACTGGGCGTGGCGCCGGCCTCCGTGCCGGCGAGGTTTGGCTGGGGCCGGAGAGTGGGCAGGAATCGGTAGGGTCCAGTCGGAGACATGGACCTACGGGCTGGCCTGCTGGCAAAGGAGGACCGGTCTGCGACCGGTTCGGGCTGGGTCCAATGTTCGGGCCGTCGACTGGGGCGGGAGCGAGCAATCGGTGGGCTCAGGTTACTCCTTCCTCGCTGCGCACATGGGTTTCGCTGCTCCGGCGAGCAGGGCCACGGTTGGGGTGGGGGCGATGAAGCGCGGGAGCGGGCGGAATCGGAAACCGCAGGCAGGGACGCCTGCGCCACGCGTGAGCATGCCGGACGGGGCGTGGCGCCGGCCTCCGTGCCGGCGAGGTTTGGCGGGGGACGGCGCGGGGGAAACCGGTCGCCGCTCAGACGCCGAGCAGCACCTTGTGGGTCTTTTCGAAGGTCTCCTGCGGCGTGTTGCCGACCGGGATCTCGTGCAGCAGGCCTTTGGCGCGGTAGAACTCGAGCACCGGGTTCGCGGTCGCATGGTAGGCGACGAGGCGGTTGCGCACCACCTCGGGCTTGTCGTCGTCGCGCTGGAAAAGTTCGCCGCCGCACTTGTCGCAGACGCCGGGCAAGCGCGGGGGCGACATCTCGAGGTTGAAGGTGGCCTTGCAGGAACGGCAGACGCGGCGTCCGGAAATGCGCGAGACGATCTCGGCGTCGTTGGCCAAGAACGCGATCGCGGCATCGAGCTTCACGCCGGCCTTCTCGAGGATGCCCTCGAGCGCTTCGGCCTGCGCGGCGGTGCGCGGGAAACCGTCGAGCAGGAAGCCCTGTTGGCAGGCCATGCAGGTGATGCGTTCGCGCACGATGTCGACGACGAGGTCGTCGGGCACGAGCGCGCCGCGCTGCATCTCGACGAGCGCCTTCTGCATCGCCGGGCTGGCCTTCTCGATGCCCGCGGCGATGGCCGCGCGGAAGATGTCGCCGGTGGAGAGATGGCAGGCGCCCACCGATTGCACGATCAGGTCGGCCTGGGTGCCCTTGCCGACGCCCGGGGGCCCGAGCAGCACGATGTGCCACGGGCGACGCGGGCCGGGGCCGTCGAACTGGCAGGCCGCGGCGGGGCCCTGCAGCCAGGCGGCGCGGGTGGCGGGTTTCTTCGAGGTGGGAGAAGGCGTGGACTCGGACACGGAGGCGAAGGGTGCTGAGGCTGCGGGTCGGGAGGGGATCAGGAAAGGAACGAGCAGACGTACTCGCACAGCCCGGACTCAACCACGATGGTGAAGCCATTGTTGCCCGGCACGTCGAAATGCTGGCCGCCTTCGTAGGTCTGCACGGCCTGCTGGCCGTCGAGCGTGACCTTGCACTGCCCGGCCACGATCTCCATGCGCTCCGGCGCCGCGGTGCCGAAATGGTAGGAGCCCGCGCGGATGATCCCGAGGGTCTTCTTGGTGCCGTCCGCAAAAAGGACGGTGTGGGAGACAACGCCGCCGTCGAAATAGACGTTGGCCTTCGTCTGGACGCTGACGTCGGAGAAATGGGTCGGTGCGCTCATGGGAAGGTGCCACCGTGGGAAAATTCCGCCCGCTGACAAGCGGGCGTTGTGTCGCACGTCACGATTCTGTGCCGGCCATGCGTTTCGTTCATGGCCGCCGGCGGGAGTCGCGGCCGCCCCGGACCGGTAGCCGCGAGATAATGCAGAGTGGAAAAAACGGTCTTCCCAATCGCCGCCCGCGCCCCAATGAATCGAACCCTTATGGCTTTGAGACCACTCTCGGGCGGCCTGCAACCTTATGCGGGCCCCATGCTTCCTCGCGGTACCGCGCTCCTGGCGAACCCGATCCTCAACAAGGGGACCGCCTTCACCGAGCGCGAACGCGACGCCCTCGGGCTGCGCGGCCTGCTGCCGCCGCGGGTGTTCCCGATCGAGGACCAGGTCCAGCGCGCCATGGGCGTCTTCCGCCGCAAGGCGGATCCGCTCGACAAGTACACCTTCCTGTCGAACCTCCAGGGCCGCAACGAGACGTTGTTCTACCGCCTCCTCGAGGAGTTCCCCGAGGAGATGATCCCGATCATCTACACGCCCACCGTCGGGCAGGCCTGCCTCGAGTTCGGCGCCATCTACCGCCGCCCGCGCGGCCTCTACCTCTCGATCAAGGACAAGGGCAACATCGCCGCGATCCTCGGCAACTGGCCGCATCCGGACGTGCGCATGATCGTCGTCACCGACGGCGAGCGCATCCTCGGCCTCGGCGATCTCGGCGCCTACGGCATGGGCATTCCGATCGGCAAGCTCGGCCTCTACACCTCCTGCGCGGGCGTGCACCCGTACTACTGCCTGCCGATCACCATCGACGTCGGCACCGACAACACCGCGCTCCACGAGGATCCGTTCTATGTCGGCCTCGCGCAGAAGCGTGTCCGGGGGCCTGAATACGACGAGCTCATCGAGGAGTTCGTGCAGGCCGTCGAAAAGGCCTATCCGAAGGCGCTCATCCAGTGGGAGGATTTCGGCAACACCAACGCCTTCCGCATCCTCCACAAGTACCAGGAGCGCGTGCTCAGCTTCAACGACGACATCCAGGGCACCGCCTCGGTCGCCCTCGCCGGCATCCTCGGCGGCCTGCGCCTCAACGGCGGCAAGCTCGTCGACCAGAAGGTGCTCTTCCTCGGTGCCGGCGAGGCCGGTACGGGCATCGCCGATCTCTTCGTCGAGGCCTTGCAACAGGCCGGCCTGCCCGAGGCCGAGGCGCGCCGGCGTTGCTGGTTCGTCGACTCGCAGGGCCTGGTCGTGCAGGGCCGCCCCGGCCGCGAGCTCGCCGAGCACAAGCTGCCCTACGCCCACGAACACCCGTTCGTCGCCACGCTCGCCGAAGCCGTCGAGGTGCTCAAACCGACCGCGCTAATCGGTGTCTCCGGCACGCCCAAGAAGTTCACCAAGGAGATCGTCACCCGCATGGCCGAGCTCAACGAGCAGCCGATCATCTTCGCCCTCTCCAACCCGACCTCGAAGGCCGAGGCCACCGCCGAGGACGTCTATACGTGGACCGGAGGTCGCGCGATCTTCGCCAGCGGCAGCCCCTTCGACCCGGTCACGCTCGAGGGCAAGACCTATGTCCCCGGCCAGGGCAACAACGTCTATATCTTCCCCGGTGTCGGCTTGGGCGCCCTCGCCTGCGAGGCCACCCGTGTGACGAACAAGATGTTCCTCATCGCCGCGCAGACGCTCGCCACCCTCGTCGGAGACGAGGATCTCGCAGTGCGCCGCGTGTACCCGTCGCTCTCGAAGATCCGCGAGGTTTCCGCGAAGATCGCCACCGCGGTCGTCGAAGAGGCGTACCGCGAGGGTTTCGCCCAGCTGCCGCGTCCCGCCGACATCGAAGCCGACGTGCGCTCCCGCATGTTCGTGCCGGCGTATCAGGATCTGGTCTGAGGTCCGGCTCTCCCGCCCGGGGCGCCGCTGGCCGGCGCCCTCTTCGCTCCGAAAAGCCCCGACCCGCCACGGCCGGGGCTTTTCTGTCGGCCGAGGCGGCGACCGGGCGTTCCCGGAGGGGGCGATTCCCGGAGGTAGGGCGAACCGTCCCGGTGAGCCGTGGCCCTTCGCGAAATGCGGGGTCGCGGGTGTGACCCACGGCTCGGCGGGACGCCTCGCCCTACCTCGGAACTGCTCCATCCGGACGGTGCGACGCTTCGCGGATTGCTTCGGGATCGGCGCCGGTCACTGTCCCGCCGCTCCAACCACCATGCGCGGCAAAACGCCCAAAGCCACCTTCCTCCCGCTCGCCACGATCTTCCTGTTCCAATGGTTTGCGGCCGGCTCGTGGAACGTGTCGTTCAGCAGCGTGCTCAAGCACGCCGGGCTGGAGCGCTTCATCGCGCTGGCCTTCGCCTGCAACGCCGTCGCCGCCTTCGTGGCGCCGCTGCTGGCCGGGTCGTTCGCCGACCGCGGTGTGCCGCCGGTGCGGCTGCTGCGCTGGCTGTATTGGCTCGCCGGACTCTGGTTGGCGGGCCTGTTCGCCTCGATCGACTTCGGCTGGGGCGGCGGGCCGCTGCTGGTGTTCATGCAGCTCCATTCGCTCTGTTATGCGCCGAGCGTGAGCCTGCTCACGGCGATCGCGCTGGGCGCGCTGGTGAATCCGGGATCCGAGTTCGGGCCCATGCGCATGTGGGCCACCGCGGGCTGGATGATGGCCGGCTGGGCCGTGAGCTTCGTCTTCGCCGCGGATACGTCGGTGTTGTCCGGTTACGTGGCCGCCGCGGTGCTGGTCGCGCTCGGTTTCGGCACCTATTTCCTGCCGGCGTGGAACGCCCCCGCCGCCGGCCGGGCGCGCAACCTGAAGGAGGTCTTCGGCCTCGACGCGCTCGCGTTGCTGCGCCACCCCGACCACCGCACGATCCTGATCACGGTCACGCTCTTCGGCATCCCGTTGGCCGCATTTTATCCCTACTCGCCGCTCCAGCTCATCGAGCAGGGCGTGGCGCATCCGACCGCCACGATGACGCTCGGGCAGACCACCGAGGTGGTGGCCCTGCTCGGCCTGGCGGCGCTGCTCGGCCGGGTGCGCCTGAAGTGGGCGATCCTGCTCGGGCTGATCTTCGGTGTGGTGCGCTTCGGGCTCTTCGCGCTGGACCTGCGCTGGGCGTTGCTCATCGGCGTCACGCTGCACGGCGCCTGCTACGTGCTCTACAACATCGTGGCGCAGATCTACCTCGCCGAGCGCGTGGAGCGCACGATGCAGGCCCGCGCGCAGGCGTTGTTCGCGATGTTGACGGGCGGGGCGAGCAACCTGCTCGGGTATTTGGGTACGGGGGCCTGGTTCTTCGCCGCCAGCCGCGGCGGAGCCACCCACTGGCCGCTGTTCTGGGGCGGGCTGTGTGTCGTGACGATCGCCATCACCGTGTACTTTGCCTGGGCCTACCAGGGCGCGGGCAAGGGCTTCTGGCGGCGGATCGAGGACTACAAGCTGCCGTCGTTGTAGAGTAGGATCTGTGACGTCGAGGTTTTGTTGCCCCGTTGTCCGTTGGTGTTTTCGCAGAGAGGGCGAAAGCGGCTCACGACGGTCTCCTCCGTGCCCGGACATCCTGCTCCCCCACGCATCTGCAGCGCCCACGCCCACGCCCCGGCCGAACCAGGGCCCGCTCTCGCAGCCCCAGATCCCCGTTCCCCGCTCGCGCCCATCATCGCCCCTCTCGTACCCCGGAAACCGTATAAGTTCACGGCCGTGAACTTATACGGTTTTGAAGTTGGCCCTGGTTCTCGTGGGCGTGTCCCAAGCCGCGTTTTTTGCGTAAACCTCTTATATCTAGAAGGATAACGTTTTGCTCTAGATGGCGTTGAAGGAATGGCCGGTGGCGGGATCAGGGCGGGGGAAGGCTCGCCGGAACCGTATAAGTTCACGGCCGTGAACTTATACGGTTGGAAACGGGGACGGTGCCCTGGTG
>JAEZUE010000011.1 GCA_023443455.1 Verrucomicrobiota bacterium
CAGCGCGAATCTCCATCTCTCGACTACGCCCGGAAATCAGGAAAGCCCTTCCTCTCTCGTCAGCCCTCCGCACGCTGAACACCAGCGCCTTGCGTCAGCCGTGCCCGCCCTATGGGATGCTTGTGAAGTAGGTCCAGTCTGCGACTGGACCATTTGGACCGGTCGCAGACCGGTCCTACTTGGACGTGATCGTGCACGCGCGTTTGTGCGGGTAGCGAGCTCTGCGGCGTGTGGCCGCGATGGCGGAGGGCAGCGCGGGTGGAGGTGTGGAGTCGCCCAGTTATGTGGACAAAATGTGAAGCACTTTTCCTTCCCTTCGGAGCGGTGCGCCGGCAGCTTTTGCGCACCCCTAAGTCCTCCTCTGCTGCCCCCCACAAATATGGATCCCGCAGATTGCTCCGCTGATAACTCCGTCTCGTCGCCCCGCTTTCGCGTCCTGCCCCGGCTGCACTCGGCCGACGACGATGCGCCGCCCTTCTTCGTCCAGTTCAGCCGCGACGGAAGGTCGCTCGAGCTGCTGACGCCGAACACTCGGGAGAACTACTCGGCGGTGCCCGGTCCCGCAGCGGGCTGAGCAAGTGAGGCGCTCTTTCCGGATGGCCCGGATTGGATTCACTCGGAGGCGGGGAGGGGCGAGCTGAAGCCACGCCCCGCGTTGCCTCTCACACCCGGAACCAGCGGCCGGCGGCCACGGTGGCCACGGCGCCGAAGCCGCACAGGACCGCGACCGCGGGCAGAACCGAAGAGAAGCTGTCGCCGAACGTGATCACGCGGTGGAGGCCGTCGAGTGCCCAACCGGCGGGTACGCAGTGCGAGGCGAACTTCATGGCCGCCGGGGCGAACTCCAGCGGGAACCAGCAACCGCCGAGCGCGGCCATTAGGAGACTGGTCAACACACAGATGCCGACGACACGGTCCGGGGTCTCGAAGAGCGAGCCGATGAGCACGCCCAGAGCCGAGGCGACCCAGGCGAACACGAGCAGGACGAGCAGCACGCCGGGCAGGTTGGCGCCGAGGTTGAGGTGGAAGGCGAACTTTCCGACCGCGAGGAAGAAGACGATCTGCACCACGCCGAGCAGCCAGAGGCCGTAGAGCTGGCCGGTCACGAGCTCGCCTCGGCGCACGGGCAGCGTGAGCAGCCGCTTGAGCACGCCGCTGCGGCGCGTGGCGGCCACGGTGGAGCCGCCGAAGATGAGCAGGTTCATCATCAGGAAGTTCACCAGATTGCCGGGCAGCGAGAACCCGAAGCCGCTCGGCACCTGGCGCGGATCGGCGTATTTGGCATCGAGCGACACGAGGTCGGGGCGCTCCTGCAGCGCTTTGAGGGACTCGGCGGTCGGCGGCCAGGTGGAAGGGCTGGCGGAGTCGAGGGTAGCAGGCAGGGACGCCTGCGCCACGGTCGGGCTGGCAGGATCGGGGGTGGCGCCGGCCTCCGCGCCGGCGGGTAGGGTCGCGGCAGGGGGAGCTGCGGCAGCGCTCGGGTCCGGTCGGAGACCGGACCTACTTGTCGTCTCGAACAGATAGGAGTTGAGCGCGACGAGGGCGCGGACCATGCGCACCTCGACGATCATCTCGTTGCCCGGATTCTCCGAGGCGGAGCCGGGGAGGAATTCGACGTGGGTCGACTGCTTCGCGAGCACGCGCGTGGTGAAGTCGGCGGGGATGACGATGCGTTTCACCGGCTTGTGCTTCGTGTCCTTGAGCGGATCGAGACGCCACAGGCCCTGGGCGGAGAGCTCGTCGATGAAGGTCTGGCCGAGGAAGCCGGTGTCGTGGTTCTCGATCAGGACCGGCGGGAAGCGGTTCGAGGCCTTGCCGCCGCCGTAGGAGATGAACGACATGCCGACGATCATCGCGAGGGGGAGCGCGAAGAGCCAGATGTAGGCGGCGCGGTTCTTCAGGAAGAGCCGCAGCTCGTTGTGGCCGATGGTGAGGATGTTTCTCATGCCCGGCCTCCTTTCGCCTTGGCAAATGGGTAGGGCGAACCGTCCCGGTGAGCCGCGGCTCGGCGGGGACGCCTCGCCCAACCTCGATCCGAATGCAACGGACGCTCGTTCACGCGCGGCCTCCTTTCGCGAAGTGGCGGCGGAAAAGCACCGCGGCGAGCGTGAGCAATGCCGCGCCGACGATCGTGAGTTTCAATGTGGCCATGGCCCAGGGCGCGCCCGCTCCGTATTCGAGCGACCGGGCCGTCGAGACGAACCAATGGGTGGGGAGCGCGGGGAGCACGAAGCGGTGGAAGACGGGAGGGAACTGGTCGATGGGGAACGCGCAGCCGCCGGCCATGCCGAGCACCATGCTCACCATCGAGCGGATCGCCTCGCCCTTGCGCTGGTCGGGAATCCACGCGACGAGCACGGCCATCACCCCGGTGGTGCAGAACGCGAACGCGCCACAGAGGAGGGCGAGTTGCAGCGGCTGGTGCCACGTGACCCCGAAGACGAGCGCACCACCACCGAAGAGGATGACCGAGCAGAGCAGGAGCATCATGGTCGCGAATACGACCTTCGAGACGAGGAACGAGGCGAGCGACACGTGCAGTGTCTGGAATCGCGCGAGGGTGCGCAGCTCGATCTCACGGTGGAGGTCGCCCATGCCGATGCTGCCGAGGAAGAGCAGGAACATCGCGGCCATGCCGATCAGGAGGTGGCCGAAGAGGTTGAACCCGCTGTCGGAGGGTTTGCCGGACGACTCCCCGGCGCCGGGTGCGGAGGAGTCGGGCTTTTTGTACCCGATCAGTGGTGTCTCGACGAGCGGGGCCAGCTCGTCGAAGCGGCCGACCCAGCGCAGGATCATCGCGTTGCGCGCGGTGGTGTCGAGATCGCCGCCCAGGGCGGCGCGCAGATCCTTCAGCTCGGGGGCGAAGTTGCGCCCGAGGGCGTCGAGCGCGGTCGAGAGGGCGCCGAGGCCTTCCTCGAGCAGCGTGGGCTTGATCGACTCGGCGGGGTTCTTGATCAGCTCGAGGGTGACGGGGGTGTTGTCGAGGAAGTCGTCGGTGAAGCCGAGCGGGATGACGATCACGCCGCTGAGCTTGTTGCCCTTCAGCTCGGCGAACGCCGGAATCCGTTCCATCAACACCGGCTCGAGCTGGCGGGCGGCCTGGTCCTGATTGAGGCTGCCGCGCAGGAAACGGCTGACGATGGTGTTGTCCTCGTCGACGACGGCGAAGCGCACGCGGCCGAGCATCTTTTCGCCATTTGCCGCGCCTCCGAAGGCGAGACCGATGATGGCGACGACGAGGAACGGGATGGCCAGGTTGATCAGCCACGGCCACGGGTTGCGCCGGGCGCGGGCGAAGTCCTTGGCGAGCAGGGCGAGGAGCATGGCAGTTACTCGCGGAGGTCGCGGCCGGTGAGTTGGAGGAAGACGTCGTTGAGGCTCGGGCGCTTGAGGGAGACGTTCTCGACCGGGACCGGCAGGGCGAGCAGCTCGCGCAGGCAGTCGGCCGGGTCGCGCGCGGAGGTCGCGTGTGAACCGGAGGGGCCGGAATTTGCAGGCAGGGACGCCTGCGCCACGCCCGGGGAGTCCGAGCGGGGCGTGGGCAAAGCGGCGACGACGAGCTGGTGGTCCTTGTGCTGGATCACGCGGAAATGTTCGCGGAAGCCCGCCCAGTTCTCGGGCTGCACGCCGGCCCAGTCGCCCTCGAGCGTGAAGAGGCGGTCGCCGCCGAGGCGCTGCTGGAGCTCGGCCAGTGTGCCCTCGGCGTGGACACGGCCGTGGTCGACGATGCCGATGCGGTCGCACAGCGACTCGGCCTCCTCGAGGTAGTGCGTGGTGTAGAGCACGCCCACGCCCTCGGCACGCAGGCCGCGGATGAACTCGAGGATGTTGAGGCGCGCCTGCGGATCGATGCCCACGGTCGGCTCGTCGAGCAGGAGCAGCTTCGGACGGTGGAGCAGGGCACAGCCCAGGTTCACGCGGCGTTTCATGCCGCCCGAAAAGTTCTTCACGGCATCCTTGGCGCGGTCTGCGAGGGCGAGCTGGGTGAGAAGCTCGTGCGCGCGGGACTTCGCGGCGCGGGAGTCGAGTCCGGCCAGGCGTCCCCAAAATTCAAGGTTCTCGAAGGCGCTGAGCTCCTCGTAGAGCGCGAGCTCCTGCGGTACCACGCCCATCAGGCGCTTGGCCGCCTGCGGGTCGGCGGCGTAGGGCCGGCCGCCGACGGAGACCGTGCCGCTGTCGGGCGCGAGCAGGCCGGAGATCATCGAGATCGTCGTGGTTTTTCCGGCACCGTTGGGGCCGAGCAGGCCGTAGATCTCGCCGGGGTGGACGGCGAAGCTCACGTCCGCGACCGCGCGGGTGGAGCCGAAGGCCTTGGAGAGGCGGTCGACTTGAAGCAGGGGCGACATGGTCGGGAGGTTGGCGTGGTGTCGCGGCGGAGTCGAGTGGCCGAAAGTCATGGCGAGGGCGGGGCGACGCAGGCAGGTGCGCCTGCGTCAGGGTTTCGGGGCGTGGCAAGGTGCGGAAATTGAACCACCCGGGTCGCGTCCGACACCGGGCGGGTTTTCGTGCTGATACAGTCCCGAACACACGCGCGATCTCCGCGCGGTTGCAGAAATCTTTCGCCCTCGCCTACGCCAGGCCGCGGCGGGCGACCTCCTCCTCGTTCCAACCGAGGTAGTGGCCGAGTTCGTGGAGGTAGGTGATGCGGACCTCGTCGCGGTAGATCGCGAGGTCGCCGTCGGAGTGGTCCCAGAGGTTTTCGAGGAAGAGCAGGATCTGGGAGGGCAGCGCGGGTGCCGCTTCGGCGCCGTGCAGCAGGTCGGGGCCGACGAAGAGCCCGAGGATGTCGGGTTCGACGTTTTCATCCTCGAGCATCGGGCCTTCGGGAAACGGTTCGAGCGAGACGGGCAACGCGTCGGCCAGCACGCGGATTTCGTCGGGCAACCGTGCGCGGGTGTGGTCGACCGTTTCCTGGGCGATGCGGCAGAGCTCTTTCCACGTCATGCGACGCTGGTCTGGCGCGGGATCATCCGAGGGGCAACCGTGGAGCGCGGGCTCGGCCGCGGCGGCGGTTTCAGCCGGCGGGAGGCAACGAGGCACTTGGCGGCTGGTGGTCCTGTCTGCGGGTGGGCGGAGGCCCGGATTTCGTTGTCACCAGAATTTGGTTCATGCGGCGACGGTCGGCCGCGACAGGCGCTGCACGAGCTTGATGGGCAGCACGATCAACGCGGCGAGGATCAGGAACGGCAGGGCGAGCGGCAGGGCCACGGCGATCGCGACGCAGGCCAGGGCCAGCAGGAGGGCGAGAACGGCCAGCGCGGCGCTCCCACCGCCGACAATCGCCAGTCCCAAAATCAGGAAACCGACGAGGGTGAGCGCGGCCATCATGGTGAGCCCGCCGACGATTCCGCCGCAAAGTGCGCTGACGATCTCGGGGAGGGCGAAGAGCACAACAACCATGAGACCAAGGAGAAGCGTGACCTTCAGAACTGTTTTCATGACCGGTAGCACCCGGCTGGTCCGAAAAAGTTGCAGGAAAGATGCGAGCGGGCCCGCTTCCTGCAATGAAGGGCGGCGATGATCGAATCCTACCACTTGTGACCGCCACCGGGCGCACCGGCGCCGGTCACGCGCAACACGACCGAACATGAAAACACACCTGGACCGCCTGCTCGCTTCCTCACCCGAAACCTCGCTGCTCGACGCGCTTCTGCTGATCGTCGCCGGCGCCGCGCTCGAGTCGCAGACTCGTGGCGAAGTGAAACCGTTCGGCAAGCAGCGCCTCACTTTACGCACGCTCAACGCCCGCCACGCCGGCGCACATTGAGGCGGGGCTCCGCGGCGGCCGAGAAGCCGAACGGCGGCGCCGTCCAGCTGATGTAGTAGCCTCGTGAGGGCATTGCGCCGGGACCGGATTGGGGCAACCCGGTCGGCTTTTCCGTCGATCCCGCGGCTTGTCTGCGGCGCGTCGACGGGCAACGTTGGGGGCAACGGCGGCGGTCTCCGCCGGTTGCCCCCTATGCCCCCAATCGCCGAATACCACTCCGAACTGCGCTTCGCGCTCGCGCTGGCGCTCGGTTTTCTCATCGGTCTCGAACGTGAGCGTTCGGGGGCGACGAAGCAGAGCCGCATCTTCGCCGGCGTGCGCACGTTCACGCTGGTGAGCCTGTTCGGCTTCGCCTGTGCGTGGCTGCACAACCTCGGACTCACCGCCGCGGTGCCCGTGGGTCTGGTCGCCGTCGCGGGCATGGCCGCGCTCGAGTACCACGCCAAGCAGCTGGAGAACCGCGTGGGCTGGACGACCGAGGCGGCGGTGCTTTTGACGTATGCGATCGGCGTGCTCGCGCTGCTCGGGCCGCCGTGGGTGGCGTTGGCGCTGGGCATCATCGGCACGCTGCTGCTGTCGGAGAAGTCGCGCATCGAGGGGCTGGTGGAGTCGCTCGACAACGCCGAGTTCCTCGCGGTGCTGAAGTTCCTGATCGTGACGGCGCTGGTGCTGCCGGTGGTGCCGGACAAGGCGTTCACCGTGTATGCGATCAATCCGCACAAGTTGTGGTGGATCGTGGTGATGGTGTCGTCGGTGGGGTTCGCCGGCTACTTCATGATCAAGAAGCTCGGCATGCGCTTCGGCTGGTGGCTTTCGGGGCTGGCGGGCGGGATCGTGTCGAGCACGGCGGTGAGCGTGGCCTCGGGCCGCATCGCGCAGCGGCAGCCCGAGCAGGCGCGCCATGCGCTGCAGGCGGCGGTCCTCGCGAGCAGCGTGATGTACCTGCGTATTCTGGCGCTGGTGGCGTTTCTGAACGCGGCCTTCGTGCCGGTGCTGGCGTGGAGGCTCGGGGCGCTGTCGGCGACGGGCTTCGCGATCGCGTGGCTGGTGCGGCCGCGCGACGAGCCGGTGGCCCGCGGGCCGGTGGGTTCGTTGCAGAACCCGTTCGAGATCCTGCCCGCGCTGTTGTTCGCGGGGCTGTTCGTGGTGTTGATGGTCGCGACGAAGCTGGTGCAGGCGCAGTTCGGCGGTTCGGCGCTGCTGGGGCTTGCGGCAGTGGTGGGTGTGGTCGACATCGACCCGTTCATCCTCTCGCTGGTGCAGAGCAACCCGGCACCCGAGCGGCTGTTCGTGTCGGCGATCCTGGTGGCGATGATGGTCAACACGCTCGCGAAGGGCATCTACTTCGCGTCGCTGGCCGCTTCGGTGCGGCGGCCGGCGCTGCTGCGTTTCGGGCTGTGGGCGGCGCTGCACCTGCCGCTGGCGTTTCTGGTGTGAGCGCGGGCCATGGCGGGGAGCTTCGGGCTCGCGCCGGCTGGCGGCGGTGTTTGAGCATGGGGCCATGCCCGGCACCCCGATCGACCGTCATCTCGCGAAATTGCGCGCCTGCACGCTTTGCCCGGCCATGCACAAGCCGGTGGTGGTCGGGCGGCCGGTGGCGAGTCGGGTGCTGTTGGTCGGGCAGGCGCCCGGCGACAAGGAGCCGGTGCTCGGCCGGCCGTTTGCGTGGACCGCGGGCAAGACGCTCTTCAAGTGGTTTCACGAGGCGCTCGGCTGGTCCGAGGACGAGACGCGCGACCGTGTCTATTTCGCGGCGGTGTGCCGGTGTTTTCCCGGCAAGAAGGCGACCGGCGGCGACCGCGTGCCCGACGACGGGGAGATCGCGAACTGCTCCCGTTGGCTGGAGGCCGAGGTGAAGCTGCTGAAGCCGCAGCTCGTGGTGGCGGTGGGCAAGCTGGCCATGAACCAGTTCCTCGAACCGGCGCTGCTGACGGAACGCATCGGGAAGGTGTTCCCGACGCAGTGGCGCGGCCACGCTTTCGACGTGTTGCCGCTGCCGCATCCCTCGGGCGCGTCGCCGTGGCATCGGGTGGAGCCGGGCAAGACGCTGCTGGCCGAGGCGCTGCGCCGGTTGGCGCAGCATGCGGCGGTGCGGTGACTACGGTGTGGGCGGGATGTCGCGGCTCCGGCGGGCCTCGCGTTTGGCGTCCTCGAGTTCGGAGAGGTCGATGTACTCGACCACGCTCGATTCGCCGATCTCGACCCAGGCGTCGCGGGTGCGGGCGGCGTTGCGCACGACCGGCTGGGCGGTTTCGCGGCCGATGACGTGCTTGCCGGCGACGACCAGGCGCGGGATCGATTTGGCGAGGCTGGTGCCGGGGGAGGAACAGGCGATGCGCGTCTCCCAGAGCTGGATGCGTTCGCCACGCTGGGCGGCGGCGTAGTCGTAGGCGCGCAGCAGCACGGCATAGAGGTTGTCCTGCGTCATCTGCAGCACGGTCTCGGCGGTGCCGGAGCGGAAACGGCGCCGGAGGACGTCGCCGAAGTCGATGTGCCCGGGGATGATGTTCCGGTCGACGAGGTCGAGCTTGTCGCCGCCGAGGAAATGCACGCCGGGGCCGGGCCCGAGCAGGCTGTGGCCGTGCGTGCCGAGGATGCCCCACGAGCAGACGATGATCTGGGTGGGGGGATGGGCGTCGTCGGCGCCGCGGTAGCCCTGGTCGGCGAGGACCTGGGCGATGAGGCGCAGCATCGGTTTCTCCTGCGGGGGCGGGTCGCCGCCGAGCACGATGCCGGTGTAGGCGCGGAAGCCGGCGTTGACGCCGATGTAGTAGGCGGGTTGCGACGCGGAGACCGGTGGCAGCGCGCGGCCCTCGTCGGTGAAGTCGGTGACGGCGACGCTGAGCTTGTCGAGCGGCAGGATGCGCGAGGCGGGCGTCGCCGGCGTTGGTGCCGGGAAAACGGAGACGGGCAGCAGGGCCGCGAGGGTGGTCAGGAGGAGAAGGGGGCGGGGCATCGGGAGGCGCGTGGGGCGAGAGCGGCGAAGGATGAGCGGCGGCAGGGGCGGAGCCAAGCCGACGTCGGGTGGCGCGGGGCGGATGCGAGGTCTCCGGCCCTGCCGCAGGCATGGGGGTGGAAACGGCGCCGCACCCGGCGCCTCGCGGCGGCACGGGTGCGGCGATTCTCCTTCGGACCGACAGATCAGTGGCCGCCGTGCTCGGCGGCGTGCTGCTTCTTGCGCTCCTCGATGACGGCCTTCTCGAACTCGGCGGGCAGTTCCTGGTAGTAGGCGAACGCCTCGGTGTGGTTGGCGCGTCCGCCGGTGAGGGCGCGCAGCACGGTGGAATATTTGGTGAGTTCCTTCTGGGGAATGGTGGCCTTGACGATCTGGAAGGCGCCGTCGCTGTCGACGCCGACGATGCGGCCGCGGCGGCTGGAGATGTCGCCCATGACCGCGCCGATGAACTCCTCGGGCACCTGCACCTCGACGTTGAAGATGGGCTCGAGCAGGCAGGGATGGGCCGCGGCGAAGGCCTCCTTGAAGGCCCAGGAGCCGGCGATCTGGAACGACACGTCGTTGGAGTCCACGGGGTGCATCTTGCCGTCGTAGAACTCGACCTTGATGTCGGTGACGTGGAAGTGGGCGAGGATGCCCTCCTGGCAGGCGGCGCGCACGCCCTTCTCGACGGAGGGCACGAAGACGCGGTCGACGTTCTGGCCGACGAGCGACTCGGTGAACTCGATACCGGCATCGCGGGCGAGCGGCTCGACGCGCATCCAGACCTCGGCGAACTGGCCGGAGCCGCCGCTTTGTTTCTTGTGGCGGTACTTGGAGTCGGCCCGGCCGCGGATCGTCTCGCGGTAGGGGATACGCGGTTCGCCGAGGTCGACGGCGACGTTGAAGCGGCGTTTGAGGCGTTCGACGATGACCTGCAGGTGCATCTCGCCCTGGCCGGAGAGGATGTGCTGTTTGATTTCGGGGTCGTAGCGGTGGCTGAAGGTGGGGTCCTCCTCGTGGAGGGTGTTGAGGCCGGTCGCGAGTTTGTCCTCCTCGCCGCGGGCCTTGAGCAGGATGGCGGCGTGGACCTTGGGCTTGGGGTAGTCGACCTTCGGCAGCTCGAGGGCGAGGCCGGGGGCGCAGAGGGTGTTGCCGGTGTGGGTGTCGCGGAGCTTGAGCACGCAGCCGATGTCGCCGGGGCCGAGTTTGGCGACGGGGGTGCGGATCTTGCCGTTGGCGAGATGGAGCGGGCCGAGGCGTTCGGAGACCTTGCGCGAGGCGTTGTAGAGTTCCGTGTTGGAGGTGACCGTGCCGGAGTAGACGCGGAAGAAGGAGAGTTCGCCGACATGCTGTTCGGCGAGGGTCTTGAAGATGTGGACGACGGGCTCGGGGCGATCGAGCCGCACCTCGGTCTCGTTGCCTTCGGCGTCGTGGGCGGCGACCTTCGCGCGGTCGACGGGGGAGGAGCCGTACTTGGCGATGATGTCGAGCAGGCGGGCGATGCCGATGTCCTTCTCGGCGGAGGCGGCGAAGAGGGGGACGAGGTTGCCGGATTGGATGGCGGCGTGGATACCGGCGCGCAGTTCGTCCTCGGTGAGGGTGCCGCCTTCGTCGAAGAATTTCTCCATCAGGGAGTCGTCGCTCTCGGCGATGAGCTCGATGAGTTGTTTGTGGAGGTCGCGGACCTTGTCGGCGAGGGGGCCGGAGACGGCCTGCTCGGTGAACTTGCCGGAGCCGTCGGAGGCGTAGGTGACGACTTCGCTGCGCATGACGTCGAGCAGGCTGTTGAAGCTCGGGCCGGCATTGAGGGGGATGCTCAGGGGGAAGACCTTGGTGCCGAAATGCGCGCGGGCTTCCTCGACGATCATGTCGAACTGGGTGTTCTCCCGGTCGAGGGCGTTGACGACGATCATCTTGGGCAACGCGAATTTCGTGGCGTAGTTCCACGCCTGGTCGGTGCCGACCTGCAGACCGTGGGCGCCGTGGATGACGAGCAGCGCGAAGTCGCCCACGCGCAGGGCGCCGAGCCCGTCGGCGGCGAAGTCGGCGTAGCCGGGGCAGTCGAGCAGGTTGATTTTCCGGTCGAGCCACTCGGTGTGCATGCAGGTGGTGTGCATGGACATCTGGTGCTCCTTTTCGCTGACGTGGTAGTCGGAGACGGTGGTGCCCTGGGCGATGTTGCCGACCTTCGGGATGGCGCCGCTGCAAGCCAGCATGGCTTCGCAGAGCATGGTCTTGCCGGCGCCGTTGTGGCCGACGATGGCGCAGTTCCTGATCTCGTGCGGTGCGTACTCCTTCATGGAAGACTCCTCTGTTTTAGGGGTGAGAGGTTGGGGTTTGGAAATAGTCCCTCGGTACGCCGCGCACGCTCCCCGCGCGGCTATTTGGCCAACCGGGCGCAGGCCCGGACTCCTTTCTCCGCGGCGCACGCGCAAACACACGCGGAGGCGCCGGCAGCGTTGGCCATTGGGGTGTGCATGGGATGCAAACTGCGGCCGTCGCCCGACGCGCCCGGGGCAGTGGCCGAGAGGGTGTGCGAAGTGTCCGGAGTCGCAAGGACATTATCGGAAGCGGCGGGGTCATTGTAAAGAATGTGTGGATATGGTTCGGCCGGGTGGGCCGGAGGCGGATTTCCCGGGGGGAAATCCTGTTGCAGGCCGGGGTGTTCTCCGTGGGGTCCCAGAGCGGCGAGGCCGCGAGGTATGCGCCGGGCCGGGGGAGGCGGCGGGGATTTCTCCCGGTTTCCGGGGGCGCGGTTGCCCCGACCGCGGCACTACCTTGGGGGAAGTGTCGTCTCTATTTCGGGTGATTTTTCCGGAGGCAGTTTGCTTTAGTTTTTACGCGGTTCGCGCGATGTTCAGGGCATGTCCACGCTGTATCTCTGTCCCGCCGACCTGGAGGCCTACCTGCGCGATCTGCCGGTGGCGGCCGCCGTGTTGCCGCGGCTGCAGATGCTGTTGCTGAGCGACTCCTCGAGCATCGACGAGGTCGTGGAGCTGGTGCGTTTCGATCCGTCGCTGGCCACGCGCGTGATGCAGGCGGCGGGCAGCGCCTACTATGGCCGTGCGCGCGATCTCTCGAGTCTGGAGGAGGCGATCGCCCTGCTGGGCCTACGCGAGTCGTACCGGGTGACAGCGGCGTTTGCGATGAGCCGATTCCTCAACACGCCGCTGCGCATCTATGGCATGGGCCCGGCCGAGTATTGGCGGCGCTCGTTGGCCTGCGCGCTCGTGATGGAGCTGCTCGCTCCGGCGCGGGGGTTGGATGAATGCGTGGCCTACACTGCGGGCCTGTTGCATGCGATCGGCATGGTGTTGGTCGATCGGCACCTTCGCACGGTGGGTGACCCCGGGATGCTGTTGCGCGAGCTGCCTGCCAGTCCGCTGATGCGGCAGGAGCAACGGCTTCTCGGGATGAACAACGCGCAGGTCGCCGGCTTCGTGTTGCGCAAATGGAATTTCGGCTCCGAGGTGGTGGTGCCGATCGAATACCAGAACGAACCCGGGCGTGCGCCGGCTGCGCAAGCGCCCATGGCGAACCTGCTCGCCGAGGCGCGAGCGGTGGCGCAGGAGGTCGTCAGCACGTTGCCCGCCCCGGGAACGGCGAGTCGGTTGGCCTTCGAGGCGGGAGCGGAGCCCGGAAGTCTCGGTGCGCGGATTCTCGCGGTCGAGAGTTGGCTGCGCTGAGGAGCGGCAGGGTTAATCGCAACGGAAGTAATTGTCCGGCAAAAGCTTGAAGGAGGGCCGGATGAGCGGTCGCGTGGCTCGTGCGGGCAGGTGGGCCGCACAATCGGAGGGCACTTTCCATTTTCGTTTGGCCAATGTCCGGGTCCGCGGCTACACGGGGCGGACCTTATGGCAAACTGGGAATACAAGGTGATCTCCAGCGGCAAGCACGGCATGGCTTCGATGGCTGCGCTGGAGCAGCACCTGAACGATTTGGGTCAGCAGCAGTGGGAAATCATCACTTGGCATACGGCACCGGATAATCCGTTGCTGTTTTCCGGGTTGGCGCGGCGCCCCATCATGCGCGACTGGAAACCCGAGGAGATGCCGGCGGCTCAGGAAGCGGCCCGACTCGAGAAGATCGAGGGGGCGAAAGAGCGCGAGGCATGGAGGGAGACGCTCAAGGAGGAGCTCGAATTCCTCGCCGACGTCGAGGAGGTGAGCGATCCCGAGGCGGATGCCGAGGACCTGCTCGATCTGCTCCGGCAACACATGAAACGCAGCCAGCGCGGTGTCGGCCTGGTCGGCTCCGTCAGCTTCTTGGCGCGCAAGCTCGAGCAGGATGACAACGATCTGCTCGGTGCGCTCGGCGAGCTCGGGCTCGCATTGGCGGAGGATCCGCAGGCGACGCCCGCGTCGATCCAGCATGAGGACGAAAGCTTCTGGCTGAGCAAGAATCCGCGCGGGGAAGTTTGGCTGCATTGCGGCCCGAAGGCACCGGCGCCGAAGCCCAAACCCGAGCCGCGTCCGGAGCGGCCGGAGCGGCCGGCGGCGAAGCCGCGCCCGGAGAAGCGGGTGCAGGAGGTGGCGGCCGAGGTTGCGCGGGAGGCCATGGAGCCGAAGGAGGAGACTGCGCCCGCCGAGGAGCCGTCGGCGTCCGCTCCGGCGCGTCGCGAGCCTGCGGCGCCGCGTGGTTCGGTGCCACCGCTGCCGGAGGGCGAACCGTTGCTGGCCAAGCTGCGGCCGATGATGCGCCGCAATCGACGCGGCCGTGGTTGGTCGGGTAGTACGTCGTACCTTTCGAAGGCGTTGCGCCATTCCGAGGAGGAGCTGATGGCGGCGTTCGCGAAGCTCGGGCTCGTGCTCACCGAGGATCCGCAGGCCAAGCCGGTCTTCGTGGAACTCAACGGCTTCCTGTATTGGGTCAATCGGGGCCAGGGCGGCCAGATCTGGATCAACGCCCGCGAACAGCGGCACGGCGAGCCGGCGCATGCCTCGGGAGACGAGAACGACTCCGGCGCGGAAGCCGGTGCTCCGGCGCCTGGGCCGAGCGGGCCCGTGGGCGGGCCGGAAACCGCCTCCGTCGACGGGGAGGAACCCGAGCCCGAGAATTCCGGGCGGGAGCAGATCTCTCCGTCCGCGGAGGAGCAGGTCGGCCCGGACGATTCGGTCTTCGCGCGTATCCGACCCCACTTTACGAAGAACAAACGTGGGACCTCGTTCAGCGCGGCGCCCGGCGGCGTGGCGGATGCGTTGGGCGTCTCCCAGGCCGACCTGATCGACGCGCTGGTCAAGGCCGGCATGGAAGTGCCGGAAAGCGAAGCCTCGAAACCGGTGTTCGCCGAGCACGCCGACGAGATCTTCTGGTTCAACCGCAACGCCAAGGATGAGCTTTGGCTCAACGCCAAGGCGAAACCGGCCCGGCGGCCGGCGACGCGAGCGAAGGCCAAGGCACCCAGTCGGGCGAAGCCGAAGGCCGACGCGGAACCGGAGACGGCCTGAGCCTCGGGCCGGTGTATTGGCGAACGGCGGCCGGTCCAGCGGACCGGCCGTTGCTGCGTCGGGGTCAGCCGAGGTCGAGCAGCGTGCGGGTACGTTGGAGACTGCGGGCCGCTTCGATCTCCACGTCGTTGAACTCGTCCCAAGGGATGCCGGCAGCGGAGCAACGGTGGTCGGCGGGGAGAAAGAGCCCCGCCTCTCCGGGCAGGGCGGCGCCGGGGCTCTCGGCGTGAGTTGCCGCCGTTGGGCGAAGGCGGTCGCAGGCGACGATGCCGACCGGGTGCAGAATCCCCGCGAGGTAGGCGCGGTTGCGGTCGGCGCCGCGAGGGGAGCGGCCGCTCAGCTCCGATGGATCTCGGGCTTGGCGTCGCGCGACATGAGGTCGCGGACGGCCTGGCGCGGATCCTTGTCGGCGTAGAGGCTGGCGTGCACCTCGTCGACGATCGGCGTGTCCACTCCAGCGCGACGGGCGAGCTCGTAGGCGCTGCTGGCGGTTTTCACGCCCTCGGCGACAGCGAGGCCCATCTCCGCCTGGATCTCGGCGAGCTTGCGGCCCTTGCCGAGCTCTTCGCCGACATGGCGGTTGCGGCTGTGCTGGCTGGTACAGGTGACGATGAGATCGCCGATGCCGCTGAGGCCGGAGAAGGTCTCGGGCCGGCCGCCGAGGGCTTCGCCCAGGCGGGCCATCTCGACGATGCCGCGGGTCATGAGGGCGGCCTTCGTGTTGTCGCCCATGCCCATGCCGTCGAGGATGCCGGCGGCGAGGGCGAGCACGTTCTTGAGCGAGCCGCCGAGCTCGGCGCCGACGACATCGTCGGAGGTGTAGACGCGGAAGTACTCGTTCATGAACGCCTGTTGCACGGCGAGGGCGGCCCCGGGGTCGCGGGACGCCGTCATCACCGCGGTGGGGATACGGCGGGCGACCTCCTCGGCGTGGCTCGGTCCCGAAAGGATCGCGTAGCGGACGTCGCCGAGGACTTCCTCGACGAGTTCGCTGATGCGTTTGCAGGACCCGGTCTCGATGCCCTTGGCGACATTGAGGTAGATCAGGTCGGCCGGGCGCGGAATATCGCGCAACTTGGCGAGCACGCCGCGGGTGTACTGGCTGGGCGCGGCGAGCACGACGATCTCGGCGCCGGCGACGGCGCGCGCGATGTCGTGCTCGAGCTTGAGCGAGGCGGGCAGCGCGACGCCCTTGAGGAAGCGGTCGTTGCGGCGGGTCCGCTCCATTTCCGCCACGTAGTCGGGGAAGGGGCCCCACAGAGTGACGGAGTGGTGGTTTTCGCAAAGGACCATGGCGAGGGCGGTGCCCCAGCCACCGTCGCTGAGAACGGTGATGTTCATCGGGAAGGAGTCGTGGAGGGTAGGCCGGCGCGTGGGAGACGCGGGACGTATCGAGGGCGAGGACAGTGCGCGGAGCGGTGGGGGTGGTCCACCGGAAAAGTCGGGGCAGTGCCGGGTGAAAAGCAAAGGCGCCGCGGTTGGGCGGCGCCTTGGGGTCGAGTGCGGATGGGCGGCTCAGAGCACGTTGCCGACGTAGCTCTGGAGGGAGCGCACGCCGACGCGTTTCTGCTTCATCGCCTTGATGCCGCGCAGGGCGGCGTAGGCGCCGGCCATCGTGGTCATGATGGAGACGTTGTTGAGCACGGCGGCGGTGCGGATCTTGTTCTCGTCCTGGCGCGGCATCATGCCCGACGGCGTATTGATGATCATGTGCATCTGCATGTTCTTGATCATGTCGACGACGTTGGGGCGGCCCTCGTCGATGCGCGGGATGCGGGTGACGTCGACCCCGTTTTCCTGGAGCACCTTGGCGGTGCCGGAGGTCGAGAAGATCTTGAAGCCGAGGGCGACGAGCTGGCGGCCGAGGTCGACGGCGCGGGGCTTGTCGGCGTCCTTGACGGAGAGGAAGACGTTGCCCTGGGTGGGGAGGGCGGGCTTGGCGGCCATCTGCGTCTTCGCGAAGGCGATACCGAGGTCGTCGTCGAGGCCCATGACCTCGCCGGTGGAGCGCATCTCGGGCCCGAGGTTGATGGTGGCGCCGGGGAAGCGGTTGAAGGGGAAGACGGCCTCCTTCACGCACCAGTGGCGCGGGGTGAGCTCGCGGGTGAGGCCGAGCTCGGCGAGCTTCTTGCCGGCCATGCACTTGGCGGCGAGCTTGGCGAGGGGCTGTCCGATGGCTTTGGAGACGAAGGGCACGGTGCGCGAGGCGCGGGGGTTGACCTCGAGGACGTACAGGTCGTTGTCCTTGATCGCGAACTGGATGTTCATGAGGCCGACGACGTTGAGGGCCTTGGCCAGCGCGATGGTGGCGTTGCGCACGTGCTCGAGCATCTCCTTGGCGAGGGTGTGCGGGGGCATGACCATGGCGGCGTCGCCGGAGTGCACGCCGGCGAACTCGATGTGCTCGAGCATGCCGCCGATGATGGCGGTCTCGCCGTCGGAGATGCAGTCGACGTCGAGCTCGATGGCGTCTTCGAGGAACTTGTCGATGAGCACGGGCTTGTCGGGCATGACATCGAAGACCTGGCGCAGGACGGCGCGCATCTCGTCGAGGCTGTAGAGGATGAACATGCCGCGGCCGCCGAGCACGAAGGAGGGGCGCAGGAGGATCGGGAACCCGAGATCGGCGGCGTGCTTGAGGGCCTCGTCCTCGGTGAGCGCGGTGCGGTTGGCCGGCTGCTTGAGGTTGAGCTTGTCGAGGATGCCGGCGAAGAGCTTGCGGTCCTCGGCGAGCTCGATCGATTCGGGCGAGGTGCCGATGACGTTGACGCCGTTGGCCTTGAGGGCGGAAGCGAGGTTGAGCGGGGTCTGGCCGCCGAACTGCACGATCGCGCCGGAGCACTTCTCCTGTTCGTAAATTTCGAGTACGTCCTCGAGGGTGAGGGGCTCGAAGTAGAGGCGGTCGGAGGTGTCGTAGTCGGTGGAGACGGTCTCGGGGTTCGAGTTGACCATGACGGTCTCGAAGCCGAGCTCGCGCAGGGCGAACGAGGCGTGCACGCAGCAGTAGTCGAACTCGATGCCCTGGCCGATGCGGTTGGGGCCGCCGCCGAGGATCATGATCTTCGGGCGGTCGCTGCGGATGACCTCGTTCTCGTCGCCGTAGGAGGAGTAGTAGTACGGAGTGAAGGCCTCGAACTCGGCCGCGCAGGTGTCGACGAGGCGGTAGGTGGTGGGGCTGCCGAGTTTGCGGCGGTGCTCGCGGACGGTCTTCATGGGCGCGCCGCAGAGGTGGGCGATCTGGGCGTCGGAGAAGCCGGCGCACTTCACGCGGCGCATTTCGTCCGGGGTGAGGTCGTGGAGGAGCTTGGTCTTGAGGAACTCCTCGAGCTGGTGGATCTCCTTGAGTTGCTCGAGGAACCAGGGGTCGATGGCGGTGATCTCGAAGATGCGCTCGACGGAGAAGCCGGCCTTGAAGGCGTAGCGGATGAAGAAGGGGCGTTCGGCGTTGGGGGTGCCGAGGCGGGCGATGATGGTCTGCTCGTCGGGGATGTCGTAGCCGCCGAACTTGCCGCCGCCGCCGAAGCCGCGGGCGCCGATCTCGAGGGAGCGGAGGGCCTTCTGGAACGATTCCTTGAAGGTGCGGCCGATGGCCATGGCCTCGCCGACCGACTTCATCGCGGAGGTGAGGGTGGTGTTGGCGCCGATGAACTTCTCGAAGGCGAAGCGCGGGATCTTGGTGACGACGTAGTCGATCGTGGGCTCGAAGCTGGCGGGCGTCTCCTTGGTGATGTCGTTGCGGATCTCGTCGAGCGAGTAGCCGACGGCGAGCTTGGCGGCGATCTTGGCGATCGGGAAGCCGGTGGCCTTCGAGGCGAGCGCGGAGGAGCGGGAGACGCGCGGGTTCATCTCGATGACGACCATGCGGCCGGTCTTCGGGTCGAGGGAGAACTGGATGTTGGAGCCGCCGGTCTCGACGCCGATCTCGCGGATGACGGCGAAGGAGGCGTCGCGCATGGCCTGATACTCCTTGTCGGTGAGCGTCATGGCCGGGGCGACGGTGATGGAGTCGCCGGTGTGCACGCCCATCGGGTCGAAGTTTTCGATGGAGCAGATGACGACGCACTGGTCCTTGTGGTCGCGCATGACCTCCATCTCGTATTCCTTCCAGCCCAGGAGGCATTCCTCGATGAGGACTTCGTGGGTGGGGGAGGCTTCGAGGCCGCCGGCGACGATCTGGTCGAATTCCTCGCGGTTGTAGGCGATGCCGCCGCCGGTGCCGCCGAGGGTGAAGCTGGGGCGGATGATGAGCGGGAAGGTGCCGATCTCGTCGGCGGCGGAGCGGGCGGCGTCGAGGGTGTGGACGGTGCGGGACTTGGCGACGTCGAGGCCGATCTTGAGCATCGCGTCCTTGAAGAGCTGGCGGTCCTCGCCCTTCTCGATGGCCGGGGGCTTGGCGCCGATCATCTCGACGCCGTGCTTCTCGAGGATGCCGCGTTTGTGCAGCTCCATCGAGAGGTTGAGGGCCGTCTGGCCGCCGAGGGTGGGCAGGAGGGCGTCGGGTTTCTCGACCTCGATGATGCGCTCGAGCATCTCGACGGTGAGGGGCTCGATGTAGGTGACATCGGCGAACTCCGGATCGGTCATGATCGTGGCCGGATTGGAGTTCACGAGCACGACCCGGTAGCCCTCCTCCTTCAGGGACTTGCAGGCTTGGGTGCCGGAATAGTCGAATTCACAGGCCTGCCCGATGATGATGGGCCCTGCTCCGATGATGAGGATGGTTTCGAGGTCGGTGCGCTTCGGCATGGCAAAATTTCGCGGAGCGTGAAAAGCGCCGGTGGGGGGCGCAAGCGGGAAGTCGGCCAGCGGGGCGCCGCCGACGGTCTTTCGAGGGAAAGCGGGCGAGCGGCCGGACCGCTCAGCCGAGTTTCGCGGCGTCGACGCCGAGGATCTTGGCGGCTTTGGCCTTGTCGCCCCCACACGCGGTCAAGACGCGTGCGATGTGGTGCTGCTCTTCGTTGGCGAGGTGGTCGGCGAGCGAGGGCAGATCCTTGGGATCCTGCAGGCGGGAGGGGAGCATGTTTGCCGAAATGGTCTTGGTCTCGGCGGCGGCGACGACGGAGGAAACGACCTGGCTCAATTCGGAAATGTTGCCGGGCCAACGGTAGGTTTTGAGTATCGCCAGCGCCGCCGGCTCGAACTCGACCTGCTTGGTGTCGAAGTTCGGGTTCGTGGCCGAGGTCGCGAAGTTTTTCAGCAGTCGAGGCAGGTCTTCGATGCGCTCGCGGAGGGGCGGGAGCATCAAGGGGAGGGCTCCGATGCGGTAGAAGAGTTCGTCGTGAAACTTGCCGAGATCGATGAGGCGCTCGAGGTCTTCGGTGCTGGTGCAGCAAAGGCGGAACCCCGCGGCGGGACCGCGCAGCACACTGACCAAGGCCTTCTGCACCGGGAGCGGCAGGGCGTTGATCTGCTCGAGCATGAGCGTGCCGCCCTTGGCTTGTTCGATCCACTCGCCGCCTTGTCCTTGCGGGCCGACGAGGCCGTCGAGCAATTGTTGTTCGGGAATCTGGGCACAATCGAAACGCACCAGCGGGCTGTCGGGCGAATTGCTCTGATTGTGGATGAGCTCGGCGATCACTTTCTTTCCGGTGCCGGGCTCGCCGATGATCAGGACCGGGGTTTTGGATGCGGTGAGCTTCTTGATCTGGGGGCCGATCTTCTTGATCTTCTTGTTCTCGCCGACAACGAACGCCTCCAGTTGGTCGGCCGCGGACGTGTCCTCGTTGTGCGCCTGCACGTGGCTGACGGCTTGCACTTTCTTGGCGCGGGTGACGCCGAGCTTCTTGAACTCGACGCCACGCTTCAGCGCCGAGATCAACTCGTCGACTTTGAATGGTTTCTGAAGGAAATCGAAGGCGCCGAGCTTGAGCGCGTCCAGCGCATAGGAGGTGCTCGCGTAGGCAGTCATCACCACGACGACGGCCTGGGGGTCGACCTTCTTGAGCTCCCGCAGGAGCGTGATCCCGTCCATCGGCTTCATCTGCACATCGACCAACACCAGATCGAATTTCTCGGCCTTGTATTGCGCAAGGGCCTTGTTGCCGTCGGTGGCAAACGCGGCGGTGAAGCCGATAGGCTGGATGACTGCCTCCAGCATTTCGTGGATGGAGGTCAGGTCGTCGACGATGAGGACCGATGGCATGGGGAGGAAGGAAACCGGACCGGCATTCCGAGCGCAAGCTCGGGCACAGGCAATCGCGCGTGCCGGCTAGTTGTTGCCGCCGACGACGTTGGCCATGTTGAAAATCGGCAGGAACATGGCCATGACGATACCACCGACGAACACACCGAGGAAACAGATCAGCAGCGGCTCGATCAGCGAGGTGAGGGCGGCAACCGTGGCATCGACCTCGGTATCGAAGAAATCGGCGACCTTGCTCATCATGCCGTCCACGTTGCCGGTGGATTCGCCCGCTTTGACCATATGTTTCATCATCGGCGGGAAGTAGGTATTGGTCGCGAGGATTTCGGAGATTTGCCCGCCCTGGCTGATGTGCTTCGCGATGTCCGTGCAGGCTTTCTCGATCTGTGTCTTGCCGCTGGCCGAGGAGACGATCTCGAGCGTGCGCAAAATCTGGACTCCGGAGCGCATGAGGGTGGCGTAGGTGCGGCAGAAGCGGGACAGCGCGATTTTGTGTGAGAGTGGGCCGAAGATCGGGGCGCGGTGGACCAGCTGATCCTTGAACTCCCGCCCTTTGGGGGTCGCGGTGAACTTCTTCCAAAACTTCCACAGGAAGTAGAGGATGACGCCGATGTGGATGATGCTGATCTTGGTGAGGATGTCCGGCCAACCCCAGGCGGGTTTGAGGAAATTCGAGACGTCGATGAGCATCTGGGTGGGGGCGGGAAGCGCAGAGCCGAAGCCGGAGAACATCTCGGCAAAGACTGGAATGACGAAGACCAGCAGGACGTTCACCAGCACGACGGCCAAGCCGATGACCGCGATCGGGTAGGCCATGGCGGATTTGACCTTTTTGGAGAGCTTCACGGATGCTTCGAAATACTGGGCCACCTTTTGGAGGATTTCGGCCAGATTGCCGGAGGCCTCGCCCGCCTCGACCATGGAGATGAACAGCGAGTTGAAGCCCTTCGGGTACTTCTTCACCGCCGCCGAGAACGAGCTGCCCGCCGAGATCTCCAGACGCACATCGCGCAGGATGACTCGAAAAACTGGATCCTCCATCTGCTCTTGAAGCGCTTCGAGCGAGGAGACTAGCGGCAGGCCGGCCGAGAGCAACGCCGCCAACTGGGCGGTGAAGATCGAGAGTGCTTCGAGCGGGATCTTGTAGTTTTTGGCTTTCTTCTCGTAGGCTTTCTGTTTCGCCAAGGTCTGCGAAGCCATGAAACTGAGCTTGGGCGCGGTCGCGGAACGCGACGAGGCAGCCGGGGTGGGAGAGGCCGAAGTCAGAAAAGCCATGGTTGGGGCGTGGGTTGGTTGAGCGCGAAATAAGCCAGTGGCTCAAACGCGGTGCAATTCCCTATCGGTAAATTCCGTTTTAACAACCGGAGAAACCCCCGCGGGAATCGTTGCGTCCGAATGGCTCGAAAACTTGGTGAAATTCATCCGCTCGCTGGCCTCCGAAACGGCCTTCCTGTACCTCGTGCCTCATGCGCCGATTTCTCGCACTGCTCGTTCCGCTTATTCTCGCCGGTTGCGCTTTTGCCGTCGCCAGTGGCGATGCTCTGGTCGCGGTGTTGGCAGAAAAGGGAGAACCGGCGAGCCGTCTCGAACGCGATCAGCTTCTTGTGCTCACCTATCCCGATGTGGTCGTCCGCCTCGAGAATGGCATCGTTGTCTCCGTGAAGGGACCGTCGGCCGACTATGCGGTCAAATCCACCACGCCGAAGCCGGCCCCCCGAGTGCAAGCCCGGCCGGCCCAGGCCGCCGGTCCGGCTGCCGGTCCGGCTGCCGGATGGTGCACTGATCTCGGGACCGCGTTGGCCTCGGCACGCGGCACGGGTCGCAAGGTCTTCGTGCTGTTCACTGGTTCCGACTGGTGTGTCTGGTGCAAACGGCTCGACGCCGAGATCCTCTCGACTCCCGAGTTCCAGTCCTACGCCGCCGATTCGTTGGTGCTGGTGAAACTCGATTTCCCGCGTCGGAGGCCCCAGCAGGAGGCGGTGCGGCAGCGCAACAAGCGCCTCGCCGCCAAGTATCGAGTGCAGGGATATCCGACGGTCGTCGTGTTCGACGAGACGGGCGCGGAAGTCGCCCGACTGGGCTACCAGGACGGCGGGCCGGGGCCGTTCGTGCGGCGGTTGCGACAGCTCTGACCGGAGCGCCGGCAGCGCGCGAAACGCTTCGTGTTTGCCATTTCGCGGAAATGCGAAACAGTGGACGGCGTCATGCCCGCCGTAACCGCGAAACAACGCCAGCGCCGCGCCGCGATCTTCAAGGCCCTCGGGCATCCCGCGCGCCTGCGCATCGTCGAGGAGCTGCGCGCCGGCGAGCGCTGCGTCTGCGAATTGGTCGACGTGTCCGCCGGCGGCTGGTCTACCGTCTCGCGGCACCTCTCCGTGCTGAAGGCCGCGGGCGTCGTCGAGGACGAGAAACGTGGCCTCCAGGTCTTCTATCGATTGGCGCTTCCCTGCGTGGGCACCTTCCTCGATTGCCTGCTCACCGATCCCTCGGCGGTCGCTGCTGCGGGCGGTGCGGCGCGGACCTGCGGCTGCCGGTGAGTTCCTCGTGCGTGTAATTTCGCCACTTCGCCAAACAGCGGACCTATTTCGATGAACAAGAAGCAGGAACTCACCGCCCTCGCCTGGATGGCCGCGGTCTTCGCCGCCGTCTACTTCATGCCACTGGGTACGCCGCGTTTCGACGGCGCCGTGGCCGAGGCGCTGGCGCTGACCAAATGGTACGCGCAGGAGCACGTGATCCTGTGCCTGCTCCCGGCGTTTTGGATCGCGGGTGCCATTGGTGCCTTTGTCTCGCAGCAGTCGGTGATGAAATACTTCGGACCGAACGCCCCGAAGGTCGCCAGCTACGGCGTGGCCTCGGTGTCGGGCACGATCCTGGCGGTGTGCTCGTGCACCGTGTTGCCGCTCTTCGCCGGCATCTACCGCATGGGCGCCGGACTTGGGCCGGCGACCGCGTTTCTCTATTCCGGCCCCGCGATCAACGCCTTGGCGATCATCCTCACCGCGAAGATCCTCGGCATGCAGATCGGCATCGCCCGAGCCGTGGGTGCGGTCGTGTTCTCCATCGTCATTGGTGCGCTGATGCACTGGCTTTTTCGGAACGAGGAGAAGGCCAAGGCGATCAAGATGGCGGAGTTGCCCGAGCCGCCGGCCGCGCGTCCGTTGTGGCAGACTTCGGTGTTCTTCGGCCTGATGGTCGCGATCCTCGTGTTCGCCAACTGGGGGCACACCGACGCCGCTACCGGATTATTTGCCGCCGTCTACGCCGTGAAATGGTGGCTGACCTCCGCATTCGCCGCGGCGTTTGGCCTCGTGCTCTGGCGCTGGTTCGCGCTCTCGACGGTACGCCTCGCCCTCACCGCGCTTGCGACCGCCGCCGCCGCACTGCTTCTGCCGGCGCACCCGACGCTGGCGGTCCTCGTGGCCGTCGCCGGGCTTGCGTGGTGCACGGCCGGTCAGGATGGCGAGGCCGGCGAGTGGTTCATGCAGTCGTGGGACAATGCCAAACAGATCTTCCCGCTGCTCATCGGCGGCGTGCTCGTGGCCGGCCTGCTGCTCGGTCGCCCCGGCCATGAAGGCCTCATCCCCAGCGAGTGGATCGCGCAAGCCGTGGGCGGAAACTCTTTCGGCGCGAACCTCTTCGCCTCCGTCGCCGGTGCGCTCATGTACTTCGCCACGCTCACCGAGGTGCCGATCCTCCAGGGCCTGATGGGCAGCGGCATGGGCGAGGGCCCCGCGCTCGCGCTGCTGCTCGCCGGCCCGGCCCTGAGTTTGCCGAGCATGATCGTGATCAACTCCGTCATGGGTCCGAAGAAGACCACCGCCTACGTCGCCCTGATCGTCGTGTTCTCGACCCTCGTAGGATGGGGTTACGGAGCCCTGGTCTGAACCTCCCTTCACCAACCGACCTCAACCTCCATTCCCATGAAGAAAATCCACGTTCTCGGTACTGGCTGCAAGAAGTGCACGACTCTCGCTGAAACCGCCGATGCGGCGGCCAAGGCGCTCGGGCTCGAATACACCCTCGAAAAGGTCACCAACCTCAACGACATCGCCTCCTTCGGCGTGATGTTCACCCCGGCTCTCGTCGTCGACGGCGTGGTCAAGGTGGCTGGCAAGGTGCCCGGCGTGGAAGACGTCAAGAAGCTGCTCGCCTGAGCTTTCCCCACCATGAGCGACCAAACGCCCAAGTGCTCCTGCAGCTGCAACGAGGACTCCGGCCCTGCCGCGCTCGTGTATCCGTGCTCCGGTGCGGCCGACGTCGGCGAGATCTCCGACCGCGCCGGCCGCCTGCTCCACGCCGAGGGCAAGGTCTGGATGTCGTGCCTCGCCGGCATCGGCGGACGCGTGAGCGGCCTGATGGCCAGCGCCGCCGCCGCCCCGGCGCTGATCGCCATCGATGGCTGTCCGCAGGATTGCGCGAAGAAGACCCTCGAACTGGCCGGCTTCACCGGTGTCCACCACGTGCGCGTGACCGATCTCGGCTTCAAGAAGGGCCAGTCGCCCGCGACTCCCGAAGCCGCTCGCAAGGTGGCGGATGCCGCGCTCGCGCTGCTCTGACGTTCCCCACCCTCCGAACTCACCTGATCATGAAACTCATCCCTCTTCGCTCTCTCCTTGTCGCTCTGGTTTCCCTCTTCGCGCTCACGGCCGCCCAGCTCGGTGCCGCCGATGCGCAACCGGCCCTGCCGCGGCTCGTCGATTTGGGCGCCGGGAAATGCATCCCGTGCAAACAGATGAAGCCGATCCTCGACGACCTCACCCGGAACTACGCCGACCAGTTCTCGGTCGTGTTCATCGACGTGTGGGAGAATCGCGACGAGGGGGCGAAGTATGGCATCCGGATGATCCCGACGCAGATCTTCTACGGCGCCGACGGCAAGGAGCTCGCGCGCCATGAAGGCTTCATGGCGAAGAAGGACATCCTCGCGAAGTGGAAAGAGCTCGGCGTCGCAGTGAAGGAACCCGCAACGCCGGCGGCCAACTGAGCCAATCTGTAGGAGCCTGCTTGCAGGCGATCATCACGCCGCCGAGCGCCGGCCCCCAACATCGCCTGCAAGCAGGCTCTCCTACATTCGGACATTCGCAAACGATCCCATGGATACGATCTTCACCTGGTTGAGCGACGCCATGACGGGCGCGCCGTGGTTGGCGGTCGTCGCCGCCTTCGGCTGGGGCGTCGCGAGCCTCGTGCTCAGCCCCTGCCATCTCGCGAGCATCCCGCTCATCGTCGGCTTCATCGCCGAGCGCAAGGACACCACAGCACGCCAGGCCTTCGGCTACGCGCTGCTCTTCGCCCTCGGTATCCTGCTTTCGATTGCGGCGGTGGGTGGGCTCACCGCCGCCGCCGGGCGGATGCTTGGCGACGTGGGCCCGTGGGCCAACTACGCCGTTGCCGTCGTGCTGTTGCTCGTCGGCCTGCACCTGCTCGAGATCATGCCGCTGCCGTGGGAACGCGGGCTGTCGTTGCCGCGCTTCCAGGGCAAGGCCGCCGCGTTGCTGCTCGGGCTGATCTTCGGGGTCGCGCTTGGGCCGTGCACCTTCGCCTACCTCGCGCCGGTGCTCGGCGTGATCTTCGGCGTGGCGCGTACGCAGCCCGGTTTCGCGGTGCTGCTGCTGCTCGCCTACGGCGTCGGCCACTGCGTGTTGATCGTCGCCGCCGGCGTTTCCGCGGAGAAGGTCCAGCAGGTGCTGGACTGGAACGGCAGCTCCGGCGGAGCGAAGTGGCTGCGCCGCATCTGTGGTCTGCTCGTGCTGGGCGGCGCCGCCTGGCTGGTGTGGACGGCGCGCGGCTGAGGTGAAGTTGTCCGTCGCGCAATCGTAACAATATGCCGCTTGCGGAATATGCCGATGGCGGCATGTTCCGCGGCATGGACCTCGTCCGCATCTACGAATGCCTCTGCGACCGCACCCGGCTGCGGCTGCTGGCGCTGCTCGGCGGCGGCCCGCTGTGCGTATGCCACCTGCAGGAGATCCTGCGAGAACCGCAGGTGAAGGTTTCCAAGCACCTCGCCTACCTGCGCGAGCGCGGGCTGGTCGAGTCGATCCGCGAGGGCAACTGGATCGTCTACTCGTTGCCGGCGACGCCGCCGCGCGAACTCGTCGCCAATCTCGCCTGCCTGCAGGACTGCACGGGCGAGGACCCGCAGTTCCGCCGCGATGCCGCCAAGCTTGCCAAGGTCCGCGCCCGCTTGGCCAAGAAGGAGGGCGCACCCTCTGCGGTGCGTTGCACCTGATCCGCGCCCGAGCGGCCGGCCCCCCGCCAACGTCAACCACCACTCCCGATTCAGCCCATGAGCAACGCCACCAAACCCACCGTCCTCGTCCTCTGCACGGGCAACTCGTGCCGTTCGCACCTCGCCGAAGGCATCCTGCGCGCCGTCGCGGGCGACTTCCTCGACGTCCAGAGCGCCGGCTCCAAGCCCTCCGGCTACGTGCATCCGCTCGCGATCGCGGCGATGCAGGAGATCGGCATCGACATCTCCGCGCACCGCTCGAAATCCATGACCGAGTTCATGAACCAGAAAGTGGAGACGGTGATCACCGTCTGCGGCAACGCCGACCAGGCGTGCCCGATCTTTCCGGGGCAGGTGAACCGCCACCACTGGCCCTTCGAGGACCCCGCCCACGCCGCCGGCACCGAGGAGGAACGCCTCGCCGTCTTCCGCCGGGTGCGCAACGAGATCCGCCGCACCTTCACCGCCTACGCCGACGGCCGCCGCGATCAGTTGAAGGCGAAATGACAAGCAAGATGGGACACAGAAAACGCTGAGGACGGAGGAGGGCTCGGAGAACGGACAGGTTTACGGCGTGCGAGCCTCTGACGGTGGGGCGGGCTTCATGCCCGCCAGTTGGGCTGGATCTGCGGTGGCGGGCTGAAGCCCGCCCCACCATCCGATCCGCCGCTCTCTCCTCTTCTCTGCACTCTCCTCCGCCTCTGTGACCTCTGTGACCAGTCCGGCTCCGTAGCCCCCTCTTCGTCCCCTTCCTTACCTTCTGTCGCACTCCCGAATCCGGTTTCCAGCCATGTCCGAACACGTCGCAAAAAAAATGTCCTTCCTCGACCGTTACCTGACGGTCTGGATCTTCGCCGCCATGGGGCTGGGAGTCGCGCTCGGCCATTTCGTCCTCACCGATCCGGCCGCGTTCTTCGCTCCGATGACCGTGGGCACGACCAACATCCCCATCGCCATCGGGCTCATCCTCATGATGTATCCGCCGCTGGCCAAGGTGAAGTACTCGCAGCTCCCGAAGGTCTTCGCCGACGGCCGCGTGCTCACGCTCTCGCTCGTGCAGAACTGGGTGATCGGACCGATCCTCATGTTCGGTCTCGCGGTGCTGCTGCTGCGCGACCACCCCGACTACATGGTCGGCCTCATCCTCGTGGGCATCGCGCGCTGCATCGCGATGGTGCTGGTGTGGAACGAGCTTGCGAAAGGAAGCCGTGAATACGCCGCCGGCCTCGTGGCGCTCAACTCCATCGCCCAGATCCTCACCTACAGCTTCTACGCCTGGGTGTTCGTGACGGTGCTGCCGCCCTACTTCGGGCTGGAGGGTGTGATCGTGCCCGTGGCGATGGCCGACATCTTCTGGAGCGTGATGATCTACCTCGGCATCCCGTTCGCCGCCGGCGTGCTCAGCCGCGTGGTGCTCGTGCCGCTGAAGGGCGAGGCGTGGTACGAGAAGACGTTCATCCCGCGCATCTCGCCGATCACCCTCACGGCGCTGCTCTTCACCATCGTCGTGATGTTCACCTTCCAGGGCGAGGCGATCGTCCGCCTGCCGCTCGACGTGCTGCGCATCGCGCTCCCGCTGTGCATCTATTTCGCGGTGATGTTCCTCGTGAGCTTCGTCATGGCGAAGAAGCTCGGCGCCGACTACCCGCGCTCGGCCTCGCTGGCGTTCACTTCGGCGGGCAACAACTTCGAGCTCGCGATCGCCGTGGCCATCGCGGTCTTCGGGATCAACTCGGGCGTCGCCTTCGCGGCGGTGGTGGGCCCGTTGATCGAGGTGCCGGCGTTGATCGGCCTCGTGCACGTCGCCTTCTGGTTCAAGCGGCGGTATGGTGCGGCGGAAAACGCCGCCTGAGCCTTCGCTCGCGCACCAACCCCTGCCATCCTCGACCACTCTTCCCCATGGAACCCCAGCCCGATGCCGAGTCTCTTCGCGCCGAAGTTCGCCGCCGCTACGGCGCCATCGCCACGGGGGAGGCCACCCTGCAGTCGTCGGCCGGCTCGGCGTGCTGCGGTTCACCGACGTCCGGAGCGCCGGGTGCCGCCTCCTGTGGCTGCGGTTGCTCCGTCGAAGCCCAGGCGCAGACCCTCGGATACAGCGAGGGTGATCTCGCCGCGGTGCCGGAGGGCGCAAACCTCGGCCTTGGCTGCGGCAATCCGGTGGCCATCGCCTCGCTGCGCGAAGGCCAGACCGTGCTCGATCTCGGCGCCGGTGCCGGCTTCGACGCTTTCCTCGCGGCCCGCGCCGTCGGCCCCACCGGGCGTGTCATCGGTGTGGATATGACGCCCGAGATGGTCGCCAAGGCGCGCGCCAACGCGAAGCGCAGCGGCTTCACCCACGTGGAGTTTCGCCTCGGCGAGATCGAGGCGCTGCCCGTCGCCGACGGCATCGTCGACGTGATCATCTCCAACTGCGTCATCAACCTCTGCCCGGACAAGCGGCCGGTGTACCGGGAAGCGTTCCGCGTGCTCAAGCCCGGCGGGCGCCTGGCCGTTTCCGATGTGGTCGCCCGCGAGGAGTTGCCCGACGACGTGAAGCGCGACCTCGCGTTGCACAGCGGTTGCCTCGCCGGTGCGACTCCGCTCGCCGAACTGGAGGCAATCCTGCGCGAGACGGGCTTCGTCGACATTGCCATTCGCCCGAGGAGCAACAGCGCCCAGGTCATCGACAGCTGGGAGGCCGGCCGCGATTTTGCTGCCATGGTCTTCTCGGCCGACGTCACCGCGCTCAAGCCGCTCGGGAGTGTTCCGACTGCACCAGCGCGCTGCTGTTCCTGAATGCTCTCCGTCGTGTCGGCTGCCTGAGATACGCCCTGTTGTGGCCGTGGGGGCGTAGTTCCCGATTCGTATTCACAAGATCCGGGCAGTGACGGAACGAGGCGGCGCGGGCCTCGACCTTTCGCGCCGTCCGGCGATCCGTGAGTTGTGGCGGAGCCGGGGAATCGCAGGCAGGGAAGCCTGCGCCACGGTGTCGCCCGCCTGCCTCGTGGCCGCGGCTCGGGCCCGAAAAACTTGGGGTTGCCATCCGGCGGGGACTCCGAACTCTCCGGCCCTTCATTTCCGCCCGCCGCTCTCTCCGTCTCGATCCGCTGCGCCCGACTCCTCCTGCCGAGGGGTGACGCGATGCCGGCCGAGCGATCGGCGGGGCGCCCTTCGCGGCGCCCGTGGCGGAGTTTGGCCGGTTCGCCGCACCGGAGCAGGTCGCGGCGCTTCTTCGCCCCAGCCCCCGCGTCGCCGCGCGTGCCCAGGGCTCGGCGACGCGCGCCCATTTTTCTCCATGTCGAAATCAACCTACTTCCAGCAATGGCTCTGCAACCCCCGTCGCGACATCGTCGCCGGGGCGGTGGTGGCGCTCGCGCTCATCCCCGAGGCCATCGCTTTCTCGATCATCGCGGGCGTCGATCCGCAGGTCGGCCTGTATGCGTCGTTCTGCATCGCGGTGGTCACGGCGCTCGTGGGCGCGCGGCCGGGCATGATCTCGGCGGCGACCGGCGCGATGGCGTTGCTGATGGTGGACCTGGTCAAGGAGCACGGGCTCCAGTACCTGCTCGCGGCCACATTGCTTGCCGGCGTGCTCCAGATCATCGCCGGGGCGCTGAAGCTGGGTGCGCTGATGAAGTTCGTCTCGCGCTCGGTGGTGATCGGTTTTGTGAATGCGCTGGCGATCCTGATCTTCCTCGCGCAGTTGCCCGAGTTTCACGGCCACGGGATGCTCATGTACGGCATGGTCGCGGCGGGGCTGGGCATCATCTATCTGCTGCCGCTGGTGACGAAGGCCGTGCCTTCGCCGCTGGTCTGCATCGTGGTGCTCACGGCCGTGGCGGTGGTCCTGAAGCTCGATCTGCGCACCGTCGGTGACATGGGCCAGCTGCCGTCGGCGTTGCCGCAGTTCCTCTGGCCCGACGTGCCGCTGAAGCTCGAGACGCTGCGCATCATCCTGCCGTATTCGATTCCTCTGGCGGTGGTTGGACTGCTCGAATCGCTCATGACGGCCACCATCGTCGACGACTTCACCGACACCGAGAGCGACAAAAGTCGCGAGTGCACCGGCCAGGGCGTGGCCAATCTCGTCGCCGGCCTCTTCGGCGGCATGGCCGGTTGCGCCATGATCGGCCAGTCGGTGATCAACGTGAAGTCCGGCGGCCGCGGCCGCCTCTCGACCTTTTGCGCCGGGATCTTCCTGCTGATCCTGATCGTGCTGCTCGGCGACTGGGTGCGGCGGATCCCGATGGCCGCGCTGGTGGCGGTGATGATCATGGTCTCGATCGGCACGTTCAACTGGGCCTCGTTCCGCAACCTCCGCGTGTATCCGAAGTCCTCCAGCCTGGTCATGGTCGTGACCGTGGCCGTGGTCGTGGGCACGCACAATCTCGCGCTCGGCGTGGGCGCGGGTGTGCTGCTGAGCGCGCTCTTCTTCGCCCGCAAGGTCTCGCAGCTGCTCGTGGTCGAGTCCGCGCTCTCGGCCGAGGGCGAGGAGCGCACCTACACCGTGCGCGGCCAGCTCTTCTTCGCCTCGGCCGCCGCTTTCGCGGAGGCCTTCGATTTCCGCGAGGTGGTCGCCCGCGTGCGCATCGACGTGACCCACGCGCATTTCTGGGACCTCACCGCGATCAACGCCCTCGACAAGGTTGTGATCAAGTATCGACGCGAGGGCACCGCGGTGCAGATCATCGGGCTCAACCAGGCGAGCAAGACGATCGTCGACCGCCTGGCCGAACACGACAAACCCAGCGCCATGGATCGCGCTCCCGGTCATTGATCCGCGCCGCCCAGCCGTCGACCCCGCCAACCCCCAACCCCGCCGAAAACCCATGCCCACCCTCCTTTCCTGCACCGACGGTTCCGTGTACTCGAAGAGCATCTACGACCACACCGCCTGGGCGGCGCGCCGCCTCGGAGCGGCGGTCCAAGTGCTGCACATGCTCGAGTACCCCGCCTCGCCACCGCCGGCCGACGCCTCCGGCACGATCGGTTTCGACGCGCAGAGCACGTTGCTCGAGGAACTTGTCGCCGTGGCGGAATCGCAGGGCCGGCTCGCCCAGCAACGCGGCCGAGCCGTGCTGGCCGAAGCCCGCCGCCACCTCGCCGAGGCCGGTGTGTCCGACGTCGTCGCCGAGCAGCAGCACGGCGGTTTGGTCGACGCGCTCGAACGCCTCGAAGCGGCCGTCGAGCTGATCGTGATCGGCAAGCGCGGCGAGCACGCCGACTTCGCCAAGCTCCACCTCGGCAGCAACCTCGAGCGCGTCCTGCGCAGCAGTCGTCGGCCGGTGCTGGTCGCCTCCCGCGCCTTCCAGCCCATCGAGCGGTTTCTCGTCGCGTACGACGGCAGCCCGAGCCTGCTCAAGGCGCTCGACTACGTGCAGCGGAGCCCGCTCCTGCGCGGTCTGCCCTGCCACCTGGTCCAAGCCGGCAAGATCGACGACAACGCGCGCTACTACCTCGGCGAGGCCGTGGGCCGCCTGCGCGATGCCGGTTTCGAGGTGACGAGCGAGGCCACGTCCGGTGCGCCCGCGGAGGTGATCGCCGCCGCGGCCACGGCGCAACAGACCGGCCTCATCGTCATGGGAGCGTACGGACACTCCCGCGTGCGGCAGTTCTTCGTCGGCAGCACGACCAGCGAGATCGTGCGCGGCGTGCTGCTGCCCGTGCTGCTTTTCCGCTGAGGCGAACCATCCATCCCATGAACAAATATTTCGAGGAACTGGATTACCGGCAGACGCCGCTGGGCGAACTGTCGTTGCGGCGCAAATGCGTGGCGATGCTCGGCGACCTCGAGGTCTACGAGGTGAAGCTCGGTGAGGAGTTTTTGATGACGAGCCTCTTTCACGCAGTCGAGGATGCCGTGTCGGACCTCGGCCTGGCGGAGCTGGGCGGGCGCGAATGCGATGTGGTCGTGGGCGGACTCGGGCTGGGCTACACCGCGGTGGCGGCGCTGGCGCACGAGTCGGTGCGCTCGCTCGTGGTGATCGATTTTCTCGCGCCGGTGATCGAGTGGCACCAGCGCGGACTCGTGCCCAACGGGCCGAAGCTCGTGGCCGACCCGCGCTGCCGCCTGGTGGAGGGCGATTTCTTCGCGCTCGCCACCGCGCCGCAGGGGTTCGACCAGGGGCGGCGCTTCCATGCGGTGTTGTTGGATATCGACCACTCGCCGCGCAACCTCCTGCACTCCGGCAACGCGGCCTTCTACACCCCGGCCGGGCTGGGCGGGTTGGCCGCGCAGCTCCACCCCGGCGGCGTGTTTTCGATGTGGTCCGACGACCCGCCCGACGAGGAGTTTCTCGGCCTGCTGCGCAGCGTGTTTGTGTCGGCGCGAGCGGAGATCGTCACGTTCCCGAATCCGCTGCTCGACCGCGACTCGGCCAGCACCGTCTACCTCGCCCGTACCGCCGGGTAGGGAATGCCGCGCGCGCCGCTCGTGCGCCGCGCGCATTTTTTGCGCGTCGGGCCGAGGGCGCTCAGTGATGCCTGCCGCTTGAGTTGAACCTTCGGGATCAGGTGCCGTCCAACGATGGCATGGGCGACGAACGTCTTCAGCGAGCGGAGGAGCTTTTCCTCCAAGGTTACAACTGCGCGCAGGCCGTGGCCTGTGCGTGTGCGGGCGACTGTGGGGTTTTGCCCGAGGTGGTGGTGAAGCTGGCCACCGGCTTCGGTGCCGGGATCGGTCGCACGCAGGAGACCTGCGGCGCGGTCTCGGGTGCGGTGTTGGCGCTGGGGTTGCGCGGCGGTCGGGCGCTGGGCGACGACAAGGCCCGCACCGAGGAAACGTATGCGAAGGTGCAGGCGCTGCTGCGGGATTTCGCGGCGCTGCACCTCACCTGCAACTGCCGCGAGCTGCTCGGTGGCTGCGATCTGCGCACCCCCGAGGGCCAGCAGGAGTTCCGGGATCGCGAGTACCTGCGTCGGCGCTGTGTCGAGTATGTGAAGACGGCGGCAGCGCTGGTGGGCTAGCCCGAGCCGTTCACACTTCGAGCGTACGAAGCAGCAACGCCGCTGCGGAGCCCGCCGGAGCCTCGGTCCTCTACCCCCCAGTCGACGGCCTTGGCGGCCGCCGTTACGTCGGAAATCTACGCCGCCGGCGTGGCCTTGTGCCAGGTGGCCTGCTCGCCGTTTTCCGTCACGCCGACGATCTGCTGCCGGTCGAAGAACGTCACGTGGACCGTCAGCGCGTAGGCGTTCAGGTGGGAACTGTCGGCACTGCGGCCTGCCAACGTGATCTGCCGCAGCGCGGTGTCGGCGGTCCAGGTGCCCTCGATCATCGCGGCGCCGGTCGGGCGGAGCAGCTCCCCGCGAAACGAGCCCTGTTTGGTCAGTACAATCTGCAGCGTGGCGAGGGCGAAGGGTGTCTGGATGCGCACCTGCCACGATCCGGGAAGCAGGTCCGGTAGGGTCGACGAGTGCCTCAGCGGCAGAAGGTCTTGGGGATCGTTCGGGGACATGGCGGAGCGCGTCGCGCTCGGAGATGGGAGCCGAAGGATACGAGGTTGCCCCGATTGGTCCAGTGCCGCCGGGTGGTGGAATCCGGAAACCCACGGCGACGGCTTTTTTCGCGGTGGGGCGGTGCGAATCTACCCCTCGCGGGAAAGTGCCGGGGCCGGGTTTCATTCCGGTGTCGCCCGGGCTCGTCTGCGCGGCCAGCCGCTATCGATCCGGCAGAGCGGAGGCCGCGCTTTGTTGGCTGACCAGGGCGATGCCGTGCGGGCAATCGCCGTCGCTGCGGGCAAAGCGGCTGTGGCAACGTGGGCAATACGCGCCGCATCCCTCGCGGCCGGCGGGCGGCGGTGCGAGCAGCGCGGCGGGGGCCAGCTCCGGAGCGGGGCACCAGCGGGCAAGACGTTGCTCGAGGTCGGCGGCCTGCCAGGCGCGGATTGCTTCGGCGGCGGCGGCGAGCCCGGCCGGCGGGCGGTTCTGCGCGGAAGGTCGCAACTCGGGCAGGGGCAACGGCCAGCGCAGGTCGGTGAGGGTTTCGAAGACGGCCTCGCGCAATGGACTCCGCGCGGCGGCGGCGCGGGCGGCGAGCACGGGATGCGGGGCGGGCGGCACGAAGTCGGTGAGCACCCGTCGCCAGCGCAGGCAATGGGGCGGGAAGAACGCGGAGTGCAGGATGGCGGCCGTCGCCCCGGGGCGCAGCCAGGGCCGCAGGCGCCGCGCGGTCAGCACGGCGAGCACGATGCCGCCGAGGTAGCCGGTGGCGGCGATCAGGAGCAGCGGGTCGAGCAGGGCGAGCAGCCGCGGCGCGGCGGCGTATTCGTCGGCCGAGGGCACGAGGAAGGTGAGGGCGGTGATGGCCGCGGCGGCGCCCACGGTGACGGTGTTGACCAGCGCGACGTCGCGGGTGCGGGCGCGCACGACGTTGTGGCGGCGCCGCCAATGATCGGGCCGCAGGCGTTGGTCGAGGCGGCGGCGCAGCAGGCGCTCCCGCTCCGGCGGCGGCAGGGGCGCGAGCTCGCGGGCGAGCGTGAGCAGGTCGGCGGCGGGCCAGGCGGCGGCCGCGGGGCCGAAGAGGCGCCCGTTGACGACGAGCCAGCCGCGTCTCTCCTCGGCGGTGGCGAACTGTTCCCAACGCCAGACCGCGGTGAAGGGCGCGTGCTCGGGCGGGCGGCCGGCGGTGCCGACGGGTTGGTTGCAGAGGCCGGCCGGCGAGAGGGCGAAGGGCGGGTTGTCGGCGGCGAAGCGCCAGGCCCACGGTGCCGGCGGCAGCAGATGCAGCGAGGCGAAGCGCGCGACGGGCGGCAGCGGCGCGGTGCGGCGCAGCAGGAGCGCGGGGCGCGGGAGGCGGCGCAGCCCGTCGAGCAGGTACGCGCCCCAGAACACCGCGAGGACCAGCCACCAATCTGTCATGGGAAAACGGGTGCGGAGACGGAGGCGGCCCGGAAGGCCGGGCCGCGGGGTCGGGTGGGGGCGGAGCTCAGGAGGCCGGGTCGTTCGGGTGCGAGCCGGTGATCTTGCGGATCACCTTCATGATGGCCGCGCCGATGCCGGCGATGACGAGGATGATGCCCTTGCCGAGCTTGCCGATGAGGGCGCCGAGCTTGCCGAGCAGGCCGAGCTTGGCCGCGGCGGCGGCGCCGCCGCCGAGCACGAGCGCGGAGAGGCCGACGGCCGCGATCTTGTCGCCCTGTTTCCACTCGGCGTAGCGCTGCCCTTCCTTGTATCCGAAGTTACCGGCGAGCAGGGTGGCGGTGGCCTGCGACGCGGCGGCGTACTGCTCGGGATCGGCGACGAGGGTCACGTTCATGTAGCCGCCGCGGCCGAGCAGGCGGATGCTCTCGTTGATCCAGACGGACTGGTGGTTGTCGCGGGAGGAGGAGAGGTTGAATGCCCAGGTGAGATTGTGGGTCTTCTCGTCGTAGTGCGGCGCGGCGGCCCAGCCCTGGATCTTCATCTCGTCCCAGCCCTGGTCGCGGCGGTGTTCGTTGGCGGCCTCCTGGCCTTCGCGCATGGAGGCCATCAGCTTGTCGCCGTCGAGCTTGTCCTTCTCGTCGTCCTTCACGTAGCCGACGTCGGCGAACTCGAAGAAGAGCATGTAGCCGCTGTCGTCGATGACCACGCCCAGTTCGTTGCCGCCGAAGGAGTTTTCGGTGAGCTCGTAGAACCGCTCCAGCGAATCGGCGCCGACGAAGTGCTGGTGCTCGGTGAGCTTGTACTCGGCGATCTTGCCGAGGGCGACGGAGGCGGGGCCGTCGGTGGTTTTGACTCCGGCCTGATGGAGGGCGTCGACGAAGGTTTTGGGCTCCTCGGCGGCGGTCTCGGAAGCGGCCGACGGCGCGGCGGCTTCGGGTTGGGCGGCGGGCTCCTCGGCGGCGAGGAAGGCGGGAGCGACGGCGATGACGACGGGGAGGACGAAACGACGGAGGAACATGGTCAGGGTTGAGGTGATGGATGCAGGCGGCGCGGTGGAGGGCGGCGAGCACGCGGAAGGCCCGAGAAAGACGGGGTTGGTGTAGGGAGGCAACCCTTGCGTGGGTGCCGAGCCCGGGGGCGCGGGTTGGGCGTGGCGCCGGCCTCCGTGCCGGCGGGGTTGGATTCGGGCAGGAGCGCTGGCGGGTATCGGGGAACGCAGGCAGGGACGCCTGCGCCACGGTTTGGCGTGCCGGCTGGAGTGGGGGGGGAGGGGCGCGGCGATGCGCTTGCGGCAGGGCCGGCGCTTGTCGCCAGGCCGGAGCGGCGAGGTTGGCCGGACCGGGCGTGGCGCCGGCCTCCGTGCCGGCGAGGTCGGGCGAGGGCTGGGGTGCTGGCGGAGTCGGGGAACGCAGGCAGGGACGCCTGCGCCACGGTTTGGCGTGCCGGCTGGAGTGGGGGGAGGGGCGCGGCGATGCGCTTGCGGCAGGGCCGGCGCTTGTCGCCAGACCGGAGCGACGAGGTTGGCGGGACCGGGCGTGGCGCCGGCCTCCGTGCCGGCGAGGTTGGATTCGGGCAGGAGCGCTGGCGGGTATCGGGGATCGCAGGCAGGGACGCCTGCGCCACGGTTTGGCGTGCCGGCGGAGGGTCGGAGCGGTGCGGGCACGAGGTCCGACCCTGTCCCAGGCGTGGGAGCGCAGTTGGGGGCGTGAGCTGTACGCCGCGTTCCGCAGCCGATCTGGAAGTCGGCTCTGTTGTTCGGGAAAGCTCGCGCCCGAAGGTCGGTAGGTGCGCTGCTTGCGGCGCCCGTTTGCGTGGTTTTGCGTTCCTGTTGAGTTCGCACAACGGGCGTCGCGAGCTACGCCGTGATGATGCAGCCCCCACCGCAAAACGCGTTTTGCCCCGGACGGGAAGAAACAGGGCAGGTGCTGTTTCCTAGGAGACGAGAGACGAGCGTTGAGTGGCGAGCGCCAATCCAATTGTGAACAAGGCGATTGCCCGAGGGGGCTCTCGATCTGCCTCCGAAACTCCGGCCCTCGACGCTCGTCCCTCGACTGAATGACTACGGCTACGCCCCAACCCCGGAAACCTATCGGCAGCTCAGGCGAGAGCGTTGAGTATGGTTCCGACCGTGTCGCTGGCGGCGGACGCGTTCGACTCGACGGCGTTTGTGGCGGACGCCGTATCTCCGGAGCTGCTGTTGGTCTGGGCGGCTTTGGCGCGGGAGAGCTGGGCCTGGGCGGCCTTCAGCTGTGCCTCCAATGCCTGGATGCGCTGCTCCTTGGTCTGCTCGTCGAGCTGGTCGTTGGCCTCCACCTGGGAGATCTGCTGCTGGAGGGATTGGATGCGCGCCTCGAGTTGGGCGATGGTCGCGGAGTTGTCGGTGCGGCCCGAATTCGTGCTGGCGACAGAGGAAATGGCGGAAACGTCCATGAGGTACTCCCGGTTGGAAGCTAGGCCTGTATCGGACGGAAGCGAACGCGGAGGAGACCGGGTGGGCCAAAGGCGGCGAAACGCGGGGTGGGGCGCCGGTTGGTGGGGTAAAGCGGCGGGATGCGCACAACGGCGCGGTCGCCCTTGTTCTTCGCGGCGGGAAAGACGCAAAAACCTGTCGCGGTCGGACAGGAATTTGCGTCCTGACGCCACGCGGGATCGTCTCGGCAGAAGTCGCAACGAACTGAATGAGGAGCCAAAGCGCCTATAGACAAGGTCTTGCGAAATCGGGAGGGGCGGTGCCGGATCGCCCTCGTGGGGCTGAGCAAACAACGCGTTTGGGTGGTGCGATCGCACCATCAAAACGCGTTGTTTGGCCGGCATGATCGGAGCGGTTTTCGCGGTCGCGCGGAGTGTTGCGGGCGTTCTAGGTTCGCCCCATGCCGATCGACACCGCCGACCTTCTGGAGCGTTTCTGCTGCTATGTGCGCATCGATACCCGCAGCGATGCGCACTCCGAGAGTTGTCCGAGCACGCCGGGTCAGTGGGAGTTGCTCCGGCTGTTGGAAAATGAGCTGCACGAGATCGGTGCGAGCGACGTGGAGCTGACCGAACAGGGCTACGTGCTCGCGACGATCCCGGCCGCCGCAGGCTGCGAAGCGGCGCCGACCATCGCGTGGTTCGCGCATGTCGATACCGCGACCGAGTTGCCGGGCGGAGCAACGCCGATCGTGCACCGCGCGTGGGACGGCTCGCCGATCGTGCTGCCCGACGATCCGTCCCAGGTCCTCAACGTTGAAAACTCCCCGCATCTGCGCGGTGCGATCGGGCAGGATGTGATCACCGCGAGCGGCGGCACCCTGCTCGGGGCCGACGACAAGGCGGGCGTGGCGATCGTGATGGCGACCGCGCGTCACTTGCTGGTGCATCCGGAAGTCCGGCACGGAAGGATCCGGCTCTGCTTCAATCCCGACGAGGAGATCGGCCGCGGGGTCGACCAGCTCGACCTCGCGCGGGTCGGCGCCGTCGCCGCCTACACCCTCGACGGCGAATCGCCCGGCGAGATCGATTGGGAAACGTTCTCGGCCGACGCGGCCGTGGTCGAGATCCGCGGCGTGGCGAGCCACCCGGGTTGGGCGAAGGACGTGATGGTGAACGCCCTGCGACTGGCGGGGCGCTTCGTCGCGTCGCTGCCGATGGCGTGCTCGCCCGAGTGCACCGACGGGCGCGACGGTTTCGTTCATCCAACTGAAATCTCGGGCAACAGCGAACGGGCGACGGTGCGGATGATCCTGCGCGACTTCGAACTCGACGGTCTCGCGACCAAGCGCGCGGTCGTCGAGGAGGCCGCTGCGACGTTGCGCACGGCGGAACCGCGGGCGCGGGTCGAGGTGAAGTTCTCCGAGCAGTATCGGAACATGCGCTACTGGTTGGAGAAGGACCTGCGGCCCGTGGAGATCGCACAGGCGGCGGTGCGCGCCGTCGGACTGGAGCCGGCACTGCGCTCCGTGCGTGGCGGCACCGACGGCTCGAAGCTCACCGCCCGCGGCCTGCCGACGCCCAATCTTTTCACTGGCATGCACGAGGTGCACAGCCAGCGCGAGTGGGTGACGCTGCAGGACATGGCGAAATCCGCCGAGTTGCTGCTGCGCATCGCCGAGGAATGGGCTGAAGCTGGTGGGCAGTAGGCGGAGGGCGCCTGTAGCTGGCATCCGGTATTCGATATTTGGCGCGCCGGACCGGGCGTGGCGCCGGCCTCCGTGCCGGCGAGGTTGGGCTTAGGCTGGGGTGTCGGCGGAGTCGGGGATCGCAGGCAGGGACGCCTGCGCCACGCTTTGGCGTGCCGGCTGGGCGTTCCGGATATGAACTCCGAGCAAGGAAAAGGGGCGGCCTGAAGGCGCGCCCCACGTGTTCGGATCGCTCTCGGTTGCCCCTACGGCTGGTAGAGCCAGTAGCGGCGGACCTGCTGCTGGTAGGCCTGGGCCTGCTGGCGCCACGTGTCGTGCATCGCGGCCACGTTGGTCTTGGCGCCGTTCTGCACGAGGGAATCCCAGAGCACGCGGGAGCCGGTGTGTTTGCGGAAGAGGTCGCCCTCGGTCTTGGTGGCGGCGGGGAAGGGGTTCCTGCCGTTCCAGGCGGCGGCGAGCTGCATCATGTGCAGGCTCAGCTCGGTGGGCCGCCAGGCATTCCAGTCGGTGATTTCCGTATACACGCCGCGCATCGGCTGGCCCTTGCTGTCGGTGGTGCCGATCACGCTGAAGGCGACGCCGGGCAGGTTGAGCGCGTCGAGGGCGCGCTTGAGTTCCTCGGGGCTCTTCTTCGGGTAGGTGAGGGTGCGGAACGGATACCCGGAGCCGACGCCGTGGCGGAAGCCTCCGATCTCGCAGCCCAGGCCCGTCATGGCGTAGCCGGCGGCGGAGGCGAAGTCGCGCACGTAGGGCGAGGTGGGCACGAACTTCAGGCCGGTCTCGGGCCAGCGCATCGAGCGGCGCCAGCCGCGCATGGCGACGACCGTCAGCCTGCCGCGCTGGCGCACCTTGTCGGGGACCGAGAGCACGCCGGGGGTTTCCTTCGCCAGGGTGGCGAGTTCGCCGATGGTGAGGCCGTGCACGTAGGGCACGCGGAAGGCGCCCACGTAGCTCATCAGGTCGGAGTCGAGCGGCGGGCCGTCGACTTTCAGGCCGCCGAGCGGGTTGGGGCGGTCGAGCACGACGACCTGCTTGTCGTTCTCGAAACAGGCCTCGAGGCAGACCTTCATCGCGCTCACGAAGGTGTAGCTGCGGGTGCCGATGTCCTGCAGGTCGATGACGAGCACGTCGATCGACTTGAGCTGGGCGGGGGTGGGCTTGCGGGATTTGCCGTTGTAGAGCGAGAAGACCGGGAGACCGGTGGGGGCGTGTACGCCATCCTGATACGGTTTGCTGGCGGAGAGGGTGCCGTCGATGCCGTGCTCGACGCCGTAGAGCGCGACGAGCTGCACGCCGGGCGCGCGGCGCAGCACCTCGAGGGTGGGCACACCGCGGCGGTTGACGCCGGCCGGATGGGTGAGCAGGCCCACACGTTTGCCGCGCAGGGGTGCGAAGTTCTCCGCTTCCAGGACGTCGATACCGAGCATCACCGGGTGGATGCGGTCGGCCGGGCGCGCGGCCGCGGCGATGGGAGTGGCGGGCCGGGAGGGCGGGGCGCTCTTGCCGGCTTCGCTGCAGCCGGTGGCGAACAACGCCAGCGCGAGCGGCAGGAGCCGGTGGAGGTGCAGACGGAAACGCGCGGCCGTGGGGAACATGGCCGACTACTCTTAGGGCACGGGGGGCGCCGTCGAGTCGAAACCGGGCGGCGGTGGTTTCGGTTTCGGGTGGAGATGGCCGCGGCCGACGATCAGGCGGGTGGAGAGGTCGAGTCCGGCGCCCAGCAGTGTGCCGCAAATGATCCCGCCGAGCACGAGGGCGTTGATCGAGGTGCCGACGTTGCGCGTCCAGCGGCGCGGTTGGGTGGTGGTGGTCGGGGCGTCGAGTTCGGTGTGGTCGGGCGTGTCGACGGTGTGGACCGGGGTGCCGGAGGTGTCGGGGGTGGGGTCGACACCGAAGCCGGTGGATTCGATGACGGTGGCGCCGACCCACCAGGTGCCGCCGTAGATCCAGACGGTGGCGGGGTTGCTGATGAATTGGAGGCCGCCGAGCACCATCAGGTTGGTGCGCAGCAGGACGGCCAGCAGCAGCGCCGTGGGTAGTTGGATGCCCATGACTGGCAGCAGTGCGAGGATCGAACCGGCGTAGTAGGCCCGGGTGAGGTTGCTCGCCTTGAACGACCACAGGTACGGCTGCTTGCGCGCGAAGGCGGCGAAGCGCCCGATCAACGGGTAGCGGTGGAAGACCGCCCGCCGGGGCATGTAGCGGAGAAACGCCTTGGCCCGACGGATGCGTCGGTGGCGGTGGCGGCGGTGTTCCTCGTGCGGCATGGAGCGAGCACGAGAACCTCAACGCTCGGGCGTGGCAACTCGGGGCTGCGGGTTGTTTACGAGACCGTCATGCACGCCGCGGGCGAGCAGCTCGGGAGCCCGGGCCAACGCCTCCGCCAATGGCAGGCCGGGCGGCGTGATGGCGCGAAGCTCGATCCCGGTGGGCAACGCCCGGGCCGGGAGCGGCGCGAGCGAGCCGGCGAGCACGAGAACCCGTTTCCCGGCCGCAGCTGCCGCGAGGGCGAGCGCACCCGGGCCCTTGCCGCCGAGCGAGGTGGCGTCGAAACGGCCTTCGCCGGTGACGACGACATCGGCGGCGGCGATGCGGTTGGCGAGATCGAGCCAGTCGTGGACGAGGGACCAGCCCGGCACGAGTTGCGCGCGGGCGGCGGTCATCAGGCCGAAGGCAATGCCACCCGCGGCTCCGGCACCGGGGGCCGAGGCTAGCCCGGACGGTTGGGCGCAATGCGCCGACAGCATTCCCGCCATGCGGGCGGTGGCGGCCTCGAGCTGGGGCAGGTCGGCCGGGGGCAGACCTTTTTGTAGTGAAAACGTCGTGGCGGCGCCGCTTGGCCCGAGCAACGGGTTGGCCACATCGCACGCGATGCGCAGTGGCGGGAACGAGGCCGGCACATGGCCCGAGAGCCGGACGACGTGCTCCCACGCGGCGGTGGTCGGAGGGAAGATCGTGCCGCCGCGCTGGTCGTGGAAACGCAGGCCGAGTGCTCCCAGCGCGCCGAGCCCGAGATCATGCGTGGCGCTTCCGCCGACGCCGAGCAGCAGCGCGCGGGCTCCGCGGCCGATCGCGGCGACGAGCAGTTGGCCGGTGCCGTAGCTGGTCGTGCGCCACGGGTTGCGCTCGGAGCGCGGGACCAACGCGAGCCCGCTCGCCGCGGCCATGTCGACCACCGCGATGCGGTCGGCGTCGTGCAGGTCCGGCAGATTGAGGTGGTTGCGGGCGGCGGGAGGGATCGCGTTCCAGCGTACGAGGCCGAGCTGGGCCATGCGCGTTTCGCCGAGCGGGCCGACCACCGGTACGGAAACCAGTTCGCCGGCAGCGGCGTGGGTCAGGATCTCGGCGAAGCCGTCGCCGCCGTCGGCGACCGGGGCGGAGTCGATCACCCAGGCGGGGTGCGACTCGCGCAAAGTGTCGCCAGAAATCCGGCACGCCTCGGCGGCCGAGAGACAGTCTTTGAATTTGTCGAAGGCGAGCAGGACGCGCATGGGCGGGCGGTGGATGGCCGACGGTGGGCGGTCGACCGCGGGCTGTCGACGGTGTGGTGATGGCGCCCGCTTGCCGGCAGTTGGGCCGGCGCTTGTCGCCAGGCCGGAGCGACGAGGTTGGCCGGACCTGGCGTGGCGCCGGCCTCCGTGCCGGAGAGGTCGGGCGAGGGCTGGGGTGCTGGCGGAGTCGGGGAACGCAGGCAGGGACGCCTGCGCCACGGTTTTGCGTGCCGGCTGGAGTGGGGGGCGGGCGCGGCAATGCGCTTGCGGCAGGGCCGGCGCTTGTCGCCAGGCCGGAGCGACGAGGTTGGCCGGACCGGGCGTGGCGCAGGCCTCCGTGCCGGCGAGTTTGGGTGTGGGCTGGGGTGCGGGCGGAGTCGGGGAACGCAGGCAGGGACGCCTGCGCCACGGTTTAGCGTGCCGGCTGGAGCGGCGGGCGGGGCGCGGCGATGCGCTTGCGGCAGGGCCGGCGCTCGTCGCCAGACCGGAGCGACGAGGTTGGCCGGACCGGGCGTGGCGCCGGCCTCCGTGCCGGCGAGGTTGGGTTTGGGCTGGGGTGCCGGCGGAGTCGGGGAACGCAGGCAGCTCTGCCGTACGGCAGAGTGCGCCACGGTTTGGCGTGTCGGCTGGAGTCCAGATACGCGGCCCGACCTCACCGCAGGTGCGAGGGCGGAGTGCAGGGTTGCGGCTTGCCGGCGGACCGTCTGGCCTCACCCGGCCTTCAGCTCGTGCTCGTCGTCGTGGTGGAGCTTCTTGGTGGCGAGGTAGGTGTACATCGCGGGGATCACGTAGAGCGTGAGGAAGCCCGAGAAGATCAACCCGCCGACGACCGCGGCGCCGAGGGCGGTGCGGCTGCCGCTGGCGGTGCCGAGGTTGAGCGCGATGGGCAGGATGCCCAGGATTGTCGAGAGGCTCGTCATCAGGATCGGCCGGAAACGGCGCACGGCGGCGTCGTGCACGGCGCCGCGGATGTCGAGCCCGGCATGGCGGCGCTGGTTGGCGAACTCGACGATGAGGATGCCGTTCTTGGTCACCAGGCCGATGAGCATGATGATGCCGATCTGGCTGAAGACGTTGAGCGTGTACCCGGTCAGCCACAACGTGAGCACGGCGCCGGCGATGGAGAGCGGCACGGTGAGCAGGATGATGAGCGGGTCGCGGAAGCTCTCGAACTGCGCGGCGAGCACGAGGTAGATCAGCACCAGCGCGAAGAGGAACGCGAAGAGCAGGCTGCGGGAGCTCTCGAGGAAGTCGCGCGACTGGCCGGCGAGATCCGTCGTGATCTTCTCGGGCAGGGTGGCGGCGGCGACCTCGTCGAGCGCCTGCAGCGCCTGGCCGAGCGTGTATCCGGGAGCCGGTGTGCCGGAGAGCGTGGCGGCGACGAAGCGGTTGAAGCGGTAGATCGCGGGCGGGCCGACGGTCTCCTCGAGCGTGACGAGGTTGTCGAGCGGCACGAGCTGGCCGGAGCGGCTACGCACATGGACGCGGCGCAGGTCGTCGGGCTTGTTGCGGTCGGCACGGGCGAGCTGGCCGATCACCTGGTACTGGCGGCCCTCCATGATGAAGTAGCCGAAACGGGTCTCGCCGAACGCGAGCTGCAGGGTGCGGGCGATGTCGGCGATGCTGATGTCGAGCTCGGCGGCCTTGGCGCGGTCGATGCGCACGCTGATCTCGGGCCGGGTGATCTTGAAGTCGAAGTCGGCGAAGCGGATCTCGGGGCGTTCGCGCACGGCGTCGAGGAACTTCGGCAGCACGTCGCGCAGCGCGGCGACGTCGGGGGCCTTGAGCACGAACTGCACGGGCTGGCCGCCGAAACGGCTGCCGATGGTCGGCGGTTGGCTGGGGCGGCCGAAAAGGGCGTCGAACTGCAGCAGGTCGTCGGAGATCTGGTCGAAGATCTCCTGCTGCGAACGGGGGCGCTCGTCGGGGGCGACGAGGTAGACGTTCTGCATCGCGTTGCTGGTGCGGCCGCCCCAGCCGGCGATGGAGAATGTGCGGTGGATCTCGGGCACCGCATCGGCGAGTTGCAGCGCGTAGGCGTCGAGGCGCTGGGCGGTGTATTCGTAGGTGGCGCCTTCGGGGGCGCTGAAGTTGATGCGGATGTTCGAACGGTCCTCGAGCGGGGCGAGCTCCGAGGGGATGCGGCGGCCGAGGAAGATGATGAGCACGGCGCAGGCGGCGAAAACCGGCCAGGAGAGCCAGCGCAGACGGAGGAACGCGCCGAGGCTGCGCCGGTAGGCCTCGGTGAGGCGGCCGAAGAACGGCTCGGTCCAGCGGTGGAAACGGCTGTGCCGGCGCTCGTGCTTGAGGATGAAGCGGCAGAGCATCGGGGTGAGCGTGAGCGCGACGAACGACGACACGATCACCGCGCCGGCCACGACCACGCCGAACTCGCGGAAGAGCCGCCCGGTCAGGCCCGACATGAACAGGATCGGCACGAAGACGGTGGCCAACGTGATCGTGGTCGAGATGACCGCGAAGAAGATCTCCCGGATGCCGTGCACGGCGGCCGGATACGGCCGGACGCCGTCCTCGATCTTCGTGTAGATGTTCTCGAGCACGACGATGGCGTCGTCGACGACCAGGCCGATCGCGAGCACGAGGGCGACGAGGGTGAGCACGTTGATCGTGAACCCCGCCAGATACATGACGAAGAACGAGGCCACGAGGGAGACGGGGATCGCGAGCACCGGGATGGCGGTGGCGCGCCAGTCGCGCAGGAACACGTAGATGATCAGCGCCACCAGCGAGAAGGCGATCAGCAGCGTGTGCTCGACCTCGGTGATCGCGCGGCGCACCGAGGTGGTGAAGTCGTAGCCGAGGTCGAGCGCGAAGCCCTCCGGCAGGTCGGCGCGGATCTGGGCGAGCCGGCGGTGGACCTCGTCGGCGATGGCGATGGCATCGGTGTTGGGCTGGGGCACGACGGCGATGCCGATGTTGGGCCGGCCGACGATCTTGGCGCTGTGGCGGGTGTTCTCGGCCTCGAGGCGGGCCTCGCCCACGTCGCGCAGTTCGATGATGCGGCCCTTCTCCTGGCGGATGATCATGCGCGCGAACTCCTCGGGCGTGGTCAGGCGGCCGAAGGTGCGGATGGTCAGCTCGGTCGTGGCGCCCTCGATGCGGCCGGAGGGCAGGTCGACGTTCTGGGCCGTGAGGGCGCGCTGCACGTCGAGCGGGGTCACGTGGTGGGCGGCCATGCGCACGGGGTCGAGCCAGAGGCGCATGGCGTAGCGTTTCTCGCCGAAGATGCGCACGGTGCTCACGCCCGGGATGGTCTGGAGGCGCTCCTTCACGACGTTGGTGGCGTAGTGGGAGATCTCGAGGATCGAGTGGCGGTCGCTGTTGAGCGCGAGGAAAAGGATCGGTTCGGCGTCGGCGTCGGCCTTCTCGACGGTGGGCGGATCGGCGTCGACGGGCAGGCGGCGGATGGCCTGGGAGACCTTGTCGCGCACGTCGTTGGCGGCGCGTTCGAGGTCGGCGGAGATGTCGAACTCGACGCGGATGTTGCTGCGGCCCTCGGCGGAGTTGGAGGAGATGACGCGGATGCCGTCGATGCCGTTGATCACCTGTTCGAGCGGCTCGGTGATCTGGGAGTCGATGATCTCGGCGGAGGCGCCCGGGTAGGAGGTGGAGACGGAGATGATCGGGGCGTCGACGGCCGGGAACTCGCGGATGCCGAGCAGCGCGAGGCTCACGGCGCCGAGCAGGATCAGCACCGTGGAGAGGACGATCGAGAGGACGGGCCGGCGGATGCAGGTCTCGGAGAGGGACATGGCGGGGTCAGCGGCGGGACTCGAGGATCTGGACCGGGGCGCCGGGGCGCAGGCGCAGGAGGTTGCTCACCAGCACGGTATCGCCCGGCTGGAGACCCTCGACGATCTGCACGCTCTCGGCGGTGCGGATGCCGGTCTTCACGTCGCGCAGGACGGCCTTGCCGCCGATGGCGAGCCAGACGCTTTGCCCCTTGATCGAGGGCACGATCGCGGAGGTGGGGATGAGGATGCCGTCGTCGGTCGGGGTGAGGGAGAGTTCGATGTTGGCGAAGGCGCCGGGGGTGAGGCGGTTGTCGGGGTTGGGCACGAGGCCGCGGACGACGAGGCTGCGGGTGGCGGTGTCGATCTGCGGTTCGATGGCGGTGATGCGGCCCTCGAAGCGCTGTGCGCTGCTCGCGACGGTGAAGGTGAACGGCAGGCCCGGCTTCACCTCGTCGGCGTAGCGCTCGGGCAGGGTGAAATCGATGCGCAGCTCGCCGAGGTCCTGCAGGGTGGTCAGCGGCGTGTTCTTGGTGACGAAGGCGCCCTCGCTCACGCGGCGCAGGCCGACGACGCCGGCGAAGGGGGCGCGGATGGCGGTCTTGTCGATGTCGATACGGAGGCGCGCGATCTCGGCGGCGACCCCGTCGAGATCGGCCTGGGCGCGGTCGTATTCCTGGCGGCTGGTGGTGTTGGCGGTGAAGAGCTCGCGCTGGCGTTGGGCGGTGTCGGCGAGGTTGCGGCGGCGGACCTCGAGGCGTTGGAGCTCGGCCTGCAGTTCGGCGTCGTCGAGCTGGAAGAGCAGGTCGCCCTTGGCGACGCAGGCGCCCTCGGTGCAGGCGATGCGCACGAGGCGGCGGTCGCTCTCGCTGACGATCGTCACGGACTCGCGCGGGAGCAGCGTGCCCACGGTGGTGAGGTTCTGGACGATCTGGGTGCCGGTGACCTTCAGCCCCTCGGCGGGGAGCACGGTCGCGGCGGCGGGCGGGCGGGCGGCGGGGGCGTCGGCCTTGCGGCCGCAGCCGGCGAGCAGGCAGGAGAGGGCGAGGGAGGACAGGAGGACGTGGCGAAGCATGGGGAAGGGGCGGATCATGGCGTGAGGCGCGTCGGGTTGCAACGGGTCCGCGAGGTTCGCGGGGCAGGGAAGCCCCGGCGGTGCATCAAGCGGAGGAGAAAACCGGCGATGGCCGCTCGGCCCGGAGGTGGGCGCAAAGCCCAGAGGTGCGGCCGGTGACGCGGCCCGGCAAGCGCGCGTTACGCCGATGTGTGACGGCGCGGTGAAATCGGGGCGGGGGTGAGCTGGGCGCCGCGCCTGTGCGGCGGAGACCGGCGGAAACCGGAGGGGAGGGGGACCACTAACGGCCACTAATGGGCGTGGGCTGGCGCCCCCGATAGGGGCGACGCTTTCCGCCGGACCGGAGCGACGAGGCTGGCCGGACGGTCGTGGCGCCGGCCTCCGTGCCGGCGAGGTTGGGTTCGGGCTGGGGTACTGGAGGAGTCGGGGATCGCAGGCAGGGACGCCTGCGCCACGGTTTTGCGTGCCGCCCGAGGCTCAAGCGGTGCGGGCATGAGGTCCGACCCTACCGCGGGCGTGGTGCAGAGTGGGGGACACGAGCTGTGCGCTTGGGGTCGGGCCGGCGCTTGTCGCCGGATCGCCGCGACGAGACCGGCGGGACGGTCGTGGCGCCGGCCTCCGTGCCGGCGGGACTGGGTGCGAGCCGGGTAGCGGGAGGAGTCGGGGATCGCAGGCAGGGACGCCTGCGCCACGGTTTTGCGTGCCGGCAGAGGCTCATGCGGTGCGGACACGAGGTCCGACCCTACCGCAGGCGTGGTGCGAAGTCGGTGACACGAGCTGTGCACTTGCGGTCGGGCCGGCGCTTGTCGCCGGATCGCCGCGACGAGGCTGGCCGGACGGGCGTGGCGCCGGCCTCCGTGCCGGCGAGGTTGGGTTCGGGCTGGGGTGCTGGCGGAGTCGAGGATCGCAGGCAGGGACGCCTGCGCCACGGTTTTGCGTGCCGGCTGAGGCGCAGACGGGGGCGCTGCAGTGCGCTTGCAGCAGGGGCGCGAGCGATTGTTGGCGGGACGGTCGTGGCGCCGGCCTCCGTGCCGGCGAGGTTGGGTTCGGGCTGGGGTACTGGAGGAGTCGAGGATCGCAGGCAGGGACGCCTGCGCCACGGGTTTGCGTGCCGGCTGAGGTTTAAGCGCGAGGTGCGATCCTAACGCAGGCGTGGGCGCGCCGGGGCTTGGCTGCCGGGAGCGATCTGGCGGATGCGTTTGGTTCCGGTTTCGCATCGGGCGAAAACTCGGGTTTGCCGCGGGCGGGGGAGGCCTCTAGCCATTTGCGCATCGTGTCTTCCGCCGCCGTATCCTCCGCCCCCATCATCACCGCTCTCTTGCATGGCCCCGACCGCCGCGGGCTCGTGGCCCAGGTCGCCGGTTGGATCTCGCTGCGGGGTGGCAACATCCTCCACGCCGACCAGCATCGCGACGAGGTGGCGGGCGTGTTCTTCCAACGCATGGAGTGGGTGCCCGAGGGCGACGCGGCGCTGGACATGCGCGAGTTTGCGACCTTCGGCGACAGCCTCGGCATGAAGACCGATGTGCGGGTGTCGACCGTGCGGCCGAAGATGGTGCTCTTCGTCTCCAAGTTCGACCACTGCTTCCACGACCTTTTGCTGCGGTGGAAGGCGGGCGATTTCAACGGGGACTTCGTGGCGGTGGTCTCGAACCACGCCGACCTCGCCGCGGCGACCGCGGGCTACGGTTTGCCGTATCACCATATTCCGGTGACCGCGGCGACGAAGGCCGAGGCCGAGGCGAAACAGATTGCGCTGTGCCGCGAGCTCGGTGCCGATCTGGTCGTGATGGCCCGCTACATGCAGGTGCTTTCGCCCGAGTTTCTGGCCAATGTCGGTTGCCCGGTGATCAACATCCATCACTCGTTCCTGCCGGCGTTTGCGGGCGGCAAGCCGTACCATCAGGCCCACGAGCGCGGCGTGAAACTCATCGGTGCTACCGCGCACTATGCGACCGCGGTGCTCGACGATGGCCCGATCATCCATCAGGACGTGGCGCGGGTGACGCACCGCCATGGCGTCGAGGATCTCATCCGCAAGGGCCGCGATCTCGAGCGCCTGGTGCTCGCGCAGGCCGTGCGCTGGCACCTCGACCACCGCGTGCTCGTGTACGGACGCAAGACCGTGGTGTTCGACTGAGCCAAGCATTCGGTCGAGTGACGAGGGACGAGCGTCGAGGGGCCGATCCCAGAGTAGATCGAGCGAAGCACTCGTGCCGGAAGCTCGCCACCGATGGTTTGGCGCTCGCCCCTCGACTGCATCATCACGACTGAGACAGGCGCGGTGCGCGCGCGGGCGAGGGGTGATTGGTCGAGTGGTGATCGCGCGGCGGGCGGAATCGCCGGATCGACGGAGCGAATGCCGCGCAATCTGCGCCGGAGCGGCGAGCCTACGCCGCCCGTTTGTTCGTGCCGTGTTCCCACAGATCGAGGGCGACCGGGAACAGCATGAAGCCTCCCACGGCGAAGAGGAAACACCCCACGATGGCGACCAGGACGGAAGCGGACTGACTGTTGAAGCGCATGACACAAGTATAAAATTCTCAAGTGCTTGTGGCTCTGCCGGGTATCACTCAATTCCGGGGCTGGACGTGGGGCCCGAAGGCGGAAGTCTGGTCCGGGGGGATGCCCCCAGCGCGTGGTGTTCCGGGCCTCGATTTCCGGGCGAGGCGAGGGCTTCCGCGGTATCCGTTCGGGGGCGCGCGGCCGGTTCCGTTCGGGAAGAGGCTGGACGGGGCCGCGGGGCTTTGTTACCGCTTCGCCCCTTTTCCAGTCGAAAACTCCATTTCCATGAGCCGCCAGCCGACCCCGAAATCCAACTCCCCCAAGCCCAGCGACGAACTCGAGGTCGTTTCGGCCGACGGCGTTCCCGTGTCCGAGCCCACCTTCGAGGAGAAGGTGCAGGTGTTCTGGATCGAGAACAAGAATACCATCCTGCTGACCTGTGCGCTGATCGTGGTGGTGCTCGTCGGCAAGGAGCTGGTGCTGCACTACATCGACCGCCGCGAGAAGGCGATCGGGGTGGAGTTTGCCCAGGCCGAGAACGATGCGGCGAAGCTCGCCGCGTTCACCGCCGCGCATCCCGACCACAAGCTTGCCGGTCTGGCTTGGCTCGCGATGGGCGACATCGCGTTCAAGGCCGGCAACTACACCGATGCGGCGGCCGACTACGCGAAGGCGGGGCCGTTGACCGTCGGCAGCGCTTTTGGCGGCCGCGCCCGCATCGGCGAGGCGTTCAGCCAGTCGCTCGGGGGCGACAAGGCGACGGCCGAGACTTCCTTCAAGGCGATCGTCGACGACATGGCGTTGCCGGCCTCCACCCGGGCCGAAGCGCGCTATCATCTCGCGGTGATCGCGGTCGAGGCGGGGCGGGTCGAGGATGCGCGCAAGGAGCTCGACGAGTTGCAGAGCGTCGATCTGCAAGGAGCATGGTTGCAGCGGGCGATGGTCCTGCGCATGGGCTTGCCGCCGGCACCGGCCGCCGCGGCGGAGTCGTCGGCTGCGGCAGGCGATGCCGGCCTCACGCTCAACCTGCCCGGCTCGAACTGAGCCGACATCGTTTTCCCTGGTTCGAGCGCCCCTTTTCCGCGGGGCGCTTTTTTGTGTCGCGACCGCCCGGTGGCCAGCGCGGTCTCCAAATGGTCGGGGCGGAGAGATTCGAACTCTCGACCTCCTGCTCCCAAAGCAGGCGCTCTACCAGGCTAAGCTACGCCCCGGACCGAAGTGGTGCGAAGACTCGGCTCCGGGCGGGCGGTGTCAACGCTTCCGTTGGGCTCCGGCGTGCGTGCGCCCGGAATTCGCACGTAAACGCCGTGCCGTAAACTGCTTGCTTTGCTCCCGCGGGTGGATATCCGTCGTCTCCTACTTTTTCACTCCATGGATACTATTTCTCGCGAGAACAACCCCAGCATCCTTCCGATGGTTGCTGCCATTCTTGGCGGCCTCGGCGTCATTCTGGGCGGCGTGGCGATGGTCAAGCTGAACCAGGTCAAGAAGCTCTCCGGTGAGGTTGCCGCGATCAAGAACCAGGTGGACAGCATGGCGGGCGACGCCACGGCCGCGCGCGATGCCGCCTCCCGGGCCTCGAGCTCTGTCACCAATCTCGCGACACAGACCCAGCGTGGTTTCGATGCGGTTACGGCCGAGATCGGCAGCATCCGCACCGATCTCAACAAGCTCGCCTCGGCCCGCACTTCCGCGCCCGGCCCGGCCGCCGCCGCGGCGGCGAAGGGCAAGGAGGGCGACGCCGCTCCGGCCAAGGCCGGTCCCGGTGGCACCTACACGGTCAAGTCCGGCGACTACCCGGCGAAGATCGCTCGTGCGCACGGCGTTTCGGTGAACGCACTCCTCGCGGCCAATCCCGGCCTCGAACCGACAAAGATGAAGGTCGGGCAGGTGATCAACCTCCCGAAGTAATCGCCCTGAACCCTTTCGCCTCCCGAGCCTTCGGCGCGGGAGGCTTTTTTATGACCCAACCCGAACACTCGAATCCACCGGTGCGCCTCAGCGTCTGGGAGCGCCTGGCCGATGCCGCCATCGATCATTTTCGGGTCTTTCGCGTGCGGCGCACCCGCTATCGGCATCCGCGGGACCGGCGGGAGGGGGAGTTTGTCATCATCGAGGCCAACGACTGGGTCAACGTGCTCGCCCTCACCGACGACGGGCGGATGCTCATGGTTCGCCAGTTCCGCTTCGGTATCCACGACTTCACCCTCGAGATTCCCGGCGGCGTGATCGAGACCGGCGAGGAGCCGGTGGCGGCGGGCCTGCGCGAGCTGCGCGAGGAGACCGGTTATGCGGGGCGCTCGGCGCGTTTGCTCGCCCAGATCCGGCCGAACCCCGCGATCCAGGGCAACGTTTGCCACATCGTGTTGGTCGAAGGTTGCGAACGGGTGGGGGAGCCGAAACTCGACCCGAACGAGGAGATCGAGCTGAGCATTCTGCCGATCGACGAGGTGATCGCGCGCGCCGAGCGCGGTGAGATCAAGCACTCGCTGGTGGTGGATGGGCTGTTCTTCCTGCAGGCGTGGCGCGCCGGGCGGATGCCGCCGGCGGTTTGACACGGTGGGTCGGCGCTCTTTGTTGGCGCCTCCTCCACGATGCAGTCCGCCGCCCTTCCGCACTTCGCGAATTCCACGCCAGCACTCGGTTCTGCCGTCAACGGCTTCGTGCCGTCGGCGCTCGAGAGCGAGATCCGCGCGATCTACGAACGCAGCCCGCTCTATGCGAAACGCCACAATCTCGAGGGCGACCGGCTGCATTGGGCGGGCTATGCGGGCATCCCGTTGCTGACCAAGGGCGAGATCGTCGAGCGCGGGCACTGCGCGTTTTTCGACGATTGTGCCGAGGTCGATGCGAAGGTGCAGCGTGAGGAGTGGGAGTACGAGTCGACCTCGGGCACCACGCAGGGGCCGATGACGGTGATCATGGAGCGCAGCTGGTGGCCGGCGCAGACGTCTCGGGCCTATGCGGCGCATCCGCTGCTGGCGCCCTACGCCGAAAAGATGGGGCGCCGCGCGATCCTCGCGCCGGTGGGCTGCTCCAGCAACCTCTGCCCGTACGAGGATTTCGAATTCCCGCAGCGTTTCATCGAGAACACGGTCTACCTCAACCTGCACAGCGATCCATTCGTCTTCCTCGAGAGCGAGTGGGACCGGATCGTGCTCGAGCTGCAGGCCACGCAGCCGGAGGTGCTCGAGGGCGAACCGATTTACCTCTCGCTGCTCGCCCGCGCGGTGCTCAAGCGCAAGGTCCGCGTGCCCAGCGTGAAGGTCGTCATCCTCACCTACGGCAAGGCCAGCCGCGAGCACGGCCGCCGCATCGCCGAGGCGTTCCCCGCGCCGCAGGTCGACCTCTACGGCTCGACCGAGGCCGGCTACATCTTCATCGGCGACGCCTTCGCCGACAACTCGCGGCCGATCGACGCGAACGTGTTCGTCGAGCTCGTGCCGTTTCGGAATCTCCCCGAGGTGTTCCAGATCGTGGTGACGACGCGCGGACGCGAGGCGATGCCGTTGCTGCGCTACCTCACCGGCGACATCGTGCAGCGCTTCCCGAGCGGCTTCCGCCTCGCCGGACGCGAGCGTGACCTGCATTTCCGGCGCGACGGCTCGCTGGTTTCCCCGGCCGACATCGACCGCGCGCTGCCCGACGACTTCGCCTGCTGGCACTATTGCCTCAGCCAGACCGGGGAGACTGCGTGGAAACTCGATTATGTGGCCGAGCACAGCGCCGGTGCTCACGTGGCCGACGCGGTGGCGGCGCTCCTGGGCGACGGTGCCCGCGTGACGATGGCGCGCAAGAAGCTCATCGCCCCGGCCGCGAGCGGGAAGTTTGCGTTGCTCAAGCCGCTCGGCGTGGGCGCGAAGCTGTAGGCGGCGCCCGCAGGGGTGGTCGGATCGGTCGTGGCGCCAGCCTCCGTGCCGGCGAGGTCGGATGGAGCCGACTTGCTGGCGGATGCCAAAACCCGCGGGCAGGGACGCCTGCGGCTCGGTGTCGCCGGCAATTCCGCTGCCCGATTGTTCGCCGCTCCCATGAAATCGCTTCAGGGCGAGGGACTTTAGCAGGGGGAATGGCAGTCGGCCGCGCTGCAATTTCCCCTAATAAGGAATTGCCCGCGAGGGGGCCGGCCCTAGCGTCGCCGTTTTCGTTTTCCGCGACTCACGCCTTTTCAACGTACACCCGCAATGAGCCTCGTCCGAAATATCTTCTGCTCCTCCCTGGGGAAGAAATACATCATGGCGCTGACCGGTCTGGCCCTCCTCGGCTTCGCCGGTGGCCACCTCGTCGGCAACCTCCAGATCTTCTCCCATCCGGACAAGATCAACGGCTACGCCTCCTTCCTGCAGGGCCTCGGGCCCATGCTGTGGGTGGTGCGCCTGAGCCTGCTCGGCATCGTCGCCCTCCACGTGTGGGCCGCGATCCAGCTCACCCTCGAAAACAGCCAGGCGCGCCCGGTGCAGTACGGGGTGAAGCGCTTCATCGAGGCCTCCTGGGCCTCGCGCACCATGCGCTGGTCCGGCTTCGTGATCTTTGCCTTCATCGTGTACCACATCCTCCACTTCACCGTGGGCCTGGCCGGCGCCGAGACGTTCAAGACCCAGCTCGAGCACTACACGATGACGCAGGACTTCCACCTCTTCGGCCTCACCATCGTGGGCAAGGGCGCGGTCGTGCACGACGTGCATTCGATGATGGTCCTCGGCTTCCAGAAGCCGCTCGTCTCGCTCTTCTACATCGTCGCCGTCACGCTGCTCGGCATCCACCTCTGGCACGGCTTCGAGAGCGCCTTCCAGTCGCTCGGCCTGCGCACCAGCACCTGGGGCTGCTTCCTCCGCGCGGTCACCCGCCTGTTCGCCGTCGTCTACATCCTCGGCAGCATCGCGATCCCCGCCTCGGTCCTCGCCGGCGTGGTCAAGGTCGGCGGCTGCTCCAGCTGCTGCCCGACCGCGGCCGCCGTCCACGCGCCCGCCAGCCACTCCAACTGACAACCCTTTCGTCGCCCGCCCAATGAAACTCGACGCCAAGATCCCCGCCGGTCCGCTCGCGCAGAAGTGGGACAACCACATCGCCCAGGGCAAGCTCGTCGCCCCGAACAACCGCCGCAAGTACACGGTCATCGTCGTCGGTGCCGGTCTCGCCGGTTCCTCCGCCGCGGCCACGCTCGCCGAGCTCGGCTACAACGTGCAGTGCTTCGTCTACCACGACAGCCCGCGCCGCGCCCACTCGATCGCCGCCCAGGGCGGCGTCAATGCCGCCAAGAACTACCAGAACGACGGCGACAGCGTGTACCGCCTGTTCGTCGACACCCTCAAGGGTGGTGACTTCCGCGCCCGCGAGGCCAACGTCTACCGCCTCGCGCAGGTCAGCGCCAACATCATCGACCAGTGCGTGGCGCAGGGCGTGCCCTTCGCCCGTGAATACGGTGGCCTGCTCGCCAACCGCTCCTTCGGCGGCGCCCAGGTTTCCCGCACGTTCTACGCCCGCGGCCAGACCGGCCAGCAGCTCCTCCTCGGCGCCTACTCGGCCCTGAACAAGGAGATCGCCCGCGGCGCCGTGCAGATGTTCACGCACGCCGAGATGCTCGACCTGGTCGTCGTCGACGGCCACGCCAAGGGCATCATCGT
>JAEZUE010000020.1 GCA_023443455.1 Verrucomicrobiota bacterium
GTCACAGAGGCCGAGGAGAGCCGGAGGGAGAACACGGAGAGGTGTTTGGCAACATAACGCCGCGAGTTGGTACACTCACCCCAGAGGTGAACCGCGCGACGAACCATATTCTCTCCGAACTCTCCGGGCTCTCTGTGCTCTCCTGTCTTGCCTCTGAGTCCTCTGTGTCCAACTGCTGAATTTGGGATAAGTGGTTCCACTCGTCTTCGGGGATCGAAGGATCGAAAGCCTGAGCTCCTGCCGCTGCGGATTGCCACCTCGGCGCGGTGGCCTACAGCGCATCGCCATGGGTCGGATCGGCGTTCATCCGCAGATGGCTGAACGGCATTCGCCGTCTACGGTGGCGAGCGCCAATCCAATTGTGCACAAGGCGATTGCCCGAGGGTGCTCTCGATCTGCCTCCGAAACTCCGGCCCTCGACGCTCGTCCCTCGTCACTCGGCTGAATGACTACGGGTTAGTGCCCGTCAGTGTGCGTTAGTGGTTTCAACATTCCGGGGGCAGAATGCTCGCTGCTCTGGCGAGCAGCGCCATGGGCCGATCCGCATCAGTGCCCATCAGTGCATATAAGTGGTTCAACCCCTCTGAAGGTCGAAACGCTCACGCGTTCCGCCACGGCGCGATGGTCTCACGAGCAGCGCCACGGGCCAGGTCGGCGTTCATCGGCAGATTGGCTGAACGGCTTCGCCGTCCAGCTACGGTGGCGAGCGCCAATCCAATTGTGCACAAGGCGAATGCCCGAGGGTGCTCTCGATCCGCCTCCGAAACTCCGGTCCTCGACGCTCGTCCCTCGTCACTCGAATCACTACGGCTTAGTGCCCGTCAGTGTGCGTTAGTGGTTTCACTATTCCGGTGGCCGAAAGATCGCTGCTCTGGCGTGCAACGCCACATCTTCGTTCCGATCTCTGGTTTCTCCTCCGTCTCTGTGACCTGCCCGTACCTCGGAACGCGGTCTGAAGAGCCGCGCCACGACGGAATCGCCAGCCTCGATTGGCGCGGACTCTGTGCGCTCTGTGTGCTCCGTGGTGATATACTGAGGTCGGATCGGAGGCGGTCCGATGAGCGGCGACTCTACCGCAGGCGTGGGACACTTGTCCGGTCTTTGTGATCTTTGCGTGCTTTGCGGTTCAATACTTTGTCGGGCAAAGAGCCCGACCCACCGGGCGGAGGACGGATCGCAGGCACGGGGCATCGCTGCTCCCACGTGCAGCGCCACGGGATCTGCCCGCGATCAGTGGGCCCGACCACCTCATCCCGGAGCCGATCAGGCGGAGGGCATTTCCAAGGACGCGCCGTTGGCGTGGCCCGTTAGTGGTTCCACTCCTCTGAAGGTCGAAACTCTGACGCGTTCCGCCACGGCGCGATGCTCTCACGAGCGCCGCCACGGGCCAGGTCGGCGCCCTGGCCTACAGGGCCGGACGGCTTCGGCATCCGACTGCGGCATTGCGGTGTGTCTTCCGGCGTGTCGCCGCCGACGGCTTGTCTTCGGCCTCGTTATTGCCTTCCGCCCCTCGCGTTGGCGCCCTAGACCTTTCGGCGCTCGCCCCGCTTTCCCATGCCCATCGTCTTCCACCAACAAGGAAACAGCACCGTCATCGCCGTCGAGGGTCGCCTCGACATCGCCAGCAGCGCCGCCTTCGAGGCCGAGGTCGCCGCGTTGCTCGGCAACGGCAGCACCGCGTTCCTCTTCGATTGCACCAAGCTGAACTACGTGAGCAGCGCCGGCCTGCGCGCGTTTCTCGTGCTGAACAAGCGCGTGGTCGCCGCCGGCCATCGGCTCTGCCTCTGCGCGCTCCAGCCGAGCGTGTTGCAGGTCTTCGACATGTCGGGCTTCTCCGACATCTTCCCGCTCCGCGCCACTGTCGCGGAGGCGCTGGCGTGAACGTGCCGCCGGCCGCGCCGACCGCTCCGGATCCGCTGCGCGTGGGCCGGCCCGAACCTCGCGCGGATGCCCGCGCGAAGGCGACGGGACGCGAGCACTACGCGGCCGACGCCTATCCGCCCGGCCTGCTCTGGGCGCAGGCGGTGCGACCGGGCCGGCCTTCGGCGCGCCTGCTGGCGCTCGACCTCGTGCCCGCGCTGGCCTGCCCGGGCGTGGTGAAGGTGCTGGTGGCCGCCGATGTGCCCGGCGCCAACCGATACGGAATCATCCAAAAGGATACGCCGGTGCTGGTTCCCGTCGGCGAGTGCACCCGTTGCGTGGGCGATGCCGTCGCGCTCGTGCTCGCCGAGACCCGCGAGGCCGCGCAGCACGGCGCGACGCTGGTCGGGGTGCGGATGGAGGATGTGCCCGGCGTCTTCACGCTCGACGAGGCGTTGGCCGCGGGCGCGCCGCTGGTGCACGCCGACCACGCGGGGAACCTGCTGGCCGCGGCGACGATCACCAAGGGCGACGGGGCGGCGGCGCTGGACGGCTGCGCGGTGGTCGTCGAGGGCGAGTTCTCGACCCCCGTCCAGGCGCATGGATTCTTGGAGACGGAGAGCGGCTTCGCCCGCGTCGAGCCGGACGGGCGTCTTTTTCTCGAGGTCTCGACGCAGTCGCCGTTCCGCGACCGCTTCGAGATCGGCCACGCGCTCGGGATTCCGTTCCACCGGATCGATGTGGTCGCCCCCAGCCTCGGGGGCGGTTTCGGCGGCAAGGACGGCGCCACCGTGCAGTGCCTGCTCGGGCTGGCGGCGCTGCATGCCGGCGGTCGGCCGGTGAAGATGAGCTGGAGCCGCGAGGAGAGTTTTCAGGCCGGATACAAACGCCATGCCTGCCGCATGCGCTACCGGGTCGGCGCCGATGCCGACGGCCGGCTTCATGCGCTCCATGCGCGGGTGTGGTACGACACCGGTGCCTACGCCCACCTCGGCGCCGAGGTCATGGAGCTGGGCATGGAGCATGCCACCGGGCCGTACCGTGTCCCCCACGTGCTGGTGGAGGGGAAGTGCGTCTTTACGAACAACCCGGTGGGCGGCGCGATGCGCGCGTTCGGCGTCTGCCAGGTGACGTTCGCCTTCGAGTCGTTGATGGACCAGCTCGCCGAGAAACTCGGGATGGATCCGCTCGAACTGCGGTTGCGCAATGCCCTCGTCCGGGGCGACACCAACGGCGCCGGCGTGACCCTCGGCACCTCGACGGGCATCAGGGCCTGCCTCGAGCAGCTCGGGCGGCATCCGTGGTGGCGCGAGCGCGACAGCTGGGCGGCCGGCGCCCCGGCCGGCAAGCGGCGCGGGGTCGGTTTGGCCGCGGTGTTCAACGCGGCCGGCTACGGGGGCGGCGTGCGCGACTGCGCGGTCGCCAAGATCGTGCTCGGCGCCGACGGCCGCTTCACCGTGCACAACGCCGTGGCCGACATGGGGCAGGGCAACAGCAGCGCTTTCGTGCAGATCGCCGGCGAGATTCTCCGGCAGGGCGCGGAGCGGGTCGATGTGGTGCAACCGGATACGCGGACCAGCTATCCCTCGGGTTCCTCCTCGGCGGGGCGCACGACCTACACGTACGGGCAGGCGCTCGTGCGGGCCTGCGAGGAGATGCGCAGCCGGCTGCTCAATCGCGCGGGGCTGCTGCTCTTCCTCGACCGCGACGACGACCTCGTGCTCGAGCCGGGCGGGGTGCGGCACGGGCCCACGGGCCGCGTGGCACCGCTGGAGCGGCTGGCCCAGATCATGGCGCCCGAGGAGCGCGTCTGCCTCGGCCAGTTCGTGGCGCCGGTGTGCAAACCGATTCCGCCGACCGGCCAGGGGTTCTTCATCGGCTTCCCCCATGTGATCTTCTCCTACGCGGCGCATCTGGCCGGCGTGGAAATCGACGAACTCACCGGGGCCATCACCGTGGTCGACTATCTGGCGGTGACGGATGGCGGGCGGGTGCTCAACCCCTCGATGTTCGACCAGCAGATCCAGGGCGGCGTGGCGCAGGGGATCGGCTACGCGTTGCAGGAGGACTTCGTCACCCGCGGCGGCCGGGTGCAGACCCGCGATTTCTCGACCTATCTCATCCCGACCAGCCTGGACCTGCCGGATGTCGTCTCCGAGGCCTGCACCGCCGAGACGGAGGAGACCGGCCCCTTCGGCATGAAGGGCATCGGCGAGGTCGCGATGAACGGTCCGTTGCCCGCCATCGCCAACGCCGTCGCCGCCGCCGGTTGCGGCCGCCTGGTCGGCGCGCCGCTGCTCGCGGAGGCGGTGCTGGCCGCCCGGGAATCGTGCGAGTGTGGCCAAATTTCTTCGACGCGATGAACTCCCCCGAACTGTCCTTCACCCTCAACGGCCAGCCCGTGCGCACCGCCGTGGCGGCGGACCGGCGTGCGATCGACCTGCTCCGGGAGGATCTCGGGCTGCTCGGCACGAAGGAAGGTTGCGGCACCGGCGAGTGCGGGGCCTGCACCCTCCTCGTGGACGGCGAGCCCAAGCTCGGCTGCCTGCTGCTCGCGGCCCAGCTCGAGGGGCGCGTGGTCGAGACGCCGGAGTCGCTGGAGTCCACGCCGACGGGGAAGCGCCTCGTGGCCTCGTTCGTCGCCGCCGGTGCGGTGCAATGCGGGTATTGCATCCCGGGCATGGAGATGGCCGCGCTGGCGTTGCTGCGCGGCGTGCGCCGGCCCGACCGGGAAGCGATCCGGCGTGCGCTGGCCGGCAACCTGTGCCGCTGCACCGGCTATGTGAAGATCGTGGATGCGGTGGAACGGGCCGGGGAGGAGGCGCCATGAGGCCCGTGTTTTTCCCGAGCACGGCGGCGGAACTGTTCGCCCTGCAGCACGCGCATCCGGACGCGCGCCTCATGGCGGGCGGCACCGATCTGCTCGTGCGCCTGCGCCATGGATCGGCCGATACGCGGCCGCTGGTCTGTCTGGAGCGTCTGGGCGGACTGCGGGAGATCGTGGCCTCCGGCGACGGGCTCCTCATCGGGGCGGGCGTGTCGATGGCGCGGTTGGCGCAGGATCCGCTGGTCGCGCGCCATTGCCCGGTCCTGGCGGCCGCGGCGGCGACCGTCGGCGGACCGGCGCTGCGCACGATGGCGACGTTGGGCGGCAACCTCTGCACGGCGTCGCCGGCGGGCGACACGCTGCCGGCGCTCCATGTGCTTGGCGCACGCCTCCTGTTGCGCTCCGCCGGTGGTGCCCGCGAGGTGGACATGGCCGGCTTCATCACCGGGCCCGGGCGCACGACGCTGCAGCCGGGCGAACTGCTGGTCGGGGTGCACGTCCCCGACAGCCGGGCCTTTGCGACGCAACATTTCGAGAAGGTCGGTCGCCGGCAGGCGCTGGCGATCGCGGTCGCCAGCCTGGCGGCGTTGTTGCGCTTCGACGACGAGGGGCGCGTGGCCGAAGCGCGCTTGGCCTGGGGGAGCGTGGGGCCGGTCATCGTGGGCTCGCCCGAGGCCGAGGCGGCGCTGGTCGGGCGGACCCTGAGCCGGGAGTCGCTCGGGGCGGCGGCGGCGTTGGCGCGAGCGGCGGCGTCGCCGATCGACGACGTGCGGGCGAGCGCGCACTACCGACGGCAACTCGTCGGCAACCTGCTCTTCCGACTTTTGCCCGCATGAACGACCGACCGCTGGCCCGGCCGTTTCCAGGGAGGGTTCGTCATCGGGCCATGGCCGGCCGGTGCGGTGGTCGCGTGGTCGGGTTTTCGCGGATTGTTTGTCGCGGCGGTCGTCGCCAAGGTGGCGGCAACGTTTCCGGTGTGGCCGCTGCCCGGTGTGGAGGCCGTGCCGGATCGCGCCCCTCGATCGCGCTGTTGTAGTTGACCCTTCGATTCAACGATGATCTCCCCCATTTCCGATCCGCCCGCCGCCGGGGCCGCCCCGCTCTTCACTCTGCAGTTTCCCGCCGATGCCTTCTTCGCCGCGCCGCTCGCGGGCCTGGTGGAGCAGTTGGCGGTGCGGCACGGGCTCGGGGAGGCGCGGGCCGGGCAGCTCACCCTCGCGACCGAGGAGCTCGTCGCCCATCTGGCGCCGGCTCTCGCGGGCCGGCCGATCTCCGCGGGTCTGGAAACGACGGCGACCGGGCTCGCGCTGCGCTTCACCATCCCCGAGCAGCGCATCGACCTGCGACACTTCAACCTCGCGACCGACCGGTCCGAGTTCGTGGCCGACGCGGATGCGGCCGGTCTGGGGCTGTATCTGGCCGCCCGCATGGTGGACGACCTCGCGGTCGAGATCGCCGCGGGCCGGATCACGATCACGCTGCGGCACGACCGCCCCTTTCCGGAGGTCGCGGCGGTCCCGCCGCCCACCGCGCTCGCGGGTGGGCCGGTGTTGGTGACAGCGCTCACCGCGGACCTGCTCGAGCTCGCGTGCGCGCAGACGCTGGCGGCGACGCCGCCGGAGGCGCGCGAGGGCTTGGTGGCGACTCCGGCCCGGTTGGCCGCGTTGAAATCGGCCGGCGGATACGACATGGTGCTCGCCGCCGATGCCGCCGGGCGGGTGGCCGGCTGGCTCTATTGGGCGTTGCCCACCCAGCGCAGCGCCCGGTTTTTCGGACCCTATGTCTTCGGCGACAGGCGCGAGGAGACGGCGCGGCTGCTTTGCGAGGGCATGCTGGCGCGGCTGGGCAGGACGGCGGTGCAGTCGGTGTGCGCCGGGCGGGCAACGGTCGACACCCCGCGCGAGCTGTTCGAACGGATCCAGTTTCCGGGGGACGCCGCACCGCCCCAGTTGTTGCGCCAGATCCAGGAGGACGCCGGTGGCGTGATCCGCTGCCCGGAGGCGTTGCGCGGCGTCCTCGAGAAAGTCTACGACGAGCTGTTCCTCGTGCGCGATCTGGTGCCGGCGCCGGCGTTGGAGAGCTTGCCGGTCGGGGCGAGCGTGCTCGGCGTGGAGTTCGACCGGCCGGGCCGGCAGGCGACGTTGCGGCCGCTGGTGGCGGGGGCCGATCTCGCGGCGAACATCGCGGCGCATGTGGCTTTGCTGCGGCGCGAGGGGATGGGGCGAATCCTGGCCCGTTGCGATCTCCACCATGGCTGGCAGGCGGCGGCGGCGGGCGTGTTCCACGCGGCCGGCTTTGTCGCGGTCGGTCTCGAACCCGGCGCCGGGGCCGGCGACATCCTCGTGCTGGCCCACCATGGATGACCGCTTCACGCGTCTGGTGCCGGAGCACATCCGGGCGTTCGAGCCGTACGTGCCCAGCCCGCCCGATCCGGAGCTGTGCCGCCGGTACGGGATCGAGCGGCTGGTGCGCCTCAACAACAACGAGAACCTGGTCGGTCCGGCGCCGGAGGTGCGGGCGTTGCTCCAGGCGGCGGATACCGGGCAGATCCCGATCTATCCCAGCGGGGACAGCTACTATCTGCGCGAGGCGTTGGCGCGGCGCTTCGGGAAGGACCCCGGGCAGTTCCTCGTGGGCAACGGCTCCAACGAGGCGATCACCTGCCTGATCAAGGCCTTCTGCGAGGCGGGCGACAACATCGTCGCCGCGGACCGGACCTACGCCGTCTACGAGTGGGTCGCCACCTTCTCGGGACTCGAGGCGCGGCTCGTGCCGCTGCAGGCCGATTTCACCTGGGACCCCGCGGCGGTGTTCGCCGCCATCGACGGCCGCACGAAGGTGGTCTTTCTCTGCAACCCCAACAACCCGACGGGACTGTATTGGGATCGTGGGACGCTCACGGCGTTTCTCGACCGGCTCGACGGGCGCTGCGTGGTGGTGCTCGACGAGGCGTACTGCGAGTATGTCGATCGGCCGGACTACCCCGACGGGCTCCAGTTGATCGACCGCTACCCGAACCTCGTCGTCTTCCGGACGTTCTCGAAAATGTACGCGCTCGCGGCCCTGCGGGTCGGCTATCTGGCGGCGGCGCCCGAGCTGGTGGCGCTGATCCGCAAGACCTATGTCGTGTACTCCGTGAACTCGCTCGCCCAGCAGGCGGCGCAGCGGGCGCTGGACCACGACGGCGAGCTGATCGTCGCGACCCGCGCGATGGTGGGAGAGGGGAAGGCGCGGCTGGTCGAGGTCTGCCGGGAGCTCGGGTTCCGCACCGTGGTGGGCGAGGGGAACTACCTGATGATCCAGGTGCCGATCCCCGACACGCTGCTGTACAAGAAGCTCCTGCGATGCGGCTATGTTGTCCGCACGTTGACCGCCTTCCGTCTGCCGGGTTGGATCCGGGTGAGCCTGCTGCCCGAGCCCCACATGGCGGGTTTCCGCCGGTCGTTTGCCGCCCTCTTTGCCCCGACAAAATCCTGAACGCTCCGTCCCCATGGCCTCCTACCTCGACCACCTCAACCAGCATCCTGTCACCATCGAACCGGGACAATCCGTGGAGATCGTGCCGTTCGAGCCGCGCCATGCCGAGGCCTTCGCCCGTTGCTATCACCAAGTCTATCGCGACACCTTCCCCATGCCGTATGTCTACGAGCCCGAGCAGATCGTGGCGGCGGTGGAGGCGGAGGAGCTGCTCAGCGTGCTCGCGGTGACGCCGAAGGGTGAAGTGGCGGCGCTAACCTCCGCGTTCCACTTCGGCCCGAACCGGCGCGCCTGGGAAGTCGGCGGCACGATGGTGATCGAGGCGTACCGCAAGGGCGATCTCGCCCGGCCGGTCATCGAGCGCCTCTGGGCCGAGTGCCAGGCCCGCGACCCCGACACGATCTACGGCACGACGGTCTGCAACCACATCTACACGCAGTATGCGGGGCGCAAGCGCGCGATGCGGCCGGCGGCGCTCGACCTCGACGGCTTCACCAACTTCGACGGCGAGCAGGCGGTCGAGACCTCGATCCTGTTTCTCTTCATCGTCTACAACCGGACCCCGTGCTCGGTGCATCTGCCGGAGTGTTATGCCGTGATCGCGCAGGAGCTTTACGGGAACCTGCAGCTTGAGCGCTCCGTCGTTACGGCCGGGCAAACCCCGGAGGTTCCGACCGGCGTAGTGAAGGTTCAACAACTCTCCCGGGCGCTGCGGCTGACGGTGGAGACCATCGGCGCCGATTTGCCGGCAGAGGTCGCGGCGGCCATGGCGGCGCATCCGCAGTGCCATGCGATCCAGGTGTGTCTGCCGCTGGAGCAGGCCACGGCGCCATGGGCGGCGGAGCGGTTGCGCGCGGCGGGGTTCTTCTTCGGTGGCATTTTGCCGCTCTGGGGCGTCTCCGACCATCTGGTGCTCCAGCGCACCCTGCGGCCGCAGCAATTCGAGAAGGTGGCGCTCTGCGATGCCTTCGCGAAACGCCTGCTGGCCTTCATCCGCGAGGATGCCGCCGCGGTCGGCGCTGCCTGAGTCTAAACAAGGCAGTTGGACACTGAGGTCACAGAGGTAAGGCAGGAGTGCACAAAGAGTTCGGAGAAAACTAGAAGCCGGCGAGGCTCACCATTTGGGTGAGTAGGCCGAACCACATTGCGAATACCCAAGTTCCCCTCTGTGATCTCCTTCCGTCTCTCCTTCGCCTCTGTGACCTGCCCGAACTGCCGTTTCTAAGCTGAGTCGGTTCGGGCGGGCGGTTCGATGCATCCATCGGTCTTTCCTCTGGCCTCGGCCGCTGGCGCGACGCACAAAGGCGGTCTACCATCCGCGCCGTGAGTTCCTCCCCCTCCACACTCGACGACAAGTACCGCCGCCTCCTCGAGGTGATCGCCGCGCACGGTCGCGTGGCGGTCGCCTTCTCGGGTGGCGTCGACAGCAGCTTTCTCTGTCGCGCCGCGCGCGACGCGGTCGGCGACGACGCCATCGCGATCACCGTGACCGGGCCGATGATGCCCAGCGACGACCTGGCCTCGGCCAAGCAGATCGCGGCACTGACCGGCATCAGGCATGTATTTATCGATGACCCCGAGCTCGACGAGCCGGTCGCCGCCAACCCGATCAACCGCTGCTACCACTGCAAGAAGATCGAGTTCGCCCGCATCGCCGGGGTCGCGCGTGAGCACGGTGTGGAGACGGTGCTCGACGGCTCGAACCTCGACGACGAGGGCGACTACCGGCCGGGCCTCACCGCGCTGGCGGAGTTGAAGGTCACCAGCCCGTTGCGCGTCGCCGGCCTGCGCAAGGCCGACATCCGCGAACTCTCCCGCGAGCTCGGTCTGCCGACCTGGGAGAAGCCCGCCGCCGCCTGCCTCGGTTCGCGTGTGCCCTACGGCGAGCGCATCACGTTGGAGAAACTTCGCGCCATCGACCGCGCCGAGCAGGCGTTGCGCGCGCACGGTTTCCGCCAGTGCCGCGTGCGCCATCACGGCGAGATCGCCCGCCTCGAGGTGGCGCCGGAGGAACGTGCCCGTTTCTTCGATGCGGCGTTGCTCGACAAGGTCTCGCAGGAGATCAAGGCGGCCGGTTTCCGGTACGTTTGCCTCGAACTCGAAGGCTACCAGATGGGCAGCCTCAACCGCGCGTTGCCGCCGGGCACCACGGCGCCAGTCCCCGCACCCCATGCGTGAGCCCGGCATGAAAATCCTCTACTACGACTGCTCCGCCGGCATCTCCGGCGACATGCACCTCGGGGCGATGGTCGACCTCGGCGTGCCGCCCGAGCACCTCAAGACCGAACTGCGCAAGCTCGGAGTCCCCGGCTGGCGTCTGCGCTTCACCCGCGACTCGCGCAAGGGCATCGGCGGCACCCGTGCCGACGTCCTGCTCGACAGCGACTCCGCCCCTGTAGGCCACCGCGCCGAGGTGGCCTCCTCGCCAGTGGGCCACGGCGCCCACGAGGCCTCCGCTCCGGCCCGACCGACCGACGCCCCGGCCTACAAACCCGTAATCAAACTTCACGCACCACTCGTCCCCGGGCACGAGCCGCACGAACACCGCACCCACCGCGACATCGTCGCACTCATCCAGCGCAGCGCCCTCGCCGATGGCGTGAAGGAGCGCGCCCTCGCCATCTTCGCCCGCCTCGCCAAGGCCGAGGCGAAGATCCATGGCATGCCCGTCGAGGAGGTTGGCTTCCACGAGGTCGGCGCCGTCGACTCGATCATCGACATCGTCGCCGCCGCGATCGCGCTCGAGTGGCTGAAACCCGACCGCGTGCTCGTATCCACCATCGAACTCGGCGGTGGCTTCGTGCACTGTGCGCATGGCCGTCTCGCCGTGCCCGCGCCGGCCACCGCGGACCTACTGCGCGGCGCGCCCACCCGGCTCGGCACCGTGCCCTTCGAGGCCACCACGCCCACCGGCGCCGCCATCCTCGTCGCCAGCGCGACCGAGTTCACCGACCGCAACGACTTCACCATCGAGCGCATCGGCTACGGCATCGGCCACAAGGATGGCCCGATCCCGAACCTCCTCCGCGTCTTCTTCGGCACGTCGGCTGTGGCCGGCCGCGCCGAAGCCGGCTCCGCCGCCGCCGTCCTCGCGACCGTCCCGCGCGACACCGCCGTCGTCCTCGAATGCAACCTCGACGACACCACTGGCGAGACCGCGGGCTACGTGCTCGAGATGCTGCTCGCCGCCGGCGCCTCCGACGCATGGCTCACGCCGATCGTGATGAAGAAGTCCCGTCCGGCGCTCACCCTCTCCGCTCTCTGCCCGCCGGAGAAGGAAGCCGCGCTCACCGAGCTCATCCTGCGCGAAACAACGACCTTCGGCCTCCGCCGCCGCGAGGTCGGCAAACTCGCCCTCGAGCGCCGCTTCGAGCAGGTCGACACGAAGCTCGGCCCCGTCCAACTGAAGACCGCCCTCCTCGACGGCCGCCCCCTGAAATCGAAACTCGAACACGACGACCTCCGCCGCCTCGCGACGATCCACCAGATCCCGCTCTGCGAAGTCGAGCGCCAGATCCTCGCCGAACTGGCCCAGCGGGTGGCCAAACCTGATTAACTACCAAGGACACAGAGTGCCCGGATATCGGATACCCGGCGCCTCCCTTCTCTCGCTGCGTTCATGGCGTTCCTTGCGGCCACCCCCCTTTCCTCCGGCGCCCAGTCAGTCCTCCGCCCTTCGTTCTCTTCGTCCCCTTCTGTCGCCCTCCGACCTTCCGCCCCATGAATCGCGAAGCCCTCGCCCAGATTCTCGAACGCTACCGCACCGGCGCCACTGATCTCTCCGCCGCGCTCGCCGAGCTGAAGGACTTCCCGTCGGCGGATCTCGGTTACGCGCTGATCGACAACCACCGCGTGCTGCGCACCGGCCACCCCGAGGTCATCTACTGCGCCGGCAAGACACCCGCGCAGGTCCGCGGCATCCTCGCGCGCATGCTCACCGGGCCCAGCGCCATCCTCGCCACCCGCGCCGAGCCGGCGCACTGGGACGCCGCCCGCGATCTCTCGCCCGGCCTCGTCCACGATCCGCTCTCCCGCACCATCGTGCGCCGTCCCGCTGCGCCCGCGACGCCACCGACGACCTACATCGCCGTCGTCGCCGCCGGCACCTCCGACCTGCCCGTGGCCGAGGAGGCCGCGATCACCGCCGAGGTCTTCGG
>JAEZUE010000073.1 GCA_023443455.1 Verrucomicrobiota bacterium
AAAGCGGCGAGGATCTCGTCTCGTGTCGCAGGATCGGACATGACTGCAGGCTGGCGCCTATACTAAGGTCTGTCACTCTAAATTTAAGACCGACCTCGATTCTGAAATTGGCCAAACTCCAGGGTCCGGTCTCCGACCGGACCACCCTGTAGGCCACCGCGCCGAGGTGGCCCCGTCCGGCTCACCACGCCGTGGCGCAGGCGTCCCTGCCTGCGTTCTCCGATTCCGCCCGCTCCCCGGCATCGCCCAACACCGCCGGCACGGAGGCCGGCGCCACGCCACTTCCGGCTCACCACGCCGTGGCGCAGGCGTCCCTGCCTGCGTTCTCCAACTCCGCCCGCTCCCCCGCATCGCCCAACACCGCCGGCACGGAGGCCGGCGCCACGTCCCGTCCGGCTCACCGCGCCGTGGCGCAGGCGTCCCTGCCTGCGTTCTCCGATTCCGCCCGCTCCCCGATTCACGCCCCTCCACCCCAAAACCCGATTCTTCCGGCTTCACTTCACCACGACGCGGGCAACACTCGGGGCTCCCATGCAGCCCCCCATCGAAGCCGAACTGACCGCACCCGAGTTCTTCAACTTCGCCACCGACGTCATCGATCGGTGGGCCCAGACCCGGCCCGATGCCCCCGCCCTCTGGTGGGTCGACGCCGGCACCCGCGCCGAGCGCCAATACTCCTTCCGCGAGATCGCCGAGGAAAGCTGCCGCGCCGCCGACTTCCTGCGCTCCGTCGGCGTGAAACGCGGCGACCGCGTGCTCGTGATGCTGCCGCGCCTGCCCCAGTGGTGGATCTCCATGCTGGGCCTGATCCGGCTCGGCGCAGTGCCCGTGCCGGCCACCCTCCTGCTCTCGCCCCGAGAAGTCCACTACCGCATCGAGACCGCCCAGATCTCCGCCGTCATCACCAGCGGCGACGGCATCGCCAAGGTCGGCGACTTCGCCGGCACGCGCCTGCTCGTCGAAGCCGCCGCGGTCGACTGGATCGACTTCGACGCCGGCCTGCGCGCCGCGTCGCCGCAGTTCACCACCGAACCGCTGCGCAGCTCCGATCCCGGCATCGTCTTCTTCACCAGCGCCACGACCGGAGAACCGAAGATGGTGCTCCACACCCAGGCCAGCTACGCCATCGGACACCGGCTCACCGGCGGCCTCTGGCTCGACCTCGGCCCCGACGATTTGCACTGGAACATCTCCGACCTCGGCTGGGGCAAGGCCGCGTGGTCCAGTTTCTACGGCCCGTGGCAGATGGGCGCGTGCGTCTTCGCGCTCGACGTGCACGGCAAGTTCGACCCCGCCCTCACCCTCGACACCCTCGAGGCGTTCCCGATCACCACCTGCTGCGCCCCGCCCACCGCACTGCGCCTGGTCGTGCGCGAGGATCTGTCCAAACGAAAGTTCCCGAAGCTGCGCCACTGCGTGACCGCGGGCGAGCCGTTGAATCCGGAGGTCATCAAACTCTGGAAACAGGCCACCGGCCTCGAGATCCACGAGGCCTACGGGCAGACGGAGACCGTCGTGCAGATCGGCAACTTCCGCTCGCTCGGCTTCCCGATCCGCCCCGGCTCGATGGGCAAGGCCACCCCCGGCATGAACATCTGCCTCATCGACGACGCGGGCAACGAGGTCGGCCCGGACGTCGAGGGCGAGATCGCCATCCGCGTGAAACCCACCCGCCCGCTCGGCCTGTTCCAGGAGTATTGGCAGAATCCGGACGAGACCGCCGACAAGTTCCGCGGCGATTTCTATCTCACCGGCGACCGCGCCACCCGCGACGCCGACGGCTATTTCCGGTTCGTCGGCCGCCGCGACGACGTCATCAAGAGCTCCGGCTACCGCATCGGGCCGTTCGAGGTGGAAAGCGCGCTGGTCGAGCACCCGGCCGTGCTCGATGTCGCCATCGTCGGCAAGCCCGACCCCGCGCGCGGCCAGATCGTGAAGGCCTTCATCGTGCTGCGCAACGGCACCGCCCCCTCCGACAAGCTGAAGGAAGAACTCCAGCAGCACTGCAAACGCACGATCGCTCCCTTCAAGTACCCGCGCGAGATCGAGTTCGTCGCCGAGCTGCCGAAGACCACCAGCGGCAAGACCCGCCGCGTCGAGCTCCGCGCCCGCGACCAAGATCAAAGCTGATCGCAGTGCCTCCGAGGTAGGACCGGTTCTCCGACCGGTCCCGTTGCGACTCGGTAGCGCGTCGACGTAGCCGCAGGAGTCCGGTCACAGACCGGACCTACTGCCGGAGTGGCGCAGGCCTCCGTGCCTGCGAAACCCGCCCCGCCTCACCGCAGCGGCCCGAACAGCTTTTCCAATACGTCGCGCAGATCTTTGCCGATCGTCTCCCGCCCCGGGCGCCCGCGCACCAAAGCGATCGCCCGGTGCGTGACGACCTGCTCCTGGTCCACCGACACCAGCCGGATCGAACCCGCGCGTTGCCCCGCCAACTGGTCCGCCGTCAACGGCCGCAGCGCCAGCGGCAGCCCCGTCCAGTAGCAGTCGATTTCCCAACCGGCCACCAGCGAGCCGGGCGGCAAAGCCCCCTTCACGAGCGACGGATAACGATCCACGAAGTCAGGACGCCGCCCGACCGCCACGCGCACCGTGACCGCGACCGGCAACGACGCGAGATACTCGCCGATGTCGTTCACCTGCTTCGCGCGAAAACGGTCGAAGAACTCCCGCGGGTCGAAGCCCATCAGGTTCATGCCGTTCCAGACCTCGTGCAGGTTCGGGCTGCCGAACTTCTGCCGGTTGTACCACGATTGGAACGAATCGGTGACCCGCAGTCCCATCTCGAAGTGCAGATGCGCGCGCTCCTTCGGGATCGTGTAGCCGCCGGCGCTGCGCCCCATCACCGCGATGACCTCGCCGCGCCCCACCGCATCGCCCACTTTCAGTCCCGGGCGGATCGAGCGCAGATGGGCGTAAAGCGAATAGAAGGCCGGCGTCGCCTCCGGGTGCTCGATGACGATGTAGCGACCGAAACTGCTCTCGCCGGCTTTCGGCGCGATGTGCCGCACCACACCCGCCATCGTCGCATAGACCTCGTCGGTCGCCTCCCCCCGCTCCCGCGCGCAGATCGGCTTCAGGTCGATCCCCTCGTGGAACTGGAAACCGTTACTCCGCACGCAGCCGAAAAGGCCCGAGACTGGATCGCCCGACACGGTCGGCTGGACGAATGCCTCGATCGGCTGCCCGTCGAGGTACGCCGTGTTCGGCGTCGGCCAAGCCATCTGCAGCCGCGCCTGCGCCACCGCCAGGGCGGCAAAACCGAGAACGAAAATCGCGAGCGGTTTCTTCACGGCCGCCGAGACAACGATCCGCCGCCAGCACCGTCAAGCGGCATGCCCAAACTGCGGGCAACGTCCGGTACGAGCCGGGCCATTCGGCGCCAGCGTCCGCCACGTGCAGGCGCAACTCGGCCACGCCTGTTTGAACACCACGCAGAACGACACGCCCGTTTCCATCCACACGCTGAAGGAGATCAACGCCCACGCCCCGGGGCGGCGCAGTCGCTTCCAGATCCCGGCCTTGCGAAGGACGGGGCCTGCCTAACCTGCCCGCATGAATTACTTGGAACGCATCACCTTCAACCCGAACCAGTGCGGTGGCCGGCCCTGCATCCGGGGGATGCGCATTCGCGTGAAGGACGTGCTCGACCTCGTCGCCGCCGGAATCACCGAGGCGGAAATACTCGCCGACTTCCCCGACCTCGAGGCGGACGACATCAAGGCGAGTCTGGAGTACGCCGCGGCCCAGCTCGATCACCCCGTGCTTGTCGCCAGCCGGTGAAGTTTCTGGTCGATGCCCAGTTGCCGCCGGCGCTTGCGCGCTGGCTTGCCGAAGCCGGCTGCGACACACAGGCAGTGCGAGAGATCGGCCTACGTGAGGCCGATGACGGTGCGATCTGGCGGCACGCCGAGGCCTCGGGCTGCATCATCGTGACCAAGGACGAGGATTTCGCCCAACGTGTGCATGCGACCGAAAACGGCCTGAGTGTCGTGTGGCTGCGGGTAGGCAATACGTCCAACGCCGCCCTGCGTGCGTGGTTCGTGCCGCGCGTGCCGCAGATCGTGGCCTTGATCGGCCAAGGCACGCGACTGGTGGAAATTCGGTAGCCGCTTCCTTTTCGCCGCTTTCGACGCCGCGCCCGGTTCTGCCGGGCGCGGCTTTTTGTTGTCCGCTGATCGCGGGCGTCCCGGCGCGACTTGGCGTCGCCCGTTTCGCGGTGGCCCGCGGTTACGAGTGACCGGCTCCGACGACGCCACGCCCCGCGGCTTCACCGGCCACGAGATGCTCGACGACTTAGGCCTGGTTCACATGAACGGCCGCATCTACGACGCGCTGCTAGGACGGTTCCTCAGCGCGGACATCGTAGTCCAAAATCCGGCAGATCTGCAGGCGTTCAATCGGTATAGCTACGTGCTGAATCGGCCGCTAACCTTGGTCGAACCGACGGGATACTTCTGGGCCGAGCTGTGGGCGGGATTCGTTGAAGGCTTCAAACAGAATGCGAACGCGCAAGCCGCAGCAGCCGGGGAGCAGGTCAAGGCGCTTGGCCACCAGAACGACGAAGTGGGAAAGCTCGTCGAACAGCGCGCTGCCGAAGCGGACAATGCCCTCGCTGAAACGACTCAGCGCCATACCGATAGCGGAATTGCCGAGGACGACTCAGTACGAGCTGCTGGCTGTTTTCTGGGAAAGAACGCAGGGCCCATCGTAGATCTGCTTACGGCCTACCGCGCCGAACAGCCGCCGGATCGGTGCCGTGGGTGGGTGGTTCCTCCGCCCCGGAAGCCGGAAGCACGAGCGAGAAACGGTGCGGAGACCGGACGCCGCTACGGCCGCACGACCAGCTCCACCCTCTGCGATTTCGTGAAATGCCGCCGGGCGAAGTCGCGCAGATCCTCGATGGTGACCGCGTCGATACGGGCGTCGTAGTTCTTCCAGTCGTGGATCGGCAGGCCGTAGGTGGCGTTGAGCGCGGCCTGCATGGCGCGGGCGCCGTTGGTCTGCAGGCTCATGCGGCGCGCGGCCTTGAGCCGGGTGCGGCAACGCTGCAGCTCCTCCGGGGTGATGCCGCCGGCCTGGACGCGCCGGATCTCGGCCTCGATCTCGTCGAGCACCTCGCGGGCCTTGTCGGGCGCGGTGCCGGCGTAGAAGCCGAACAACCCGACGCCGACCGCGAGCACGCGCGCCGACCGCACGAAATAGGCCAGCCCCTTCTCCTCGCGCACCCGCTCGAACAGGTTCGACGCCATGCCGCTGAAGACTTCGTCGGCCACCTCGGAGACATAGTGGTCGGGATGGCGGATGCCGGGACATGGATACGCCTGGAAGACGACCGCCTGCTGCCGCGGCTGGATCTCCTCGTGCACTCCGGCCACCGGCCCGGCGAAGGGCGGCTCGGCCTCGGGGGCGCGGCCCTTGGGCAGCCTCGCCAGGAGCTTCTTGAGCTTCGGTCCGAGCGTACGCGGGTCGAAGTCGCCGGTGACCGCGAGCACGCAGTTGCCCGCCACGACGAGGCGTTTGTGCAGGGCCCGGAGCTGCGCCGGCTTCACGGCCTTGAGCCCTTCCTCGGTGCCGTGGCTGTCGACCGCCAAGGGGTGCTCCCCGAAGAATTTCCGGCGCACGAGCTTGCGCGCGACCGACACGACGTCGTCGGCCTGTTCGGCCAGCGCCGCCAGATGCGCCTCGCGCTCGATCTCGAGGGTTTCCTTGGCGAAGGCCGGCGCGAGCAGCGCCTCGCCGAGCACGTCGAGCGCGCGGTCGGCGTCGCCGGGCAGCACTTCGACGGTGAGGCCGAAGGTGTTGTTGCCGGCGAATTCGGAAAACGAGCCGCCGACCTCCTCGACCAGGGCCGCGACTTCCTCGGCGGAGCGTTTGCGGGTGTCCTTGGTGAGCAACGTCACCATCAGCGACAGGGCGCCGCGGGCCTCCGGCAGGTCGTGGGTGACGCCGCCCAGGCAGACCAGGCGCAGATGCAGGTTGGGCAGGCGCTTGTCGGGCAGGAGCAGGAGGCGGGCGCCGTTGGGCAGGCGCTGTTCGGCGAACTCGCCCATCGTGGCGACCGGCGCCGAGGCCGCGGCGGCGGCCACGCCCTCCTTCGGGCTCATCGAAACCGCGGTGAAACGCTGCGGCACGAAATACTTCTGCGCGACCCGCTTGATGTCGGCGGAGGTCACGCGGGCCAGACGGGAAAAATAGTGACGGCTGTAGTGGAGATCTCCCACCACGACCTCGGCCAGACCGAGACGCGAGGCCTGGCCGCTCATGGTCTTGCGGGTGTTGATCTCCCCGACGATGAGCTGGCGGATCGCCTTGCGCAGCAGCACCGGCGAGATGCCGCTGCGGCCGATCCGGGCGATCGCGGCCTGCACGGCGGCGGAGGCGGCGAGGCGCTTGTCGGCGTCGCAGATCATCGAGATGTAGAACAGGCCGACGGTGCCGGGATTCCACGCGTAGGCCTCGATCGAATGCACGAGGCGCCGCTTCTCGCGCAGCTCGTGCCAGAGCACGGAGCTGTTGCCGTGCCCGAGCACGGTGCCGAGCAGGTCGAGCACGGGGGTGTCCGGATGGTCGAGACCGGGGATCTGCCAGCCCAGGCCGGAGCGGGTGATCTGCACGTCCTCGAACAGGTGCGCCTCGCGCGGGGCCAGCGGCACCGCCTCCTCGGGCAGGTAGACCGGCGCGAGCCGCGCGCGCGGCGCGGGGCCGAAATGCGCCGTGATCTCCGCGAGCAACGCCGCGGGCTCGAAGTGGCCGGCGACGACGAGCACGAGGTTGTTCGGCACGTAACGGGCCTTGTAGTACGCGAGCAGATCCTCGCGGGTGACGCTCTCGAAGACCTCGCGGTGACCGATGATCGGATGCTGGTAGGGGTGCTGGCGGAAGGCGGTCTCGAAGAGCGTCTGCCCGAGGCGCTGGTCGGGCTCGTCGAGCGTCATGTCGATCTCGCGCAGGATGACCTGCCGCTCGCGTTCGACCTCGTCGGCCGGGAGCGTGGAGTGCAGCACGGCGTCGGCGAGCAGGTCGACGGCCACGGCGACGTGTTCGCTCGGGATGTCGATGTAGTAGACGGTGCGGTCGAAGGTGGTGTAGGCGTTGATGTAGCCGCCGTGGGCCTGCACGGTCGCGGAGATCTCGCGGCCGGCGCGCCGCGCGGTGCCCTTGAAGAGCATGTGCTCGAGATAATGCGACAAGCCGCCGCCGAGCAGGGTGCCCTCGTGGATGCTGCCGGTCTTCACCCACACCTGCACCGAGCAGAGCGCCGAGGAGTGGTCGGGCTTGAGCAGCACGGTGAGGCCGTTGGGCAGCACCTGGCGTTGGACCGGCTCGGACCAGAACGGCGTGAGCAGATCGAAATCGGAGGGGCGGCGGGTGCGTTTCTTCGGGGCGGGCATGAATGGGGCGGTTGCGGAAGGTGGGGCCGGAAGGCCTCGGCCAAGGGCCGGGTCGGGAAAAGAAGGGTGGACCGAGCCGGCGCACACCGCCGCTCCGGTCCGGGGCGCATCAACCGGCGTCGCTCTCGTCGGGCGCGGCGATGTCGGGCAGTTGCAGGCGGCGCACCTCGGGCTCGTACGGCTGGAGGAAGGCCTCGTCGAAATCGAAGACCTCGGCGAAGTCCTCGATGCAGTCGTTGTCGGTCTTCGAGAGCACGCTGTATTCGATCAGCTTGAAGACGATTTCGCCGAAGTCGCGGCACCGGGTCAGGCCCCAGTCGGTGAGCACGGTGTGGGCGAGCGGGCCGAACTGGTCGATCGCGTAGGCCCGGAAGCCGTGCAACAGCTCCTGCCCCGCGACATGTTGGCTGCGCTTGGCGCGCTCGGGATCGCGTTTCTTGAGCTCCTTGACGGTGAAATCGAGGCCCGCGCGGACGAAATGGTAGGCGCGTTTGTCGTAGCGGGAGTCGTCCTTGTGGATCAGGTCGATGATCTCGTTGAATTCGAGGTCTTGCATGCCGTGGTGATCGAAGTCGGAGGGGGTAGCAGACTCGGTGCCGCTGCGCAATGGGCATGACGGAGCTTTGTCGGCGGGGCGGAAACCACACCTCCACCGCGATCCCCCATCGGAGGGAAGAAGGATGCCTCGCGCTGGACCTCCGATCAGGCGGAACCTCGGTTCGCTGGCGGTTCTCCACACCAAAATCGACCCACCGAGCAGCGGCGGGCACACACTTCGCGGCACTGGGGGCAACGCGGACTATCCGGTGCGCATCGGCGAAAAAAGACCCGCCGACCGGAAACCGGCGGCGGGTCCAAGAAAATGCGACCGCCAACTCCGCTCAGCCGCGGGACTTGTGGGTCTTGATCTCGATGACGTCGTGCGGGGCCGACTCGCGCTGGCCGGCAGGGCTGACGCGCACGTACCGCGCGCGACGGCGCAGCTCGGGGAGATTCGCCGCGCCGAGATAGCCGAGACCGCTCTGCATGCCTCCGATGAGGTTGCCGAGCATGTCGTCGATGGAGCCCGAGACCTCCTTCAGCGCCTCGATGCCCTCGGCGGCGACCTTGCGGGTGGTATCGTTCTTGTCGTGACCGTAGCGGGCGGCCGACCCGGCCTTCATGGCGGCGAGGGAGCCCATGCCGCGGTACTGCTTGTAGAACTTGCCGTCGATCTCGACGATGTCGCCCGGGGCCTCGCGGCAACCGGCGAGCAGGCCGCCGCACATGACCACGTCGGCGAGAGTGAGCGCCTTGACCATGTCGCCCGACTTCACGATGCCGCCGTCGGCGATGAGCCGCACACCCTTCGCGGCGGCGGCCTGGCTGCAGACGTAGAGCGCGGTGAGCTGCGGGATGCCGACACCGGCGACCACGCGGGTGGTGCAGATCGAGCCGGGCCCCTGGCCGACCTTGATGGCGTTCGCACCGCACTCGGCGAGGTACTCGACACCCGAGCCGCTGGTGACATTGCCGGCGATGATCGTGAGATGCGGGAAGGCCTGGCGAATGAGCTGCACGGTCTCGCCGACGCCCTTGGTGTGGCCATGCGCGGTGGATACAGCGATGCAGTCGACGTGTTCGGCGACGAGGGCGTTGATGTGCGCGACGATCTTGTCGCGGTCGAGGGAGCCGTCGGGCCGGCGCACCGGGGAGACGGCGGCGCCGCAGACGAGACGGAAATCGGTGTCGCGGGCGGGTTTCCGGTTGGTCTTGGCCTCGGAGAGGATGCGCTCCACATCGGAGCTGGTGACGAGACCGCGGAGCCGGCCGTCGTCGTCGACGACGAGCATCTTGTTGACGCCGACGTACTGGTTGAAGAACCGGTCGGCGGCCAGGATCGGGTCGGTGCCGAGGTCGCGTTGATTGATGGTGAAGAGCTTCTCGCGCGGGGTCATCGCCTCGGCGACGGTCTTGCCGCGGTAGCGATCCTTCACGACATTACCGCCGAGCAGGCCGGCGAGACGGCCGGCTTCGTCTACGACAGGGAAGGCGCGGAAGTCGAAGCGCCGCTGCTCGACCAGGGCGAGGATGTCGCCGATGAGCTGGCCGGGCTGCACGGTGATCGGATCCTGGATCATGCCGTGCACGTGGCGTTTCACTCGGGCCACTTCCTTCACCTGCTCCTTGGCGGGCATGTTGTAGTGGATCAGGCCGATGCCGCCGTTGAGGGCCATCGAGATCGCCATGCGCGACTCGGTCACGGTGTCCATGTCGGCCGAGACGATCGGCACCTGGAGGCGCAGGGAGTCGGAAAGACTGGTCGAGAGATCGGCGTCCTTCGGGAGGATTTCGGAGTAGAGGGTCGCCAGGGAGACGTCGTCGTAGGTCAGTCCGGTGGGCCGGTTGGCCGCGAAGAAATCGTCGGCCGAAAGATAGAAGTGCGCGTCGGAGGCGGCAGTGAAGCTCATGGCCGAGTTTAACTTCGACGGGGCGACTTCGGGGTCAATGAGGATTTCCGACGATTTGCGGTTCGCCCCTTCGACGACCACGGCGGCCGCCGCCGCATTGTGCCCTTTCCGAGCTAAACCAGCGCGGGCCGATCGAGCGAACGGTACTGGATCGCTTCGAGCAGGTGCGGCGCATCGATCTGCTCACTGTCGGCGAGGTCGGCGATGGTGCGTGCGACCTTGAGGATGCGGTCGTAGGCGCGGGCCGAGAGCGAGAGCTGGTGCATGGCCTGCTCGAGCAGGTCGCCGAGCATGGTGTTGTGCGCGCAATGCCGCCGCAGCTGGGCCGGCGTCATGCGGGCATTGCTACGGGTTCGCGAACCGGCGAACCGCTCGTGCTGGACCCGCCGCGCGCGTTGTACGCGCTCGCGGATCGCGGCGGAGGTCTCGCCGAGCCGGCTGGAGCGCAGTTCGGCGATCGCCAGGGCGGGCGCCTCGACGTGCAGGTCGATGCGATCGAGCAACGGCCCGCTGATGCGCGCCCGGTAGCGCTGGATCTGCGCGGGCGAGCAGCGGCATTCGCGTTTCGTGTCGCCGAGATAGCCGCACGGGCAGGGATTCATCGCGGCCACGAGCATGAAGTTCGCGGGCAACGTGACCTTGCCGGCGCTGCGCGAGATCGTGACATGGTTGTCCTCCAGCGGTTGGCGCAACACCTCGAGGGCGGAGCGCTTGAACTCGGGCAACTCGTCGAGAAACAGCACGCCGTGGTGCGCGAGCGAGATTTCGCCGGGCCCGGGAATCGTGCCACCGCCGATCAGGCCGACATCGGAAATCGTGTGGTGCGGCGCCCGAAACGGGCGGGTGAAACCGCCGAGCCCGCCGTGCAGGGTGTGCCCCGCCGCGCTGTGGATGGACAACATCTCGAGAAACTCCTCGATCGTGGGCTCCGGCATGATCGAGGAGATGCGTTTCGCGATCATCGATTTCCCGGAGCCGGGCGGGCCCACGAGCAGGATGTTGTGGTTGCCCGCCACCGCGATCTCGACTGCGCGCCGCACCGTAAGCTGCCCCTTGATCTCGGCAAAATCGGGCAAGCCATCGGCGGCCCCGTCCACCGGCTGGGGCGCGCTGCGCGGGAGGGGTTTCAACGCCAGTTCCCCCGAAAGGTAACGCACCGCCTGCGTCAGATCGTCGACACGGTAGACCGGGATGTTCCCGACCAGTGCCGCCTCCTCGGCGGCGATCCCCGGCAGGATGATGCCGCGCAGGCCGAGCCGGCGCGCGAGCATCGCCATCGCCAACGCACCACGTACCGGCCGGGTCGCGCCCGAAAGGCCGAGCTCGCCGGCGATGAGAAACCCCTCGAGCCGATCCGGCGGCAACTGGCCCGTCGCCACCAACATGCCCAGGGCGATCGGCAGGTCGTAGCACGGGCCCTCCTTGCGCAGGTCCCCGGGTGCGAGGTTGATCGTGGTGCGCGTGCGCGGCGGGTGGAAGCCGCTGTTGGCCAACGCCGAACAGACGCGGTCGTCGGATTCCTTCACGGCCGCATCCGGCAGGCCCACAAGAATCAGTTTCGGGTCCCCGGCCTCGCCGGTGTTGACCTCGACATGGACGGGGACCGCCTCGATGCCCTGCAGGGCGGCGGAAAAGATGGTGGCAAACATACGGCGATTGGTTTCGCCGGGGGGCTGGCGGGTAGTGAGATGGCGGATCCACGGCCGGGCCGCAAGGCCCGAAGGTCGCAACAACCAAACCCGCCTAATCCTTAGCTTAAAGGTAAACTTAACAAGTTTAACTTGCGAGACCCGCGGACCTGCTTAACGGGCAGGTAGCCATGTCGACCGAACACCACACCGCGCTCTACTCCAAGGACCATCCACTGCTCACCCGGATCAGCGAGAACCGCGAACTCTCGGGGCCGGACTCGGAAAAGGACACCCGCCATTTCGTGATCGATATTGCGGGCAGCGGACTCTCCTACTCGGCCGGCGATGCACTCGGGATCCATCCGACCAACAACCCGCTCGAAGTGGAGGAGATCATCGAGCGGCTGGGAGCCACCGGCTGGGAACAAGTGACGGTTCCCCGCGCCCACGAAACCTGCACGCTGCGCGAAGCGTTGCAGCAGAAGCTCTCGCTCGCCGGCCCGGCCCGGAAGGCCGTGGAATTGTTCGCCCACCGCGCCACCGACAACGCCGAACGCGCCCACCTCGACGCCCTGCTCGCGCCGGAATCCGCGCAACAACTCGCCGCATACACGGCCGAACGCCACTTCGTCGACCTGCTCCACGAAACGCCCAGCGCCCGGCTCGAGCCCCAGGAGTTCGTCGACCTGCTCCGCCGCCTCACGCCACGGCTCTACTCGATCGCCTCGTCGCCCCTCCTCCACCCCGACGAAATCCACCTCACCGTCTCCGTCGTGCGCTATGAGATGAACCGCCGCCCGCGCCACGGCGTCTGCTCGACGTTTCTGGCCGACCGCGTGGTCATGGGCGAGACACCTGTGATGGTCTTCGTCACCCATTCCCACTTCCGCCTGCCCGAAGACGGCGCCCGCGACGTGATCATGGTCGGCCCCGGCGCCGGCATCGCCCCCTTCCGGGCGTTCCTGCAGGAACGCGAGGCCGCGCGTGCGACTGGCCGCAACTGGCTGTTCTTCGGCGACCAGCACCGCTCCAGCGATTTCCTCTACGAGGCCGAGCTCGAGAACTGGCGCAGCTCCGGCCATCTCGCCCGGCTCGACCTCGCCTTCAGCCGCGACCAGGCCGAGCGCCTCTACGTGCAACACCGCATGCTCGACGCCGCCGCGGACCTCTGGCGCTGGCTCGAGGGAGGCGCACACTTCTACGTCTGCGGCGACGCCAAACGCATGGCCAAGGATGTCGACGCCGCCCTCCACCATATCGTCGAACAACAGGGCGCGATGACCACCGAACAAGCCGCCGAATACGTGAAACATCTGCGGCAGAGCCGACGCTACCAGCGCGACGTGTATTGACCGCTTGTCGACAGGCGCCGCCCCGCACGGGGCCGGGCCCCGATCCTCCCGATCCCGGGGCGATGCCGCACGAAAAGCTGGTTGTACCCGCGGAAAGGGAGAACGCGGCGGGGCCCCCGCGGCTCGGCGGAGACGCCCCGCCTCACCCCGCGCAAGCTCAATATTCAGCGAAGATACGAGGGCCGGCGAAGGCGTGTATTGATCCTTGCCAAGCCGCGGATATGCGCCGGAATCAGCGACCTTCGTCTCAAAAGCCTCCCCCAACGCCCATCCATCATGAGCTTCACCTACACCAAGCGGACCGCGGTCGTCACCGGCGCCGGTCGCGGCATCGGCAAGTCCATTGCCGAGGCGCTGGCGCGTCGTGGCATCACGGTCATCTGCGTGAGCAAGAACGAATCGACCTGCGGTGCCGTCGCCGAGGCGATCCGGGCGGCGGGCGGTTCGGCCAAGGCGGTCGCCGTCGACGTGGCCGATGGCGCCGCGGTGGCGAAGGCCTGCGAGGGCATCCTCGCCGAGTTCCCGACGATCGACATCCTCGTCAACAACGCCGGGATCACCCGCGACGGCCTCATCCTCCGCATGAGCGACGAGGACTGGCACAGCGTCGTCGAGACGAACCTCTCGAGCTGCTTCTTCTGGACCAAGGGCCTCGCCCGTCCGATGACCCGCCAGCGCTGGGGCCGCATCGTCAACATCACCTCGGTGAGCGGCGTGATGGGCAATGCCGGACAGGCCAACTACTCCGCCGCCAAGGCCGGCATGATCGGCTTCACCAAGACGATGGCCAAGGAGTTCGCCAGCCGCAGCATCACCGTCAACGCGGTGGCTCCCGGCTTCATCAAGACGGACATGACCACGGAGTTCACCGCGAAGGCCGACATTTCCGCAAAGATTTTGGAAGCAGTGCCCCTGAAACGGTTCGGTGAAGCCACCGAAATCGCCGCGATGGTCGAGTTCCTCTGTTCGGAGGAAGCCGGCTATATCACGGGTCAGGTTTTTCCCGTTGACGGCGGCATGGCTATCTGAAACCCATCACGCAAATCCCACCCAACCCAAACGACAATGGCCGATAAAACCATCGAACAGCGCGTTAAAGAAATCATCGTTAACCAGTTGAATGTTAACGAGGAGCAGATCACTCCGAAGGCTTCCTTCCTGGATGATCTCGGCGCCGATTCCCTCGACACCGTCGAGCTCATCATGGCATTCGAAGAGGAGTTCAAAGAAGAGCTGGGCGGGGAGATTCCCGAGTCCGAAGCCGAGAAGCTCACCTCCGTCGGTGAGGTGATCGCCTATATCGAGGCGAAGGCCGGGCAGAAGCAGTAACGCTTCCAGCCGATCATTTCCCAACTTTGAGTCCCGACGTGACCCGTTCGGGACTTTTGTTTTCCAGCCCTTATCTATGGCATATTCCCAGACCCGGAGAAAAGTGGTGGTTACCGGCATCGGCGTCGTCACGGCGCTGGGCCAGACCGTCGACGAATTTTGGGCCAGTCTCCTCGCCGGCCGCAGCGGCATCAGCCGCGTCACCGGCTTCGATACGACCGACTACCCGTGTCAGGTCGGCGGCGAGATCCGCGACTTCGACCCGGCCAAGTACATGGACCCGAAAGAGGCCCGCCGCAACGACCGCTACACCCAGCTGGCCGTCGCCGCCGCCAAGCTCGCCGTCCAGGATTCCGGACTCGACCCCACCACGGTCGACCGCGAACGCGCCGGCGTGATCATCGGCTCGGGCATCGGTGGCATGTCCACCTTCGAGGCCCAGGCCCGCAACCTCATCGAAAAGGGGCCGCGCAAAGTCTCGCCGTTCTTCATCCCGGCGATGATCAGCAACATGGCCTCCGGCATCGTCGCCATCGAAAACAACTTCGCCGGCCCGTGCTTCACGGTCGTCAGCGCCTGCGCCACCTCCACCCACTCCTTGGGCGAGGCCCTGCGCACGATCCAATACGGCGATGCCGACGTGATGCTCGCCGGCGGTGCCGAAGCTTCGGTTACGCCCCTCTCCTTCGCCGGCTTCTGCTCGATGAAGGCGATGAGCACCTCCTTCAACGACACCCCGGAGAAATCTTCCCGGCCCTTCGACGTCAACCGCGACGGCTTCGTCATGGGTGAGGGCGGCTGCATCTTCGTGCTCGAGTCCGAGGAGCACGCCAAGGCCCGCGGCGCCCGCATCTACGCCGAGTTCGCCGGCTACGCGGCCACGGCCGACGCCTTCCACATCACCCAGCCCGATCCCGATGCCCGCGGCCTTTCCTCCGCGATGCGCCGCGCGATCGCCGACGCCGGAGTGGAACCGGGCGATATCAACTACATCAACGCCCACGGCACCTCCACGCCGTACAACGACAAGTTCGAGACCCTCGCCATCAAGAAGATCTTCGGCGACAACGCCAAGAACGTCCCGGTGAGCTCGACCAAGTCGATGACCGGCCACCTCCTCGGCGCCGCCGGCGCGGTCGAGGCCGCCGTCTGTGTGAAGGCCATCCAGACCGGCGAGATCCCCCCGACGATCAACTACGAGACGCCGGATCCGGAGTGCGACCTCGACTACGTCCCGAACGTGAAGCGTTCGGCCACGGTCGACGTCGCCCTGAGCAACAACCTCGGCTTCGGCGGACAAAACGCCTCGCTGGTGTTCAAGCGCTACTGAACCCGGTCTCGGCGCAGCACTTCAACGGCGGCCCCGCTTCGGCAGGGCCGCCGTTTTGTTTCCACCTGCTCCAAACTCCGATCCCCCGGAAGAGGGGAATCGATGAGGGACCCCGCCAATGGCGCAGCCTCGATCGTGTCCTTCCCCTGGTCGGCATCCGGGATGCGCTATGGAGTGCGGCGGCTTGACGCCGCCTTTGACGGAGCGGCTCGACGCTCCGTCTCTTCCGTACGCCCCCATTCCTGTTCGTTCGGCCGACGCACACAGCTTCGGCTGGTCCGCGCGGCCACATTGGAACCGGCAGATACACACGGATGGACACCGATCCGACCCCGTAGGGCGACGCTTCAGCCCGCCCACCGAGCCGGCACGGGCAAGCCATAACGAATGAGCGAAAAATCAAAAACGCTCACTTTCGTGATGCGACCGTATCAGAAAACTGAGCGTTGTTGTCAGGCACCTCGTTCCAACAAGCCCGCCAGCCCAGCCCGAAAGCCCGTTGGGGTGATACACCCGCATCACCCCAATGGGCCGTGTTCTGCCACTGGTCCTGCGGTCGCCGCGCCCGCCGCCGACGCCGCGCCGGGACATCCCCGGAACGACGTGGGCGCAGCTGTCACGGCAGATCGAGTTCGGAGTCGGAAACCGTGATCTGGTCGGGCCACCGGAATTCCGGCACCGGCAGCGGCGGTTTCGCCACCGCCTGACGGACCGGCGGATTTCCCGGCAGCGCGACCCAGACCTTCCACCCGTCGCCCGCAGCATACTCGCGGTAGTCGGGATAATTGGACATACCCGGGTTCCACGTCTGGTCGTCACCGCCGATGCGGACGTAGAGCATGCCCTGCGCGCCCACCACCCGTGCGGCATAGACGTTGGCCTGCCAGGCATTCTGCTGGATGTTGACCTCGCTCCCGCTGGTCACTCCGGCGACCCGGCGGGCATTGATCAGCGCCCGAAGCTTCACCTGCAGGTCGGCACCCCAGTCGAAGTAGTGTTTCCAGTACACACAGGGCACGCCGGGGTGCGTGAGCAGGTAGGCGTAGGCCTGCTGGATCTCCCAGTTGTTCTGGAAACTGTCGAAGACATGGTCCTTCTCGGGAGTGCCGTCCTCATGGGTGCGATGGCCGGTGTCGTGGTTCTCGGCGAAGGTCACGGCGCGCTGCCTCCACGGCAGACCGTCGGTGGTGTCGCCGATCAGACCGATGCCGTTGCCGTAACCCGAGAGGGCGCGCGGGTTGCCCTTGTTGTCCTTGAGCGTGAACTGGCCCTTGAAGTCGAAGACATTGCTGGACGTCCTGAGATGGTCGGCACCGTCCTGCGCCGGCTCGGTGGCGGTGAACCACACCCAACCGCGTTGCTCGGCCTGCTTGTCCCAATCGTATTCGCCCACGGAGAACGTCGGCCGCGTGGCCCGGTTGTAGACCGCGAGCCAGTGCGCGTCGAAACCGTGCACCATGTCGTAGCGCCACCCCCGGTAGCCGAGCGACTGCAACGAGCGCATCGCCCGGATCAGGTCCCGGCGGACCACGGGATTCCCATGGTCGAGATCGCGGAAACTCCCGTAGGCATAGGCCGCACCTCCGCGCGGGAGGTAGGACGGGCTGGGTTCCTCGGCGCCGCGCTGGTCGTCGGGGGTGCCGAACACCTCCGACTCCCGGTTGAAGAAGCACTCGTCGTATTTGCAGATAGTGCGCGTGTCCCACGCCGGGGCGGCGAAGCCCGCCCAACCGGTGGAGCCGTCGCGGTGGTTCAAGACCAGATCAGCCACCGGCTCGACTCCCGCCTCCAGCAGCGCGACAAGCATCGCGCGGTGCTCGTCGAAGGAACCGTAGCTGTTGGTGAACGTGAAGTACTCCTTCGGATTGTAGCCCGCGCTGTAGGTCCCGGCGAAAAACGGCGGCGGGAGCCAGACCAAGCTGAAGCCCGCATCGCGGATCTGCGGTGCCACGCGCGCCACGATCCGATACCAGCTCTCCGCCCCATACTCCGGAAACTTCTCGGTATGCCCGTGCCGATAGGACTCCCAATAGAAGCCCTGAAGCATCACCCGATCGTCATCGAAACCGGCCTGTGCGCCCAGCCGCAGCCCGGAAAAAGCAGTCACTGCGAAGGCCAGCAGCAGCCGACCCGCCCATCGAATCCTCGAAACGTTCATGTGTCCCCCCTGGATTGGATTGCCTGTGTTTTTCGCCAGGCCGCGTCGCCCGGAAGAGCTCTGCGCAAGGGGGGCCATCCTGTGGGCAAACGGGCGCCGAGTTTCTCGAACCATACGCGACCGGAGGCGCGTAGGGTGTGCGAAATCCACCGGGACGCAATCGGCGCCGACGCTTCCGCAACCGAGCCGGGAGAACCGCGGCGGGCGGCCTGGTTTGGGCGGGCTGTTGACAGCATCGCACAGCGGGGCACCCTCGCCGATTCCGGTATGAGCAGCTCCGAAAACCTTCACTCCCAATTCGATCCGGTTGAGGACGCGATCGCCGCGATCGCCGCTGGCAAGTTGATCATCGTCACCGACGACGAGGACCGCGAGAACGAGGGAGACCTGATCCTCGCCGCCACGAAAGCTACGCCGGAGGCCATCAACATGATGATCCGCTATTGCAGCGGCATCGTCTGCGTCCCCACCGTCGACCACTGGCTGAAGCGCCTCGGGCTCGGGCCCATGGTCACGCAAAACCGCGACTCTTTCCGCACCGACTTCACCGTCTCCGTTGACGCTGCCGCAGGTATCACGACCGGGATCAGTGCCTACGACCGCACCCGCACGGTGCAGCTCCTCGCCGATCCCGCCACGCGGCCCGATCAACTCGCGCAGCCGGGCCACGTCTTCCCGCTGCGAGCCCGGCCCGGCGGTGTCCTTGAGCGCGCCGGCCACACCGAGGCCGCGGTCGACATTGTCACTCTCGCCGGCCTCCCGCCGGTCGGTGTGCTGTGCGAACTCGTCAACGACGACGGCACGGTCAAACGCCTGCCCGAGCTCGTCGAGTTCAAGAAGCAGCACGGCCTGGTGTTGCTCTCGATCGCCCAGCTCATCGAGTACCGCCACCGCCGCGAGCCGCTCGTCGAGCAGATCGCCACCCGCCCCTTCGTCTCCGAGTTCGGCGAGTTCCAGCTCCACGTTTTCCGCAGCAAGCTCGATGGTCGCGAGCACCTCGCCTTCACCATGGGCGAGCTCGACGCCGCCCCCACCCTCGCCCGCGTGCACAGCGAAAACGTGCTCAGCGACGTCTTCCGCGGCGAGGGCCTCAGCGGCTACCACTCGCTCACCGAATCGCTGCGCCGCATCGCCACCGAGAAGAAAGGCGTCGTGCTCTACATGCAGCGCGGTCTCACCCTCGGCGCCTCGGCCGCGAATCCCGCCGCCGGGCTCGGCAACCCGGCGATGAACCTACGCGACTACGGCATCGGTGCGCAGATCCTAGTCGCCCTCGGCCTGAGCAAGATCCGCCTGCTCTCCAGCTCCACCGCCCGCCACGTGGTCGGCCTCGACGGCTACGGCCTGGAGATCGTCGAGCAGGTGCCGGTCTGACGGAGCCTGCTCCGCCAGCCAGCCGAGTCCCCGAGACACTCCGCCCGTAGCGGAAGCCGCCAAGGCTTTCGACCCACCTGCCCCGACCTCGGATCGACTCTGCCCAACGTAAAGCTGCTCGCCAGAGCAGCTATCCGGGAAAACCGGCCACATGCGTCGCCTCGAAAAATGGCGCGGGAGGCGGGACTCGAACCCGCGACCGACGGTTTAGAAAACCGTTGCTCTATCCGGCTGAGCTACTCCCGCGTGGAGCCGGAACCGACCGGTCGCCGCACCCGGCAACACCGTCCAATTCCGATTGGCGGCCCACTATGCGCCCCGGACCAAGCCCGCCAAACAATTTCCTCGCACGAATCAGGTCAGCCCGTCGAAGACTCCTCTTCGGCATTCCTTGAATGGACCGAATTCAGTCGGCCACCGGCACCACGCCTTCCTTGGTCTGGACGATGGGCTTGATCGTGCCGTCGGCATTGTACTCTAGCTTTTCGATACAGACCGAACGGCGCCAACTGCCGCCATCGGCCAACGCGCCGTTGTGGTAGACGAAGTAGCTCTTCCCCTTGAACTCGATGATCGCCTGATGGTTCGTGTTGCAGTTGGGCACGTGGTCGTTGAGCACACCGCGGAACGTCCACGGGCCGTGGATGTTCGGGGCCGTGGCGTAGGCGATCTGCTCCTCCCAACCGTGGGCGTAGGAGAGGTAATAGAGATCGCCGTGTTTGTGCACCCACGGCGCCTCGGTGAACTTGGGCAATTCGATGGTTTCGATCGGACCGTCGAACTCGATCATGTTCGCCTTCAGCTTCGCATAGCGCAGAACCGTGTTCCCCCAGAACAGATACGCCTGGCCGTCGTCGTCGATGAACGCGGCCGGGTCGATGTCGTCCCACGTGATGCCGGCGTTGTTGGCGGTCATGTCGTTGGTCAACAACGCGGAGCCACGAGCGTCGACAAAGGGGCCGGTGGGATTGTCGGCCACCGCCACACCGATGGCGAAGCCCTCGATCTCGCGGTGCGTCATCGGCACATACCAGTAGAACTTGCCGCCGCGCTCGATGACGTGGCCGGCCCAGGCATCCTTTTTCGCCCAGGAGAATGCCGCCAACGAGAGCGGCGAGCCCTCGGCCCGCCAGTCGACCATATTGGCCGACGAGAAACAGAGCCACTCGCGCATCTCGTACTTGTCGGAGCCTTTCGGCGCCTCGTCGTGGCCGGTGTAGATGTAGACTCGGCCGTCGTGCACCAACGCCGCCGGGTCGGCCGTATAGACACCGGTGATGATGGGATTGGCGGCCGGGAGGCGATGCGGCAGCACCAGGACCGCGAAGATGGCGAGGATCGAGACGATGGGTTTCACGGCGGTGAAGGGAGTCAGCGGACGGTCATCCGACGGAGAGAAGCAAGAGCCAGGAGCGCACCGAGAAAACCGAGACCCATGGCGCCACCGCCGCCACCGGAGGAGGACGAAGAACCACCGCCGGTAGTCGCGCCTCCGGTACTGCCGCCACCGGTCGAACCGCCGCCCGTGGAACCGCCGCCGTCGGAACCGCCCGAAGCGCTGCCAGTGGTGATGGTGAGCGTGGTGACGAGACCGGAGGAGAGCACGATCTTGCGGATGGCCGCGTTGCCGGTGTCGGCGACGTAGAGGTTGCCCGATCCGTCGAGCACGAGATCACGGGGCTGGTTGAACCACGCGTGGGAACCGACGCCGTCCTTCAGGCCCGCGATGCCGGGAAGCCCGGCAATGGTCGTGACCACGCCCGCCGAGGTGATTTTCCGGATGGTGCTGTTCTGGGTATCGGCGACATAGATATCGCCGTTGCTGGCAACCGCCGCGCCGGTGAGGCCGGAGAAGGCGGCGGCGGTGCCAGTACCGTCGCCCGAACCGGCAATTCCATAGGTGCCGGCGACCGTGGTGACGACTCCCGCGGAGGTGATCACGCGCAACGTGTTGTTGATGGTATCGGCGACATGGACGACACCGGAGGTGCCGTTGACCGCGATGCCCTTCGGCGAATTGAAACGGGCGGCGGCACCGGAGCCGTCGACCGTGCCCGAAGCGGCGGCCGCACCGGCGAAGGTGGTCACGGCACCGGCCGAAGTGACCGTACGAACAGTGTGGTTGCCGGTGTCGGCGACATAAAGCGTGCCGTCGGACTTCACCGCAACATCGGCCGGCGAGGAGAAGCGCGCGTCGGCGCCGGCGGCATCGGTCGCACCGCTGGTGGAGGCCGAACCGGCGAGGGTCGCGACCACGCCGGCCGAAGTGATCTTGCGCAGCGTGGAGTTGCCGGTGTCGGCAACGAAGAGGTTGTTGTTCGAATCGATCGCGAGGCCGGTGGGCTGACGGAAGCTGGCGGCGCTGCCGGCGCCGTCGGCCGATCCCTGTGTGCCGCTGGAACCGGCGAAAACCGTGGCGACGTTGGCGGTCGAAACCTTGTGGATCGTGTGCGTGGTGCTGTCCGCGACAAAGAGGTTGTTGGACGAATCGAGCACAACACTCACGGGGGCGGAGAAGACCGCCGACGCGACGGTGAGCTTGATCGAACTGCCGGTGAACACGGTTCCGGCGGTCGTCGAGACGGCCCGATACCGGTTGTTGTCGAGCGCCGAACCGACGTTCGCGATCGCCAGCGTGTCGGTGGCGACTCCACTGTAGGTGGAATCGTTGGACAGATTCGTCCAGGTCGTGCCGCTGTCGGTGGAGACCTGCCACTGGATGGCGCCGGTCGCACCGGTGGTGAGCGACACCTCCTGCCCGCTCACCACGGTCTGCGAGGAGAGGTCGCTGCCGCCGACGGTGAGCGTGGCGGTGGAGCTGGTGACCGAGCCGGCGGCGTTGATGGCGTAGACGTGGTAGGCGCCGGCGGTGCCGGAGGAGACGTTGGAGAGCGTGAGCGTGCTCGCGGTGGCACCCGCGATGGCGCTACCGCCCTTGTACCACTGGATGTCGGGCGCGAACGTGCCGGTGATGCCGGCATCGAAGGTCACGGAGCCGCCGGCGGCCACCGTCATGCTCGCGGGCTGCCGCGCGATGGCCGGAGCGACGGGCGTGGCGGAGACCTTGCTGCCGAGCAGCGAAACACCGGCGGCGGCCGCGGTGGCGCCGGCCGAGAGGGCGCTGAAGCACGGGACCCACGCCTGGTTGTCGTTGTCCCATTGGGTCGAGTACACACCCTTGTAGGTGATGCCACCGAGGATGATGGTGGCGTCGTGGTCGCCGGAGAGCGCCCAGGTGCCGGTCTGGGAGCCCGAGATGGTGCCGTCGTGGTGGAACTTCACCACCGTGGAGGTGTTGATCGGAATGCTCGACGTGGTGCCGCTGGTGGTCGTCCGGGGCATGGACTTGCCCTGGACGATGACCTTGAAATCGCCGAGCAGGTCGGCACGCACGGTGGTCGCCATCGTCTCGCCGGCATAGCGGTGCGGCGCGACGACGAACCAGCCGTCGGTATTCAGGTACATCTGATGGACGCGCACCTGGTGGCCCTGGTTCGGCGGATTGGTCGTCGAGGGAAAGCGCGTATGGAAGAACAGGAAGTACTTGCCGGCGACCGAGTCGTAGTGGGCGGAATTGTGCCCGGGACAGACGTAGCCGGTGCTGGTGGTGGTTTTGTCTCCCGCGGCGGTGAGGAACTGGATGTTGCCAAGCAGCTTCACGCCGTAGGGCGAGATGAGGCTGTCGTCGGAGATCGAACCGGTGAGGTTGGTGATGTCGTACCCGCTGGCGTCGACGTAGGGTCCGTCCGGATTCGCGGAACGGAAGACTCGCATGTTGTAGGTGCCGTCCTCGGCGCCGAGACCACCGAAGGAGAGGAACAGGTAGTAGAACCGGGTCTGCGGACTGTAGAGGACGTAGCTGCCCTCGATGCGGGCGTGGTTGCCGCCGGTGATCTTCTTGCCGTAGGAACCCGCGGCCTTGGGCCGGCCGAAGTTCGCCGAGGCGATGTCGTTCTCGAGCTCGAGGATGAAGATGCCGCCCGAGTAGGAGCCGTACATCATCCACAGCTTGCCGTCATTGTCGTGGAACACGTTCGGGTCGACGACGTTCGGCATGGTCGCCGCGTTGTAGGCGGAGACGGTCGGGTTGGCGCCGAGCGACTTCAGGAGGAGGCTGTCGTTGACGTAGGGTCCATCGACCGCCGAAGCCATCGCGATGCCCATCGCGCTCTGCGGCATGCTGCCCTCGCACATGCAGTAGTAGTAGTAGAAATTTCCGTCGGCGAGCTTCGCCACGTCGGGAGCCCAGAAGGTCGCAGAGGCCGCATAGGACAATCCTTCGGCGAACTCCGCCTGAGGCGTGCCATTGTTGATCAGCGAGCTGGCGGTCGGGCTAGAGTTCACCTGCGTCCAGTTCATCAGATCGGTGGTGTAGGCGGCGCCCATGTGCGAGCCGAACACCCAGTAGGTGGAGCCGTCCTTGATCACCGAGGGGTCGTGCACGGTGGCTTCGGTGAAGGTCGGCGTGGTGTCGGCCTGGAGAGCGAAGCCCGCGGCGGCGACAACGCCGAGGGAGAGGAGTCGGAGAGGTTTCATGACGCAGGTAGTTGGAGACAGATAAAGACTGTCCGGCGCGGAAGGGGGCCGGCCGGCGAAAGAATCGCGGAGTGCGCGAGCGGGGATCAGTCGATCCCGGATGGCCGCCCGAAAACGGGCATGCCGTCGGTGCCCCAGCGGAGGGGTTTCACGTAGGTGTGCCGGTTGGGGTCCCAGAGGGGGTCGCCCACGATCTCGGTGTAGGTCCTGGCGTGGTACACAAGAAGGTCGGTGCCGTCCTCGGCCACGGTGAAGCTGTTGTGCCCCGGGCCGTAGATCCGGTGCTCATGGTCGGAGGCGAAGACCGGCTGCGGCGCCTTGGTCCAACTGGCGGGATCGAGCAGGTCGTCACCCTCGGCGGCATGGAGCAGACCCATGCAGTAGTTCTCGTCGGTGGCGCTGGCCGAATAGCTCAGGAAGACGCGGCCGTGGCGGATGAGGATCGACGGGCCCTCGTTGACCCAGAAACCGCGAATCTCCCAGTCGAACTCGGGTTTCGAGAGCCGCACGGGATTCGTCGCGAGCGTGGTCGGCGAGGCAAGCTTCGCGATCATGAGGTTGGAGTTGCCGCGGACTTCCGGCTCCTTCTGCGCCCACACGTAGTAGGTCGAGCCGCGATGGGTGAACGCGGTGGCGTCGAGGCAGAAGGCGTCGATGCCGCTGTCGACCGGCACCGCCTCGGACCACGGGCCGTCGAGCGGGTCCTCCGCGGTGCAGGTGATCGCCCACATGCGATGCTGGAAAAGATCGTGCTTGATCTCCCGTGACGGAGCGGCGGCGAAATACACCACCCAGGTATCGAAGACGCGGTGCAGCTCGGGCGCCCAGATCAGCTCGCTGTTGGGACCGGTGTCGGGTTTGAGCCAGACGTCGACCGTCGCGGCGGTCGGGAGCTCGGCGATGGTGCGCGCGCGGCGCAGCTCGATGCGGTCGTAGGCCGGCACCGAGGCGGTGAAGTAGTACCAGCCGTCGTCGAAGCGACGGATGCACGGGTCGGCACGCTGGAGGATGAGGGGCTGGAGGAGGTCGGCCATGGTCGTTGACGGAATCGGGAAAAGGTGGCGGGAAGAACGACTCAATCGTGCACGACACTGCGCAACGGTTGCAGACCGGGGATGGTGCCCGCCTGGAGGCGCGCGTAGTAGCCGTCGTTGATCTTGTAGAAGAACATCACCCCGCCCATGAGCACGTGGAAGCCGCCGGGGATCAGCGTAAGCATAAGGTGGATGCCGTGCTGAGTCTCGGGCGTCTGCACGGTGTTCGCCTTGTAAGCGAAGACGACCAGCAGGCTGTTCACGATGACGCCGGCCAGGGCCATGCCGGCCTTCTGGCAGAACGAGATGCCACCGAAGGAAAGTCCGGAAGTGCGCTGGCCGGTCTTGGCCTCGCCGTAGTCGACCGCCTCGGGAATGATCGACCAGAAGACGGGCGCGTGCAGATCGACGACGAAACAGAGCGTGAAGTAGAGCCCGAACGCCAGCGCGACGTCGCCCGGCTGGACAAGGAAATAGAACAACGCGCTGAGCACACCGACGCCGATCTGCGTCCAACGGAAGAGTTGCACCTTGCAGATGCGCTTGGTGATCCAGGTCGAGGCGACCATGGCGAGAATGGCGGCGACCACGCCGGTACCCATGAACGCCGACTGCATCCTGGGGTCGCCGCCGAGGTAGTAGGTGGCGTAGTAGATCGCGACCGAACCGCGCACGACGTAGCCGACGGTGCCGATCACGCAGACCGCACACAGCAGCAGCCACTGGTCGTTGCGCAGCAGCGGCCCGAGCTGGGCCAGGAACGGCCGCGGGTCGGGCCTGTGCTTCACGCGCTCGGTGGTGGTGGCGAAACAGAAGAGGAAAAGCAGGGAGGAAATCGCACCCATCACACCCATGGCGACCTGGTAGCCGCGGGCCTTGTCCTCGCCCCACCAGCCGGCGACGATCGGCACGGCGGTGCTCACCGCGAACGCGGCGATCTTGGCAAAGAAGAGTCGGTAGCCGTTGGCCGAGAGACGCTCATTCGGGTCGTCGGTGAGCACACCGATGATCGAGATGTAGGGGATCGTGACCGCGGTGAAGACGAGCGTGACGAGGATGTAGGTCGAGTAGGCGTAGACCAGCTTCAGGTTGTAGCCGAGGTCGGGCGTGCTGTAGGCAAGAAATACCGACACGCCGAACGGCACCGCCATCCAGAGGAAGTACGGCCGATAGCGTCCCCAGCGGGTGGTGACCTTGTCGGTGACCAGACCCATCATCGGGTCGGTGAACGCGTCGATGATGCGACCGACGAAGAGCAGCGCGATGATGTGCTCGGGCTTCAGGCCGAAGATGTCGGTGTAGAAGAAATTGATGAGGAGGAAGAACGACGAGATGACGACGTTGACGGAGGCGTCGCCGGCGCCGAAGCCGACCTTCTCGAGGACAGTGAGCCGTGGGGTCTTCATGGGGTGCGAGGCGGGCAGAGGGGTGACTATTCGACGAGAACGCTCGTGAAATCGCGCAAGGCGGCCGGATCGACCACCGGCCACAACTCGGCGTCCCAGAGGAGCTCGGCGATCTTCAGTTTCTGAAGACCATTGTCGGCCGTTTCGTAGGCATGGAAGACCAGGAAGTCCTTCCCGTCGAAGGTATAGGCGCTGTTGTGGCCGAGCCCCGCCCAGGCGGGGGTGCCGGCAAGCAGGAGTGAGCCGCCGCCGTCGGCCAGGTCGCGGCCGTCCTTGTCGAGATAGGGACCGCGCACATCGCGGGAACGCCCGATCATCAGCTTGTAGGTGCTCTTCTCGCCGCGGCAGCACAGGTCCCACGAGACAAAGAGATAATAGTATTCGCCCTTGCGGAAGATGAACGGCGCCTCGAGGGCCGCCGTGCCCGGCTCGGTGTCGGGCTCGAGCGCGGCGCGGTCGCGCCGCGCTATCGTGTGCCACTCCTGCGGTTCGGCGACCGACTTCAGATCCGGGGCGAGTCTGACAAGCTTCAGGCCGGACCAGAAGGAGCCGAAGCTCAGCCACGGCACGCCGGCCTCGTCGAAGATCAGGTTCGGGTCGATCGCGTTCCACTGGTCGCGACCGGGCACGGATTGCAGCACGATGCCCTGATCTTCCCAACGGTATCTGGGCGACTGCGCGTCGAGGGTGGGCGTGGTCGCCAGACCGATGGCGGAAGTGTTCTTCCCGAAGGCGGACACCGAGTAGAAGAGATGGTATTTCCCGTCGTGGTACGCGACATCGGGCGCCCAGAGATGGCCGTTGAAACCCGGGGCCACACGGCGGGCCCACGCGGGTTCGGTGGCGAACGCCCTGCCCTGCTGCTTCCAGCTCGTCAGATCGTTCGAGAGATAGATCGTGATCCCCGGGCCGGTGCTGAAGAGATAATAGGTGCCGGCCTCCCGCGCCATGGCCGGATCGTGGATACTCACCTGCTTCGCTTGCGCGGCGGCGAGAGTCCCCGCGAAAGCGAGGGTGGCGGAGAGAGGAAGGTTTCGGAGACGGCGAAACATTGCGCGAAATACGAGACGGGATGGAGAGAGCGGGCGGGCTCTCCGACCGCGGAACACAGGGGCGCGGAACGGTCGGAGAGCTCGCCCTCCCCCGGAGGGGGAGAACGGAAGGATAAGCGGAGCCGCGGATCGGCCGCCGGTGCAGTACCGGGCCCGCGAGGCGGAGGGCGGCCCCCAAAGCCACCCTCCGCACTTCGGACCCCGGGCAAATCAGAACGAATACCGGGCGCCGACCGCGAGGGTGCGGCTGTAGAGGGACGAGCCGAAGTTGTTCGTCTCCGAGCCCCCGTCGCCGTAGTAGCTCTGGTAGATCTCCTCGGTCAGGTTCGTCGCGTCGAGCGTGAGCGTGAGCCGGTCGGAAACCTTGTAGCTGAGCTGGAAGTCGAGGGCCTGCTCGGGTTTGCGGTAGATGCCCAGCGGATTGGCGAACTGCGCGGCCTCGTAGTTGTTGAGGAAGGCGCTGCGCCAGACGTACGAGAGCCGGGCGCTGACACGGCTGCGCTCGTAGGCGAGCATGATGCTGTACGACGAATCCGACACGCCGAACAACGAACGGTTGATCGTCTTGGTCACATTGCCCTCGCTGTCGGTCACGGGGATATCCTGCGACGAATCGAGGTTCGTATAGCTGGCCTGAACACCGAGGCCCTTCAACAGGTCGGGCAGATAGTCGGGGAAGTAGACCACGCCGACCTCGAAGCCGGTGAGCTCGCCGTTCGAGGCATTGTCGGGCTGGCTGAGGATGTAGTCGTACGGAGTGGTGTCGGGCTCGACGATGGCCGAAACGCGGCGGCGGAAGTCGACGACGAACCCGTCGATCTTGCGCTTGAATGCGCTCACGTAGATGGCGTTGCCCTTGTCGAAGTACCATTCGAGCGCGAGGTCGTAGTTCTTGGACTCGGTGGGCTTGAGGTTCGGGTTGCCGCCGCTGGCCGTGCCGTAGCCGATGTTGGTCACGTCCTTCACGTAGGTGATGTTCGGATTCAAAGCGGCGAAGTCCGGGCGGCGCAGCGTCTCGGCGTAGCTCGCACGGACGTAGAGGTCCGGGGTGAGCGCGAAGCGGACGGAGGCGCTCGGCAGGACCTTGCCCTTCTTCACGGAGGCCGAGCCGTCGCCGAACTCCATGTCGGTCTTCACGTCGACGTAACGCGCCCCGATCTGGCCGTCCAACCTCCGGTTGCCGACGAAGGTCTTGAAGTCGGCGCGCAGGTAGGCGGCCAGATTTCGCTCGTTGACGTTGAAGTTCTCGTCGAGGACCAGCTCCTCGCCGGTCGGGTAGCCGACGAGCGAGCGGTAGTGGTCGGCGTTCCGGGAGATCGCGAGGCCGTCCGGCACGACCCAGGTCGTCGGCACGTCGGAGTTGCCGTCGAAGAAGCCGCTGTTGACGTGCTGGATCTCGGGGAAGTTCGCGAGCGGCTGCCAGACCCCGACCGGATTCGGGATGGTTCGCTGGGCCTCGGAGGCCTCGCGGTCGTCGTAGCGAAGACCGAACTTCAGGCCGGTGAGAAACTTCGACTTGATGGCGTAGTCGCCGTCGATCGTGAGGGTATTGGCACTACCCTCGTTTCTGTTCCCGTTGTCGTAGAGCTGGGCGACGTTCCACAAGGTCGCGTCGGTGAGGTTGGACTCGTCGACGCCGGCGGTGCTGGAGTTGTCGCGGAAACCGAAGGCGGGAACCCCGCCGCCGGAATTGAAGTCGACCCAGATGTCGGGCGCCACCCGCTCGGCGCGCATGGCGAAGAAGGACGAGGAGAACTCGCTGGTCTGGTAACTCGCCATCGAACGGAGTTTCAGGTTCTCGCCGATGTCCCATTTGCCGCCGAGCGAGTAGACGAAGCTGTCGGTCTTGCCGATGGTGGCGTCGCCACTGGTGAAGCCGTACACGTTGGGCGTGCTCTCGCGGGACTTCACGATGTTGGTGCCGGGATAGAGCGTGACCTCGCCGTGCGGGCCGCCCCACCAGTCGACGAACGAGAAGAGGAGATTGTTGAACGAAGTGTTGCGGTAGCCGCTGTAGAACACCTCGAACGTGTATTCGGAGGTGTCGTTCGGCGCCCACTGCAGGGCGAGGTTTACGGCCGGGCGCTTGCGCGTGCCGGTGTAGTCGCTCTGGAAGATGGCGTCGCGCGAAAGCACATAGGGCACGGCAACGCCGTTCATCTGGAGCGTCGAGCCGGCGGCGGTGGGCAACCCCTCGTCGAGACCGGCCTGCCAAATCGGGTTTTCGGTGACACGCCCGTCGGAGGCCCAGATGCGCTCGTAGGGGACAAAGTCGGCCGGGGGGGTGTCGGTGAGGAACGGCACCATGGCACCGGCGGTCACGCTCTGGTCGCGGTAGTGGGTCTCGGCGAAGGAGACGTTCACGAGGGCGCCGAACTTGCCGGCGCCGGTGCTCCACCAATTGCTCGCCATCGCGCTGAGGTTCGGGCCGGTCTTGCCCGCCTGCTCCTGGTAGATGCCGCGGACGGCGACGCCGACCTTGGCCCCGTCGAAGTCGAACGGGCGGTGGGTGCGCACGTCGATCGAGCCCGCGATGCCGTTCTCGATCATGTCGGCCGAGCGGGTCTTGAATACGTCGACCCGGGAAAGCAGTGTCGCGGGGATGTCCTGCAACGCGACGGCCTGACCGGACGCGGTGAAGATGTTCTGCCCGTTGAGCGTTGTATTGATGTCGTTGAGACCACGGATAGACACGGTGGCGATCTCGCCGGAGCCGCGGTTGGTCACCTGGACGCCCGTGAGACGCTGGAGCGCCTCGACGACGTTGTTGTCCGGGAACTTGCCGATGTCCTCGGAGACGATCGAGTCGACGATCGGCACGGACTCGCGCTTGATGTCGATGGCCTTGGTGAGGCTCTCGCGGATTCCGGTTACGGTGAATTCGGGGAGAACGACCACGCTGTCGGCCGACTTGGCGTCGGTCGCGGCAGTCTGGGCCCGGGCGACGCCCACGCCGGCGAGAGCGGCAAGGGCGGTAAGCATGAGACCGGCGGTTTTGCCTTTGGCGGAAGAAGGCGCCTGGTCGGGTTTGTTCAGGTCGAGGGGCATGTACTTCAGGGGTTGCGGAGACAACGTTGGCCACCACGGACGAGGTTCCGCGAGGAACATGGGGAACGCCCGGATGGAGATGGTTTCAACGGTACATGCGCCGAAACCCCGCCAAAGCCGACACGACCGCCGAAACTTTTTTCAGGAAGGGCGGAGTCCGGCCTCCGCCTCGCGCAACAGGATACCCACGAAGAGCCAGTCGAACCAGAAGCCGTTCATCGGATTGCCCAGATCCGCCGCCCCTTTGAAGCGGGACTCCACGAGGCCGCGAACCGCGGCCGCCTCGGACCGGGCCGCATCCGCGTGCCCGAGTTGCAGTTCCGCAAGAGCGAGAATCGCCCGCGCGGTCGCGGTGCGCGAGGCGTTGGCCTCCGGATAGGCGAGGCAGCGCCGGCCCCAACCGATCGCGACCTCGGGCTCCCCGCAGCGCAGCGCCCAGAGCGCGAGCGACACGGCCCGCCACGCCGCGGGGAACGGATCCTGCGACGCCTCCGCCTCCGCAAACGCCTTGCGGGTGTCGTCGACGATGGGCCGCAGGCGCTCCAGCACCCGCCCGCCGGCCGGGGCCAGCAGACTGATTTTCAGGATACGATCGGCGTAGAGGTTGTGCGCCGACGAGAAGCGGTCGACCGCCTCCTCGCGAAACCGTTCGTAACGCGCGACATCCCCCAACTCGAGCAGGGCTGGCCCGCAGCGCAGATAGTCGAGCGACAGGGCGTCCCAACCGTCGAGAGCGTTGACGCGCAGCAACGCTTCGAAACGGTCCGAGGCCTGCGCCCATCGCCGGGCGAGCACATGCCATTCGCCCAGAGAACGGCAGACGGCGGCGCCCTCGACGGTGGCGCCATCCAACGAGATCTCCGCAAACAAACGGTCCGCCTGCTCGAAGCGCTCCTGACTGAGCAGCAGGGCGATCTGGGTGATCCGTTCCCGGAGCTCGGCCTCCTGTCGCAGCGTCGCCTGCTGCTGCTCGGCCTCCACCGCGCGCTCGCGGGCATCGCGCTCCCGCAGATAGAGCCAGGTCGACGTGCCGAAGCCCGCCACCAGCGCCGCCACCACGGCCGCGCCCGCGGCGAAGACAACCCGATTGCGGCGCACGAGCTTACGAAACCGATACACCCGGCCGGCGTGGCAGGCCTTCACGGGTTCGTCGTTGAGGTGATGCTGGATATCCTCGGCCAACCCGTTGGCGGTCTCGTATCGGCGCTCGCGGTCCTTCGCCAGCGCCTTGAGCACGATGCAGTCGAGATCGCCCCGCAACTGGGAAACCAGCCTGGGAATCTCGACGCGGCGCCCCTGGCCGATTTTGGTCGCATCCGCGGGATCGAGAAGACCGAGCCGCTCGGAAGGGCGCACCACCACCCCTTCATCGAGGATGCGGCGCATCTCGCCGAGTCCCTCCTCGATGAGCTTCTGGCCGTCGAAGGGAGTCTTGCCGGTCAGGAGTTCGTAGAGCAGCACGCCCAGGCTGTACACATCGCTCCTCGTGTCCACGCTTCGGCTACTGAGGGCGAGCTGCTCGGGGCTCATGTAGGCCGGAGTCCCGATGGGCTGGGCGAAGACGGCGTGAAGCTGCCGGTCGGTGAGCTGGCCCTCGGTCGCCTTGGCCACGCCGAAGTCGATGACCTTCGGCAGCGGCAGCCCGTCGTGCATCGTCACCATGATGTTCGACGGCTTCACGTCGCCGTGGATGATGCCCTTCTGGTGCGCGTGCTGGATCGCATGACACACCTGGACGAACAGCCCGAGGCGCTCCCGGAGCGGCAAACGGTTGCGGTCGCAGTACTCGGTGATGCGCACGCCCCGGACCAGCTCCATCACGAAATAGGGAGCGCCCTTCTCGGTCGCGCCGGCGTCGAACACCCGCGCGATGTTGGGGTGGTCCATCATTGCCAGCGCCTGGCGCTCGGCCTCGAACCGGGCGATCACGCTCCGGGTCTCCATGCCGAGTTTGATGATCTTGAGAGCGACCAGGCGCCGCACCGGGCTCTCCTGCTCGGCCAGATAGACGCCGCCCCACCCGCCCTCGCCGATCTTGCGGATGAGCTTGTAGCGGCCGATGCGCGTGCCGACCGGCTCCTCCCCCTTCTCGCCGGCACCGGCCAACAGCCGGAGCTCGAGCGTGTTCTCCACGCCCAGGTTCGACATCGTCAACGCCGAGCCGCTTTCGGCGAAGAACCGTTCCGCCTCGGTCTCCGCTTCCAGGAGACGCACGACGCGCGCGAACGTCGCGATGTCGTCGCCGCATTGCCGGCGGAGGAACTCCCGGCGTTCGGCGGGATCGAGGTTCCGCGCCGCCGTGAACAGCGCCTCGTCGCGGTCCAGCCCGGAGCCGTTCGGTTGCTGTTCCGGATCAGACATCGGAGTCGCTCGGAAACGGGGCGCCTGCGAAGCGCCGAATCGGACGCGAGGGACTCACGCCTCGCTCCGGATGCTCTGGAAAAGCCAGGCCTTCGCGAAGGCCCAGTGCCGCTCCACGGTGCGTTCGGTCACGCCCATGCTCTCCGCGACCTCGCGATTGGTGTGCCCACCGAAAAACTTCAACACGACGACCATGGCGCGCTCCGGATCCTGGGACTGCAGGCGTTCCAGCGCGTCGTTGAGCAGCAGCACCTTCTCGGCCGGGGTCGTCTGCGCGAGCTCGATCTGGTCGAGGTCGACACGTTCCTGGCCCCCGCCGCGTTTGAAACGCGCCTTGCGCCGCGCACTCTCGATCAGGATACGCCGCATGGCCTCGGCCGCCGCCCCGAAGAAATGGGCGCGGTTCTGCCACCGCTTCTGCCCACCGCGGAACAACCGCAGCCAGGCCTCGTGGAGGAGCGCGGTCGGCTGCAGCGTCTGCGCACCGAGCTCCGCGGCCATCCGCGTGGCCGCATGCCGCCGCAGGTCGCCATAGACGAGCGGCAACAGGTCTTCGGCCGGACTGCCCACGCCCTGTCCCAAGGATTGCAGGACCTGTGTGATTTCACTCATGGCGGCGGGGGATTGTTGCGGCCGGGATTCGGAGCTTGCCCGCATGCCCTGCGGCGCGGGAGCGCCACACGGACAACAGACACGGAAACAAATGACAGGGGCGGAATCGACGGAGACGCGGATTGGCTGGGGTGAAGGGTGGGGCTAACGCTGTCGCTGAATCCGCTTCCTGCTGAAGCCATGCACAAGCGCTGTCAACCCGTTTTCGGCTTTGCGGAAGCCTGCGCCGCAGCCCGGCTAAATGCGCAAGACGCTTATATTCATCCGCTTGGCCTACTCGATCGACGACCCGACCTCGAATCATGGCAGGCCCCTCGCCCGGCACCGCTCCGCCCGCCACCGCATCGCCTCTCGCCGACCAACAACAAAAAAAGCACCCCCACAGGGTGCCTTCAGTAAGGAAGAAATTGCGACTCGTTCGAAGCCGCTCAGGCCGCTGCGCTGGGAACGTCGGTCAATTCCTGGACGACCTTGAGCAGCTCCTGCGGCATGAAGGGCTTGGAGAGCACACGGTCGGCGCCGATCTTCTTGGCCATCGACAGGTACATGTTCTGATCGAGGCGCCCGCCGCCGGACATGGCGATGATCTTCACCGGGGTCTGGTTGCGGCGGAATTCCTGGATCGTCTCGATGCCTTCCTTGTCCGGCATGATCAGATCGGTGATCAGGAGCGCCGCGGGGCGCTGTTTGAAAAGGCGGACCGCCTCGTTGCCGTTGCGTGCCTCCGCCACGTCGTAGCCGGCCTTCACCAGCACGCGCTTGAGCAGCATGCGGACTTGGTCGTCGTCGTCGGCCACGATGATGTGGATCACTTCGGTGCTCATCGTTCTGATGGTTGGCTGGGTTCTCGGTATGAGACTCCCCTTCATCGGGTACCGACGGGGAAAGTTAAACCCGAAAACGCCCCACTCGCCGAATCGCCGATCAATTCGCCGCGTCGAAATACGAGCCCGCCCGGGCCCGATCCGCCTCGATCTGCGCGCGCAACGTCGACAGGTCGGCAAACCTCTGCTCCGGGCGCAAAAAATGGACCCATTCGACCAGAAGTTCCTCCCCGGTCGTCCAAGGGCATTCGCCGAGCACATGCACTTCGAGCAACGGGCGCCCGGCGGCCTCGACCGTGGGCCGCACGCCATAGTTGGCCACCGCCGGTCTCCCCGCGGAAAGCGGCTGGCCAACCCCTCGAACCCGCACCGCGTACACTCCGGCCACCGGCGCACACTCCGGCTCCCACGGGAGATTCAGAGTCGGGAAACCCAAGGTGCGTCCGAGTTGGCGCCCGGTCACCACACGCCCCTTGGCGAGGTAGGCATAACCGAGGAGCGCATTCACCGAGGTCAGGTCCCCAGTGCGAAGGTGGGCCCGGATCCGCGTGCTGCTGATCGGTTCGCCGTCGAGATTGATCCGCGGGGCGCTGAAAACCTGCACGCCGCTCTCGCGCCCCAGGCGCACCAGCTGGCCGACATCACCCTTGCGACCGGCGCCGAAACGCCAGTTTTCGCCTACGTACACCGCCCGCAATCCCGGCAACGACTCGCGCAGGCGCAGAAGGAAAGACTCGGCGGAGACCGCCGCGAAGTCGCGAGTGAAGGGTTCCTGCACGACAAAATCGATGCCGAACACGGCCCCGAGCATCCACCGTTTCAATTCCGGCGGCATCAACATCCGCACCGGCTCATCCGGGCGGAAGAGCCGGCTCGGGTGCGGGTCGAAGGTGAGCACGCCCGCCTGGCCGCCCTCGCGACGGGCCGAATGCAACGCCGACTCGATCACCGCCTGGTGCCCGAGGTGCAGTCCGTCGAACATGCCGATCGCGACATGCAACGGTCGCTTCGGCAGGTCCACCGCGGCGAGCGAATCAAAAAGCGTGGGAGCGGTGGGCATCGAAGTCCGCGATCCGCGGATCGGTTCAGAGCGCGTGCGACGGCACCACCTGGTGCGCCGCCAGCAGGCGTTCCTGGATCGCGGCCGGCGTGAGCGCGAGAAACGGCTCCATCCCGATCGAGTTCTCGACGCGCAATTCCCCGCTGGCGGTGCGGCGCAACGCGCTCAGGTGTGCGCCGCAGCCGAGCTTCTGGCCGATGTCGTGCGCGATCGTGCGCACGTACGTGCCTTTTGAACACCGCACCCGGAAACGCACCTTGGGCACCGCACAGTCGAGCAGCTCGATCGACGTGATGCGGATGAAACGCGGCTCCCGGTCGACCTCCTCGCCCTTGCGGGCCTTCTTGTAGAGCGGCACGCCGTCGATCTTGATCGCCGAAAACATCGGCGGCGTCTGGTACTGGTCGCCGCGGAAGGTCTGCATCACCGCCTCGATCTTGGCGCGATCGAGGTCGGCCGGCACGGGGCGCGTCTCGACGACATCGCCCTCGGCGTCCTGGGAATTGGTGATCGTGCCCAGCGTCATCTCGCCCTCGTACTCCTTGTCGGAGCTCATGAGGTACTGGGAGAGCTTGGTGGACTTGCCCACCAGGACGAGGAGCAGGCCGGTCGCCATCGGATCGAGCGTGCCGGCGTGCCCCACCCGCTTCTGCTGGAGCTTGTGGCGCACGCGGGCGACCACGTCGTGCGAGGTGTAGTCGGTGGGTTTGTCGATCAGCAGGACGCCGTCGAATTCGTTGCGGGGAGCGAGACTCATTGGGACTTGAGGGCGTCGACGCGGGCCAGGGTTGCGGACAAGGCGGCCAACAGGCGCGGCTGCACCTCGGCCAACGGCTCCTTCGGGTTCAGGCCGGCGGCACACGCATGCCCGCCGCCACCGAAGAGCGCGGCGACGCGGTCGAGGCGCAGGGCCGGGTCCTTCGCCCGCAGGCTGCCCTTGGTCATGCCGTCGCGTTCCTCGAGCAGCACGCCGATGTCGACACCGTCGATCGCCCGGGCGTAGTCGACCAGTCCCTCGGTATCCTCGGGGCCGGTACCCGTCCGCTCGAAGATGCCCAGCGGAAGCACCCCGAGGCAGATCCGGCCGTCATGCTCGAGGCGCAGCGTCGAGAGGAAATGCTGGAGCAGCTTCATCCGGCCGAAGGACTCGCGTTCGTAGATGTGGTAGCCGGCCTCGACGGGCTCGGCCCCGCACGCGATCAGGCGGCCGACGAGCTCGAAGACGCGCGCGGTGGTGGAGGCGTGGCGAAACTGGCCCGTGTCGGTGAGGATGCCCGCGTACAGCGCCTTGGCCGCGATCTCGTCGAGCGGCAAGCCGAGGTCGAAGGCGATGCCGGCGATGAGTTCGGCGGTGGCCGCCGCACCGGTGTCGACCAGGTTTTCTTCCGCGCCATGGTTGGCACCGAGATGGTGGTCGATGTTGAGCAGGGGCCGCGGGAAACGGGCCGCCAGCTTGCCGCCGACCCGCGCCAGATCCGCGCAGTCGACCAGGACCGCGGCATGGTCGCCCGCGGGCAGCGTATCCGCGGTATGGAACGGATGTTGGTCGGCGAGGTAGGCCAGGCGCCGGGGCACCGGATCGCCGTTGGCGCAGATCGCCTCGATCCCGTGGGCGGCGAAAAGCCGCGCCACCGCGATCTGCGAACCGATGCAGTCGCCGTCGGGCCGGGCGTGGCCGATCACGACGACCTTGCGGCCCTCGAGGCGCGGCAGCACCTGCGCGAAGCGTTTGGCGAGCTCTGGGAAGAAACGTGACATCGCGGAAAGCGGATCAGGCCGCAGGCGGGGTACCGCCCCCGAGCTCGTCGAGCAGACGCAGCACCCGCTCGGCCCGGTCGGGGGCCTCGTCGAAGACGAACTCGAGCTTGGGCAGATAACGCAGCTGCACGAAGCGGCGGAGGTGTTCGCTGATCAGGGACAGCTTGGTGCGCATCCACTTCGCGCCGGCCACCGGATCGGAATCCTTTTTCAGTGTCGAAAAGAAGACCTTCGCGGTGCGCAGATCGGGCGCGATCTCGACTCCGGTGATGGTGTAGAGGACCGCGTCTTGGCCGCACTTGGTGTGCAGCACGTGGCTGATCTCGCGTTGCAGCAGCTCGTTGATGCGGACGGTGCGGTTGGACATGGCTGGGACGATGGAGGACGAACGATGGCAGATTGAAGGCCGGCTGGACTCCGAAGAACGGTGCCCGGTCGGCCTCAACCCTCAAACCTCGGCGAGTTCTAGAGGCTCGCGCGGATCTTCTGGATCTCGAAGCACTCGATGATGTCGCCTTCCTTGTAGCCGCCGAAGCCGGCGAGCGCGATGCCGCACTCGAGGCCGGCGCGCACCTCGTTGGCGTCGTCCTTGAAACGGCGGAGCGTGTCGATCGTGCTCTCGTGGGCGATCTCGCGGCCGCGACGAACGCGGGCCTTCGCATTGCGCGTGATCTTGCCGTCGGTGACGAGACAGCCCGCCGCGAAGCCCTTGGCCACGGGGAAGACCGCACGCACCTCGGCACCACCGAGTTTGACCTCGCGCTGGTCGGGCGGGAGCAGGTCGGCCATGAGCTCCTTCACGCGGTCGGCGAGCTCGTAGATGATGTTGAACTGCAGGACCGCCACGTTGTGGTGCTTGGCCACCGCCGTCACACCATTTTCGAGACGGGTGTTGAAGCCGATCACGGTCGCGCCCGCGGCGCTGGCCATGAGCACATCGTTCTTCGAGACCAGGCCGACCTCGGAGGAGACGACCTCGACCCCGACCTTGTCGCTCTTGATGCTCTCGAGCATCTGCCGCACGGCCTCGGCGGAGCCGAAGACGTCGGACTTGATGACGACCTTGAGGGTGGGCTTCTGCGTCGCCGCGATTTCCGCGAACAAGGCCTCGACCGACACATCCTTCGGGGACGCGGCGACCTGGGTGGCCTTCTTGCGCACCTCGAGCGCCACTTCTTCCGCGATGGCCTTGGCCTCGCGCTCGTTCTTGACGACCTTGAACTGGGCGCCGGCATCGGGAGTCTCCGACCAGCCGATGATCTTCACCGGGGTGGCCGGGCCGGCCGACTTGACCTGCTGGCCCTTGTCGTCGAACAGCGCCTTGATCTTGGTGTAGGAAGCACCGCAGACGACGGCGTCGCCGACCTTCAAGGTGCCGCGCTGGACGATGACGGTGGCGGTGCTGCCGCGACCGACCTCGATCTGGGCCTCGACGATGGCGCCGGAGGCCGGAGCCTTCGGGTTGGCCTTCAGCTCCATGACATCGGCCTGGAGCAGGATGTATTCGAGCAGCTCCGGCACGCCGTCGCCCTTCAGACCCGAGACCTTCACGGCGATGGTCTCGCCGCCCCAGTCTTCGGCGGCGATGCCGCGTTCCTGCATCTGCACCTTCACGCGGTCGAAATTGGCCCCCTTCACGTCGGCCTTGTTGATCGCGACGATCAACGCGACCTTCGCGGCCTTGATGAACTTCAGGGCCTCGTCGGTCTGCGGCATGAAGCCGTCGTCGGCCGCGACCACGAGAATCGCGATGTCCGTGGTGTGCGCACCGCGGGACCGCATCTTGTTGAAGGCGGCGTGGCCGGGCGTATCGAGGAAGGTGATCTTGCGCTCGTTGTGCTCGACCTGGTAGGCGCCGATGTGCTGGGTGATGCCACCGGCTTCACCGGCCACCACGTTGGCCTTGCGGATCGTGTCGAGCAGGGTCGTCTTGCCGTGGTCGACGTGACCGAGGATGCAGACCACCGGCGGGCGCGGTTCAAGGAACTTCGACTCGTCCTCGACCACCGGCTTCTCCTTTTCCTTCTGGACGGGAGCCGGGGCGGCATCGCCGCGGTGTTTGACCTCGAGAAGGAAGCCGTGCTTCTCCGCCACCTTGGTGGCGACAGCTTCATCGATCGCCTGATTGAGCGAACCGAAAATGCCCATCTCCATCAGTTCGGAAATGAGGCGGAAGGGCTTCATGCCGATCGCCACCGCAAAATCGCGCACGATGATCGGCGGCTTGACGTGCAGAATCTTCACGTCGCCCTCGACGGTGACGTTTGCCGTCGCCGGCGGAGGTGTGGTCGGAACCGGCGGAGTCACCGGCGCGGCCATCGGAGCCGGGCGGCCGGGCATGGCCACCGGCGGCGGCGCCATCGGCGCAGGCGCAGTCGGCGCGGCGACCGGGCGGGGAGCCACGGGCGGCGGGGCCATGGGTACGGGGGCAGCCGGCCGCGGCGCCATCGGAGGCGGCGCCATCGGGGCTGGGGCCGCGGGGCGGGCCACGGG
>JAEZUE010000078.1 GCA_023443455.1 Verrucomicrobiota bacterium
AAAGCGGCGAGGATCTCGTCTCGTGTCGCAGGATCGGACATGACTGCAGGCTGGCGCCTATACTAAGGTCTGTCACTCTAAATTTAAGACCGACCTCGATTCTGAAATTGGCCAAACTCCAGGGTCCAGTCTCCGACTGGACCATTCGGGTTTCCGCTCCAACTCCTCAGGATCTCAACTCACGAGACCATCACATTCCCAAGCCCGGAGGGCCGGTCAGAGACCGGCCCTCGATTCTGAAATTGGCCAAACTCCAGGGGCCGGTCAGAGACCGGCCCTACTTCATCTACCGGATCTCGACCGCGACACGCAGGAAGCGCCGCGGCACGCTGCCGATCGCGACGATATCCGTCTCCAGAACATCGATCGGAGAACCGGGCTCGATCGTCTTGAGCGTCTGCCATGTGACGAGATCCGTGCTGTACTGGACCACATATCGGATGTCGCTCGCAGCGCTCTTGCGGCGGAACCGGACCTGCAGGAATCGGTCACCACCTCCGGTGCTCGGCGTGATCGAAACCGGATCCGCCACCGCGCCACTCGGCGCAAGGCCGAAGGCGTAGCGGGCGAGGTTCGTGACGTGGGAGCCTGGCTGCACGTCGTTGGCGCCACCGGTCACGCCGTTACCGGTCCGCCACGACGCGAAGTCGGTATAGGCTTCGCCGGACACCGTGAGCGCGGCGACGGCCGAAGTCGTGCCGGCATCGACATAGTTGTCGACCACGCAGCGGAACTGGTCGCCATCCATCGCACCACCGACCGACGGCAGCGAGAGCATCGCGGTGCGCGTGCCGCGATACGCGGCGCCCTCGGCCAGGTCGACCCATTCGCCCGCGCCGGCCGACAAACGTTGCCAGCGGTACGCGAAGAGCATGGGCGTGCCGGTGGCGGCCACGGTAAACGAGACCCCCTGCCCCGCCGCCGCACCCACGGCCACCGGCTGCTTGGTGATCGAAGGCGCGATGCCGACGGCGACCACCGCCGACCGGCAGTCGATCTCAGTGTTGTCGTAGGCGCGACTGACATGGCAGCGGAAGTGGTAGCCGTCGAACGACGGGTCGAGGACCACGGCAAGCCGGCCGCTGTCGCCGTACCCGTTGGCCGTGTACGCCCCCCCCGTTTCGATGTTGGTCCAGCTGGACTCGCCCGGCGCCTGGGCCTGCCACTGAAAACCGCCGGGGTTGCCCTGGGTGCTGACGCCGAAAGTGACCGTCTCGCCGGAGAACGGCACCCGCGTGGCGACCGACCGAATCTGACTGTTGCCGGCATCGGCCACCAGCAGGTTGCCGTGGTTGTCGCAAGCCAGAGCCCACGGGTTCCAGAAACGGGCGGAAGCGCCCGCACCGTTGTTGTAGCCCCAACCGCGGTCCTGACCGGAAGGCTTGCGGCCCGCGATGGTGCGCACGTTTCCGTCGGGCGTGACCATGCGGACGACGTGGTTGCCCGCATCGGCCACGTAGAGCGCGCCGCGCGAATCGAAAGCGATGCCCGTGGGCTGGTTGAACCGCGCCACCGCCCCCTGCCCGTCGTCGCTGCCGCTGGTGCCCGCGAGTCCCACAAAGGTGGACACGGTGCCATCGGCCGCGATGCGGCGGATGGCGTGATTGCCGCGGTCGACAACGTACAGAACACCTGCCGGATCGAGCGCCAGGCCGATCGGGCTGCCGAAGGTGGCGCTGGCGCCCGGCCCGTCCTGCGCGCCGCTGACCAGTGAACGACCGGCGAGCAGCGCGAGGGTGCCATCGACCGAAATCTTGCGAACCGTGAGGTCGCCAGTGTCGGCCACGTAGATCGTGCCGAGCGCGTCGACCGCGACGCCCTGCGGACGGTTGAAGCGGTAGGGCTGACCAGCGTTGTCGGTGAGGGTGGTGACCACGCCCGCGAGCGTGACCCGGCGCAGCGTGCCGTTGTCGGTATCGGCGACGATGAGGTCGCCATCGGGCGCAAACGCGAGGGCCTGCGGACCCGCGAAACGCGCGACGTCGCCGGCGCCATCGACATTGCCCCAGCCCTCGCCCACGCCATTGCCCGCCTTGCCGGCGAGCGTCGTCACGGTGCCGTCGGCCAGCACGCGGCGGATCGTGCCGCCAAAGGCATCGGCCACGTAGGCAGTGCCGTCGGCCGCGATCGCGACCCCGCGCGGTCCGGCGAACTTCGCGGCGGTGCCGATGCCATCGTCGGAGCCGCCGCTGCTGCCCCATTGATCCTGGCTGCGCAGCGTACCGGCGAGCGTGCCCACCGTGACCACGAGTTCGATGTCGGCGCTGTCTCCGGTGATGCGCACGCTGTTGTCGTCCACCATCCAGAGGCTGGCCGTGTCGGACTCGACCACCGTGGAGTAGCCGTTGTCGATCAGGCAGCGGATCGTCGTGTCGGTGAGCGCCGGAGTCATGCCGGGGATGACGAGAGTATCCGTATCCGTTCCACTGAAGCGCGGATCGGTGGCGCAGTCCGTCCACGAGCCCCACTTCGGCCGGAACTGCCAACGGTAGTGCAACACGCCGTCGGTGGAGGTGGCCTGGACCGTGTACGTAAAAGGGGTGACGTTGCGCAGCTTGGTCGGGTGCTGCGTGAACACGGGCGGCGTGCCCCACTCCACCGTGCCACGCCGGATCACGGCGTTGCCGGTGTCGGCGATGTAGAGCGCGCCATCCGGTGCCACCGCGACGCCGCCCGGGCCACGCAACCGCGCCACCGGGCCCGCACCATCGATCGCACCGGAAGCGTCGCCGAAGCCGGCGGCCGTGAAGGAAGTGCCGTCCGGCGCGATGAGGCGAACCGTGGCGGCGTCGGGGTCGGCCACGTACAGATTGCCGTCGGCATCGAAGTCCAGCGCCAGGGGCCGCCGGAAGCGCACCCCGGTGGCGTCGCCATCGCTCGTGCCGAACGCACCGGCAACGCCGTACGCGGTGGACACGGTGCCGGCGGTGTCGATCTTGCGGATGGCCGCGTTGTTGGCGTCGGCCACGAAGATTTCGCCCGCGGCGTTCACCGCGACGGCGCTCGGGTGCTCGAACTGCACCGCAGGCCCGCTGCCGTTGCGCGTACCGAAACCGTACGCGGCGGACGTACCGGCGACGGTGGTGACCTCTCCCGCCGGGGTGACGCGGCGGATCATGTTGTTGAAGGTGTCGGCCACGACGAGGTTGCCGTCGCGGTCGAAGGCGAGGCCCTGCGGATGGCGGAAGCGCGCGGCGGCGTCCGTGCCGTCCACATCGCCCTGCTCGCCCGCGGAGCCGGCCAGCGTGGTGACCACGCCGGCAGTAGTGATCTTTCGGATCGTGTGGTTGAGTGTGTCGGCCACGTACACGGTGCCGTCGGCGGCCGCGAGCACGCCCTCGGGCCGGTTGAAGCGCGCGGCGGCGCCGATGCCGTCGGCGGTGCCGGTGCTGCCCGGGGCGCCGGCGAGGATCGTGACGGCACCGGCCGGCGTGATCCGGCGGATGACCGAATCGGCGGAGTCGGCCACGTAGACATTGCCCGCCGCATCGCAGTCGAGCGCCCGAGGTTGGCGGAACCGCGCGGCCGCGCCGGTGCCATTGGTCGAAGTCGGCGCCACACCGGCAAAGGTGGTGACGACGCGGGCCGGGGTGATCCGGCGCACGACGTTGTTGCGCGAGTCGGCCACGTAGAGCGTGCCATCGCCGAGAGCGGCGAGCGCGGTGGGCAGATCGAACCGCGCGGCAGCACCCGTGCCGGTGGCGCTGCCCGCGAGCTCAGCGACGCCGGCGACCGTGGTGACGGCCCCACCGGTGGCGGCGATCTTGCGCACGGTGTGGTTGCCCGCATCGGCCACAAAGACATTGCCCGCCGTATCCACGGCGACAGCGCGCGGCAGGTAGAACCGCGCCGCGGTGGCGGCGCCGTCGGCCGAGCCGAGGGCGCCAGCCGTACCAGCCAGCGTGGTGACCACACCGGCAGCGGTGATGCGGCGGATCGTGTGGTTGCGCGAGTCGGCCACGTGGAGGTTTCCGGCGGCGTCGAGCGCCAGACCGGTCGGCTCGTAGAAACGCGCCGCGCTGCCGGTGCCATCGGCCGAACCCGCGTGCAGCGGATCGCCGGCGAAGACCGTGACCGGACCACTGCCGACGATGCGGCGCACGACGTTGTTGCCCCGGTCGGTGAAGTAGACGGTCTGGCCGTCGGGCGTGACGGCGACGCCGCCGAGACCATTGACCGCCGGGCGGGCCGCGGAAAGATCGAAGGTCGTGACCTCGCCCGCAGCGGTGATCTTGCGCAGCGCGCCGTTGGCCGAATCGGCCACGTAGACCGTACCCGAGCCATCGACCGCGAGATGCTGCGGCGTGGCGAAGCGCGCTGCGGCGCCCGTGCCGTTGGCCGCGCCCCACTCGCCCGGCGAACCAGCGAGAGTGGTCACCACGCCGGCCGAGGTGACCTGGCGGATGGTGCCATTGCCTGTATCGGCGATGTAAACATTGCCGGCCGCGTCGACGGTGATGCCGGAGGGACCGTTGAAACGGGAGGCGGCCCCGGTGCCGTCGACCGACCCCGGGCTCACGGTGCCGGCGAAGGTGGAAAGAACGGCGCGGACCTCGGTGGTCTGCGCGAGGGCCCGCGGCGCGAAGGCGGCGAGGACGAACAACGCGAGGAGGCGGGCACCGGAGTTCGAGAGGGAGGAGAAACGAGGGAAGTTCATGGCGGGTTTCTCCGGTTCAGTTGGCGGCCACGGCGGCGGCGGGGAAGACGAGGAGACGCGTGTCGCAGTCGGCGACGTTGAGGATGAACCGTGTTCGTCCATCGGTTACGGAAACGTGGGTCGCAGTCGTCCCGGTGAGGCCGTCGAGGGGCGCATAGGCGCCGTCGACCAGACCGGAGATCTCGACTTCCACGGCGCTGTCGCCGCGGGCGAGATTGGAGACCAGCACGACCAGGCGGTCCTCCTGGTCGATGAAACCCCAGGCGTTGCCGTTGGCGGAGGTGCGGCACGGCGAGAGGTCGGCGGCCTCCTCGGGGGTGACAACCGGCGCGTGCACCGCGAGCTTGGCGCGCTCGACGGAGGGAAGCCGCTCCGGCCGGATCACGACCCAACAGGTCGGCCGGTTCGTGTCGTTGAGCACGTCGATCACCGCATCGGTGGCGTAGAAGCCGCAGCCGACCTTCTCGAAGGCGTTGGCGGCCTCGTTGTTGACCCGCCAGCACACGCCGTCGCGCTCGAAGGAGCGCACCATCGCGTCCGAGTAGTAGAAGCCCGGGCCGAAGGGGCGCCGCGGGATGTGGTTGTTCATCGCCGCCGTGATGCGCGGATCGACCGCGTTCATCCCGCTCATGCCGTAGCCGTATTGGAGCGCGGTAACCGCGCGCCGCACGCCACCCTCGCGGGTCGCGACATGGGTGAAGACGATCTGGAACCAATGCGTGTGCTGCACCGCGTCGGCGGCCTGCACCGGCAGTCCGCTGTGTTCGAGGCTGCTCCGTAGCACATCGTCGACGACGTCCATTTTCGAACCGAGCCACATCGACGGCTCCCAGGAACAGGCCGTGCCGACCGTGGCGGAATAGAAGGAGGCGTTGCCGACGGCGCGGATCCAGTCGCCCTGCATCTCGAGATCGAAGTACCAGCGCTCCGGCGGCAGAAGCTGGAGGTAGCGGCGCATGTCGCCGCCGAGCCAACGCGTGAGCGTGATGTCGCCGTAGATCTGGCCGCCGACCAACGCCGGCCGGCCGCGAAGCGCCTCGGTGCGTTTCGCGATTTCGGCGAAATAGTGACCGTAGGCGTCGCACCAATAGTCGGCCCACTCCGGCATCAGGTGCGCCCGGATGTGGCGCGCCTTCTCCGGCACGGTAGCCCCGGGGATCGGATGGCCGAGCCGCTGCTCGAAGGCCTCCACATTGCGCGGATGGAAATCGGCGCCGCTGATGTAGAGGTTGGGCATGTTGACCATCAGGTCGGCGGCGTAGTAGCCGCTGTAGTGGTCCTGCGCGGAGATCGTCGCCATGCGCTCGGCGACAAAATCGCCGTAGGTTCCGTGCGGAGTGTTGGCACCGTCGACGCCCCAATCCGCCGGATCGAGCGGGGTGGCCGGAGAGATCCAACCCATGAGGTAGTCGCAGAAGCCGCCGTCGGTGTTGCGCCCCATCAGGTCGTCGCGCCGCTTGTGCCAGTCCGAGTAGGCGGCCGAGGCCGGGCGTCCCCGGGCGTAACCACCGGTCCAATTCGCATCAGGTGGCAGACCCGCGATGAAACTGTCGAGCCAGGCGACCGCGCCGATCACGGCGTAGCGGCCGCTCGCCTCGGTCTTGTCGGCCTCGATCTGCGACTGCCAATGATCGTATTCGGAGAAATCGGAGTCGGGCCAGAACAGCTTGTCGACCCACCAGGTGCCGGCGAAGCCCCATGGCTGGATCCAGACCTCGTCGGCCCGGCCGTATTGATACGCACCACCGGCGGACGGGCGGTCGGGATTGCGCGGGTCGGCAGCAAATGCGGCCAGGGCGGCGAACGACGCGACCGCGAGGAGGAAAAGGCGGGGTTTGCGCATGACAGAACGGCCGCATACCGGAGCGGCCGAACCGTGCGCAAGCGGCCACCGATTCCAACGGGCAGTTTCACAAACTCCTTGCAAGCGGGGCCCGGCGCCGACCGGCCTCCCGACCCGGCCCGATGAATTCCTTTCATATCCGACCGCTCCGGGCTCGACACCAATCGGCGGTGACGAAAACTGCGACCACCCCGCTCCAACGTCCCCCAACCACCCGCCGTCGCCCAATGAGCCACAACGCTTTCGTCAACTCCACCTCCGCCACCATCAACAAAGCCGCGATCGTCGCCGGCACCCCGGGCGTCGCCAGTGCCGCGCGGTGGTTCTGGTGGATCGCCGGCCTCTCGCTCGTCAACACGGCGCTGATCCACAGCGGCAGCGAGACCAGTTTCGTCGTCGGGCTCGGCTTCACGCTGATGGCCGACCTGATATTCAACGCCATCAAGCCGGTTGCATTCGCGGTCGATGCCTTGGCGATCGGGTTCTTCGTCCTGATGGGTTGGCTCTCTCTGCGCGGTCATTTTTGGGCGTTTATGGTCGGCGCCCTCATCTACGCGGCCGACGCGCTGATCTACCTGAAATTCGGCGACATGATGCCGGTCGGCTTCCATGCCTTTGCGCTCTTCTTCATCGTGCGTGGCGCCTTCGCCCTGCGCAGCGCCATCACCGCTGCGGAGATCGCCGCGATGGATACCCCCGTCTCCTCGGCTGAATCGGTGGAACGAGAAACACCGCCGGCGATCTGAACCCACGATGCAGTTGCCGCGCGGGCCCACGAGTGTGCCAGATCGAAGGGACCGGCACGTAGGGGCGCTGCTTGCGGCGCCCGAATGGCGCGGGACTACGGAAGAGCGGTGCCGCAGGGGCGGGCGTCGCAAGCCACGCCCCTACCGCAGGCGCATGCGCTGCGTCGCCTCGCCCCTCGACTGCCACCGTTCAACTCTGGCTGAGCCGTTTCTTTGGCGCCTCGTAGTAGGCGGCGTGGGCCTGACGGAGGATTTCCGGGATGCGGGCGGCAAAGGGGCTGTTCTGCACACACCCGGCCAGATCGAGTTCGCCCACGCGCGCGGCGTTCTGACCGGGAAACCAGTGGTCGGCCTGGCCGAGCAGGTTGTAGCGCATTTTCGCCCACGGCACGAGGTCGAGGCCCTGCCCGTAGGTCCAGAGTCGCAGGATCTCGGTCACGTTGATCTCGCCGGGCACGTCGACGTAGTACGGCAGGCCCTCGGTCCAGCGCGCGCACCAGTCCGCACCGTGCACCTTCACCAGCTGCGCGCGGAGCTTGGCCTCGATCGGCGCCACGATCTCCGCCGCCTGCTCGATCTGCGGGACGATGGCGACGAACTCGTCGAAATCCGACGGCCGCGCCACGCCGAGACTGAGGGTGTTGATTTCGGGACGGGCGAAGCAAAAGAGCGCGTTGGCCTGCATCGGCGAGAGCGGCGCGGTGAGCCCCGCCATCAGCTCCGGGCGATCCTGGAGGCGCCCGCCCTTGTCGTTGGGGCTGATGATGAAGATGCCCATGTCGTGGCGCTTCGCCGCCTCGAGCGCGGCGGTGTTGAGCTCGTTCACGAAGTACCAGTGCAGGTTCACGTAGTCGAACTCGCCCGTCTCGATCGCGGCCACGATGATGTCGACCGTCGCGTGCGTGGAGAAGCCGAGGTGCCGCACGCGGCCCTCGCGCTGCCACTGGCGCGCGACCTCGAGGCAGCCGCCGGGGCGGATCGTCCAGTCGAGCAGCTCCTGCGTATTGATGCCGTGGAAACTGAGCAGCTCCACGTGTTCGAGGCCGAGGTAGCCCATCGACGTCTCGAACGCCGCGCGGAACTCGGCCGGATCGGCCGTCGGGGCGACCTTGGTCTGCACCAGCATCTTGTCGCGCGGCAGGCGGGGGAGGATGCGCCCGAGCTGCATCTCCGACGAACCGTAGCCGCGCGCGGTCTCGATGTGGTTGATGCCCAGCTCGAGCGAGCGCTCGATGCAGGCCTCGAGATTCGCCTGACCGTCGGCTGGCACCTCGCCCATCGGGATGTCCTGCCACTTGTGCTGGTAACGCATGCCCCCGCAGGAGAACACGGGCATCTGCAACTCGGTGCGGCCGAAACGACGATAGATCATGCCGAACAAGAGCCACGGGATTTCGGCCGACGCAAGTCGCCGGACCCACGGGATGCATTATGGCAAGGCCGCTTGCGCGACTGTGGCGCGGCTCGCCCGAGCCGCGATTGGTGACCACAACCAGCTCACGCCGGCACGCTCGACCGTGGCGCAGGCGTCCCTGCCTGCGCCCCCGGGCCCCGCCAGCTCCCCGGCCCGAGTCCAACCTCGCCGGCACGGAGGCCGACGCCACGCCCGGTCCGGCCTCACCAGCCTATTCACCCCAACTTCCAACGCCTGCACGCCCCACCAACTTCCAACTTCAAACTTCCAACTTCTCCCGCCCACCAACTTCTCCCGCCCAACAACTTCTCCCGCTGCACGCACCGCCCTCAGTCGAAGGTTGACCGGGTCTCCGTGCACTTCGCACAATCGCCGACCATTTACCGCGTGAACACCTCTGCCGCCCAGCCACCCGCCCACGTCGCCATCATCATGGATGGCAACGGCCGTTGGGCCAAACAACGCGGGCTGCCGCGCATCGAGGGGCATCGCCGCGGCGTCGACACCGTGCGCCGCATCGTCGAGGCGGCGCACCAGACCGGCGTTCGCTACCTCACGCTCTACGCCTTTTCCGCCGAGAACTGGAAACGCCCCGCCGCCGAGGTGAACGCGCTGATGCTGCTCCTGCAGAAATTCCTGCGCAGCGAAGTCGACGAACTCGTCGAAAAACGGATCCGACTGCACACCATCGGCCGCACCGACGAGCTGCCCGGTGCCGTGCGCAAGGAGCTCGACCGCGCGCTGCAGGCCACCGCCCAGTTCACCGAGTGGCATCTCGTGCTTGCGCTCAACTACGGCAGCCGCACCGAAGTGGTCGACGCCGCCGCGGCCTACGCCCGCGATGTCGCCGCCGGCCGTGAAAACCCCGCCGACTGCTCCTACGAGAAACTCGCCGCGCGTCTCTACACCGCCGGCATGCCCGACCCCGACCTGGTCATCCGCACCTCCGGCGAGTCGCGCATCAGCAACTTCCTCCTGCTCCAGGCCTCCTACGCCGAGCTGCTCTTCACGCCCGTGCTCTGGCCCGACTTCTCCGCCGACGACTTCCGCGCCGCCCTCGCCGACTTCGCCCACCGCGAACGCCGTTTCGGCGCCACCGGCGACCAGCTGAAGGCGCCGGCCTGAGGCCCCGCCCCACCGCAACTTTCCGCCCACCGTGTTCAAACGCGCCCTCTCCACCCTCGTCCTCTGGACAGCGCTGATCGTGCTGCTCTCGAAATTCGGCCGCCCCGCGGCGGTGATCTTCACGACGATCCTCGCGGTGCTCACGCAGTACGAGTTCTACGGGATGCTCGAGAAGATGGGGCAACGCCCCTTCCGGAAGTTGGGGCTGCTGATCGGCGCGGCGATGCTGCTCGTACCGTATGCGCTGCGCACCGTGCCGGCGCTTTCCGCCGGCTGGCAGAACCTCGGCAGCGACGGCGGCGTCCCGCTCCTCAGCGGCCCGATGGCCGCGCTCATGGCCCTGGCGGTAGTGGCCTGCTGCGTGCGTATCCTTTGGGCACGCGACCCGGAGACGCGCGTCGAGACGCTCGCCTCCACCCTCTTCGGCATCGCCTACGTGCCGTTCATGTTCCACTTCGTCATCGAGATCTTCTTCCTCAGCCCGAACGCCAACCAGGGCCTGATGATGGTTGTCTGGCTCACCGCCGTGGTGAAGTTCTGCGACGTCGGCGCACTGCTCGTCGGCACCGCGATCGGCCGCCACAAGATGTCGCCCACGATCAGCCCGAAGAAGAGCTGGGAGGGCCTGATCGGCGGCCTCCTGGTCTCGGCGGGCGTCGGCGCCGCCCTCGTGCACTTCAGCAAGCCGTACAACCTCTACCCGGAGAGCTTCTCCATCCTCTGGGCGGCTGTCGCTGCGATCCCGATCGCGTTGCTCGGCGTGCTCTCCGACCTCGTCGAGTCGATGATCAAGCGCCGCGCCGACATCAAGGACTCCGGCAAGACCGTGCCGGGCATCGGCGGCGCCTTCGACCTGACCGACAGCGTCATCCTCTCCGCGCCGGCCGCCTACGTGCTCTTCGCCTTCTTCGTCTGATCGGCCCCGCGCCATGGAAGCCCGCAAACGCATCGTTCTGCTTGGCGCCACCGGTTCGATCGGCGAGAGCGCCCTGCGCGTCATCGCCGCCCACGCCGATCGGCTCGAACTCGTCGGCATCGGCGCACGCTCCAGCACCGCCAAACTCGCCGACATCGCGCGCCGTTTCCGCGTGCCGCATGTCGCCGTCACGGATACCGAAGCGGCCGCCGCCGCCCACCGCGAAGGCCACTTCCCCGCCGGGACCACGCTGCATGTCGGCCCCGCCGGACTGAGCACGCTGGCCACCCTGCCCGAGGCCGACCTCGTGCTCGTCGCCGTCGTCGGCACCACCGCGCTCAAGCCCACCCTCGCCGCCATCGCCGCGAAAAAGGACATCGCGCTCGCCTCGAAGGAAATCCTCGTGATGGCCGGCAAGTTCGTGATGGCCGCCGCCGCCGCGCACGGCGTGCGCCTGCTCCCGGTCGACAGCGAACACAACGCCCTCTTCCAGTGCCTCGGCGCCGAGCCGACCCGCGCCATCCGCCGCGTCATCGTCACCGCCTCGGGCGGCGCCTTTCGCGATCGCCCGCTCTCCGACCTCGCCGAGGTCACGCCGGAAGACGCGCTCCGCCATCCGAACTGGTCGATGGGGCCGAAGATCACCGTCGACTCCGCCACGTTGGCCAACAAGGGCCTCGAGATGATCGAGGCGCAGTGGCTCTTCGGCCTGCGCGCCGAGCAGGTCGAGGCCGTGCTGCACCCGCAGAGCATCGTGCACGGGCTGCTTGAATACACCGACGGCTCCATCCTCGCGCAGCTCACCCCGCCGAGCATGACGTTCGCCATCCAGCACTGCCTGCTGCACCCCGAGCGCCGCGCCGGCGTGGAGCCCACGCTCGATTTCGCGAAACTGCTCACCCTCGATTTCCGCCCGGTCGACGAAGCGCGCTACCCCTGCCTCGGCCACGCCAAACAGGCCATGCGCGCCGGCGGCACCGCCCCCGCCGTCTTCAACGCCGCCAACGAGGTCGCCGTCGCCGCGTTTCTCGCCCACCAACTCCCCTTCCTCGACATCGCCCGCGTCGTCGGCGAGACCCTCGCCCGCACGCCCACCGTGGAACCCGCCTCGCTCGACGAGGTCCTCGCCCTCGACCACCAGGCCCGCGCCACCGCGCGCACCCTCCTCACCCGCTGACCCGCCGACCGATGCTGCAAGCCTTCCTCGCCAACCCGCTCTACCTCGTCGCCGCCATCCTCTGCCTGACCGTGTGCATCTTCGTGCACGAGCTCGGGCACTTCCTCGCGGCGCGTTGGCGCGGGGCGAAGGTCCCGCGCTTCTCGATCTTCGGCCTCGGCAAACCGATCTGGTCGCGCAAATGGCGCGGTGTCGAGTGGTGCATCTGCTGGATCCCCTTCGGCGCCTACGTGCAGATCCCGCAGCTCGCCGATCTCGGCGACATCGAGGGCGGCGAGGAGGAAGGCCTCGACCTCTCCGGCCCGCCGATGGGCTTCCTCGACAAGTTCATCGTCGCCGTCGCCGGCCCGGCCTTCAATTTCGCCTTCGCCCTCGCGCTCGCCTCCGTGCTCTGGGTCGTCGGACAGGAGTCCAGCGCCGAGCTGGCGACCACGCGCATCGGCTACGTGGCCCCCACCATCGCCCTCTCCAGCGGCGAAAAGGTCCCCAGCCCCGCCGCCGAGGCCGGTCTCCAGTTTGGCGACACGATCCGCTCGATCGACGGCAAACCCACCCGCGAGTGGCAGGACGTGCTCAACGCGATCGTGCTCGGCTCCGGCCAGACCAACGGCGAACGCACCGCCGTCTTCGTCGTCGAGCGCGCCGGGCAGGAGGTCTCCGTCACCCTCAAGCCCAAGCTCGCGACCGAGGAGAAGGTCCGCCGCATCGGCATCTCGCCCTGGAGCGAAATCAAGATCCACGCCATCACCCCGGACACGGTCGGCGCCGGACTCGGCTTCCAGAAGGACGACCGCATCGAGGCCGTCGACGGCGCACTCGTCCGCAGTTTCGCCACGCTCAACGACCGCCTGCTCGCCAACGCCGAAAAGGACCTCGTGTTGCGCGTGCTCCGCGCCGGACAACCCGTCGACATCGCGCTGGCGAAAGGCACCGCCGCCGGCCTCGACCAGAAGTTCGGGCTCTCCTTCACCACCGACACCATCCTCGTCCACACGAACCCCTTCGCCCTCGTCGGCGAGTTCGTGCAGAACACGCTCAACACGCTCTGGAGCCTGATCAACCCGCGCTCCGACATCGGCCTGAGCCACATGGGCGGCCCGATCGGCATCGTCTCGAATTTCGCCCAGGCCGTGCAGGCCGGCCCGCGCGTCGTGCTCTGGCTCACGATCTTCATCAACGTCGCGCTCGCGATCTTCAACCTGCTGCCCATCCCGGTGCTCGACGGCGGCCACATCCTGTTCGGGGCCTTCGCGAAACTGCGCGGCCGGCCGATCAACCCAGAGTTTCTCGCCAAGGTGCAGTTCACCTTCTTCGTGCTCCTGATCTCGCTCATGTTGTATGTGAGCACTCGCGACGTGCGCCGCGAGATCCGCAGCGCCAAGTCCGACCGGCCCGCCCCGGTGCAGGAAGAGAAACCGGCCGAGCCGCCGGCGAAATAGGGAATCTTCCCGTAGCTGGACGAGGAAGTCGTTCAGCAGTGGGGCCGGTCTGCGACCGGCCCATTTTGTCTCGAACGATGGCGGATCCCGAGCGGACCGCACGAGTACGAAAGGCGGACAGAGCGTGGCGCCGGCCTCCGTGCCGGCGAGGGCGGATACGGCCGAAGCCCCAGGCGCGGGCACTGCCGTTGGGGAGCAGGCGGAATCCATGACCGCAGGCAGGGACGCCTGCGCCACACTCTTGCGTGCCGGATCGCGTCTGGCCCGCGCGACTTCAACGTTCGAAGTTCAATGTTCCCTGTTCGATGTTCGAATCATCCGCCATCGGACATTGCCCATCGTCCGCCCATCCCGGCGCCCTTGCCGCCGGTGCGATTCCCTGGCACAGCTCCGGCCATGCGTCGCCTGCTTCTCCTCGCCCTGATCTTCGTCGCACCGGCCCTCTTCGCCGCGGCCGATCCCGCCTCGATCCCGCCCGCGGTCAAAGCCCCGACCGACAAGTCCGAATACCGCCGCCTCGTGCTCGACAACGGCATCCGCGTGCTCCTCTGCTCGGACCCGACGTTCAACCTCTCCTCGGCCGCCCTCGCGATCGACGTCGGCTCGCTCGACGATCCCACCGGACGCCCCGGCCTCGCCCATTTCCTCGAGCACATGCTCTTCCTCGGCACCACGAAGTATCCGGGCGAAAGCGACTACGCCGGTTTCATCAAGACCAACGGAGGCACGCACAACGGCTTCACCGGCGGCGCCACCACCGTCTACCCCTTCGAGGTGCGCCACGAGGCGTTCGCGGGCGCCCTCGACCGTTTCTCTCAGTTCTTCATCGCCCCGCTGCTCACGCCGGAATTCACCGAACGCGAGATCAACGCCGTCAACAACGAGGCGATGCGCTACAACGACGACGACAACCGCCGCATCCACCGCGTCCAACAGGAGGTCTGCCGCCCCGGCACGCCGCAGCAACGTTTCGGCACCGGCAACCGCGAGACGCTCACCGGTGTCACCCCGCAGGAACTGCGCGCCTTCTTCGAGGGCCGCTACGTGCCCGGGCGCATGGCGCTCGTCCTTTGCAGCACACACTCGCTCGACCAGCTCGAGTCGTGGGCCCGGCAGTACTTCGCCTCCATCCCGCAACGCACCCCGGCGCCGCTCGACCGCCCCCGCGACTTCCTCCCGCAGACCGCCGCGCCGAGCCTGCTGCGCATCGCGCCGCTCAAGGAGCTGCGCCTGCTCGACCTGAAGTTCGTCACCGACTCGTCGTTGCCACGCTGGGACGGGAAGGCCGCCTCGTTAGTCGGCAAGCTCGTCGGCTACGAGGGCGAGGGCAGCCTGCTCGCCGCGCTCAAGGACGCCGGCCTCGCCACCGCCCTCTCCGCCGGAGCCGACTCCTCGGTGCCCGGCTACGACACGTTCCATGTCCGCATCGAACTCACCCCCGACGGCGCCGCGCAGTTCGACCGCGTGCTCGCCGCCTTCTTCGCGCAGATCGACCTGCTCCGGCGTTCGCCCTTCCCCGAGGCGTCGTTCCGCGAATCCGCGCAGCTCGCCCGCCTCGACGAGACCTGGCGCGATCCCGGCGAGGGTTTCATGCGCGCCGCCGAGCTCGCCGAGAATGCGCTCCGCCACCCCCTGGAAATTGCCGAGCGCATTCCGTACCTCTGGCTGGCCCCCGACGAAGAGGGCTACCGTGCGCTCCTCGGCTGCCTGAACCCGCAGAACATGCTCGCGACCTTCGTCGCGCCGGGCGTGACCACCGACCGCGAGGAGCGGTATTACAAGGTCCAGTACAGCTTCGGCCCCGACGGCATGCCGAGCGCCGACGCCCTCGCCCACCCGCCGGCGCTCGACGCGCTGCGCCTGCCCGCGCCGAACCCCTTCCTGCCGGGCGCCGTCGCGCCGCTGCCGCTCGCCCCCGTGCTCCTCGTCGACGAGCCCGGACTTTCGCTCCACCACCTGCAGGACACCGAGTTCGGCCGCCCCCGCGCGACCTACGTCGTGCGCCTCCGCCCGGCCCACGAGATCGTGTCCGCTCAGGATTGGGTGCTCGCGCGCTTCTACGAACGCTGCGTGCTCGAGGCCGCCAACCGCGTGGCCTACGACGCGCAGGAAGCCGGCGTCGAATTCGAGCTCACCGTCGGCGCCGACGGCATCGAGCTGCTCGTCTCCGGCTTCAACGGTTCCGCCGAAGCCTGCCTCTCCTATCTCGCCGGCAACCTGAAGTCCTTCGAACTCGACGCCACCCGCTTCGCCGCGCTGAAGGACAAGTTCGTGCGCGAACTCGAAAGCTTCGACCGCAGCGAGGCCTACCAGCAGGCCCGCGCGCGGCGCACCGCGATCCAGAAGCTCGGCAGCCACCTGCCGTACGAAACGGCCCCGCTCGCCCGCGAGGTCACCCTCGCCGCCGTGCGGGAGTTCGGCGCCAGCCTGCTCGCCACCGGCCGGGTCGAGGCGCTCGCCTACGGCAACATCAACGCTCCGGATACGGTGCGCACCGCCCGCGCACTGGTCGCCGCGCTCGGTACCACGCCCGGCACCGGGCTCGTCGCCGCCCGCCAGCGTTGCCTCGCCCAACCCGCCGGCACCACCGTGACCGACGCCGCGCCCATCCGCGGCTCCAACTCCTGCGTGTGGCGGGAGTACGAATACCCGGACGACACCCCGGAGCAGCGCGCCGCCGCCCTGCTCATCGGCACCTTCCTCGACGAGCCGTTCTTCACCGACCTGCGCACCACCCAGCAGCTCGGCTACATCGTCGCCGCCCGCGACCAGGTCGACCGCCACACGTTGCTCCAGTTCTTCCTCGTGCAGTCCTCCGACTACCCGCCGGCCGAACTCGCGAAACGCATCGCCGCCTTCGAGTCCGGCATCGGGAGACAGTGGAGCGAGCTCTCGCCCGAGGACTTCGCGACGCTGGTCGCCGGGGTGCGCACCCAACTCGAGATCAAGGACAAGTCCGACCGCGAACGCGCCGAGCGCCTCTTCGACCTCGCCTACAACCTCGACGCCGACTGGGGCCGCCGCGAAGCCACGCTCGCCGCGCTCGACCGGCTCACCCCGGCGCGAGTCGGCGAGATCCTCGCGGCGCTGCTCGACCCGAAAACCGCAAAAGTGCGCGAGATCCTGCTCTCCGGCGAAGCCCACAAGGACACCGCCCTGCCCGCCCCCACCTTCACCGACCGCGACGCGTGGAAGCGGCAGCAGCGGTACCGCTGAGCCGCCCATCGTTCCCCGGCTCCACCAAGGGCCCCGTTTTCTGACGGGCCTTTTTCATGGGTGGATGCAGACACCCAAAAATTTCCTGTAACGCCCCCTGACGGTCTGGCGTCAACGGAATCGCTCGCCCCGGAGGCATCGTCGCCGACCGACCGAGATTGCCCCGCCAAGCGGGTACCGTTCTTTCACCAGTACATCCCCTGTGCTGTTCACAAACCGCCGCGCCAGTCGCACCGAAAACGGGTACGACCGGCGCGGCGTTCTATTTTCCACCCCTCGCGAAGCTCGCCGCCCAGCTGCAATCCGGTCCCGCGACGGCATCAGGGCAGGGCTTTGTATTTGAAATTCCAAAACCGGACCTCGCCCTGGCCGGTTGCGAGCAACGCGGGACGGAGGCTGAGGAAGCCGCCGAGCACATTGTGGTCGTAGCCCGAGACCGCGAAGTTCATCCAGTGCTTCGCCCAGCTCACGCCATCGGGACTGTACCAGACGCTAACATGGTGATGGTTGTTCCGGATGCGGAGATGGAAGCGCGTGCCGATCTGCGCGGGTTTCGGGAAATCGGTCACCTCGCCCTTCCAGTATTCAATCATCTGTTTCTCCGAGAAGCCGAGGCCCGCGAACATGCGCTCGCTGTAGAACAGCAACAACCCCGCGGTCGCACCCTCGTCGCGGTCGATCTCGACCTCGATCTCGTACGCCTGGTCGCCGGTGACGCACGCGAGCGGGGAACTGTCCTTCGGCGAAGTGCCGGTCGCCTTCAGGACCAGCGCGCCGTGCTCATGACGGTGGAGCTCGGCGAGCGGCCGGCCCGGACGGAAGAAGGCCCACTGGGTGCCGATCTTGTCGGTGCTGAAATCGTCCGACAACGCGAGTCCGTGGGCGACGGCCGCGCCGCCCGCCGGCATCGGGATCGGCCGCGCCACATCGTGGCCGAGGTTGCGGATCCAGCCGTCGGCCGTCCACTCCACGGGCTCGAGCAGGGTCTGGCGGCCGAGGTTGTAGTAGCCGTTCTCGTAGCCGTGGTAGACGAGGTACCACTGCTTGTCGTCGGGGCCCTCGACCAGCGTGGCATGGCCCTTCGACCACCACTTCTCGGCGGCGGAGTGCGTGCGCACGACCGGGTTGTACGGGGAATTCTCCCACGGCCCCCGGATGCTTTTCGACCGGGCCATGATCACCATGTGGCTGGTGGCCGGGCCGGCCGTGCCACCCTCGGCCAGCACCATGTAGAAATAGTCGCCGTGCCGCAGGATCTTCGGGCCCTCCTGGGCGAACGTCTCGATCTCCCAATGCTCGGGGATCGGCCAGCCGTCGTAGACCTTCGTCACCGGCCCGGTGATACTCAGACCGTCGTCGGAGAGCGGCGCCATCGTGCCGCCGTTGAAGAAGAGGTAACGTTTGCCGTCCTCGCCGACCGCGTGGCCGGGATCGAAGTTGGGCACGCCGAGATCGACCGGCGCGCTCCACGGACCGCGCGGATCGGCGGCGGTGACGACCATGTTGGTGAAGCCCGCATCGGTGAGCACCGGCAGGTAGATGTGGAAACGGCCGTCGTGGAACGCGAGGTCGGGCGCCCAGACGATGCCGACGGACTCGGCGAGCGCGGGACCGAGCGGCTCCCAGTTCACCAGATCGCGCGAGTGCCAGACGAGCAGTCCGGGCACATATCCGAACGACGAATGCACCATGTAGTAGTCGTCGCCGTGCTTGAGAACCGAGGGATCCGGCCGGTCGCCCGGGAGGATCGGGTTCACGAAGGAGCCGTTGCCCAGCGCGGCCTGGCGCTGGCCCTCGATGCCGCGGGCCCAGACCGACCGCAGGTCGGGGGAGTCGGCGTGCAGCCCGCCGGCGACACCGGATGCGAGAACAAGAAGGGGGAGCATTCGTCGGGAAAAGTTGCGCATGATGGACGGAGGGGGGACCGAGGTTCGCCAGCAGTTAACCACCGCCGCCGCGGGTTGCCTATGGACAAGAACAACCGGCCTGTGGATGTTCCGCGCATGGCCTCGAACCTCGACGCGACCCGATGGCTCACGGCGCAGACGCTCCATCAGATCCAGATCCTCTCCTGCGACCTCTGCGACTTCGTCACCTGGGAGGCCCCCGACCATTGCGCGCCCTTCTGGCGGCTCTACTGGCACGACAAGGCCGGCGCGGAGATCGGGCTGGCCGCGGGTCCGCTGCGGATCCGGCCCGGCCACCTCGTGCTGATCCCGCCCAACACCCATTTCTCCTCGCGCCTGCGCCATCCGCTGCGCCAACTGTTCCTCCACTTCCTCGTCGAGCCGCGCCTCAAGGAGCCCATGGATACGGTCTTCCAGTTGCGCGGCACCGAGCTGCAGCGGGACTGCTGCGCGCGCATCGTCCGGGAGATCCAGGCCGACCCGGCGGGCATCGCCATCTCGCTGCTGGGGCAGATGCTCGTCGCCTCGGCCCTGCTCGGGCTGCCGCGGGAGTTGTGGTCGCCCCGCTTCGAGGACCCCCGCATCACCCGCGCCGTCGAGGCGATCGCCCGCGCGTATCCGACCCGCATCGACAACCGCCGGCTCGCCGCCGAGGCCTGCCTGCACCCCTCCTCCTTCATCCGGCTCTTCCGCCGGTGCACGGGGCACACGCCGCTGGAGCACCTCACGAACCTGCGGCTCGAGGAGGCGTGCACGCTGCTGCACTACGACGACGCCTCGCTCGACGAGATCGCCGCCAAGACCGGTTTCGGCGAACGCGGCTATTTCACGCGCGTTTTCTCGAAGGCCATGAACTGCTCGCCCGCGCGGTACCGGAAACTCGTCAACGTGAACGCCCGCCTGCGCCCACGCGGCGTTTGACAGCTCCGCCCGGGCCGAACCGTCCGAAACCGCGGCGTCCCCCGGCCCGCCAACTCGGGCTTGCCCCACCCCCGACCACGCGCAACCTCCGCCCCATGCTCTCCCCTGGCATCGTCCGCCTCGCCCTCTCGACGTTCTGCGGCCTTCTCGTCGCCCCGATCCACGCCGCCCCCACCCCGCTCGCGGAGGTCGTCCGCGACGACTTCGCCTTCGCCGCCGGGCAATACTCGACGCTCCTGGCCAATCTCGGCGACCGCCCCGGCCTGCCGCGCAGCACCACCGCCGCCGGCCAGTTGAAGATCGTCGGCGCCGAGGACTGGACCAGCGGCTTCTTCCCCGGCTCCCTGTGGTTGATCTTCGAACACACCGGCGATCCCAAATGGCGGACCGCCGCCGAGGACTACACCGCGCGCCTCGAAAAGATCCGCCATTTCACCGGCCACCACGACATCGGCTTCATGCTGGGATGCAGCTACGGCAACGGCCTGCGCCTCACACAATCCGCCGACTACCGGGCGGTGCTCCTCGACGGGGCGCAGTCGCTCGCCTCGCGTTTCCGGCCCGCCGCCGGTGTGATCCGCTCATGGGATTTCGGCCCGTGGCGCTGCCCCGTCATCATCGACAACATGATGAACCTCGAGCTCCTGCTCTGGGCCGCAAAGGAGGGCGGCGACGAACAGCTGCGCACCATCGCCCTCAGCCACGCCGACCGCACCCTCGCCAACCATTTCCGGCCCGACCACAGCTCCTTCCACCTCGTCGACTACGATCCCGAAACCGGCGCGGTGCTCAAGAAGCAGACCGTGCAGGGCCACGCCGATCCGTCGGCGTGGGCGCGCGGCCAGGCCTGGGGGCTCTACGGTTTCACGGTCATGTACCGCGAGACCCGCCGCCCCGAGTACCTCGCCCAGGCCCGCCGCATCGCGCAGTTCCTCGTCAACCACCCGCGCCTGCCCGCCGACAAGATCCCGTACTGGGACTACGACGCCCCCGAGATTCCCGCCGCCCCGCGCGACACCTCCGCCGCCGCGATCATGTGCTCGGCACTGGTCGAGCTCTCCGGCTTCGTGCCGGAGCCGGAGGCCGGCCAATACCTCCACGTCGCCGAACTTCAGATCCGCTCGCTCTCCTCGCCCGCCTACCGCGGGGAAAAGGGCGGCAACGGCGGTTTCCTGCTCCTGCACGCCGTCGGCCACATTCCCGAAAAGCACGAGATCGACGTCCCGCTCGTCTACGGCGACTACTACTTCCTCGAAGCCCTGCACCGCTTCTCCGACCGCCTCGCCCTGAAACCGTAGCTCGGATACAATCCGACCCGTCGCCGGACCGCGGAGCGGTTCGCCCCCGGGGCGAGCACACGGCCGCGCGCCAACGGGTGCATACGGCCTCCCATGCGCACCGCCCCGCGGCCGCGCGGGACGAATTCGCGGGGGAAACACGGAAACTCGGGAAGCCCGATCCGGCAGTCGGGGCTGCCGCGCTCCCAAGCGCCGGAAACCACCGTCGGTTCGTCCGCCGACCGCCTCGGGCGCGCAAGACAGAAGCGACGCACCTCGCCGACCTGGCTCGGCCTGAAGGAGGGCAGTGAGTCCGCGGATCTGGGCATGGCGCAGGGAGACACCGGCGCACCGAACAGGCCACCGTTCAAGAATAGCCATGCACCGGCCAAGAACCGCCATTCCGCCCGGACCGCCGCAAGCCTATGCTTCCCCCAGCCCATCCCCCCATGCTCATCGACGCCCACCAGCATTTCTGGCACTACTCCGCCGCCGAGTACGACTGGATCGACGACTCCATGGCGGCGCTCCGTCGGGACTTCCTGCCCGAGGACCTGCTGCCGCTGCTCGCAACCGCCGGCATCGGGGGCACGGTCGCGGTGCAGGCACGCCAGTCGGTCGCCGAGACCGAGTGGCTGCTGGCCTTCGCCGCCGCCTTCCCGCAGGTCAGGGGCGTGGTCGGCTGGATGCCGCTGGCCGAGCGCGGTGCCGAGATCGGCCGCCTGCTCGACCGCTTCGCCGCCGAACCGGCCTTCAAGGGCGTGCGCCACGTGCTGCAGGCCGAGGCGGACAGTTACCTCGACCTGCCCGGTTTCAACGCCGCGCTCGCCCAGGTGGCCGACCGGGGCCTCACCTACGACCTGCTTGTGTTCGCCCACCAATTACCCGCCGTGCTGGCATGGGTCGACCGGCATCCGCGTTTGCCCATCGTGCTCGACCACATCGCCAAACCGGTCGTGCAGGGTGCGCCGCCGGCCGATTGGCGGGCGTGGATCCGTGATTTGGCGAAACGCCAAAACGTCGCCTGCAAGTTCTCCGGCCTCGTCACCGAGGGGCCCGGCCGGAGCTGGAACGCCGCGTTGTTGCAGCCCTACTTCGACGAGGTGCTCTCGGCATTCGGGCCGGAGCGCCTGATGTACGGCTCCGACTGGCCCGTCTGCCTCGTCGCCAGCGACTACCTACGCTGGCACGCCTTCGTGCGCGACTGCACCGCGCCCCTCGCCCCCGCCGAACGCGACGCGATCCTCGGCGGCACCGCCACCCGCTTCTACCGTCTCACAACCCAGCGATCGGGATGATCGGAACACCACGGACTTTGCGGGCACCCACGCCCCCCGTTGCTTCATCCGCGCCCATCCGGGCCCGCCGCGGCCCGCCCACCGACGGCCCCGTTCGGCTCGGTCGCCGCGCCGCGGCCCCGCCCCCCAACGCCTGCCCACAGTAGATTTGACCATGCACTACCGCGCCCTTGGCCGCACCGGCCTCAACGTCTCCGTCCTCAGCCTCGGCGGCTCCTCGCTCGGCGGCGCCTTCCGCGAAACCGACGACGCCGAGAGCATCCGCACCGTCCATACCGCCTTCGACCTCGGCATCAACTTCGTCGACGTCTCGCCCTACTACGGCGCCACCCGCGCCGAGACCGTGCTAGGCAGGGCGCTGCGCGGAATCCGCCGCGACCGCTACATCCTCGCGACCAAGGTCGGCCAATACGGCGACGGCGCGTTCGACTTCTCCGCCGAACGCGTGACCCGCAGCCTCGACGAAAGCTGCGCCCGCCTCGGCGTCGACCACGTCGACCTGCTGCAATGCCACGACATCGAGTTCGCCGATCTCGACCAGATCGTGGACGAGACTCTGCCCGCCCTGCTCGAGCTGAAGCAGGCCGGCCGCATCGGGCACATCGGCATCACCGGCCTGCCGTTGAAGATCTTCCCCGCGGTGATCGACCGCGTGCCCGCCGGCACCGTCGAGACGATCCTCTCCTTCTGCCGCTACGAGTTGAACGACTCCTCGCTCGCCACGCTCCTGCCCTATTTCGCCGAACGCGGGATCGGGGTCATCAACGCCGCGCCCACCGGCATGGGCCTGCTCACCGCGCGCGGCGTGCCCACGTGGCACCCCGCCACGCCCGCGATGGTCGAGGGCGCCCGACGGGCGGTCGACTACTGCCGGTCCGTCGGCGCCGACATCGTGAAGCTCGCGCTCCAGTTCTCCATCGCCGATCCCCGCATCGCCACGACGCTCGTCGGCACCGCCAACCCCGAGAACATCCGGCGCAACGTCGCGTATGCCGACGAGCCGGTCGACTTCATGCTCATGGCCAAGGTGCTTGAAATCCTGAATCCGATCCACAACCACAACTTCACCCGCGGTCGCCCCGAAAACCGCGACCCGGTCGTGGGGTGAAACACCGTCGCCCACACGACCAGACACCGTTCCCGACGCACGCCTCCCCTCCCCGACTCCGGCAGACCGCCCCCATGAACGCCCTCGTCCTCGAACAACCCGGCCATCTCGTCGCCACCGAGATCCCCCCGCCCGCCGCCCCCGGCCCCGGCGAGGCCTTGGTGCGCGTGCACTGTATCGGAGTCTGCGGAACAGACATCCATGCCCACGCCGGCCGGCAGCCGTTCTTCACCTACCCGCGAATTCTCGGGCATGAACTCGGCGTCGAAGTGCTCGCGGTCGGTGCCGGCGTGGCGAACGTGCGCCCCGGCGAGCGTTGCGCGGTCGAGCCCTACCTCGACTGCGGCCACTGCATCGCCTGCCGCCGTGGCCGAGGCAATTGCTGCCGCGAGCTCAAGGTCATGGGCGTGCATGTCGACGGCGGCATGCGCGGGCAGCTCGTGATCCCCGCCGCCAAGCTGCATCCCTCCGCGGCGCTCGCCTACGAACAACTGGCGTTGGTCGAACCGCTCGGCATCGGCGCCCATGCGGTCCAACGCGCCGCCCTCGAGCCCGGCGAAACCGTCGCCGTGCTCGGCGCGGGCCCGATCGGGCTCTCGGTGATCCAGTTCGCCCGCGCCGCCGGGGCGCGCGTGCTGGTCGTCGACGTCAACCAAGCCCGCCTCGCCTTTTGCCGGGAGCGGCTGGAGCTCGCCGCAAACGACTGCCTCGACGCCCGCGCGGGCGAACCCGCCGCACTGCTCGCCGAACGCACCGGCGGCGACATGCCCACCGCGGTGTTCGACGCGACCGGCAACCCCCGGTCGATGGCCGGCGCGTTTTTATATCCGGCGCACGGAGGACGGCTGGTCTTCGTGGGCCTCTTTCCCGGTGAACTGACGTTCAGCGATCCGGAATTCCACCGGCGCGAGCTCAGCGTGCTCGGCAGCCGCAACTCGCTGCCCGGCGACTTCCGGCGCATCATCGGGCTCGTCGAGGCCGGCCGCGTCGACACCGCGCCCTGGATCACCCACCGGGCCCTCTTCCGCGACGTCCCGGCGCTCTTCCCGAGCTGGACCCGGCCCGAAACCGGAGTCCTGAAAGCGATGATCGAAGTCGGGTGACGACACCAGTTGCGGGAGGAGACCCGGCCGAGCCGCGGCTCCCTCCCGCGGATCCGTGCTGCCGACCAGACGCCTCCCCGTGAGCCGGTGGAGCGTCCGGTAGGCCACCACCAAACTTCACCCGGCGGCATCCACGACCGGCAACCCGACGGCCTCGTCCACGATCCGCTCGTCGACAACAAACCTCGACAGCGCCGGTGGGTTCGCCCACATCGGCGGCATGCGCGTTGTCGGCAGCCTGTTTCTCGCGGTTTCACTCCTGGGCGGGGTCCTCGCCCAGGAACCGGCCCTGCCGGCCGGCGAACCCGTCGAAGCCCCCCCCGCCGCGATCGTCGCGGCCCGCGAGTTGTCCACCACCGAGGCGGTCACCCTCGGGCTCGTCGAGGGCATCACCGAATTTCTGCCGGTCTCCTCGACCGGCCACCTGATCGTCGCGGGCCACTTCTTCGGCCTGGAGGACAAGACGCAGCTCACCGACGCGGCCGGCAACCCGCGCTGGATCGAGCCGCCCAGCGCGGAGGAGCCCGCGGGCCGGCCGCTCACGGTGAAGGCCGCGGCGGACGCGTTCACGGTCATCATCCAGATCGGCGGCATCGCGGCGGTCGTCGTGCTTTATTGGAGCCAATTGTGGGGCATCGCGCTCGGGCTTTGCGGCATGAACCCCGCCGGCCTGCTGCTGCTGCGCAACATCGCGCTGGGCGTATTGCCCGCGGCGGTACTCGGGTTGTCGTTCGACGACTGGATCGAGGCGCATCTCTTCTCGGTGCCCGCCGTGATCGCCGCGCTGGTCGTCGGTGGCATCCTGATGATCGCGGTCGACCGCTGGCGGAAGCGCTCCCATTGGAACCGGGCGAGCGGCCGCGGCCCCGCCGAACTGCGCCCCGGCGAGGCATTGCTGGTCGGCGGGATGCAGTGCCTGGCGATGTGGCCCGGCACCAGCCGCTCGATGATGACCATCGTGGGCGGCTACTGCGTCGGGCTGAAGCCTGCCCAGGCCGCGGAATTCAGTTTCCTGCTCGGCCTGCCCACCCTCGCGGGCGCCGCACTGCTGAAGGGGATCAAGGGCGGACCGGCCATGCTCGAGGTCTTCGGCTGGCAGCCGGTCGTGCTCGGCACCGTCGTGGCTTTCGTCTCCGCCGCCCTCGCGATCAAGGTGCTCGTCGCCACCCTCACCCGCTTCGGCCTCACCCCCTTCGCCATCTACCGCATCCTGCTCGCCGCCGCGCTGGCCTTCATGCTTTTCACCTGAAACCGGCCTTTCCGCGGCGATTTTGAACGCCGGAGCCCTTCTTCGCGTCACTTGCACCCAAGAGTACCACTTTCGGCCCGACTCCCTGCTTGACCAGTCCCGACCCGGATCTTTACTCGCACCCTTTCCGCACTCGGGACGTCTCGTTCCGCGACGGCAATACCGACCCAAATTCATCATGGCCCAACCGAAACGTAAACAGTCCAAGCGCCGCAGCGCTCTCCGTCGCGCCGCCAACGCCTTCAAGGCTCCCGAATTCGCCCGCGACGCCGATGGCTCCCTCTTCCGCCCGCACCGCGTGAACCCGAAGACCGGGATGTACCGCGGTCGTCAAGTGCTCGACGTCGAGGTCTGACGGCCGTTTAGGTCCGGCTCCCAGCCGTCCTGCACGCAATGAGCGAACCAACCCCCACCACCGGCAGCATCGCGGTGGACGCCATGGGGGGCGACCTCGGCCCGGCCGAGGTCGTCGCTGCCTTGCAGCTGGCCCTCGCTGCTTTTCCCGAGCTGTGCAACGTCATCCTCGTGGGTGACGAGGCACAGCTTGTTCCTTTGCTCGCGTCCGCCGGCCTCGCCGGCCACCCCAAGGTCGGGGTCCGACACGCCTCCGAGGTGGTCACGATGGAGGACGACCTGATGACCGCGATCCGCCGCAAGAAGGACGCCTCGATGCTCCGGGCGATGGATCTGGTCAAGGAAGGCACCGCCTCGGCGGTGGTCAGCACCGGCAACACCAAGATCCTGGTCGCCGCCGGCACCCTCCGCCTGCGCACCCTCGACGGGGTGGAGCGCCCCGCCCTCGCCCCCGTGATTCCCTGCGAGGATGGGCACCTGATTTTGATCGATGCCGGGGCCAACCCCGATGCGACCGCACGCCATCTGGTGCACAACGCCATCCTCGGCACCCACTATTGCCGGGTCGAGCTCGGCATCGCCCGCCCGCGCGTGGGCCTGCTCACCATCGGCACCGAAGAGGGCAAGGGCAACGCCCTGATCAACGAGACGCACGAGGCGCTCAAGTCCCTCGGCAACCTGATCGACTACGCCGGCCCCATCGAGGGATTCCAGGTGTTCCTCCACGATGTCGACGTCGTCGTCTGCGACGGGTTCACCGGTAACATTTGTTTAAAGACGTGGGAGTCGCTCGTGAAGTTCGTCGGCCGCGAGCTCAAGACCCTCTTCAAGGCCAACCCGGTGCGCATGGCCGCCGCCCTGCTCGGCAAGGGCGCCCTCACCGGGCTCAAGAACCGTATCCAACCCGAACGCTTCGGCGGAGCGCCGCTGCTCGGGCTGCGCGGTTGCGTGATCAAGGCGCACGGCTCGGCCAACCGGCATGCGCTGATGAACGCCATCCACGACGCCAGCGAATTTATCCGCACCGATCTCGTGCACCACATCGAGGCGGACATCGCCAGTGCCAACACCCTGCTCGACAAACCCGCGGCCTGAGCCGTCCGGCGTTTTGTCGCACCCCCATCCTGCTTTTCCCGTATGAACCAAGCCGGTCAATCCGTCGTCATTCTCGGAACGGGCGCCTACGCCCCGGAACGCATCCTCACCAATGAGGACATGTCCCGCATCGTCGACACCAACGACGAGTGGATCGTTTCCCGTTCGGGAATCCGCGAGCGCCATGTCGCCGCGCCCGACGAGGCCACCTCCGACCTCGCCGTCAAGGCGGGCTTGGCCGCCATCGCCGAGGCCAAACTAACGCCGGCCGACATCGACCTGCTCCTCATCGCCACCTGCACGCCCGACGCCCCGCTGCCCTCGACCGCGACCCTCGTGCAGCACAAGCTCGGCCTCGGCTCCTGCGCCTGCTTCGACCTCGCCGCCGCCTGCAGCGGCTTCCTCTACTCGCTCGAGGTCGCCGAAGCGATGCTACGCTCCGGCCGCTACCGCCACGCGCTGGTCATCGGCGCCGAGAAGCTCACTTCGCTCACCGACTACCAGGACCGCACGACCTGTATCCTCTTCGGCGACGGCGCCGGCGCGGTCGTGCTCGGCCTGCGCGACCAGCCCGGCACCGGCATCATCGGCACCAAGCTCTACGCCAACGGCAGCTCCTCCGAACTGATCAAGGTCCAGTCCGGCGGCTCCCGCAGCCCCGCCTCCGCCGAGACCGTCGCCCGCCGCGAACACTTCATCCAGATGCGCGGCAAGGAAGTCTTCAAACTCGCCGTCACCGCGATGCAGGACGCCGCCGTTGAACTTCTGGAGAAAAGCGGTGTCGCACCCGAGCAAGTGAAACTGCTCATCTCCCACCAGGCCAATCAACGTATCATCGACGCCATCGCCCAGCGCATGAAGCTGCCGGCCGAACGCGTCTTCATGAATCTCGAGCGCTACGGCAACACCTCCGCCGCCTCCATCCCGATCGCGCTCGACGAGGCCCGTCGCAGCGGTCGTATCGAAAGTGGCGATTACGTCCTGCTGGTCGCCTTCGGCGCCGGCTTGACGTGGGCATCCGCCCTGATTCGCTGGCTCTAACTTCATGCGCCCCTTGCGCCCTCTCCGCCCCATGCGCCTTCTCCGTCCCCTCGCCCTTCTCCTCGTCACCCTCCTGGTTCCGGCGCTGGCGCGTGCGGAACTCGTCTGGACCCCCAGCACCGGCTGGCAAGTCGAAGGCGGGGCCCTCTCCACTTTCACCAGCACCGAGGGCCGCAATGCCCTCGAGCTGATGAACAAGGCCCGTCTCGCCGAGGAAAACGGCCACTACCGCCGCGCCCTCCGCGCGTACAAGAAAGTCTCCCACGAATACGGCAAGTCCGTCTACGGCCCGGAAGCCTACTTCCGCACCGCCCAGATCCGCCTCGCCCAACGCAACTTCATCAAGGCCTTCGACGCCTACCAGCAGGTCGTCGCGCGCTACCCCAACTACGAGAAGTTCGACCAGGTCATCGCCGAACAGTACCGCATCGCCTCCGCCCTGGCCGACGGCGCCCGCGCCCGCTGGCTCTGGGGCCTGCTGCCCGGTTTCAGCAAACGCGAGACCGCGATCATCTACTTCGAATACGTCGTGGCCAACGCCCCGTACAGCGACTACGCCCCGCTCGCCCTCATGCGTGTCGCCCAGCTCCACAAACGCTACCGCAGCAAGATCGAGGCGGTCGACGCCCTCGACCGGATGATCAACTTCTACCCGAACAGCATCCTCACCCCCGACGCCTATCTGCGCATGGCCCAGGTCCATGCCTCCCTCGTCGATGGCCCCGAATACGACCAGTTCTCCGCCCACGAGTCCTCCACCTACTACCAGGACTTCCTCATCCTCTTCCCGAAGGACCCCGGAGTCGCCGACGCCGAGAAGGGCCTCGACGCGATGAAGACCGAACTCGCCGACAGCAAGATGAAGATCGCCGAGTTCTACCACTACAAGCGCCGTAACTACGTGGCCGCAAAGATCTTCTACAACGAGGCCATCACCACCTACCCGGACTCCGCGATCGCCGAGAAGGCCCGCGCCCGCCTCGAGAAGATCGCCCCGAGAATCGAGGCCCAGGAAGCCGCCGAGGCCGCCCGCGCCGACCGCGTCGCGCCCCCGAAGCCCAAGCGCAAGAAAGTCCTCTGGCTGTTCTGAGCCCGAAGCTCCCATGCGCCGTCTCGCCTGCCGCCTCCTCGCCCTGCTGCTGCTCGGCAGCCTGACCGCCTGTTCCCATTACCGGTTGGGCGCTCCCGGCGAGCCGCTGGTGCGCACCGTCTTCGTCGCCCCGGCGACCAACACCGCCTTCGCCCCGCAGGCCGGCCCGCTGGTCACCGAGGCCGCGCGCCTCACCCTCGCCCGCGACGGCCGCATCGAGCTCGCCGCCCATGACGGCCCCGGCGTCGCCGAACTGCGCATCCGCCTGACCCGCTTCGAACGCGACGTGCTCGCCGCCCGCCGCGACGACACCGCCCTGGCCCGCAAGTTCGCCGTCAAACTCACCGCCGAGGTCACCCTCGTCGACCAGAACGGCAAGATCCTCATCGACCGCCGCACGCTCACCGCGACCCGCGACGCCTTCGTCGACAGCGGCCTCCAGCCCACCGAATACCAGACGATGCCCCTGCTCGCCGAGGCCCTCGCCGACGAGATCGCGCACGCCGTCCTCGATACTTGGTGACGCCGTCGCGTCGCCCCCCGGCCATGCCCGACATCGTCCTCGCGCCTTCGCTGCTCGCCGGCGACCACGCCAATCTGGCCGGCAGTGCCGCCGAAGCCGCCGCCGCGGGAGTGCGTTGGCTGCACCTCGACATCATGGACGGGCATTTCGTGCCCAACCTCACCTTCGGCCCCGGCACCGCCGCCGCGCTGCGCAGGCACACCGCGTTGTTCCTCGACACGCACCTGATGCTCGACAACCCGGCCGACTACATCGAGCCCTTCGCCAAGGCCGGCAGCGACCTGATCAGCATCCACATCGAGCCCGCGTACGACCACGTCGCCACCCTCGCCCGCATCCGCGCGCTCGGGAAACAGAACGGCATCGTGCTCAATCCCGGCACGTCCGCCGAGGCGATCGCCCATCTGCTCGACCAGGTGGACCTGGTGCTCCTGATGACCGTGCAACCCGGCTTCGGCGGCCAGTCGTTCCGCCACGACGTGCTGCCGAAGATCGGGCAGATCGCCCGTTGGCGCGCCGAGCGCGGCCTGAATTTCCGCATCGAGGTCGACGGCGGCGTCGATCCCGTCACCGCCCCGCTCTGCCTGCAGGCCGGCGCGGATACGCTCGTGGCCGGCACGGCCTTCTACCGCGCCCCCGACCGCCTCGCCTTCCGCCGGAGCATCGAAGGCTGAAACCACCCGGGGCGGAACTGGTGCGGGGTCGCGCCCCCCCGCGCGCCACGGACGAAGAAACGGCCCCCGGCGCGCCGTTCGCCCCATTTCCGACTTCCGCCGGTCGTTGCGGGCCTCCAGCCTTCGCCAACCCATGGCCGACGCGAAGCTCACACCGATGTTGCAGCAGTATTTCGAGGTGAAACGCAGCCTCGCGCCCAACACCCTGCTGCTTTTCCGCCTCGGCGACTTCTACGAGATGTTCTTCGAGGACGCCGAGCTCGGCGCCAAGCTGCTCGGCATCACCCTCACCGCGCGCAACGGCTACCCGATGGCCGGCATCCCCTTCCACGCCGCCGACAACTACGTGGGCAAGGTCCTCGCCGCGGGCTGCAAGGTCGCCATCTGCGACCAGACCGAGGCCCCGCAGTCGGGCAAGCTCGTCAAACGCGCCCTCACCCGTATCCTAAGCCCGGGCACCACGCTCGACGCCAACCAGCTCGACTCCTCCCGCAACCGCTACCTCGCCGCCCTCGCCCGCGACGCCCGCGGGCTGCACGCGGCCTGGCTGGACCTTTCCACCGGCGAATTCCGCCTCGCGACCGACGCCCGGCCCGAGAACCTCCTGCCCGTCCTGCACGCCCTCGCGCCCACCGAGCTGGTGCTCGCCGAGGGCGCGCTCGAGGTCTGGCGGGCGGCGCCGCACCACGAGACCGCCCTGCAGGCCCTCGCGCATTTCGCGGGCGAACGCGTCGTCTCCGAGCTGCCGGGCTACCATTTCGAAACCACCGCCGCCGCGCACACCGTGAGAACCGCGCTGGGCGTGCTCAACCTCCAGGGCTTCGGCCTCGCCGACGACCATCCCGGCCTCGGCCCGGCCGGCGCGCTCGTGCAGTACGTGACCGAGAACCTGCGCGCCAAACCCGAGAACCTGCGTTCACTCCGCGAATACTCGAGCCGCCAGGCCCTGCTGCTCGACCCGGCCACGCTGCGCAATCTCGAGATCTTCGCCTCCGTCTCCGGCGCCCGCACGGGCAGCCTGCTCGCCGCGATCGACCGCACGCACACCCCGGCCGGCGCCCGCCTGCTGGAGCGATTCCTCGCGGCCCCGCCGCTCGACCTCGCCGAGATCGACCGTCGCCAATCCTGCGTGGCCGAGCTGCTCGAGCGCCCCGCCCTGCTCGCCGAACTGCGCGACGCGCTCAAGCACGTGCGCGACATCCCGCGCATCCTCGGCCGCCTCCAGAACCGCCTGCGCAACCCGCGCGAACTCGCCGCCGTGCGCGAGACACTCGCCCAACTCCCCTCGCTGCTCGCCGGGCTCGGACAATCCGGGGCCACCGGCCTGACCGCCCTGCGGCAACGCATGGCCGACCTGCCCGCGCTGCGCGACCTGCTCGTCGCCGGCCTGCGCGACGAGCTGCCCACCGACCTCGCCGAGGGCGGCTACATCCGCCCCGGCTTCGACGCCGAGCTCGACCGCCTCCAATCCCTGACCACGGGAAACAAGACCTGGCTCGCCGACCTCGAGCGCAGCGAGCAGGAACGCACCGGAATCCGGAGCCTGAAGGTGAAGTTCAACAACGCCTTCGGCTACTTCATCGAGGTCACCAAGGCCAATCTCGCGCTCGTGCCGGCCGACTACATCCGCCGCCAGACCACGGTGAACGGCGAGCGCTTCGTCACCGAGGATCTGCGACAGAAGGAGAAGGAGATCTTCCACGCCGAGGAGAACGCCCTCGCCCGCGAGCAGTCGCTCTTCGCCGACCTCGTCGCCAAGGTCCTCGACGAATCCGTGTCGCTCCAGCAGACCGCCGACGCCCTGGCCGAGCTCGACGTCTACGCCGGCTGGGCCGTACTGGCACGAGAGAACGACTACACCCGACCCGTCGTCGACGACAGCGACACGCTCGAAATCGAGGAGGGCCGCCATCCCGTGGTCGAGCAGACGCTCCGCCACACCCCCGGCGGACTCGCCGGCACGCAGTCGTTCGTGCCCAACGACACCATGCTCGCCGGCGGCGACGCCCAGATCATGGTGCTCACCGGGCCGAACATGGCCGGCAAGTCGACCTACATCCGCCAGGTCGCCTTGATCACGCTGATGGCGCACATCGGCTGCTGGGTCCCGGCGAAGCGTTGCCGGCTCGGCTGGGTCGACCGCGTGTTCTCCCGCGTCGGCGCCAGCGACGACCTCGCACGCGGCAACTCGACGTTCATGGTCGAGATGAACGAGACGGCGAACATCCTCAACAACACCACCGACCGCAGCCTGATCATCCTCGACGAGGTCGGCCGCGGCACCTCGACCTACGACGGTCTGAGCATCGCCTGGGCCGTGGTCGAGCACCTGCACCGCGATCCCTCCGCCGGTCCGCGCACCCTCTTCGCCACGCACTACCAGGAGCTCACCCAGCTCGACAAATTCCTGCCCCGCCTGCGCAACTTCTCGGTCGCCGTGAAGGAGTGGAACGACGAGATCCTCTTCGTGCGCCGCGTGGTGCCCGGCGCCGCCGACCGCAGCTACGGCATCCAGGTCGCACGACTTGCCGGCCTGCCCCTCTCCGTGATCGACCGCGCCAAGGTGATCCTTGCGCAGTTGGAATCCGACGACACAACCGTCACCCTGCCCGCGCCCCAGACCCGCCCGCGCCGCAAGGTCCACGTGGAGCCGCAGGACGACGGCCAGTTGACCTTGCTGTAGGCCGGGGGGCGCCCCCGCTCCGCCGCGGACAAAAAAAAGCCGCCGCAGATCGGCTGCGGCGGCGAGAACGAAGTCACGCAGTGCGCCTTACTCCTTCGCGGGAGCGGCGCATTTTTCGCACGACTTGCCTTCCTTGGCCGCCGCTTCGCAGCAGGCCATCTTCTGGGCGGTGCACTTGGCCTTGTCCGCCTCGGAGCACGCCTTCTTGCAGCACGGCTTGTCGCAGTCCTTCTCGCAGCCGGGCTTGGCGGCGTCGCATTTGGCCGCACATTGCTTGGCCGGAGCCTTGTCGCCATGATCCTTGCCTTCGCAAGAACCGCAGTTGGCCGCGGCGAAGCCGGCGAGGAGGGCAAAGGAGGAAACGGCGAGCAGAACTCGAATCGATTTCATGAGGATGTCAGTGTGTTGGGTAACGCATGCCCAAGCCGGGAAGACAGTTCCCGTGGAAACTCGGGGCCCCGGAAAATGCCGCACTCGAGCACCACGTCAAACCGGACCCGCCACCCGCCTTGCGGGCCCGTTGAGGAAACGACGAAACGCACCTCGGAATCCGCCCAAAACAAAGGCCGGTCTTGCGACCGGCCTTTTCTAAAGTGGTGGAGCCGAGGGGGATCGAACCCCTGACCTCCACAATGCCATTGTGGCGCTCTTCCAACTGAGCTACGACCCCACTGAAGAAAAACGAGAGGCGAGAGAATCGGGTTCACGGCTTTGAATGCAAGGAGTTTTTTCGAAGAATTTCGGACAAGAAAAACGACCCGTTTTCCCACCCGATCCGATCCAATCTCGACCGCCCGCCGGCCCTGCGTAATCTCCCCGCCAACACCCTGACCCATGGCTGTCCCTCCTCCCCTGCTCGGACCGACCCAGCGCAAGATCGTCGGCTTCGCCCTCTCCCTCGCGGCCGCCCTGGTGATCGTGCTGCTGCTCACACTGCTCGTGCTCGGGCTCTCCCGCGCCCTGGGCTTTTTCTCGAGCGTGATCTGGCCGCTCGCCGCGGCCGGAGTGGTCGCGCTGATCCTGAAGCCCGTGGTCGCGATCATCGAGCAACGCTTTCGCGTGGGCCGGCTGACGGCGGTCATCATCCTCTACGGCGCCTTCGTCCTCGCGCTCAGCGGTGTCCTGATCGCCATCACGCCGCGCATTGTGGCGCAGGCCGCGGAGTTCGTGCATTCGCTCCCGAAGTTGTGGGAACAGGCCCAACAGTTCGCTCAGGTGCGCTTCCCCCGCTGGAACGCCTACCTCAGCGAGCAGCTCGAGAACCCGAACGTGAAGCCGTATCTCGAGCAGCTCAAGCAGCAGGGCGAGGCGATCCTCTCGGGCGTCGTGCCGGGCATCAAGGCGACCGCCGGCAAGATCCGCGGCGCCTTCGGTTTCGCCGTCGGCCTGGTTCTGGTGCCCGTGTACCTTTTCTTCTTCCTGCGCTCCACCGGCGACGTCTTCACCCAGGTCCGCGGACTGCTCCCGTTCCTGCGCGACGACATCCGCGACGATGTCGTCTTTCTGGCGCGCGAGTTCGTCGGCATCGTGGTGGCGTTCTTCCGCGGGCAATTGCTGATCGGCCTGATCATGGGCGCGATCTATGCCACCGGTTTCACCATCGCCGGGCTGCGCTTCGGACTGGTGATCGGCCTGGGCATGGGCCTGCTGAACATCATCCCGTATCTGGGCACGATGCTCGGACTGGCCATCGCCCTGCCCCTGGGCTTCCTCCAACCCGAAGGCGGCCTCTGGCTGGTGGCCACCGTGCTCGGGGTGTTCGCCGCAGTGCAGGCGCTGGAGGGCTGGTTCCTCACCCCGCGGATCATGGGCCAACAGACCGGCCTGCATCCCGTCGCCATCATCGTCGCGATCCTCTTCTGGGGCACCGCCCTCGACGGACTCCTCGGCATGGTGATGGCGATCCCGCTCACCGCGTTCTTCGTCACCGCGTGGCGGTTGGTGAAATTCAAATACATCGAGAATCCGGCGCCCGCCGCCCCCGCCGACCGCCCGCCTCCGGCCGGGGACCGCGACGGCGGGCCGCAGCCCGTCGCGTAGGCGCGTGCCTGCACGCTGGCTTCGCCGCGGCGATTGAGGCGTCGACTCAGCGTCCGGCGAGGGCAGCCAAGGCCTCGGTCCGCCGGTTGGCGGGCGCCGCCATGAACCCGGCCCGTTCCAGCTCCGCCGCCACCGTGTCGCCGAGCAACGCACGCAAAACCGGCCCGAGCTCGCCCGCGCGATCCGGCCGGAACGCCAGGTGGAAGGGCAGGCGCAGCGCGTAGTCGCCCGTGGCGACATTCTCCGGGGTGGGACCGAACGCGACATCGTCGTCGCGCCGCGCCACCGCCAGCACGTGCACCCCCGAGGTGTCCGGCAACGGCCGCGGGAAAAATCCGATACAGGTGTCGTCGACCCGCAGCCGCCGCAGGAGCTCGTCGGCATCGGTCTGCACGTTGATCGTCGCCTTCAACACCGGGGTGTGGAGCACGGTCGACTTGAAGAGGTCCACCGCCAGGGAGTTCGGGTCGTCGACGAGGTTGGGCGCGATGCTCTTGAGCTCCCAGACACCCGTTCCGCCCAGCGCTCCCCACTGCCGGTGGTTCGTCGGCTCCTTGTCGCCGAAGACGCCGCCCAGCTGCGAGAAGCTCAGGTGGGTGACCGGGTTGGACTCGTTGACGACAAACACCGCCACCTGGTAGGCGAACGGCACGAGGCGGAACTCCCCCTCGGGCGGCAACTCGTCCGGCGCAAACGCGACCACCGCGATATCCGCGCGGCCCGTACGCAGATCCTCGAGGCCGCCGCGGCTCCCGCCCAGGCGCAGCCGCACGCCCGCGAGCGATCCGGCGTCGACCGCCGCACCCAGCGCCGGCTGCAGAAGATCGGAGCCGGCGAGCGTGCGGTCGGCCCCGTCGGCCACAAGAAACGGGCCCGTGAACAACGGGAGAAGCAGGAGGCGTCGGAACATCGCAAACACGGAGAAGTGCATTCGTGGATCGGTGACTGTGCGGAGGGGCGGCGCGGCTCAGCCCCGGTCGGTGACATCCAACTCGGGCCACTGCGCGAGCTTGCGATGGAGCGTGCGCCGGCTGATCCCCATCAGTTTGGCCGCCTGGGTGCGATTGCCGCGCGCCTCCATGAGCGCCTGCCGAAGCAACCGCTTCTCGTTCTCCTCCACCGACAGCGGCGGCGGCACGGGAGCGAGCACGCCGTTGGCCCCCGGGAGGGCGGCGACGGGCGGAAGCGCCGGTGCGGCCAGCGGCGAAAACGCCACGCCGTTGGCATCGACCGGCACCGGCGGCCGCGAAAGCGGCGGCAACGTGATTTCGCCGCGGAACTTCGGATCGAGATCGAACTCGGTCACCCGGCCGCCGCGACGCAGCACCACGGTGTTTTCCGCGAAGTTGCGGAGCTCGCGAATGTTGCCGGGCCACCCATACGCGACCAGATGCTTGAGCGCACCGGGCTCGAGCGTCGGCGGCGGGAGGTTGTTCTCCTTGGAGAACTCGGCGAGAAAGTGGTCCAACAACACCGGGATGTCCTCGGTGCGATCCCGCAGGGGCGGGGTCGAGATCCGCACGACGTTGAGGCGGAAGAAGAGATCCTCGCGAAACGTGCCCTGCGCGACCATCTGCTCCAGGTTGCGGTTCGTCGCCGCGACCAGTCGCACGTCGAGCTGCACCGTTTTCTGGCTACCGATCCGCTCGACCGCCCGTGTCTCGAGAAACCGGAGCAGCTTCACCTGGGTCGGCAGGCTGATCTCCCCGATCTCGTCGAGGAAGATCGTGCCGCCATCGGCCGCCTCGAACCGACCGACCCGGCGCTCGGTCGCGCCGGTGAACGCACCCTTCTCGTGGCCGAAAAGCTCGCTCTCGAGCAGCGTCGCCGGAAGTGCCGCACAATGCACCGCCAGAAACGGCGCCCGCGCCCGCGAACTCGCCTGGTGAATCGCCTGCGCGATCAGCTCCTTGCCCGTGCCCGTCTCGCCCTCGATCAGCACCGTCGCCCGCGAGGGTGCCACCAACTTCACCCGATCGATCACCTCGTTGAGGCGCGACGAGTGGCCGACGATCCCGTCGAAACTGAACTTCCGATCCAGCCGCTCGTGCAGCTGTTTGACCTCCACCTCGAGCGTGCGGGACTTGAGCGCCCGCTGCACGAGGATCTCGAGCTTCTCGAGATTCACCGGTTTGGTCAGAAAATCGAAAGCCCCCCGCCGCATCGCCTCGACGGCCGTGTCGATATTCCCGTAGGCCGTCATCATGATCACGACCGGGCGGTTGGGCAGCGTCAGGGCCTTGTCGATCACCTTCAGCCCCGACTTTCCCGGCATGCGCAGATCGGTGACGATGACATCGAACTCACTCGTTTCCAACAAGTTGAACGCCTCGTCGGCGCTGCCCGCCACGGACACGTCGTAGTTCTCTTCAAATGCCAGCAGCAGCCCCTCACGGGTGTGCTTTTCGTCATCCACGATCAACACCGACGGAATCATGCGGCCATCAACGAGCTACGCGAAAATCGGGTCAATGGGAAATTTTGTCACACATGAAGCCGGCTGGCAAAAAACGCCGAGGAAATTGCAACGCGTGCGTGGATGGAAACAGCCAGCTCCGCTAACCTCTGCCCGCCCGGTGAGCGCGACTTGGTCGACGTTCACCGGTTCCTTTTGACCATTTCGCCACTTGGGGCGCCGGTGTTGTGAGTGAACACCGACGCCCTTCCACAACGGTGGATCGCAGAACAGCCCCGGTCCTGGGGTAGCGGGACCGGGGCCTTTGTTTTTCAAAATCGGCGCGAGCTTGGCGGATACACCAGGCCCGTCAACGCCGGGGCCCGCACCGCACGCAGTCAGAAGCGACCGTGATCGCCCCACCCGGCACCATGCCCGGAGCTTATGGCGCCCCCTGCCGCTCGACTCCCTCCCTACGCCCGCAGGGCCGCCCTCAACACCTCGACCGGATGTCGCGCGCGGCGCCCGGTACCGTCCACGATCTGCACGCGGCAGCTCGTGCCCGCCGCGACGATCAGTGCATCCGCGTTCGCGGCCCGCACGGCGGGCAGCAGCACAAGTTCGCCGACCTGGCGGGAGACCGCGTAGTGTTCCTTTTCGTACCCGAAGGCGCCGGCCATGCCGCAGCAGCCCGAAGGCACGACCCGCACCCGATGGCCCACGGGGACCGACAACGCCGCCACCGCCTCGTCGAGGCGGCCCAACGCCTTCTGGTGGCAATGCCCGTGCAGGAGGATCTCCGCCCCCGTGTCGTTGAACGCCTCCGGCCCGATCCGCCCGGCCTTCGCCTCCCGCGCAAACCATTCCTCGAACAACAGACAATGCGGAGCGATGGCCTCCGCCCGCGCCCGCCACGCCGCGCCGACGAGACGGGGATATTCGTCGCGGAAACCCAGGATCGCCGACGGTTCCAGACCGATCAGCGGCGCCTCCGCCGAAAGCAGCGGGTGAAACACGGCCACGTTGCGCCGCGCCGACCGGCGCGCCTCGGGCAACAGCCCCTTCGAGATGGCCGAGCGCCCGCTGTCGGCATGCGCCACCACCACGACCTCGTACCCCAACTGCGAACACAGCTCGACCGCCGCCCGGGCCAGCGCCGGCTCCTGGTGGTCCGTGAACTCGTCGACAAAGAGGTGCACCCGGCCCTGCCGGGCCCTCCCACCCGCCGGCGTCAGGGCCGACGGGTGCCGCCGCAGCCAGCCGCGGAAGGTCTCCCCCGCGAACCGCGGCAACTCCCGCTCCGGCGCCACCCCCAGGATACGTTTCAGCACCGGCGCCGACCAGCGGCCGGAGGCCACGAGGTTCGCAGCCGCCGGCCACAGCGACGCGGCCCGGGCCAGCGTCGCGAAATGGCCGAACACCCGGTTGCGCAGGGCCGGCCCCGCCAGGCGCCGACGCTGGTGCAGCCACTCCGCCTTCAGGCTCGCCACATCCACGCTCGACGGACATTCGGAACGGCACGCCTTGCACGAGAGGCACAGGTCCATCGCCTCCGCGATCAGCGGATCGGCGAACGGGTTGCGCGCCTGCGACCGCGTCAACACCTCGCGCAGCACGTTGGCCCGTGCGCGGGTCGAGTGCCGCTCGTCCCGCGTCGCCATGAAGCTCGGACACATCGTGCCGCCCATCCGCACCGACTTGCGGCACTCGGCGGTGCCGTTGCACTGTTCGGCGAGCCGGAGGAGCCCGCCCCAGCGGGAGAAGTCCAGCAGCGTGTCGAACGTCCGGTCCGGGGCGTCGAGCTCGTGGCGCAGGGAGTCGGTCATCGCCGGCGCGTGCACGATCTTCCCGGGATTGAGCAGGCCGGCGGGGTCGAAGGCGCGTTTGAGCCCGCAGAGCAGCTCGTAGTTGGAATCTCCGACCATCGCGCGCAGGAACGGGCCGCGCACCCGGCCGTCGCCGTGCTCGCCGCTGAGCGAGCCGCGGTGGCGCTTGACCAACGCGGCGACCTCGGCGGTGAGCGCGCGGAACTTCTCGCGTTCGGGCCCGCGCCTGAGGTCGAGCACCGGGCGGGTGTGCACCTCGCCGTCGCCGATGTGCGCGTAGAAGACGCACTCCATGCCGTGCCGTCGCATGATGGACTCGAACTCCCGCAGGTACCCGGGCTGGTCCTCCACCGCCACCGCCGTATCCTCGACGCAGGCCACCGCCTTCGCGTCGCCCGGCAGGTTCGCGAGGATGCCAAGGCCGGCCTTGCGCAGGGCCCAGACCCGGCCGATCTCCGCGCCAAACAAACGCGGATACGCATGGCCGAGCCCGGCGGCGCGCAGCTCCGCCTCGAGCGCCGCGGCGAGCCGTGCCACCTCGGCCCGGTCCGCCCGCGCCCACTCGACGATCAACAGCGCGCCGGGATCGCCCTGCACGAACTCCCGGTTGCGCGCCTGCTCCGGGTTCCGCGAGGCGCACTCCAGGATGATGCGGTCGATCAGCTCGACCGCGTCCGGATCATGGCGGAGCGCGATCAGGTTCGCCTCCGCCGCCGCATGCACCGAGTCGAGATGGACCGCGAGCACCCCCCGCTCGGCCGGCGGCAACGGCACGATGTTCAACGTGAACTCCGTCGCGAGCGCGAGCGTGCCCTCCGAACCCGCCAACACCGTGCAAAGGTTGAAGGGCGCTCCCGCCGCGGCGAAGGGCTTCTGCCGCAGGAGAAGATCCACCGCATAGCCCGTGTTGCGCCGCCGGATCGAGGACTTCGGGAACTCCCTCGCGATTTCCTCCTGCACCGCCCGCTCCCCCAACCGCTCGCACAACCAGCGATGGATCGCCGCCTCCAGACCATCCCCGCCGCACTTCGCGGCCAATTCCTCAACCGACAGGTCGCGGAAGACCGCCGGCGTGCCGTCGGCCAACAGCACCTTCGCCGCCAGCAGATGGTCGCGGGTGGTGCCGAAGCGCAACGAATTCGCGCCGCAGGAGTTGTTGCCGACCATGCCGCCGATCATCGCCCGCGACGATGTCGAAGTCTCCGGCGCAAACATCAGCCCATACGGCCGCAACACCTGGTTCAACTCGTCGCGCACCACCCCGGGCTCGACTCGCACGCGCCGCCTCTCCACGTCGATCTCGACGACTCGGTTCAGGTGAAAACCGACGTCCACCACAATCCCCCCGCCGACCACCTGCCCGGCCAACGACGTGCCCGCCGCCCGCGGGATCAGCGCGATCCGGTGCCGGTTCGCGAAGCCGAGCAGGGCCCGCAGATCCTCGACGCTTCGCGGGCGCGCGACCGCCAGCGGAATCTCGCGATAGACCGACGCGTCGGTCGCGTACGCCACCCGCATCAGGTCGTCGGTGAAAAGCTCCCCCGACAACGCACCCGCCAAAGCCTCCAGATCCGGCTTCAAGGTGGCGGCAAGAACGGGCATGGCGAGGGTGTGGCGCATCGGAGACACCGAGCGAAACACACTCCGCCGCCCCGCAGCAATCCCCCGCATCACTGCCCGCCCCGCTCCCGACACAGCCGCGAGCGGATCGGCGGCCTCGTCACCGCCGGGGAATCCGGCGCGTCAACCCTGCGGGTGCCGGCGGGCCAGCTGACCGCAGGCTCCGTCGATGTCGGCCCCCAGCGAGCGCCGCAGCGTCACCTTGAGCCCGGCACGCTTCAACGCCGCACCGAACGCCTCCCGCCGCCCCTGCGGTGTGCCCCGAAGCCCAAGCTGCTCGGTGCCGTCGACCGGATTGAAGGGGATCAGGTTCACATGTACCCGCAATCCGGCCACGAACTCGCCCAGCGCCGCGATGTCGGCGTCGGTGTCGGTCAGCCCGTCGAAGAGCAGGTACTCGATCATCAGCGGCCCCTTCTGGAGCTCGTTCACCCGCTGCGCCGCCGCCCGGAGCTCGGCCAACGGGTGCCGCCTCGTCGTGGGCACGAGCCGCCGCCGCACCTCCTCGCGCGCGCTGTGCAGGCTCAGCGCGAGGTTCACGCCGGGAAAACGCTCCGCGAAACGCACCATCGCCGCCGGCATTCCGACCGTGGATACGATGATGTGCCGTTCGGTGAAATTGAAACGATCGGGGCCGCGCAGCGCCGCCACCGCCTCGAGCACCGCCGCCTCGTTGTGCAACGGCTCCCCCATCCCCATGAAGACGAGATTGCGCAGGGTCCGCCCCTCGGCCCGGAACAACCGCGCCGCCTGCAGCACCTGGTCGACGATCTCCGCCGCGCTCAGGTTGCGCTTCAGCCCCAGCCGCCCGGTCGCGCAAAAGGCGCAGTCGGCCGCGCACCCCACCTGCGTCGAGAGGCAAACCGCGCTGCGCCCCGTGTGGAAACGCAGCATCACGCTTTCGACCAGCGCACCGTCGCGCGTGCGAAAGCCGAGCTTGCTCGCCCCGTCGAGCGCGGAGTCCTGCCGCGTCACCAGTTCCAGAGGACGCCAGTCGACCGCGCCCGCCCAGACCTGCCGCACCACCTCCGGCACCGCCGCCAACACCTCGTCGACCGGCAGCCGGTGCTTGAACAGCCGCTTCTCCAGCGTGCGCAGCGGCACCGCCGGCACCTTCGTGGTGCGGGCCAATTCCCGCAGGGCGGCGAGGTCGTGGATGGCGATCATGCGCCGCGCACCCAAACTGCCGCCCCGCCCCCCGTCAACCGTGCGCCGACGACCCGCCGCCCGGCTTCTTCCTTACCACCGCCGGCCCCCAGATCCGCAACAGGTAGTCTGCAAGATTGCGTAAACTTGAGCGCGGCACCCCGCCCGACTCCTGCCACTCGCAGAACGGCCGCGTGTGTGTGCCCCGTTCCCGGATATAATCGGAAAGCTCCTCAACAAGCTGATGCGCCGGGAGTTCCCCGCGTGCGGCGCGCGTCGAAACCTTGTTTTCCCAGTGGCGCAACTCCTCGGGATGTGATTGAAGGTAGTCGAAGACAGCCTGCTCGTAGCGGTTGAGACTCATCGTGAAACCCTTCGCGGCCGGCGCGGTCCAAGGCAACAAAGACTTACCCGTGAACACGAACACCCCTCCCCCGAACAATCCGCAAAAACCCAACAACCCGGCCCAGTCGAATGCCGCCCAGCGCCGCGAGAGCTCCAGCCTCGCCGCTCCGGCCCCGACCAAGACGGGTTCCCCGGGCTTCCTCGCCCAGATTCCGGCCATCCTGCTGACCGCCCTGCTCACCATCGGTGTGCTCGTCTGGCTGGGCAACAAGGTCGTCAAGGAGATGAGCGCCCAGAACGAGCGCCAGCTCGCCGAACTGCGCACCACCACCGAGCAGCGGATCAAGGAGTCCAACGACGCCCTCCGCTCCCAGATGGAGGCCACGTACGCACTTCTCAAGGACTCCGTCGACAACCGCCGCGGCGGCCTCTTCATGTCCGACGACGAGCTCGCCAAGCTCAACGACGAGAAGGTCACCACCCTTGCCAAGGCCCTTGCCCAGCAGATCCAGCCCTATGGCATGCCGATCCCGCGCGACCCCCGCGAAGCCGAGGAGCAGCGCAACAAGCAGGTCGACGAGGTCGCCGGCCGCATGGCCTCGAAGATCCAGCCCATCCTCGAGCAGATGGCCAACGACACCACCCTGACCAAGGAGTCGGTCGCCGACTACAGCCAGAAGATCTCCGACCAGATCGCCGTCGTGCTCACCTCCGAACTGGCGCAGAAGCAGAAGCTCAACAACAACCTGCTCGAGACCACCTCGATCGCCCAGGAGTCCATGCGCATCTCCCAGGAGATCACCGCGCTCTACCTCTCGCAGATGAAGAGCGAGTCCCTGCTCGGCCGCATCCTCATGTTGCCCGCCCATGTGGTCCAGGATGTGGGCAAGGGGTCCATCGTGAACAGCAACGAACGCCAAAAGGTCGAGGCCAAGATCGCCGAGGAAATGAAGGAACTCCAGAACCGCCTCGACGCGGTGAAGTCCAACATGCCCGCCCCCGCCACGACCCGCTCCGCGCCCACCCCGCCCGCCACCGCCGAGACCTCCGGCTGAGCACCAACCCGCGTCCCTTCCCTCCCAGCCCGCGGCCCGTGCCGCGGGCTTTTTCTTTGCGCTCGCCCCGCCCCTCTTCCCACCCTGCCGCATGCGCTCGATCGACCTCAACGTCGACCTCGGCGAGACCGCTTCGCCCGTCCCCTCCGCCGCCGAGCTCGACCTGCTCGGCGTTGCCTCCTCGGTCAACCTCTCCTGCGGGCTCCATGCCGGCAACCCGTCGCTGCTCCGCCACCTCCTCGTCGCCGCGACCGAGCGCGGCGTCGTCGCCGGGGCGCATCCATCCTACGACGATCGCGCACACTTCGGCCGACGCGAGACCGGCCTGCCCGCCGCCGCGATCGGCCCCCTGATCGCCCGCCAGCTCGCCTTTCTGATCGACCTCGCCACCGCGGCGGGCACCCGCCTGCGCTACGTGAAGGCGCACGGCGCACTCTACCACCGCACCGCCTGGCACCCCGACGCCGCCGGGGCGTTCGCCCACGCCATCCACGCCGTCGCGCCCGATCTCTGGATACTCGCGCCCGCCGCCTCCCCGCTCGCCGCGGCCTGCGCCGGGCTCGGCATCCGCTTCGCCGCCGAGGCCTTCCTCGATCGCGGCTACCTCGCCGACGGCCATCTCGTCCCGCGCGACCAACCCGGCGCCTTCGTGCACGACCCGAAGCAGGTGGCCGCCCGCGCGGTGGCGCTCGCACGTGGCGAGCCCGTCGCCGCGCACGACGGTTCGCCGCTGCGCGTCGCCGCCGACTCGCTGTGCACCCATGGCGACTCGACCTCCGCCCTCCCGGTGCTGCGCGCCGCCCGCGACGCCCTCCTGCGCGCCGGCCTCGCGATCCACTCCTTCGTCCCTTGAGCCCGACCAGTCCCTCCCTTTCCCACCCGCGGGTCGTTCCGCTCGGCGAGGCCGCGTTCACCGTCGAACTGGGCGTCGGCGTCGATCTCTCGCTGCACCGACGCGTCCTCGTGCTGGCAGCGCGCCTGCGCGAAACGCTCGGCGCCCGCGCCCTGGAGATCGTGCCGACCTACGCCGCCGTCGGCGTCTATTTCGATCCGCGGCGCGACACCTTCGCCGCCCTCGCCCCCACCGCCGAGGAACTCGCCCGACGGGTCGTCGCCGAAGAGGCACCACCACCGCCGCGCGGCCGACTTTGGGAGATTCCCGCCCGCTACGACGGCTGCGACCTCGCCTCGGTCGCCGCGGCGGCCCGCCTCTGCGCCGCGGAAGTCGTGGCGATCCACAGCTCCGCCACCTACACCGTCTGCTTCCTCGGCTTCGCCCCCGGTTTCGCCTATCTCGGCCAGCTCGACGAACGCCTCGTCCTCCCTCGGCGGCCCGCTCCCCGCAAGCGTATCGAGCCGGGCACCATCGCCATCGCCGGCCGCCAGACCGCGATCTACCCCCTGCCCACGGCCGGCGGCTGGCACCTGCTCGGGCGCACCGACCTGAAGCTCTTCGATCCCAACCGCGAACCCGCCGCACTGCTCGCCCCGGGCGACACGGTGCGTTTCCTCCCGTCATGATCGAGATGATCCAGGCGCCCGGCCTCGCCACCGTCCAGGATCTCGGCCGCCCGGGACTGCGGGCCCAGGGAGTTCCTCCCGGCGGCGCGCTCGACCCCTGGGCGCTGCGGCTCGCCAACACGATCGTCGGCAACGAGTCCGACGCCGCAGGCATCGAATGGCTGCTCGGCGGCGGCCGCATCCGTTTTCTCAAACCGATGCCCCTCGCCCTCGCCGGCGCCGAGGTCGCGGCATTCCTCGATCACCCCGGCCCGCCGGCGCGCACCACGCCGACAAGGCCCACCCCCATCCGCCCCCACCAGCTCGCCTTCGCCCGGGCGGGCGACGTGCTCCGCATCGATTTTTGCGGTACAGACGAGGCCTCCGGCGAGTGCCTCTACCTCGCCTTCGGCGGCGGCATCGACACCGCCCCGACGCTCGGCTCCCGCTCGACCTTGCTCGCCGCCGCACTCGGCGGCTTTCACGGCCGCCGGCTGCAGTCCGGCGACCGGCTCCCCACCGCACGCCGCCGCTGGCCGCCACCACGCTTCGCCGCGACACTGCTGGCCGGCTGCCCGTGGCGGCGCCCCCGGCCCGCGATCCGTTTCGTGCCCGGTCCACAATGGGCGGAGTTCGGTTCCGACTGGCAGGAGGCGTTCTGCGCGGTCGACTTCCACGTCGGGCGCGAGCGCGACCGCGCCGGCATGCGCCTCCAATCGCCGTTGCCGCCACCCGCGCTCGGCTTCGCCCGCCCGTCGGAGCCGGTGACCCCGGGCGCGATCCAGATCCTACCCACCGGGCAACCCATCGTGCTGCTCGCCGACGGGCCGACCGTGGGTGGGTATCCAAAGATCGGCACCGTGTTCGGCGCCGATCTCGGCCGGCTCGCCCAGCACCGCGCCGGCGCAGCCGTGCGTTTCGCGGCCGGCACCGTGGAGGAGGCCGCCCACGCACTCCGCGAAGCGGAGACATGGCTCCGGGTGCTCCGCGCCGCCACCCGCCCCGCCAAACCGGCCCTGCCGCCACCGCTTTTCGAAGAGCGCAACTGGCCGGTTCTTCCGGCTTCAAACCCCGCCCCGGCGGCGCCCCCCTTCGTCCATTGATCCCGACCTGGCTCCCCCTCTCCCCCGCCGATGCCGACGCGGTGCGCCGCCTCGCCGACCAAGCGCACCCGTCGCTGCCCGAGCGGGCCGCAGTATTCGCCGATCGGATCCACCTCTTCCCCGGCGGCTGCCGTCGCCTTCTCCTCCACGGCGAACTCGCCGGGTACGCCATCGCCCACCCGTGGCTTTTTGAGCAACCTCCACCGCTCGACACCGTGTTCGGCATCCTGCCCACCCCGGCCGACTGCCTCCACATCCACGACATCGTGGTGGCGCCCGCACTGCGCGGCCACGGCCTGGCGGGAGAATTTCTCGACGCGATGGCCACCGTGGCCTCCCGCCATCGCCTTCCACGGCTCACTCTGGTTTCGGTCAACGACACGCACCCGCTCTGGTCGCGCTTCGGCTTCGCGATCCGGGAAGCACCCGCCCTCGCGACCAAGCTCGCCGGCTACGGCTCCACCGCCCGCTACATGGTCCGCGAGCTCCGGTAGCTGCGCAGCCAGTGGCCATTCACTCGCCGAAGCGGAAACTCACCCGACCCCGATGCGCCGCGGGGGTCGGCGCGAGCCGGCCTTGTGGGCCGAGCTGGTCGGCGGAGGAGAATTTCGTGCCGATCGCCGGGATCGCATCGAGCACCGCCAGTCCGCACTCGGGCAACTCGACACGGGTCTTCGCCTGCAACTCCGCGGGCGGGAACGACGGCGTCAGCACCTGAATATCCGCGCCGCGCCCGTTGCCCGGCACCACGGTGATCGGCCCCTCGACGGTCTCCAGCCGCAGCCAGCGCACGCCGCTAAAACAGCCCTTGAACTCCGGATACTCCCAGCCGGCATGGCCGGTGATGGTGTCGTTGTAGGCGTTGTGCCAAAGCCCGAGCGACGTGCCGCGGCGCCGGTTGGCCCAGACCCGGTACGGGCCCTCGCCCACCCAGGTCTTCGTGCGCACCAACTCTTCCGGGTAGTCGAAACAGACTCCTCGATACGCCGACGGGTGCTCCGCCGTGTAGGCATACTCGCAGTCGAGCCAGCCGTTGGCGCGCACGATCCATGTGACCTCCCCCAGCGCCCCGGTGTACCGCGCCTCGACGACCAGATTCCCGCCGTCGTGGTGCCAGAGGAAAGATTCCAGCTTCGCCTCGCCCACCGCCGGGCGCGGACCGTGGGAGAACGAGAATGCCTCGCCGCCGCGCTGCACCGAGAGGAGCCGACCGTCGTTCTTCCCGAATTCGACGACCAGATCGCCCGCCGTCGCCCGGAGCCGGTCCGGCCCATCTTCGACCGCGACCACCACACCTTCAGGTGCAACTGTCGCCGAGGTCCAATCCGTCATCCGGCCAAATCCGCCGAGAGGCCATGTCCAGGTCCACAACTCGCGCCCGTGGGGATCTTCGGCCCGCAACGCCAGCACGTCGGCCGCGTTCCAGTCGGCCGGCAGTTCGAGGCGCAGCGAACCCGTTTCCCCCGGGGCGATCCGCGGTGCGGTGGCATCGTTGGCCGCCACGATCGAGACTTCCGCCGACGCCGCACCCGGATCGGGCAACCGCCGCAGCTCCCAATGGAAACGACACGCCGCGAGATCGGTGAAGCCGAAGCGGTTCTCGAGCGTGAGCGTGCCGTCGAACTCGGCGGGCAACTCGCGCTCCCGCACGACCACCGGGCACCACACGTCCTTCACCGTGAAGTAGCTCGCCTCCTTTTCGCGATACGGCCCCAGGATGCCGTCGGGCGCCTTGTTGCCGACCACGTCGATCGCGCCCGTATCGGGTCGTTTCACACCCTCGTCGACCCACGCCCAGATGAAACCGCCGCCGGCCACGGGCGAACGCCGCATCGCGTCCCAATAATCCTCCAGGCCCGCGCCTGCGCCTCCGTCGTAGAGGCCGTGGAGAAACTCGGTGGGCAGGTAGATCAACGGCTGCGCGTCGTCCATCGGCTGCCCGTTGCGCCGGTGCCCCACGAACCCGCCCGCGGCCATCACCAGGGTCTGATCGTACTTGCGATAGTGCGCCGTATTCACGCCTCCGTGCACATCCCACGGGTGCAGCACCGGGCGCCGCTGCGGATCCCACTGCGCGAAGTCCGCGTCGAGCGCCGCCTCCCAACCGCCCTCGTTGCCGTTGTCCCAGAAAAGGATGCTCGGGTGGTTCACGTCGCGCCGCACCATCTCGCGCACGAGCGGACGCCCGGCCTCGACGCTGTAGCACTTCTGCCAACCGGCGAGTTCGTCGAGCACGTACAGCCCGAGCTCGTCGCACAATTCGAGGAAGCGCTCGTCGGGCGGATAGTGCGACATGCGCACCGCGTTCATGTTGGCCTCCTGCATCAGCCGAATGTCCTCGCGGTGGTCGCGCTCGGCCAGGCAGCGGCCCGACTCGGGGTGGAACGAGTGCCGGTTCGCACCCTGCAGCACGATCCGCCGCCCGTTGAGGTAGAAACCGTCGTGGGGCCGCACCTCGAACGTGCGGAAACCGAAGCGCTTGGTGACGACATGGCGAACCGTCGCTCCCTCCACCAACCGGACTTCGAGGCGGTAAAGATTCGGCTCCTCGGCGTTCCAGAGACGCACGCCGCCGAGCGCGCCCTCCAGATGGGCCGCACCGGAGTCCGCGATCGGCGCAACCAGCGGTTGACCGACTCGTCGGCCGTCGAGTTCACACACCTGCGCCTCGACGCGCGTTGCATCGCCCGCGCCGTCGACCTCGATCTCCGCGCGCAGCGATCCGTCGGCCCGCGCATCGATCGCCACGTGGTCGATGAACTGCGCGGGCACCGACTCGAGCCACACCGGTCGGAAGATCCCGCCGAAGTTCCAATAGTCGCCGGTGCGCTCCGCGCGGTTCACCGACTCGTCCGCCGACGTCTCGGCGACCGTCACCTCCAGAGTATTCTCGGCACCATGCCGAACCAGCTCGGTCACCTCGTGGCGAAACCGGTAGAAACCGCCGCGATGCGCGGGGCCGACCTCGGTGCCGTTGAGGCGGGCCGACGTATCCGTCATCGCACCATCGAACACCAGAAACACCCGCCGCCCCGCCCACTCGGCGGGCACGGCAAACGTGTGGCGATACTCGCCCACTTCGCCCGGTTCCACCGAGTGGTAGCTCAACGTCCCGAAGCCATGCATCTCCCAGTTCGAGGGCACGGGAATCGTCGTCCACTCGCCGGCCCGCGCTCCCGCCGAACAGCGAAACGCCCACTCGACCGCATCGTCGCGATCATGGCCGGAGAGGTAGAGGCGTTCCGACTCGTTCGCCACGGCGGCCGAGCACACCCGGGCCACAAGGGCGACGCCGACCACGAAACCGGAAAACAGAACACGCATGGGGTGACGCATAGCTATGCAAAGGCTGCGGTTCCAGCCATGGGTCAAGCGCGGAGCCGCCGGCAAATCGGCAAGACAGTCCAAACCAATGCCCGACGTGGCGCTGCTCGCCGGCAGCGATTCGAATCCGACGATCCCCGCTCCGAGTTCTCCAATCCGCGTTTCCTCAAACCGTCCGCCCGGCGCCGCGTCGCGATCCCGATCCCGTCTCCCAAACTCCGCTTCCTTTTCCAACGTGCGCGCGCCCGCTCCCAACGACCAGCCACCCCTCGGCCCCCAATGCCTCGACCTCACCGGCGACTGGCGCCTCTCGTTCGTCGGTCCGGCCGCTCTCGGTGCCGACGAGTCCGCCCTCCCCGCGATCGCGTTCGACGACACCATCCACCTCCCCGCCACCACCGAGACCGCCGGCAAGGGGCCGCTGAACCACGAACGCCGCCTCGGCGGACTCACCCCGGTCCGCGGCCTCGCGCAGGCCGTGTGGTACGAACGCGACATCACCATCCCGGCCGACTGCTCGGGGCGGCGGGTGATCCTTTTCCTCGAACGCACCAAACACTGCACCGTCTGGCTCGACGGCCGCCGCATCGGTTTCTCCGCCCTGCTTTGCTCACCGCAGGAACACGACCTCGGCCCGCTCACCAACGGCACCCACCGCCTCACGCTCCGCATCGACAACAGCCGCAAGCCCGTCCCGGGCGACAACCACCAGACCTCCGAGCATACGCAGGGCAACTGGAACGGCGTGCTCGGGCGCATGGAACTCCGCGTCGCCGCCGCCCTTGCCATCCGCCATGTCGCGGTCCGTCCCGATGTGGCCGGCCGCGCGTTCTTGCTCCGCATCGAACTTTCCGCGACACCCGCGCCCGCAGCCACGGGCGAACTCGTCCTCTCCGCCGAAAGCGCGAACCACCCCGGCTCCACCCACCGCCCCGCGCCCGTCCGTATCCCGCTCACGGACGACTCGCGCACGATCGAGGCGAAGCTCCCGCTCGGACCCGAAGCCGGGTTGTGGGACGAATTCAGCCCCGCGCTCTACCGCCTCACTGTCGCCCTGCGGCATCCGCTCGGCCACGACACGGCAACCGTCGTCACCGGCCTGCGCGAGTTCGGCCGGCACGGCACCCAGTTCGCGATCAACGGCCGCACCACCTTCCTGCGCGGCGAGGTCAACTGCTGCGTCTTCCCGCTCACCGGCCACCCGCCGATGGATGTCGCCGGCTGGCGCCGCTACTACGGCACGCTCCAGCAGTACGGCATCAACCACGTGCGTTTCCACAGCTGGACTCCCCCCGACGCCGCGTTCACCGCGGCCGACGAACTCGGGTTTTACGTGCAGACCGAGCTGCCCTTCTGGGGCGAATGGAACGACTCGATTCGCGAGACCCTCCAGCCCGAAGGCGAAGCCATCCTGCGCACCTACGGCCACCACCCGTCGTTCGTGTTGCTCACGCTCGGCAACGAACATCGCGGCGAACGCGCACCGATGACCGCGCTCGTCTCCGAGCTCCGGACACAGGACCCGGACCGCCTCTACGCCGAGGGCGCGAACAACTTCCTCACCGAGCCCTCCCTCGCCCCGGCCGACGACTGCTGGATCACCGCCCGCGTGCCGGTTCGTCGCCAACCCGGCCGCTTTGCCAACGTCCGCGGTTGCCACGCCACCAACGACCTCGCCGACGGCCACCTCCAGGTCGGCCAAGGCGGCACCCGCTTCGACTACCGCAGGGCGATCACCGGTATCCCGATCCCGGCGATCAGCCACGAGATCGGCCAATTCACCACGACACCGAACTTCGACGAGATCGCGCGCTACACCGGTGTCTTCGCCGCGCGCAACCTCGAGCACTTCCGCGCCAAGGCCGAAGCCGCCGGCGTGCTCGGCCGAGCTCCCACGCACCATCGCACTTCCGCAAAACTCGTCGCCCGCCTCTACCGCGAAGAGATCGAGGCCGCGCTGCGCACTCCCGGTTTCGCCGGCTTCCAATTACTCGGCCTGCAGGATTTCCCCGGTCAGGGCACCGCGCTCGTCGGCCTGCTCGACGCGTTCATGGAGTCGAAGGGCGCCATCTGCCCCGAGGAGTTCCGGCGTTTCTGCGCACCCCACGTGCTGCTCGCGCGTTTCGACCGCCACACCTGGACCGCCGGCAAGGAGTTCGCCGCCGATCTCGAACTCGCCCACTTCGGCCCAGCGGATCTGCCGGCAGGCACGCTGACCTGGGAGCTCCGCGCCAAGCCCGCGCCTGTAGGAGCCTGCTCGCAGGCGATTCCGTCGGGCGAATCGGCCGAGCCGTGCACAGATCGCCTGCAAGCAGGCTCCTACATTTCGGGCGCAATCACCACTCCCGCCGTCGCGAACGGGGGCCTCCGCCCGCTCGGCGAGTTGCGCTTCGCGCTTCCCTGCCCCGACACCGCCCAATCCTATGCGCTCCGCCTCGTCCACACGGCCGGCGCGGTCACCACCACGACCGAGCACACGCTCTGGGTGTATCCGCCGCGGCCGACCAAGTCCCTCCGTCCGGGCCGTGGGGTGAAACTGGTCCGCCACCTCGACCGCAGCGCGCTCGAGGTCCTCGCCGCCGGCGGCCGGGTGGTCCTGCTGCCCGATGCCGCCCACCCGTTCGCCCACAGCCCGGGCGGCGCGTTCATGACCGATTTCTGGTGCTGGCCCCTGTTCTTCAATACGCCTGGCACGATGGGGCTGACCATCGACACCGCCCATCCGGCGCTGCGCGGGTTCCCGACCGCCGAGCATTCCGATTGGCAGTGGTTCGACCTCACCCGCGCCGCCCAGCCCGTCGTGCTCGACGGCCTCCCGCCTTCGCTTCGCCCGATCGTCGAGGTGCCCGACAATCTCGACCGTTGCCACCGGCTCGGCCTGCTCCTCGAGGCCCAGGTCGGCTCCGGCAAGCTGCTGGTCTGCGGCATCGACCTGCCCCTGCTCGCCCGGCGCCATCCCGAGGCCCGACAACTGCTGGCCTCGCTGCTCACCTACGCCGCCTCCGACGCCTTCCAACCGGCAACCACGCTCACCTCCGACGACCTCGCCGTCGCGCTCGAGGCCAAGGTCTCGCTCGAGCACGCCAAACGTTCCGCCTCCGTCGCCCGCCCCAACCGCGATCCGTTTGTCGTCTTCAACGACCATGCCGCCCCGGGCGCCGTCGATCCCGACAGCGCCTGGTGGCAGATCGACCTCGCCGCGCCCGCGCCGCTCGCCGGCATCGAGCTGGTCTGGGATCGCCAACTTGGTGGATACCATGTCGCCATCGAGAGCACGGCCGACGGTGCGCACTGGCAGCCCCTGCTCGCCCGCGCCGAAGCCGGCCCGAAGCCGCGACGCCACCACCGCATCCCGGCACCCGCCTCCGCCGTGCGCGGAGTCCGCGTCCGCGTCACCAATCTTCCCGCGCGCGCCGAGATCGCGCTCAACGAGCTTCGCCTGCTGCAACCCGATGCCTGATCCCATGTCCGCCGTCACCGTTCGCCAAGAGACTGTCGTGCTGCCGACCTACCGGCCGCACGCCCCCGACCGCAACCCGATGTTCCTCGAGAAGCGCGTCTACCAAGGTTCCAGCGGCCGGGTGTATCCCCTTCCCTTTCACGACCGCATCGCGGAGCGCCCCACGCCCGAGCCCTGGGACGTCGTGCTGCTGGAGAACGAGTACCTGCTCGTGATGCTGCTGCCCGCGCTGGGCGGCCGCATCCATCGGCTCGTCGACAAGACCAACAACTACGACGCGATCTACTACCAGCCCGTGATCAAGCCCGCGCTGGTCGGCCTCGCCGGCCCGTGGATCAGCGGCGGCATCGAGTTCAACTGGCCGCAGCACCACCGCCCCTCGACCTTCATGCCCGCCGCCGTGCACATCGAACACGAGGCCGACGGCGCGGTGACCGTCTGGCTGGGCGAGCACGACCCCATGGCGCGCATGAAGGGCATGCACGGCGTGCGCCTCGCGCCCGGCCGCGCGGTGCTCGAGCTGCGCGCCCGCGTGCACAACCGCACCGACGACGTGCAGACCTTCCTCTGGTGGGCCAACGTCGCCACCGAGGTCCACGAGCAGTACCAGTCGTTCTTCCCGCCCGACGCCACCTACGTGGCCGACCACGCCAAGCGGGCGATGAGCACCTTCCCGCTGTGCTCCGGCCACTACTACGGCGTCGACTACGCCGGCCGCGCCCGCCACGGCGTGCCCGCGGCCGAGACGCCCCGCCAGTATGTGCCAACTGGCGACTATCCGGCCAACGACCTCTCCTGGTACGCCAACATCCCCGTGCCGACCTCGTACATGTGCATGGGCACCTCCGCCGATTTCTTCGGCGGCTACGACCACCGCGCGCAGGCGGGCCTCATCCACGTCGCCGACCACCACGTCGCCCCCGGCAAAAAGCAGTGGACCTGGGGCAACCACGAGTTCGGCTACGCCTGGGACCGCAACCTCACCGATGCCGACGAACACGGCCGCTTCCGCCCGTACATCGAGCTGATGGCCGGCGTCTTCACCGACAACCAGCCCGACTTCACCTTCCTCCAGCCCGGCGAGACCAAGACCTGGAGCCAGTTCTGGTATCCGTTCCGCGGCATCGGTCCGGCCCACTCCGCCGACACCGAGGTCGCGCTGAACCTGGTCGCCGCCCCCACGACCGCACGCATCGGCGTCGCCGTGACGACCGAGCGCAAGGGCCTGCGGATCCGCCTCCGCCGCGGCGCGAAGACCGTCGCCGAATTCACCCGCGACCTCTCGCCCGCCGCGCCGCTGGTCGAGACGGTGAAGCTGCCCCGCAACACCACCGCGGCGGCGCTCACGCTCGAGGTCCTCCCGCCCTCCGGAGAACCACTCCTCCACTCGTACACGCCGCAACCGGCGCAGCCCCCCTCCCCCGAGAGCCTGGCCCAGGTGGCCGCCACCGAGCCGCCGCCGCCCACGGGGATCGAGGGCAACGACGAACTCTACCTCACCGGCCTGCACCTCGAGCAATACCGCCACGCCACCCGCGCGCCCGACGCCTACTGGCGCGAGGCGCTGCGCCGCGATCCCGGCGATTCCCGCTGCCACGTCGCGCTCGGCCGCTGGCACCTGCGCCGCGGCGAACTGGCCGACGCCGAACGGCACCTGCGTGGCGCCGTCGCCCGCCTCACCCGCCGCAACCCGAACCCGGCCGACGGCGAGGCCCACTACCAGCTCGGCCGTTGCCTACGGTTGAAAGCGCTCCTCGCCTCCGATTCGGCCGATGCCGAGTCCCTGCACACCGCGGCGAAGGATGCGTTCGCGAAGGCCACCTGGAACCAGGCGTGGTGCGCCGCCGGGCACTTCGCCCTCGCCGAGCTCGACTGCATCGCCGCCGCCTTCGACTCCGCCCTGGCCCACCTCGACCACAGTCTCCGCCACGATTCCCACAACCTCCGTGCCCGCGATCTGAAGACAATGGTCCTCCGGCGTCTCGGCCGTGCCGCCGAGGCCGACACCCTGCTCGCGACCACCCTCGCGCTCGACCCGCTCGACGCCTGGGCGCTGCATCTCTCCGGCCGCACCGTTCCCGGCGACACCCAGATCCGCCTCGACCTCGCGCTCGATCTCGCGCGGGCCGGCTTCCACGACGAGGCCCTCGCCGTGCTCGAGGCCGCCCAGCCCGAGCTCTTCTCGGGCACCACCCCGTTGCTGCACTACTACCGCGCGTGGTTCTGTGCCCGGGCGGGCGACGCCAAGGCCTCGCGACGCCATCTCACCACCGCGGCCAGGACCTCGCCCGACTACTGCTTCCCGGCCCGCCTGGAGGAAATCGTCATCCTGCAGTTCGCCCTCGCCGCCAACCCGAAGGATGCGAACGCCCCCTTCCTGCTCGGCAACCTGCTCTACGACCGCCGCCGCCACCGCGAAGCCATCGCCCATTGGGAACACGCCGTCCGCCTCGCCCCCGCCAACGCCGTCGCCTGGCGCAACCTCGGTATCGGCTACTTCAACATCCTCCAGCAGCCCGCCAAGGCCCGCCGCGCCTACGACGCCGCGGTCCGCGCGGCCCCCGACGACGCCCGACTCGTCTTCGAACGCGACCAGCTCGCCAAGCGCCTCGGGGAGCCACCCGCCAAGCGTCTCCGCATTCTGGAGAAGAAGCGCGAACTCGTGGCCCGGCGCGACGATCTCGGCGTCGAGTACTGCGCGCTGCTCAACCAGGTCGGCCGCTCCGCCGAGGCCCGCGCGATCGTGGCGGGCCGCCGGTTCCAACCGTGGGAAGGCGGTGAAGGCCAGGCGCTCGGCCAGCACGTGCGCACCCATCTGCTGCTCGGGCGCGAAGCGCTCGGCCGCGGCAGCGCCGAGTCGGTGGCCGCCGCGATCACCCACTTCGAAGCCGCGTTGTCGGCGCCGGAGAACCTCGGCGAGGCCAAGCATCTGCTCGCCAACCAGAGCGACATCCATTTCTGGCTCGGGGAAGCCTACGCCGCCGCCGGCGAGAAACGCGCCGCCCGCCGCCATTGGAACACCGCCGCCACGTTCAAGGGCGACTTCCAGGAGATGAGTGTGCGTGCCTTCTCGGAAATGACGTACTACTCCGCGCTCGCATGGCAGCGCCTCGGGAGACCCTTGCGCGCGCAAAAGCTCCTGCGCGATCTGCTCGCCTACGCCCAGGCGCTGGCCAAAGCCGAAGCGAAGATCGACTACTTCGCCACTTCGCTGCCGACGATGCTGCTCTTCGACGACGACCTCCAGGCCCGCCAGCTCACCACCGCGCTCTTCCTCGAGGCCCAGGCCCGCCTCGGCCTGGGAGAAAAGAAGCGCGCCAGGCAACTGCTCGCCGAGGTCCTCCACCGCGACCCCAACCACGCCCTCGCCGCCGATCTCGTGACAGCCGCCGAGTAGTCGCCGCCGCTCCACTTGGTTGGACGGCGCAGCCGTTCGGCGCGCTCGCCGCGGCAAACCGCCGGGGCGGCGGCAACGCGGTCAACCAACAACAACCACGAGCCGGAGATCCTCCACGCCGCACACACGCTGCTCGGCGAGCAGAACCGGCGGCTTGCGCCGCGGTTTCGGTCCGGAGTTCCGTGTTTCGGGCCCGCACCTCCGGCTCCGAACCAGCAATACCCAATCTCGCCGGCGCGAAGGCCGGCGCCACGCCCGTCGGGCATGCTGCGCCGTGGCGCAGGCGTCCCTGCCTGCGATGGTGGATACGGCCGACACGAAGGCCGTGGCTTGGGGCGGGTTTCGCCACGCGGGCGCCCCGTCGCATGCCGTCGCTGTCGCCACGTTCTCCGGCCCACCGTTCGTAGTTGGAGATTCGATTCTCAATGCTCGAACGCTCCCATTCTCCGTTGCGCGTTCCGCGTTTCCGGAGTCCCCTTCCCGGGGTTTCCGGAGAGAGGCGGCCGAAGCCCCTCCTCTCTCCGGTTCTTTCCCCCGAAAGAATGTTTCGCCCGACGGATCCCCGAGGGAACGGACCCGCCGACGGTTTCACTTGCGGCGCTTCTTCGCCTTCCGCTTTGGCGCGGCCTTCTTCACCGGCTTCTCCGCGGCCTCGGCCGACTGGAGGAACTTGGTGAGACGGTCCACCTCGACGCCCGCCAGCAGGACGATGCCGATGCCGTGCGTGTCGTTGAGGTTCCAGAGCAGGTCCTTCTTGTAGTAGTCGGACGTGAACGAGAATTCGGAGCCACGGCAGACGCCGTGCACGTTGCCCAGCCGGTCGACCGACGTGCGGTTGATCGCTTCCCAGGCCTTGAAGACCGCGCGCACATAGGGTGCGGGCTCCTCGAGCAGGCCATACTGCACGCCGCGGGCGAACGCGTACGCGAACATCGAGGTGCAGGAGGTCTCCGGATACGAATCGTGCTCGTCTACGACCTGGTGCCACATGCCGGCTGAGTCCTGCTGGGCGAGCACGCCCTCGCAAAGTTCTCGGAACATGGAGAGCACATCGGCGCGCAGTTCGTGTTCCTCGGGCAGCACCGCGAGCAGCTCGGAAAGGGAGAACAGCACCCAACCGTTGCCGCGCCCCCACGGGATGCCGGTGGCCAGCCCCCGCGTGAAGTCGAAGACGTGCGACATCAGCTTGCGGTCCTCGATGAAGAGGTGACGGCGGAAACCGAGGAACTGCTTGGCGGCGTCGTCGACATGGCGACGGTCGCCGGTGAGCTGATAGTAGCGGCACAGGAACGGCACGCTCATGTACAGGTCGTCGGCCCAGAGGGTGTCCTCGTGGAAGACGTGCATGAGATGCTTGCGGAAGAAGGTGCCGTCCTCGAGGCGGATCTGCCGGTTCGAGATGTAGTCGGCCACGTAGTCCGCGATCGCCCGGCCACCGGGGATGTCGAAATACTTCATGACCTCCAGCAGCGACGAACCGAACGAACCGCAGTCGTCGAGACTGTCGATGCTGGTGAGCAGATGGTGGACGTTGGTCGCGCCGCCGTACTGCTTGCGATCCCAGAGCGCGTAGTCGAAGACGTCGGCACAGAAGCGCATGTGGTCGACGATGTACTGCCGGGTCTCCTCCGAGCCGATCAGGCTGGCGCTGTGGAGCAGGCCGTAGAGGGTGACGCCGAGCGGGTAGTTCCAGCGACCGTAGAGCGTATTGTCGTTGTATGGACGCACCCACATGTTCGGCGCGTCGAGGCGCCAGTAGGTCGGGCCGTCCTTGCCCGGCAGCAGCCGGTTGAGGTCGCGCAGTGCCGCGGGATCGAGCGGTGCATCGGCGGCGAACGGCCCGCCGTGCAGCCAGACCAGGCCCGCGGGCCCCTGCAGGGCGCACGGGCTGGAGAGCGCGACCTCGCCGTCGGCGTCGCGCAGCGAAAGCTCGAAGCCCCAGTCCTTGGCGGCGCAGACCGAGCGGACCATCACATCCTGAGGACCGAAGGGCACGCGCACCTTGGCGGAGAAACGACCGGCCTTGGCGGTCGCGAAGACTTCACGGTCGGCGATGGAAACCGAGAGCGGGCCGCGGGCTTCGCCGGCGAGCACGTATTCACCCTCGCCGGGCTGCAGGAACGCACCCTTCGTCCACGACACGGCGACAGCGCCGGTCTGCTGGCCGAAGATGCGGCGGTTCTGCCCCTGGGCGAGTTGCGCCTTCGACCACGTCTGCCGGGGATACCAGGCGACGCCGGTGTCGGCCTCCGACATGCCGCGCACCGGGATGGTTTCCAGGGCGGTGTCGAGCGGCTCGGAGAAGAGCCAACCCTCCTGGCCGCCGCGGTCGTCGGTCGGCATGAGGAAGTAGTACGAGAGCTTGCCCAGCCAAGTGCCGAAGACGCCGCCGAAGCCGGCGGTGGTCTTCTTGATGCGGACCACGACATGGTTCCAGCCCGCGACCATCGGCAGCACGAGATTCTGCCGCTCCTCGGGATAGCGCTCCTCGAAGATCGTCGAGGTGAACGCGACCGCGCCGTTCACGTAGAGCACCGACGGGCAACGCACCGAAAAGTCGAACTTCAGCTCCGACGGACCATCGGCCCAGATCCGCGCCCACGCATAGACGAAGGAGCCGTTGCGGGCCTTCGGGAAACTGCGGTTGTAGTCCGCCTCGTAGCGGTAATCGGCGATACGCACGATCCCCTCATGGGCATAGGCCCGGTAGACCGGCGCGTGCGGCGGGTTCACCCCGCGGTAGCGGCGCACGATCGTGTCGAGCGTTTTCTCCACCTGCAGGCCCGCCTGCGCGAACATGCTGTGATGATCTTCGAAATAGAAACCCATGACGGTTGGACGATGAATGGCTGGGAAAGGAAAGAGACCGGGGCTCGCGCCCGCAGGTGACCGGAGTCGCCGCGGCGGGGCAAACCGCGTATCCGTCTGTCAGGCACCCGGGTCGGATGGGGGTACGCTGCCGGACCGATGAGGCCGCGAACGTGTTGCGCTTCCTCCGTGTTCACAACGGCGCGCCTCTCTGACCGTCAGAGCCGCGCCGAAGCGCAACCGGACCGTCAGAACGGGCCACGGTGGGGCCGCATGAAGACAGTTCATGGTGCGTCGTCCCCGAGTTCGTCGCCCGCCAGCGCGAGGCAGCCGATCGCCGCCAGTCCCCATTGGGCGGTGGCGTTGGTCGAAACCCGCGCGGCCTCGTGCACCGGTCGCAGCACCGCCGGCCCCTCGATCAGGGTCGCGGCCGGCGCCTTGGCCGGATACCCCGACTCGCCCCGCCAGAACTCCTTCCAGGCGCGCTGGCCCAGTGCCTTGTCGCCGAGTTGGCTCGCCGCGAAGGCCGTGAGACGCGAATGCCCTTGCTGGAGGTTGAGCCGCTGCAGCGGCTTGCCGAACTTCGCCGCCTGCTCCTCCGCCGGGGCGTTGTAGAGCATGCAGTAGTCGAGCCAGGCCTGGCGGAACTGCGGCTCGTCGAAGAGATCGAGCAGCTCGGCGCAGACCTCGACCAGACCGAAGACCGCGCTGAGATGCGAAACGCTCACGCGATCGCTCTCGACCTTCGCGAACACGCCGGAGTCGAGATGGAGCTTCGCCCCGCCGGTGAAGAAGCCGCGCGGCTGGGCGGCGATCGAGCGCATGCTGGCGAGCAGGCGGTCGCGGACTTTCACGTCGCCGGTGCGCTCCCATTCCGTGAGCCAGGCCGCCGCCGCCGCGCCCCAATCGGTACCGAAGCCCGCATAGACTTCGGTCGCGTTCGGATCGGCCTTGGTCACGCGGTCGGGCGCCACCTTGCGGTTGGCCTGGATGACGGCGAGCGCGCGCACCGCCTCGACCTGTTCGCGCATGAGGTCCCCCACCCGCTCGTCGCCGGTGAGGTAGTAGTAGTAGCGCCGGTTCGCCGCCGTGGAGATGCGCAGCTGCTTCGCGCTGCAGCCCCAGTGCAACACGTTGTGGCGCGAGCCCAGCGGCGCAAAGCGCCCGAGATGGTGCACATCGACCTCGCCGGTATGGCGGGTCATCGCCTCGGCGAAACGGAACACATCCGCGCGGCCGGTGCGCAGGAAATACAGCCACAGCCACAGATCGGTCGAGAGCTCGGAATTGTCCCACGCGAAACCGCCCACGTCGTAGCGCCACTCGTGGCGGTCGGCGTCGTAGGTGTGCATAACGTCGCCATAGTTCCAGTACCCATACCAGCGGCGCTCCTCGCGCTGCTGCTCGTAGAAGCGGAAGAACCAGTCGAGCCGGTCCTCGATCGTCGCCTTCGCCGGCGTCGAACGGTCGACCGGCGACCACAGGCCGCCGAACACGCCGCAGGAATGCAGGTAGGCGGGGGTGCCCATCAACACCGCCGGTGTGCGCACCGCCTCCGCCAGCGCCACGAGGCGTTCGCGCGACGGCGTGGCGGGCAGCGCCCAGAGCTGGAGTTCGCTGGTGCGCGCCACGCCCTCGGGATTGTCGAAGCCGGGCTCGTAGTCCTCGTAGGTGATCTCCAACCCCTCGAGCTGCCCCTTGTAGGTCTCCATCCCCGCGCCGTCGCGGTAGCCGCGCAGGTCCATCGCCTCCGCCCGTGGCGACCACAGCCAGAGCGTGACCTCCGCCGCGTCGCCGGTCGCGCCGGCGATCGCCAGCTCGGCCGGACAACTTTGCCAGAAATTCCGGATACCAAAGGCGGCCCCACCCTGCGGCGTCCCCACGTAGCCCAGACCGCCCGCGCGTTGGCCCCGCGCCGGCGTCAGCCAGGAGCAGCCCGCCGCGGTGCGCTTCGCGATCTCGAAACCGTCGGCGGTCGACTGGAACAGGCTCCAGTCGCCGAACGCCGGCACCAGATGCAGGCCGCGCGTGGTGCGGGGGTTCCAATCGGCGAGCGGCGGCGTCGCCCGGCCCTCGAACTGCGCCGCGCAGACCGCCTCGCCCGGATCGCGCCGCAGGCCGGTGATCCCGCGTACCGCCTCGCCGAACAGACCCGCCTCCTGCCCGGAGAAACGCACGTGGCGGTCGTGCAGCTCGCCCGCCAACGGCACCTCGAAACGCAGGCCGAGTCCGCGGATGAAATCCTTCTTCGCGTCGCCGTCGTACATGATCGTGTGCACGACCCGCACCGACTCGCCGCCGGCGTAGCAATAGAGCCGGACCACGAACGGCAGCCAGGCGCGCCCGCCCGCGGCGGCCACATGGCTTCCTTCGATCTTCACCACAGCCCGCACCGGTCCGGACTGCTCGAGGGCCACCCGGTCGATCCGGCCGGCGAACGGCTCGGGCGCGGCCACCGACTCCGGCCCGTCCTGCCGCAGCAACACCAGGCGGCCGCCGACCAACGTGTCGCGGCCGGCGCGCCGGATCGCCGGTACCAGGATCGTGCCCGTGCGGGCGACCCGCACCTCGACCACGCCGGTGTCGATGGTGATCTCGTCGGCGGTCTCGCGCACGGCGAGCGCCCGGGCGGGCGCCGCCGCGACGCCGGGCTTCAGTTCGAAGCTCCCGCCGCCGACCTCGGCCGGGATGGCGTGCGCGCTCCACTTCAGCGAACCGTCGGGCCAGGTGGCCAGCGGCCAGGTCTGCACCGGCACGGCGTTGCCCGCCTGGTCGCGCAGGTCGAACTCGGTGCCGGCCGTGTATTTCCCCTTCGGCCACGGCATGCCCCACGTCGCGCCCGTCTGGGCCCCGGGCGCGGCACCGTCGAGCCAACGCACCGCCGGCACCCCGGACCGCCCCACCCCGGGGCCGGTTGCCGCGGATCCGGAGACCGGCGGAGTCTGGGCGCCCAGCATGCGGGGCAGGTTGACGGCAACGGCGGCGAAGGCCGCGTTGCGCACGAAATCACGACGGGAGAAACGGGGATTGGACATGGGGATGTTCTAGAAAAGGAATACCTCCGCGCCGGATGAGGCGGAGAAAAGAGGGCCGCGGGCGCCGCCCGCCGGGGGGGGCGGCTCAGGCGAGGTGGAAGACCTCGCGCAATCCGGTCGAGACCGGGCTGTTGTCGGGGTTGCTGGGCATCACGTCGCCCATGTGCTTCCACCAGCGCTGACACTCGGGCGTGGCCGCGATCGCGGCCCAGCGCGCCTCGTCCTCGATCTCGGCGTATCCAAATAGCTGGCGAGTCTCGGGATGGAGGAAGATCGAATAGTTGTGCACGCCGTGCGCCTTCAGCACCGCCTCGAGCTCGGCCCAGATCGGCCGGTGGCGGCGTTCATATTCGGCTTCGCAGCCGGCGTTCACGGACATCACAAAGGCTTTGCGGATGATCGGCATGGGGAGAACGGGGGTGAGGCGCGAACGATGCCGCCCTGCCCCGATCGCCGCGACCGCGCGGGCAGGGGGACAGTTCGAAAGGCAGGTCGGCCGAAGGACGCCACGCCACTCGCCGGTAGGCTCGAGCGCGGCGGTCCAGTCTGCGACTGGGCTCCTCCGGTCCGGGCCGCGTCGCCTCCTCCGCCCAAACGACAACGTTCGCCGACCGCCCCAGCGCACCCGGAAAAGAAAACCGCCACCCGGGCCTTTCGGCACCGGGTGGCGGCAGCACAACAGAGCAAGCTATCCCCAAAAAAGTTCAGCGGGCGAGCCAGCCGCCATCGACGGCGATGGTGTAGCCGTTCACGTAGTCGGCGGCCGAAGACGCGAGGAAGACCGCGGCGCCCTTGAGGTCGTCGGGTGTGCCCCAACGGCCGGCCGGGATGCGCTCGAGAATCGCCGAGGAGCGCTTCTCGTCGGCGCGCAACGGCGCGGTGTTGTCGGTGGCCATGTAGCCGGGGGCGATCGCGTTGCAGTTGATGCCCTTCGAGGCGAGCTCGTTGGCGATCAGGCGCGTGAGGCCGGCGACGGCGCTCTTCGACGCGGTGTAGCTGGGCACGCGGATGCCACCCTGGAACGAGAGCATCGAGGCGATGTTGATGATCTTGCCGGTGGCGTTGCGCGAGATCACGTCCTTGCAGAACGCCT
>JAEZUE010000007.1 GCA_023443455.1 Verrucomicrobiota bacterium
CGCCGAGGTTGTGGCCCACATCGATGCCGTTGCCAACCGTCGCGGTGACGTCGTTGACGCTGAAGGAGCCGAGATCGGTGCCGACGCGCACGCCGTTGCCGTTGGACGAGGTGATCGAGCCGGTGGAGGTGACCGAGGTGGCGCTGCCGCCCACCTGAACGCCGGTCGAAGTGGAAGTCACAGCGGTCGCCGTGATGGCGCCGGCGTTACCGCCAACGGTGATGCCGGAACCGGTGGTGGCGCTGGTGCCGTCGACACCGGTCACGCTGGTCACGGAGATATTGGCGGCATTGCCAGAGACGTTGATGCCGCCCTGCGCCGCCTTGACCGTGCCGACGGTGATCGCACCGGCGGTCAGGCCCGAGCCGGAATTGTCGATCCGCACACCGGTGCCGGTGGCCGTGATGCTGGTCGCGGTGGTCGTGCCGGCCACATTGCCGGCCACGGTGATGCCGTCGCCACCGGCGTCGATCCTGTCGGCCACAATATTGCCGGTGACCTCGCCATCGATGTCGATGCCGTCGCCGGTGGCCGTGATCGCGAGGGTGCTGCCGCCCACATCGCCGGTGACGGTGCCGCCTGCGTAGATGCCGTCGGCCGCAGTGCCGCTGGTGGTGATGGTCGAGTTGCTCACGATACCGCCAGTGGTGGATGCCGCGTAAATACCGTCCTGAGTGGAATTGATCGCGCCGGTGGCGGTGATCGCACCGCCGACGGTGGAGCCGGCGTACACGCCGTAACCGGTGGCAGTGACATTGTTGACGGCTATGGCGCCCGAGACCGCGCCGCCCACATGCACGCCGTCGGCGGCCGTACCGCTGGTCGCGATGGTGCCGGTGGAAGCGACCGAGGTGGCCGTGCCGCCGACGTAGATACCGGCATTGGTGGAGGTGACATCGGTCACCGAAACGGCGCCGGCATTGCCGCCGACATGGACACCGTAGCCGCCCGCCGGAGCGGCACCGTCCGAACCGACAACGGTGGTGACGGTGATGTCGCCCGCGTTGCCGGAGATGTTGATGCCGTCGCCGGCCGCCTTGATCAGGCCAGCCGAGGTGGTGCCGGTGACGTCGCCATCGATGTCGATGCCGTCGCCGGTGGCGGTGATCGCGAGAGTGCCGCCGCCCACATCGCCGGTGACGGTACCGCCGGCGTGGATGCCGTCGGCCGTAGTGCCGCTGGTGGTGATGCTGCCGGTGGCGGTGATGCCGCCGGTGGTCGAGCTGGCGTAGAGGCCCGTGCTCGTGGAGTTGATCGCACCCGTGGCCGAAATGGCACCGCCGACAGTGGAGCCGGCGTACACGCCGTAACCGGTGGCGGTGACATTGTTGACGGCTATGGCGCCGGAGACCGCGCCGCCCACATGCACGCCGTCGGCGGCGGTGCCGCTGGTCGCGATGGTGCCGGTGGAAGCAACCGAGGCGGCCGTACCGAAAACGTGGACACCGGCATTGGAGGACGTAACGGTATTGGCCGTAACAGCACCGGCATCGTGCGCGGCGTAGATGCCGTAGCCGCTGCCTGCGTCGATGGTGCCGGTGCTGACGATGTCGCCCGCCTCGGCGCCACCGACGTAGATGCCGGAGCCGTCCGCGTTGATGGTGCCGGAATTGGTGATGGTGCCGAGGTTGGAACCGCCGATCCGGATCGCATCGTGACCGCCGTAAGCGGCGGTGGTGATCGTACCGCTGTTGTCGATGGAGCTGCCGGAGCCGATGCCGGTGGCGGCGATGCCGGAGCCGCCTGCAGCCTCGATCGTGCCGGAGTTGGAAACCGAGCCGGTGCCCACATTGCCGATCGTGCCGACGATGCGGATGGCACTACCCTCGGTCGTGGTGAGATCGCCGCTGTTGGTGATCGAGACCGTCGTGCCGGTGCCGCCGTCGAGCGACTTCTGCGAGTAGATCGCCGTGCCGGTGCCCTCGATCGTGATGTCGGCGTCGTTGACGATGGCGGCATCGCCAGCATAGCCGCCGGAACCGACAGTGATGCCGTTGCCGTTGCCGGTCACCGTGATCGTGCCTCCGGCGAGCGTGTTGCCATCGGCGTCGATGGTGGTGTCGATCGTGCCCCCGGCGGCGATACCCGACACGGAGATCGCGTTGCTGGAGGAGGTGATGTCGCCGTTGCCGACGATCCGGGTCGAGACGCCGGTCACGTTGATGCCATAGGCGTTGGCACCGGTGGCGGAGATGGAGCCGGAATTCTCGACGGTGCCGGTGTTGGCGCCGGAGACGTTGATGCCGTAGGCGCCGGCGCCGGTCGTTTCGATGGTGCCGGAGTTGCCGATGATGCCGGAGTTGCCGCCGGCCACGTTGATGCCGTGCGAGCTGTCGCCTTCGGTGGCGATGCCGGCGTCGTTGGCGATTCCGCCGGCATTGGCTCCGGCGACGTTGATCGCACTGCGGGAGCCGGCATGCGTGGTGAGGTCGCCCGAACCGGAATTGGTGATGACGCCGGTGGCTCCGACGCTGTTGACGCTGATCGCATAACCGGTGTCGGCGTCGATCAATCCCGAGTTGTCGATCGTAACCGTGCCTTGGCCCGCATCGCCGCCCAACACACCATTGACCCGAATGCCCGTCACGGCCGCATCGATCGTGCCCGTATTCTCGATCAGCGGACTGGAAGAGGAGGCAACATCGATGCTGGCTCCGACGTAAATGCCGGCAGCGCCGGCGGCGGCGAGAGTGCCGCCGTTGGTTACGGTGGCGTCGCCGGTGATGGAGCCGATGTTGATGCCGTAGCTTCCGGTCGACTCGACCGTGCTCGCGGCAATCGTCTCCACCGTGCCGCTGTTGAGGGTGGCGACGTAGATGGCCTCGTCGCCGCTGATGATCGATCCGGTGCCGGCCACCGTGACGGTGCCGTCCACGATGCCAGCGACACGAATGCCCTGTGTGCTCGCATCGATGTCACCGGCATTGGTGATCGAGCTTCCCGTGGCGATGCCTCCGGTCACATCGATACCACGCCCGGTGGAGTCCGTGAGGGTGCCGCCCTCGACGTTCAGCGCGACCGCACCGTTGGTGCCGAGACTGGTGTTGATCGTGATGCCGCCCGTGATCGTGCCGTCGACGGTGAGCGCGGTCGCCCCGAGGAAGCCCGTGCTGCCGACCACGAGACTATCCGAGCCGGATACCGTGCCGGAAAGCGAAATTCCCGTATTTGACGCTTCAACACCCCCGACATAGATCGCCGCACCGGTGCCCGTGTTGCCGATGGAGCTGGTGCTGGAGACTCCGTTCGTGGTGCCCTGGATGTTGATCGTGGCGCTTCCGCCGGAAGACGTGAGGGTGCCGGCGTTGGACACCGTGGTGCCCGTCGTCCCCGAGGCGGCATAGATGGCCGAGACCGTCGAAGACATCGTGCCGGCGTTGTTGATCGTATTGCCGCTGCCCTGCTCGACCTGGATGACGTTGGCGGTCGCCGTCAGGGTACCGTTGTTCTCGATCGTCTTGTTGCTCGCGGCGGTCGTGCCGCCCATCACGACTGCAGGAAGCCCCGAGTCCATGTTCAAGGTCGTGCCGGAGGCCGTCGTCTCACGGGTCTCGGCCGTGCTGCCATCCATGTTGTGCGAGGCACCGGCCGTCTGCGCCGCGGCGCCGGTCACCAGTGCGGCCAGTGCGGCGCCGCCGAGGGTGAGCTTCTCGAAGAAGGAGCGCCGAGCTCTGCGCAGGGCGTCTTCGGCCGGAGCATGCGGAACTGAAGCGAACACGCGACGAAACAGGGAGACTAGCATGGGCATGCCCCCACCTTCAAAAGTTCTTCACAATCGTATCAAGCTTTGTGATTCCTACAAAAAGTCCGTTTTGTAGGAATCCCGAGCGAGAGGGCAACGCCGGCGCTTCGCGAATTTTTTGCAACGCACCGGTCGCGCCTCGGCTCAGCCGTGATGATGCGGTCGAGAGGCGAGCGCCAAACCACCGGTGGCGAGTTTCCAGCACGAGCGCTTCGCTCGATCTCCTCTGTGATCGGCCCCTCGACGCCCGACGCTCGTCACTCGGCCGAATGCTTGCGGCTCAGAGGCCGCCGCCGGGCCGGCCAATGAGACCGTGCGTCACAGAACTATCGCGACACCAAGGTCGGGACGCCGGACGTACGCCATGCCCCCGCTTTCCACTCCCACCTCCCGTGGCGCTCGCCCTCGGCTTGGCGCATCCGGCCGGCGGCGGTTGCCGCTGGCGACAGTTCGGGCGCGAAGACGCATCAACAAAGTAGGCACAATGGAAGTCGCCAGAACGCGACGGTCTTTACCCGGCAGGCAACCGCAGAACCAGGAAGAACCGGACACACGTCCCCTTTGTCCGTCGGCCACTGCGCTCCGCAGAGCCATCTCTCGAGCTCCTCGTTTTCTGCACGATTCCCCTCGGCCCCGCCCATCGTCGAAGCCTCGGGCCGTGGCGCAGGCGTCCCCGCCTGCGGTCACCGACCTCCATCCAGCCTGAGAAGCGCAGCCGCAACCGGCAAAAGGGAACGAAGTGTGAACAGATTGGATAAGAAGATCCGGGGTTCCGGTCTTCACCGGGCAGGTGAAGGGAAACGCCCCGGACCTGCGAGCACCCGGTCCCCTTGGCCCAGAGCTGCTTTGCTTCCTTCGTTCTGTCGTCTGCGGAAGCGAGGTTCAGCGCAGCGCGCCCCCACCGCCTTACCAGCCGGTGAGGCGCTTCAACGGTCCGAGCAGCTCCTGCGCCATCTGCTCATGCTGGAAGGCCACCGGATGCGCGTTGGTCGGCGTACCCGGATATTGGTGCAGCGGCGCGAAATCGACGCTCCGGTCGCCGGCCTGGTGCGCGGCCTCGATCACCGTGCGGAGGCAGCGCCGCTGGAAGAGACGTTTCTGCCCGTCCTCCGTGGCCGGATCCTCGTCGCGCATCGGGCTCTCGGTGAAGAGCACCGCCGCGCGCGGATACGCCGCGCGCAGGTCGGCGAAGAGTTTGGCGAACGCCTCGGTGAAGACCGGTTCGTCGATCGGGCCGGAGTTGAGGTCGTTCTGGCCGAGGTTGATCACGATCGCGTCGGGTTGGTATTGTGAATGGTCCCACACGGCTTCGGCGTCGTCGGGTAGCGCGCGCTGGAGAAACTCGCGCGCGTTGGGCACGTCGGTCCTGCCCTGCCAGTCGCGCAGCACGCCGCGCCCACCGTAGCTGACCAGATGGACCTGGGCATCGAGCTCACGCGCGAGCAGGTAGCCGTAGGAGCGGGGCGCGTTCGACATGCGCGAGGTGTTGTCGAGCTCCGGCGGGAAGCGGTCGATCGCCTCGCCGCAGGTGATCGAGTCGCCGATGAACATCAGCCTGCGCTCGGGCAACGCCGGCGCCGGCAGCAGCTCGCAACCGACCGGCAGCTCCAGGCCGAAGAACGACGCCACGCCCTGCCAGCTCTCGTTGCGACGCGTGAGCTCGACCAGCCAGCCGCCCTCCGGCGCCGCACCCGAAGGCAACGGCAGCTCGCTGCGCCCCTCCGGCAGCCGGATCACGACCGGCTCCCAGCCGTTGACCGACAGGTTGAACGCGCAGGTCGCCGACCCCGCCCCGAGCCGGATCGTCGGTGCCGGCCCGCGATACATGAAGCGCACCCGCACGCCCGGGAAACCGAAACGGGCCTCGTCCGCGCCGTCGAAGGCGAAGCGGCCCATGTATTGGAGGCGCGAATCGCGCGGCGAGACGACGGAAACGGTTTGGTTCATGGCGGGGACGGAAGCGGTGGCGGACTCGGCGCGAGCGGACAGGCCGCCTGCGAAAAGCAGGCCGGCCGCTCCGCCCAACAGGGTCGACCACGCGCCCAAGCGCGTTGCAAGGGGAGAAAACATGCCCTCGACGCTAGGCCGCTCCGCCGACCGCGGGCGAGTCCGATTCACGCGCCTTCCCCCGCCCCAACCAAACGCGGGCGAAGACCCGGACGGACGGGCACCTCCTTGTCCTCGCGACTCGAATTCCCCTGCACGACACCGGGAAAAATAGCGTGACGGCCGTCACGCTATTTTTCCCGGCAAGGCGCCGCGGCCCAGGGAAAGAAGAAACCCGCGGGCGACGGGCGCGCGCGGGCTTGGGGAAACGGAAGAGGACGGGGCGGATTACTTCACGCCGGCCGCGGCGACGGCGTCGACGAACTCCTTGGCGCGCGCGGTGATCGCGGCCCAGTTCTTTTCCTTGAGCGCCTTGCCGTCGACCAGGGCCGAACCGGCGGCGGTCGCGTAAGCTCCGGCCTTCAGGAAGGCACCGATGGTCTCGGGCGTGACACCGCCCGTGGGCACGAGCTCGATCTGCGGGAACGGCGCCTTGACCGACTTGATGTAGTTCGGGCCGAAGAACTCGGCGGGGAAAATCTTCACCGCATCGGCTCCGGCTTCCCAGGCCGCGATGATCTCGGTGGGCGTGAGCGCCCCGGAAAACACCGGCACCGAGTAGCGACGGCAGCAGGCGATCACCTCCGGACGCAGCGCCGGGGTCACGATGAAACGCGCACCGGCGAGGATGCCCATGCGGGCGGTCTCGGCGTCGAGCACGGTGCCCAGGCCGAAGAGGAAATCGGGCAACTGCGCACTGGCTTCCTCCAACATCTTGAGGGCCCCGGGCGTGGTCATGGTGAGCTCGATGGCGGTGAGCCCGCCGGCAGCGAGCGCCTTGGCGCAATCGATCAGGCCATCCGCGCTGTCGGTGCGGATGATCGCGACAACCTTCTCGGTCTTCAGCTTGTTGAGTACGGCTTCCTTTTTCATGGGATAAGGGCGCACTGATGGCAGGCCGGCCGGGGCAAGACAACCGCCGACATGGTCGCCGTCGACCGGACAGTGCGAGCATCGTTGACCGGCGAGAAACGTGCTTGAGGCACGCGCGTGCACCCGCAAACGGCCCCCCCTGCTACTATTGAGGCTCGCCTATCAGACTGACAGCAGAGACCCCGACCGCGTAGCGAAACTCGCCAAGAGTTTCGGCCCCTGCGGGTACGCCGAAGGCCTTGGCGGCCTTCGCTACCGCAAGCGTCAGGCTAACGCGCATGGCTCAATAGTGCCCAGAAACGAGAACGACCTTGCCCCACGCCTCGTGGCGCCGCTCGCCAGAGCGGCGAGCAACACCCACGGTAACAACGTTTCTCCGAAACGTCCGCGGCGGCTTCGGAGAACCCGCCCTACCGCTCCCTCACGTTCACTTCTTCACCACGCGCGGGCTCTCGACCGGGCCAAGATAACTCGGGCGCACGCCGGGCGCACGAGGCGATCCGGTATCGATGACGATACGCTCCAGCACCACGCCGGGCGTGACCGCCCAGATCTTCAACGTGTGCCGGCCGGCGTGGGCGAGCCGGTGCGTCGAGAGCACCCGGCGCACCCCCTCGCCCACGGCCGTGCCCCAGGGTTCCCACTGGTTGGGATCGGTGGCGATCGCGACGATCTGCGGGGCCTCGTCGTCGAACGACACCGCCACGCGCAACGGGCTCTCCGGCTGGAAATCGAGCGAGGGCGCGACGTGCAGCTCCACCTTCGCGGCACCGGCATTGAAGAAATGGATATCGTACTCGAGGCGCGCCGAGTCGCCGCCGGGTGCCAGCGCATCGTACAGGACCGGCGAGGTCGTGACCCCGCCCAGGGTGCGGCCGAAATCGGGCAACACGTGCCACTTCACCGAGCCAGCGGCGATCGCCCGGTTGAAATGCGGCGCCTCGATCGCGACCTGGCGATCCACCTCGACGAAGCCGTCGAACGCGCCCGGGCGCAGCTCCTCCGGGTTCAGGATCGGCACCGTCACGAAGAAGTCCTGACCGCCGGTGGTCTGCAGGCGGACCTTGGCTTCGGTCTCGCCCACCGGCACTGCGGCCCAGTCGGCGGTGATCTCGAGGCGCGTGGTCGCCTTCACCTCGCCGCTGGCGGGAGTCACCCGCAGCCAGGGCTGGTCGGCGGTCGCGGTGAAGGAGTAGGCGGTGTCGCCGCGGTTGAACAACTCCACCCAGCGGCTCTCCTGCCCATAGACGGAAAGCGTCGGCACCTTCGGCGCACGCGCCCCCCAGACGGGCATCCCCACCTCGCTGCCCTCGACCGCCAACCCGGCGACCGCGCCGTGGTTGGGGCGCAGCAGCGAGATCGCCGGCATGACCTCGGCGGGCGGCTGCTGCCAGAACGTGTAGCCGAGCTTCGCCTGGCTCATCTGGTGGCTCCATTTCCCGTCGTTGAGCGAGTGATACTGCTGCACCAGCGCGTGGTCGGCGACGAACGCCGTGCGCACCTTCTCGGCCTGGGCGTTGGTGTCGCTGCGGCCCTGGACCGCGTAGAGGCGGTTGAGCCCCGCGGCCACGTAGAGGTCCTGCAGGTTCGCACAGGCCTCGATCGGATAGCGCACGAGCTGGAAGAACGCGGCGCGCGCGTCGGCCGGCAGCGCCGCGTCGAGCAGCTTCGCGCGGGCGAGGAGATCGGCCCACTCCGCCTGCACGCGCTCGGCCTCGCGGTAGTTGACGAGGCTGAAGGTCGTCGGGTCGAGCATCTCCGGTTTCCGGCGGCTGTTGAGCTTCGTGTACCCGTTGATCAAGGCCGCGACCTCCGCCGCGTTCGCGTCGCCGAACTCGCGCGCCGCCCAACTGCGGGAGTACTCCCCGAGGCGCTCGTAGGGCATCGCGGCGGGATCCCAGGCCATCGTGAGGAAGAACTCGATCGGAAACTCCATCGGCTTGAGGTCGCCGACATTCACGATCCAGATACGGGTGGCGTCGTGCTGCCAGGCGAGGTTCATCTGCTCCTGGATCTTGGTGAGCGAGATGGTGTTGAGCCACTTGTAGTTCCGGGGGCCGCCGACGTAGTCGAAATGGTAGTAGATGCCCGCCCCGCCGGAGCGCCCGCGCTCGGCCGGCGTGGGCAGCCGGCGGATGTTGCCCCAGTTGTCGTCGCACCAGAGCAGCGTGACGTCGTCGGGCACGCGCATGCCGCGCTCGTAGTAGCCCTGCACCTCCTTGTAGAGCGCCCAGACCTGGGGGACCTTCGTGAGGTCGGAGTCGACCTCGCGCTTCAAGATCTCGCGCTGGTCGGCCACGATCTGCTCGAGCAGGGAGACGTTCTCGTCCTCCGACATCGGCTCGTCGCCGTCGCCGCGCATGGCGAGCGTGGTGATCGTCTCGTACTGCTTGGCGCGGCGCGCGCCGACCGTCCAGAACTCGCGCAGGGTCTTGCCGTTGGTGGCGTAGTCCCAATGCCCCTGGCCGTAGCGCGCCCACTCCTGCTGCGCGCGGTTCATCGGTTCGTGGTGCGAGGTGCTCATCACGATGCCGTATTCGTCGGCCAAGCGCGCGCTCTCGGTGTCGTCGTCGTAGAAGGCGTTGTTCCACATCGCCGGCCAGAGGAAGTTGCCGCGCAGGCGCAGCAGCAGCTCGTAGACATGGACGTACATCTTGCTGTTGATGCCGCCGAACTTCTCCTTCGCCCAGTTGGTGAGCGCGGGCGCCTCGTCGTTGAGGAAGATGCCGCGGTATTTCACGGTCGGTCCGTCGTCGACCAGGCACACGTCGGGCACGCTCACGGTGTCGCGGCGCACGGTCGGCACGTCGGCCCACCAGTACCAGGGCGACACGCCGATCTGCTCGGAGAGTTCGTAGATGCCGTAGATGGTGCCGCGTTTGTCGCTGCCGGCGATGACCAGCGCGCGTGCGATGCCGGGCAACGGAGCGGCGACGGTCTCGATCCGGTAGGCCTCCCAGCGGCCTTGGATTCCGGAGACGTCGAGTTTGCCGGCCTTCACCAGACCGTCGATCAACGGGCTGCGGCCGACGGTGCCGACGAGGACCACGAAGGGGGCCGATTCCGGAGCGGCCGGCAACAGCACCGGCGACACGCCGCCGACCCGGGCCACATCGGCCCGGAGATCGTGGGCGGCGCGGGCGACGCCCGGCCAGTCGGCCGCATCGACGACGATCGGGGCGGCGGAGTCGCCGGAGAACAAGGTCGCGGAGGGCGTGGAGGCATCGAACGAGACGAAAGGTTCGTGGCCGAGGGCGAGCAGTCGGGCCGAGACGGACAGGGCGATCGCCAACACGGCGAACAGGCGGCCGAAGGCGGTTGGGCAGGGGATGGATGGGGATTCCATTGCCGCGCAGTGTGCGGGAATCCCGCGAAAAGCCACTAGCCGCCGGGCATCCTATCTATTGAACCTGGGGTGGCCAAGGATTGCGGAGCTCTCCAGCTGGAGCAATCCCCGTGGTCCATGGTCGTTCGTTCCGGTTCAGCCTGCCCGAACAAGGCCCACCCAGGATGGCGAAGTCGTGGAGGCGGCGATGCCGCCTGATCAGGCGGCATCGCCGATGCCAACGATCAGCACCGCCTTCACGGGATGGTCGACCCAGTAATCGAACAGAAAATCATCGAGCAGCAGATGGGAAATCATCCTCCCATCGGCATCGGTACTTGTGAAGTCGGGGACAAGAAACGGATCGGCGGCCAACTCATGGGCCCGATCCAACACTCGCCGTTGCCGCCTCCGAGTCAGTGCGGTGAACGACGCTACGGCATCCGCCGAAAACACCGGCCGGTACGAACTGGGGCTACTTCCCACCCTCGTAGCGTTTCTCGAGTTCTTCGATCGAAGTGGCCTTCCCCGCCTGCATCTCACGGATCCGGCGGGCAGTCGCCCTCTTCCACGCCGGGCTTTCGCGCCGAAGGCGAAGGAGATACAGCGCAATCTCCTTCTGTTCCCGAGCCGACATGCGGGAGAGACTCTGCTTGATCTCGAGTACGCTCATTGGTGCGGAAACTAGAAGACCGGCCACACGGGTCAAGTAGGCCGACGAGAGAAGACGGGAACAACGCCCAAGCCCTGGAGCCGACCACCCAACCCGACCAGACGGGCAAAGAAAAAGCCCCGGGACCAGGGCCCCGGGGCTTCGCGATCACTAGCTATGACCCTAGTCGATCAGAACTTGAAGGTATTGGTGATCTGCCACGTACGATACGGCGCGATACGCCAGGCGGCCACGGTATAGCCGCGGGGATCGGTCGCGCTCGGGTTGACCGAGAGCGGGATCAGGCCATTGCCGTCGAAGGCGTTGCGGACGTTGAGCTGGATACGCCAGTCGATCTTGTCGGTCAGCTTCTTGCCGTAGCCGATCCAGAAGTCGAAGTTGCCTTCGGTCGGACCGTAGAACGGATTCTCGAGGTCGAAGAGCACTTCGCCGTCCACTTCCTTGACCGGGTAGCCGATGGCGATCTTGTCCTGCCAGCGGTAACCCATGCCGACGTTGACGCCCTTGAGGAAGCCCTCGCGGAAGTCGTAGTTGGTGACGAGATTGAAGCGCCACTTGCGCATCTCGGGAGTCGAGGTGCCTTCGGCGATACGCTGCGAGGCGAAGTTGGTGTAGAAGTTCTGACGCCAGAGCTTCAGCAGCGTGTCGTTGCCCGCACCACCCCACCAGATACGGAGGTCGCCGGCGGCGGTGTTGACGAGGGCGTTGTTGATGATGTCGACGTACTCGATGAGGGCAGCGCCGCCGATGTTGTTGCGCACGGCCTCGGCCTTGGAGGCGTTGAGCGAGACGCGCCAGTTCGGGGTCGGGTTCGCGGTGAACTCGAATTCCCAACCCTTGGAGACGTAATCCTGCACCGCCGCGAAGCCGGCCGGAGTCGTCGACCCCTGGCCACCCGAGACGATGGTCGGATCCAGCTTCCAGGCCGTCCAGTACGCGGCCGGAATCGCGCTCTCCAGAGCGCGGAAGCCGGCGATGGCAGCCGTCTCACGTGCGGCGGCCTGTTCGGCCGTCTCGCCCGGCGCCTGGCCGTAGGTGTAGCGACCGTAAGTGCCGTCCGGCTCCGCCGTATCGATCGTGCTGCCACGAAGGTTGTACTCGAAGATGTCGGCCCAGTTGCCGCCCCAGCCCATGACGGCGCCGAGGAACCAGTTGCCGTCGATGCTCGCGGAGGCGTTCTGCATCCGGGTGTCGTACTTGTTCACCTTGAGGGAGAAGCGGTCGTCCTTGGTCGAGATGACGAAGCCCTTGTCCTTGGTCGAGCCGTTCGGCGAGGAGAGCTGCTGGTTGTAGATGTCGACGCGGCCGGCACCCGGCTGGAAGTTCTCCGACTCGTTGTAGAAGAAGCTCAGGTTGAACGGCATCTTCGGGATGAACTTGTTCACGTGAGCGACAACGCTCCAGGTCGTGGTGTTGTCCTCCTCGACACTCGGAGTGACCGTGCGAAGCGCGTAGGCGCCGGCGTCGAGATTGACGTGCTCGTCGGCGTACTTCGAGGCGTTGAGGTTCCAGAGCTTCACGTGGTCGTTGCGCACGCCCCACATGCCGACCAGCGCGCCGTCCCACAGGTAGGACTGGAGCACGGCCGCCTTGGAGGCGACGAGGGTGCGGGTCTGCTGGGCCTGCCAGGTGAGGGAATCGCGATCGGCATCGCTGGCCTCGGCATCGATGACGTTCAGCGGAATGGTGGACCAGCCGATGTAGTTGGCCGGATTCTCGGACTGGGTCACCATTTCGTTGTTGAACAGGGTGTTCCGCCACGGATCCGCCGGATTCACCGAGGAATCCCAATGCGAATTGAAGTAGTAGAACGTCGAGGACGCGCCCGGCATCTGCACCTCGTTCGGGTTCGGGATGTAGGCCCCCGAAGCGCTGGAGGCGCCGAGCAGGGAGTCGCCGAGATAGACCACGCGGTTGATCTGGCGGAGGTTGTCGGTGAACTTCTGCACCCCGCCGCGCGTCGCATTGTGGATCGCGGCCGAATACGCCTCGTCGGTGCCCATGCGCATGAAGCTGCGGGCGTCGCTCTGGCTGTGGTCGCGGCTGTAGAGACCGGTGACGACATGCTTGCCGAGCAGCTTCTTGAACCAGTTGCCGTCGCGGCTGCGGTTGAAGTCGTGCATGGCGAACACGGTCGCACGGCCGGACTCGCGCTTGCTGAAGCTCTGGCTGTTGCCGTACTGCACCGCATCGCTGACGAACGCGCGCCCGAGGTTCGGGTTGACGGTGCCGTCGAGGTCGTGGGTGTTGATGTCGATGTAGATGCCGGCCTTGTTGCCATCGAGGAAGCTGTAGCGACCGCTGTCATACGACTGATAGTCGTACGAGAGGTCGAAGCCGACGCGCTGGTCGAAGAAGGTCTGCGAGAGGCTCGCGTTGAAGCTCCGGAAATCCTGCCACTCCTTCTTGTTCGGGCCGTCGAGCAGCTGGTTGTAGAAGTCGAAGACCGAGGCGTCGGAGAGCGTGATGCTCTTGTAGACACCGTAGCCGGAATACGGCAGGCCCACGTCCGAGGCGTAGCGGTAGTACTCGTCGATCGAGACGCGGCGGGAGTAGGTGTGGCCACCGACGCTGCCGTCGATCGCACCCGTCGAGTTGAGGCCGTAGTCGTCCTTCCACTCGGACTGGACGATGAGCGAGGGCGAGGTCGCATTCTCGCTGGCGAAGAACGCGAGCGGGCCGCCGAAGGACTGGGCGAAGTTGCCGAGCCAGGGCTCGTACTCGCTGTTGGCGGTGCCGTTCGACTTGGTCGGGATCGCCTGACCGTACCCGCTGGGGAAGTAGGTGACGGGATTGCCATCCGCATCGAGCACCTCGTTGCCGTTGGCGTCGAGCTGGGTGTGCGGGTTGTTGTCCTGCACCTTGGTGGGATCGAACACGCCCTTGTTCATGGCGGTGAACCACGGGGTGATGTAGTCGCCCGGGGTGATGGCGCGCGGGTTGTTGCTGCGCACCTTGCCGGCTTCGAAGCTGGCCTTCACGATCGTGCGGGCGCCGCCCTTCTGGAGGAACTTGGGCTCCCAACGGGTCGTCGCGAAGATGCGGCGGTCGAGGCTGTAGGCCGGATCCTGCTTGTACTGGGTGTCGTTGCGGACCGCGGCGATGCGCAGGGCCAGCTCGTCCTCGACCAACTCGTGGTTGTAGTCGAAGGTCACGCGGTTGGTGCCCTGGCTGCCGTAGCGGAACTCGAACTCGCCGAAGTTGCGGAACTGGGCCGTCTTCGTCGTCGTGTCGATGATACCGGCCGGGCTGCCCATGCCGAACAGGATCGAGTTCGGGCCGCGCTGCATGTCGACGCGGTCGACATTGTAGGAATCCCAGGGGATCTGGGTGAGGAAGAAGTTGCGGGTGTTGTCGGCGGCGGCGAGACCACGAACACGGGTGTTGGTGTTCGGGTTGGTGAAGGTCGGGCCTTCATCCTGCGTCGCGCCGGCGCGGGCGGCGGTGAAGTTGCCCTGCACGCTGCCGACCTCGGTGTTGGTCGTGTACTGCAGCAGGGTCGAATTGTCGGTCGCACCGGTGTCGCGGAGGAATTCCGCGGTCACGACCGAGATGGCCGAACCGACGTCCTTCAGCTCCGTGTTGATGCGGGAGCCGGCCATGGTCGTGGTGGCGACGTAGCCGGTGGTCTGCTCAGCGCTGACTTCGAACGGGCTGAGGATGACGACTTCCTGATCATCCGCGGCAGGCTCGGTCGCCGGGGCGGCGGCCTCCTGCGCAAAAAGCCCGGCGGCGGTCGCGGCGCCTGCAAGAGTCAGCAGGGTGCGAACGCCACGGGCGGTGGGGTTCTGAGTGTGCATGGGTGTTGGCATAGCTTGCGTTGGTTGCGTTGGGAAACCGGCGGCCATTTGGGGTGACCGCGGTCCATTCCGCCTCAAACCGGCACCGCGGGTGCAGAGTCGGTCCGAGGTTGGATACTCGTCGCCCTACGGGTCGGCATCGCGCCGCAACCCAAACAAACCGGCGCGCCCCGGCAGACGCCCGCAAAAAGCGGAGTCCGATTTGGGGACAGGGCGGCAAGTCCGTGGGGATGCAGCATCGTGGGGGTGCGATTACGACGGGAAGGGTTGCGAATGGCCCGACGTTTGGGACTACGACTTTGGTCGGACAACAGGCCGAATGTGCTAACTCTAGAACAGAGGCCTTCCATTCGTGATTTATGGCTTGGTCAGCAAGAATGCTGGGATTCGTCACCGGCCCCAAAGAGGAGATTGTCGGGTCGGCGGGCGCAGCCGGGAACCGGCGTACGATTTTTTTACGCACACGATGGCCTCGGCTTCGCCCGCGGGCGGCCCGGTCATCGCTCACGTCGTATCAGAAACACTCAAGGTCGCGGGAGGGGGACCCCGCCGGACCAACTTCGCCCCACCCGGGCCGTCGATTTCACGCTTCCCGCACCGGAAGCCGCAGCACGACGGACCCCGGCCAGCGGCGGCCCACCGGTGGACGACTGGTGGACAAAAAAAGCGGCGGAACGCGTTCTGCGTTCCGCCGCTCGGGAATCAAATCAGGCTTCGACGATCAGAAGCTGAAGGTGTTGGTGAGGAACCACTCGCGGCTCGGCGCCACGCGGACCGTCGCCCAGGTGTAGCCGTCCGGCTGCACGGCAGTCGGGATGAGGCTGTCGTCGGCGAACAGGTTGCGCACGTTGAGCTGCACCTTCCAGTTGATCTTCTCGGTGAGCTTGCGCTCGTAGCTGACCCAGGTGTCGACGGAATCCTCTGACGGGCCGTAGTACGGCTGCGAGAGGTCGTAGCCGCCGTCGGCGGTCACCGGATAGCCGACAACCACCTTGTCCTGCCAGCGATACGCCGCGCCGATGCCGACACCCTTCAGGCGACCGGTGCTGAACGAGTAGTTGGTCATGACGTTGAAGCGCCACTTGCGGATCTCGTCGGACTGGGTGCCCTCCTGCAGCTTCATCTTGGTGTAGTTGGCCTTCCACGGAGCGTAGACGTTCGGTCCGATGGCGGCACCGGCACCACCCCAACGCGGCACCGCACCCGCAGGCGTGAACTCGCCTTCGAGCTCAGTGCTTCCGGGGGCAAGCAGCATCGAATCCATGTATTCGATGAACTCGGTCAGCGTCGCACCGCCGACGTTCACACGAGTGGCATTGGTCTTCGAGGCGTTGAACGCCAGGCGCCAGTTCGGCAACGGGTTGGCCGTGAGCTCGAACTCGTAACCCTTCGAGATCGTGTCGGAGGTGACGGCGAAGCCCTGCGGCGCGGTCGCCCCATACGAGGAGACGGTGTTCAGGGTCGGGGCGTACTTCGCCGGATCGGACCGGTAGGTATCACGATCAACCAGGGCCGTGTCCGGCCCGAGCGGCGTGAAGTTCCAGGCCTCGAAGAAGCCTTTTCCGGCGAGCCATTTCTGGATGTTGTTCCAACCGGTGATCGCCTCGTTCATCTTGGCGATGGCCTTGGCCTCGCCGGCCACGTATTCGGGGGAACCCTCCTCGTAGTTTTCCCACACGCCCGGCGAAACCTCGTGCTGGATGTAGCGGGGATACGCGTTGGTCCAGCGGTTGCGGTACAGCGGCTGGTTGGCGGAGTCCATCGTGTACGCACCCAGCTCATACAAGAAGACGTTGCGCCAGTTCAGGCCGTTGGAGATGATGCCGCCTAGGGCGCCGCCGTTGGCCAGCGTCGCGGAGGTATTCAGCACCTTGGTCTCGTACTTGACCACACGCACCGAGTACTTGCCGTCCTTGGTGGCGAGCAGCACGCCGTATTCCTTGGTCTCGCCACTGGGGTTGTCGATCTCGTTGCCGTAGAGGTCGCGGCGAACCGACGTGACGTCGAAGTTGCTCGATTTCGCGTAGGACAGGCTGACGTTGAGCGGCAGCGGGTCCTTCTTGAGGAAGCGGTTGAGATGCGCCACGCCCTGCCAGTTGAACGAGTGGCCGCTGGCCTCCGCGAAGTTGCGGTAGGTGTAGGGCTTGATCACGCCGATCTCCTCCTCGCTCAGGTTGAGCTGCATGCGCTGCGAGGGGATATTCTGCGCGGTGACATCCTTGGTCCGGATCTTGTCGTAGCGCCAACCGACGGTGCCGACGATCGCATTGTTCCACAGGAAGCCCTGGTAGGAGCCGGCGAAGGACTTGACGTCCTTCTGGAGCTTCTGGGCACGGGTCCAGGTCTCGGTATTCTCGCCGCCGGCGCCACGCAGGAGCTCGAGCGTGAAGTCGCGATTCCAGCCGCGGAGGTTGTCGAGATTCGAGGCCTGGGTCCACGGACCGTTGCCGATGATGTTCTCGAGGCTGTCGGGGCGCACCCATTCGTTCCCGAAGGAGGCGACGTCGACGCCGGCTTTGGGCCGCGGATCGAAGACGAGGATCGGCGAGTCGGGCAGATCGATCACGGAGTCGATGCGCGGGATGTTGGCGCCCGCGGCCGACTCGCGGCTGGTGATCTGCGGACCGAGGTAGATCACCCCGGTGGCGACGCGTTCGTTGATGTTCGACGAGGCGCCGTTGGTGCCGTTCCAGTAGCCGGCCCATTCCTGGCTGTTGGCATACAGCTGCCAGGAGGTGTTCTCGACATAGTACTTCTCCTTCGAGTACACGCCGTTGAAACGGTGCTTGCCGAGCAGCTTGATGAGGAACTTGTTGTCGGTGAGGTCGGAGACGCGCAGTTCGGCGAAGAGGGAGGCGCGCTTGTACTCGCGGTCGGTGAACGTGCGACCACCGCTGCCGTTGCCGGTGACGAACGGGCGACCGAAGTTGGCGTTCTTGCCGCTCTCCTGGCCGAGGTAGTAGTCGTCGAAGTTCTGGGTCAGGTCGAGATAGAGGGTCGGCCCCCAACCGAGCAGGCCCTCGTTGCCCGAGGTGTTGCGCTGCCGGTCGTACGACAGGTTGATGCCGACGCGGTCGTCCCACGCGGTCTGGGTAAAGTCGATGTTGTAGGCGGTCCAGCGCTGCCACTCGCTCTTGTTCGGGCCGTCGATCAGGTTGTTGTAGAAGTCGAAGACCGAGCGGTCGGTGAGGCTTTGGTCGCGGTAGCCGCCGTACTGCGCCAGCGGCAGGACGTTGCCGGAGGCATTGGCTCGGCCGGACAGACCGTTGAGGGTGTAAATGGCGCCGCTGAAACGCCGGCCCGGGACACCACCCGAGGCGCCGGTCTGGTTGCCGGCGCTGTTGAGCGCACCGGCGTTGATCCAGCCGCCGCGCACGTCGTAGACCGTGCCGGTGGCGCCGTCGATGGTGTAGTAGGGCTGCTGCGCGTTGACGATGCCGCCCATCCACGGGTTGTAGTTTACCGTGCTGGCATTTACAATACCGAAGCCGTCGCCCGCGACGACCCCGTCGTTGCGCTCGACCGCGTAGGGATCGGTGGCCACCGCACGACCGAGGCCGCCGAAAGGATTGACCGTGTCCTTGCCCCAATCGTCCTTGATCTGCTGGGCCGTCTTGGCCGGCAGATACCAAGCCGAGATCTTGTCGAACGGGGTGACCGTGCGGGGGCGGTTGGCATCAATGTCGCCAGCCTCATACTTGACCTTGAAGCTGGTCTTGAAGGCCGGGTTATTGAAGAGCTTCGGGTCCCAACGCAGCGTCGCGTAGATGCGCTCGTCATCCTCGAAGGCGGGATCCTGGCGGAACTTCTCGTGGTCCCACAGGCCGGCCACGCGGATCGCGAGCACGTCGTCGATCAGCACATGGTTGTAGTTCAGGGTCGCGCGCTTGCTCCCGTAGGAACCGATGCGGGCCTCGGCCGTGCCCTTGTTCTTGTACATCGCGCTCTGGATCGTCGCGTTCTGGATGCCCGACGGGCTGCCAAGGCCGAACAGGAAGGAGTTCGGTCCGCGCAGTATGTCGATGCGGTCGACGTTGAACGAGTCCCACGGAATGTCGGACACGAAGTAGTCGCGGGTCACGTCGGCCGCCGCCAAACCGCGGACGCGCTGCGCACTCTGCGGCGCACGGAGGTTTTCCACCACATCACCCTTCAGGTCGGAGTACGTGCCTTTCGTACCGCCGACTTCGGTGTTGGTGGTGTACTGGAGCAGCGAGCCGGCATCGGTCGCGCCGATGTCGTTCATCAGGTCCTTCGTGATGACCGACACGGCCGAGCCGATATCCTTCAACTCGGTACGGATGCGGGTGCCGGCCAGCGAGTCGGTGGCGACATAACCCTTGTCCGATTCGGCGCTGACTTCGAACGGGCTGAGGATGACGACATCATCCTCGCTCGCCGATGCCGCAGGAACAATGGACGGGGAGTCCGTGGGGGCCGTCTGCGCAAAGAGCGCAGGCGACAGCATCGCCGCAAGAGCAACGACGCGGTGTCTCTTCTGTTTGATCATTGGTCAGTAGTTTGGGGGTCTAACGCCGCTGTGTTTTCTCAACGGCGCCTGGGTGCTTGCTGCCTACTGTGTCGGAGGGGGGGCGAACAAGTGGGTTGGCAGGTCCGAGGAAGCGCCCGGGCCCCGGCACCCGCAAGGTGCCAAACGGCGAAGCCACACTTCGACTTTAGTCGTAGGCGAAGCGCGGGGGAGACCGTTTTGCCCGTCGCAGCCCGCGCCCTTTCCGCAGCCACACCGAATTCTAGATACCACGGGCGCGGCACGACATCCGGAAACGGAAAAGGGCGCCAGCAACACCCCAAATTGGCTGCTGGCGCCCCAACGCAACACATGGCCAAGCTATAAGCCATGCATCGGCTGCGATCCCGGCCGCACCGCGCGCCCGACTCAAACCAGCGTTGGTCGAAGATTCGTTACGACGTTGGTCGTAGTGAGGAACGGGTGGACGATGAGTGATGGGGCGACCCTTTCCGCCCGTCGGGTGCGAGCTTGCTCGTACCGCAATTCGGTTCAGTTGGATTTGAGCCGGAGGCAGCGGCTCAGACCTGCCGGGTCCAGTCGGAGACGTGGACCGACGGGCCGGCAGGCCCACCCGATCGCAAGGAATGGCGGGCGTGAAGCCCGCCCCACCACCGGAAACCCCACCCACCGCCCACCAACTACAAAATTCCAAATTCGAACTTCCAACTTCCAACTACCCCTTCACTCCAGATGGATGATGCCGCGTTTCACCCCGGCAAGCACCGCCTGGGTGCGGTCGGCGACACCGAGCTTCGAGAGAATGTTGGTCACATGCACCTTCACCGTCGACTCGACGACATTGAGGGAGACGCCGACCTCCTTGTTGCTGAAACCGCGGCCGAGCAGCGTGAGCACCTCGAGTTCGCGGGCCGAGAGCTGGGAGGACAGGCGGCTCGCCAGCCGTCGAGCCGCCTCGTCGGGCACGACCTGCTCCCCGGCGTGCACCCGCCGGATCGCCTCGAGCAGGACGGTGAGCGAGGCCTCCTTGCCGACGAAGCCGCAGGCTCCGGCATTGAGCGCGGCGGCGATCTCGTCGCCGCTGGCGTAGTTGCTCAGCACCAACACCCGCGCGCCGCCGGCCTCCTTCTTGAGCGCGGCGATCGTCTCGATGCCGCTGCGCTTGGGCATCCGCAGGTCCATCAGCACGACATCTGGCTGGTGGCGGCGGTAGAGCTCGCCCGCCTCGAGTCCGTCCTCGGCCTGGGCCACAACCTCCATGTCGGGCTGGTTGCCGATGGCGAAGGACAGGCCCATCCGCACGATGATGTGATCGTCGACCAACAGGACGCGGATCTTCTTGGATTTGTTTTCCGATGGCATGGCTAGGTTTTCTCCGGTTCCGGTCCGGGCACGGCCACGACGATCGTGGTGCCCTGCCCCGGGCTGCTGAGGATTTCGACGGTGCCGCCGATCTTGGCGGCGCGGTTGCGGAAACTCGGCAGGCCCAGATGGCGCCCGCCGGCGACGACGACCGCCGCGGGATCGAACCCGCGGCCGTCGTCGGAAATCGAGAGGCGAATCCCCCGCGGGCCGAACACGAGCAGAACCCGCACCCGCCTCGCCCCGGCATGCTTGACCACGTTGGCGAGGGCCTCCTGCGCGATGCGCAGCAGGTGATGCTCCGTCGCCGGATCGATCCTACGCGGCTCGCCCTCGACCTCGACGGCGGCGAAGCCGGGCTCGGGCGCGAGCTGGGCGACGACCCGCCGAAGGGCGCTCTCGAGATCGCCGGACTGGAGGGCCGGCGAATGCAGCCCCTGCACCGCGTGGCGAAGCTCGTTGCGGCAATATGCCACCATGCCCAGCGCCGCGCCGAGACCCCGGCCCATGTCCGCCGGCCGTTCGGCCAGGCCGGCGGTGGTCTCGAGCTGCAACGCGAGGCCGGCAAACCCCTGTTCGAGGCTGTCGTGGATCTCCGCGGCCAAACGATTCCGCTCGGCGAGCGTGGCGTTGACTTCCGTCTCCTCGCGCAGCCGCCCCATCGCCGCCCGCAGCTCGCCGGTACGTTCGTCGACCTGCCGTTCCAGGTCGGCCATGCGCACCCGGTGCCGGTGCGCGGAAAACCGGAAGGCCGAATACAGGAGGAGGAACGCTGCCAACGGATACGAGGCGTAGGCGGACCAATGCCGATACCACGGCGGGGCGACCGCGAGACCGTAGGTCGACACTCCGCCCACGGGCCCGAGGTCGTCGACCATGCGCACCGCGAGCGCATAGGTGCCCTCGCGCAGATCGGTCAGGAAGACCGAGGACCCGGCGCTCGCCCGCACCCAGGCCCCGTCGTCGAGCCGGTATTCATACGAGACCGGCCGCGGCAGCGCGTGGCTGCCGGCGAAGAAATCGAGCTGGAGACTGTTGCGCGCGTAGTCGAAGCGGCCCAGCTCGGGCAGGCGAGCCCTCGAAAGGGGGATGCTCGCGCCGGTCCGCGCATCCAGCAGGCCCACCAGCACCGGCCGCGACCGAGCGACCGGCCCGTCGCTCGACGGAGCCACCAGACGGAAGAGGCTGCTTCCCGTGGAAGCCCACACCCCGCCACCGGCGGGGCACTGCACCAGCGGCGTCGCCTCGTTGAGGCCGGCGTAGCTCGCGAAATCCGCTTCGTAGGCCCCATCGCGTTCCCGCGCCAGGAACAGCCCCCTATCGTGGGACACCCACACGTTGCCCTCCGCATCGCGGGCGAGGCGCTGGATGTAGTAAGGGGATCGCGCGAAGAGCGTCTGCAACTCGGGCGCCTCGACCGGTGCGAGCGTACGATCGTCGAGGATCATCGGGACCTCCCCCGAGCCGCAGAGCAGGACCCTCGAACCGAGCACGCTGACGTTGACCCAGCTGGGCTCGTTCCACGCGAAGCGCTCGATCACGCGCACCTCGAGACGTCCGCCGTCGAAGCCGACCCGGGCGACACGGTTCAGCCCGAGTTCGAGCCAGGCCCCGGAGTGGGCGGCGTGAACGAGGTATGGATACCCGATTCCGGGGACGCGCGGCGCGCATTCCGCCCAGCCCGCGTCTCCCCGGCGCAGCACCGTGATGGCGTCGGTGCCGAGGACCAGGCACGTGCGGTCGTCGAGCGCGACCAGCCGAGCGACGTGCACTCCGGTCAGCAGACGATGAACACTCCCGTCGGGATCGACGACGAACACACCGTCGCCGTTGCCGATCAGCAGACTGTCGCCCAACGAGGCCAGGCCCCACCCTCCGTTGTACGGCTGCCCGGGCAGCAGACGGAAACTGCCGCTGCGTTCGCCCCGCTCCGGAACGGCTTCGTAGATCCGCCCCCCCGATCCGATGACCGGCCCGCCCCGCCACATGGCGACCTGGGGCCAGTCCACCGGCAGCCCCTGGTCGCGACCGAAGGTCGTGAACGGCTGGCCGTGCAAAATCTTCAGGACCCCACGGTCGGTCGCCGCCCACAACACGCCGGGCTCCCGGCTCTCCAGCGCGCCCACGTCGCGATAGTCCGCCCCGTCGAACGTGCGCAGGATCGCCCCCGCCCGGTCGATCGTCACCACACCGTATCCGGCAATCGCAGCCGCAAACCCGCCTTCCGGGAGTTCGACGACGTCCGTGACCGGCCCCGGGAAATAGCCCGCCTGCCCGCGTTGCACCGGCACGATTCGGCCATCCTGCAGGACCAGGAGCCGACGGTTGGCCGTCGCCAGAAGCAGCGCGTCGCGGCCATCGCCGGCTGCGCCCCCGATGGCGGGAACCCCGTCGATGCCGAGATCCGCCCGCTCCAGCGCACCGCTGTCGACCGCGAGCTGGAACAGGCCGTCGTCGAACGTCGAAACCATGATCCGCCCACCCAGCGGAAACACGCACGACACCCCGGGCAGCCGGAAATAGGAATACGCACCGTCGGCCCGGCGCCGGAACACCACGCCGTCGAGAGCGCTGAAATACACCCCGGAGTCGACACAGAGGATCCGCGTGAAATTGCAGGACCCCACCCATTTGGGCGCATCATCCGGCACGAGCGAAACGGGACGCAACACGCCGTTCTCCTGGGTCCGGAACACGCCCCACGAACCGAAGGCCCCGTAATAGATCTCGCCGTCGGAATCGGCGACCACCCGCCGGAAAACCAGCCCGGGGACATTCTCCCGCCATGCCCGTTGCCACGAGGCGTCGTTGAGCACGAAAAATTCCCCCTGTTGCGCCACCGCCACCCGGCCAAACGAATCATGGAGGAGCTGCAGCCCCCGCGACGAACAGCCGATCTCCTCGAGCGGATAGAAACGGGTCAGCGGCACGCCCGCCACCGCGGATTCCGCCGCGCCGACCGCCCCGCCGGGCCCGAAAACGCCGCCGAGAACGCCCAGCGCCCACAGCCCACCCGCGACCACGCTTCGGCGGAAAATGCCGCCGCAGAATCGCACGGAACAAGGGGGGAAAGCCGGGCCGTCAGTACGCATGTGGGGTTTCGGGAACGTGCGGTTCGTTGCCGGGAACGTAAAGGCACATCGCCCACCCCGCCCTACTACTTAAGTCGAGGTTTGGCGGCGGAAGTCCGAAATTGAAGTTGTGGAAAGGAGGTTCGGCGCCACGCCCGTCCGGCATGCTCACGCGTGGCGCAGGCGTCCCTGCCTGCGATCTCCGACTCCCGCCCGCTCCCCGACCCAAGTCCAACTTCACCGGCACGAAGGCCGGCGCCACGCCCGTCCGGCATGCTCACGCGTGGCGCAGGCGTCCCTGCCTGCGGTCTCCGATTCCCGCCCACACCCCGACCCAAGTCCAACTTCACCGGCACGGAGGCCGGCGCCACGCCCGTCCGGCATGCTCACGCGTGGCGCAGGCGTCCCTGCCTGCGGTCTCCGATTCCCGTCCGCTCCCCGGCCCAAGTCCAACCTCGCCGGCACGGAGGCCGGCGCCACGCCCGGTCCGGCATGCTCACGCGTGGCGCAGGCGTCCCTGCCTGCGATCTCCGATTCCCGCCCGCTCCCCGGCCCACGTCCAACCTCGCCGGCACGGAGACGCCCGGTCCGGCATGCTCACCCGTGGCGCAGGCGTCCCTGCCTGCGATCTCCGACTCCCGCCCGCTCCCCGACCCAAGTCCAACTTCACCGGCACGGAGGCCGGCGCCACGCCCGGTCCGGCATGCTCACGCGTGGCGCAGGCGTCCCTGCCTGCGGTCCAGCGAGTTCACCCATCCGCTCTCCGGTCTTTCCTCCGCCGTCCCTGAGCTGCATCACCAGATCCTCTACTAGCCGGAAGCATCCGAATTAGGCCGACGATGAATTCGTGATTGTCTAGCGACCCTCGGGCCCCAGTTTCGCGACCTTTCGTCCCCCAGCCCCCCCCCCCGTTTCCCCGTACCCATGGTCGAAACCCAAGAGCAGATATCCCAGTACTTCGAGATCCGTTGGCATGGCCGTGGCGGCCAAGGTGCGGTGACCGGAGCCAAGTCCCTCGCCGAGTGCGTGCAGGGCACCGGCCGCAACGTCGTCGCTTTCCCCGAATACGGACCCGAGCGCCGCGGCGCCCCGGTCAAGGCGTTCAACCGCTTCTGCGACCGTACCATCCGCATCCACACCCCGGTGACCACCCCCGACGTCGTCATCGTGATCGACGCCACCCTGCTCGCCCTGCCGGCGATCAAGGAAGGGGCCCAGGAGCACACCATCTTCATCGTCAATATCGAGAAGACGCCCGACGAGGTGCGCGCGATCCTCGGCCTCGACAACCGCGTCGTCACCGTGGCCGCCAACCGCATCTCCCACTCGCTCTTCAAGCGCGAGATCCCCAACTCCACCATGTTGGGCGCGTTCGCCAAGGTCGCCCCGCACATCATCGGCGTCGAGCAGCTCCGCCACGAGGCCGAGCATGTGTTCTCCGAGCTGCTCGGAGCCGACCTGGTCGAGAAGAACATCGAAGCCATCCAGCAGGGGCACGACCTCTGCCGCATCGGTTGAGGAAACCCACATGAGTACCCTGAAAAACTGGCAGGACCTCCCCTTCGGCGGAGTCATCACCGAGGCCGGCAGCGCCGCCAAGTACGAGACCGGCTCCTGGCGTACCTGGAAACCCATCACCCACCGCGAAAACTGCACCCATTGCCTCGCCTGCTGGGAGTTCTGCCCCGAGGACGCCATCCTGCTCGAGGACGGCCGCGACCCCGCCGGCGCCCCGCGGAAGTTCGTCAAGGAAATCAACTACTACCACTGCAAGGGCTGCGGCCTGTGCGTGCGCGAGTGCCCGGTCAACAAGGCCGGCGAAAGCATGGCGCTGGAAATGATTCGCGACGAGGTCTGACATGAAAATCGCTTCTCCCGGCAAACCCAAGATCGTGCCCATCACCGGTGCGGGGGCCTGCGCGCAGGCCATGCGCCAGATCAACCCCGACGTGGTGGCGGCCTTCCCGATCACCCCGTCGACCCAGGTGGTCGAGGACTTCTCCACCTTCGTGGCCAACGGCCAGGTCGACACCGAGTTCGTCACCGTCGAGTCCGAGCACTCCGCGATGAGCGCCTGCATCGGCGCCAGCGCCGCCGGCGGCCGCGTGATGACCGCCACCAGCTCCGCCGGCATGGCCTACATGTGGGAGCTGCTCTACGTGGCCGCCTCCATGCGCCAGCCGGTGCTGATGACGCTCGTCAACCGCGCGCTCACCGGCCCGATCAACATCCATTGCGACCACAGCGACTCGATGGGCGCCCGCGACACCGGCTGGATCCAGCTCTACAGCGAGACGAACCAGGAGGCCTACGACAACCTCGTCATGGCCGCCCGCATCGCCGAGCACCCCGAGGTGCGCCTGCCGCTCATGGTCTGTCAGGACGGTTTCATCACCAGCCACTCGATCCAGACCATGCAGCTCGAGGACGACGCGGCCGTGCGCGCCTTCGTCGGCCCGCACATGCCCTACCACAGCATCCTCGACACCGACCGCCCCTGCACCTGGGGCGCGCTCGACCTGCAGGACTACTACATCGAGCACAAGCGCAGCCAGGAGGAGGGCATGCGCAACGCCCTGCGCGTCATCCAAGAGGTCTCCGACGACTTCGCCCGCACCTTCGGCCGCTCGTACGGCCTCTTCGAGGAGTACCGGCTCGACGACGCCGAGATCGCCCTCGTCGCCCTCAGCTCCGCCGCCGGCGAGATCAAGGAGGTCATCGACCAGCTACGCTCGAAGGGAGAGAAGGTTGGCCTGCTGAAGATCCGCAGTTTCCGCCCCTTCCCGTACGCGCAAATCGCGCAGGCGCTTTCGCGCGCAAAGATCGTCACCGTGCTCGACCGCAGCGCGAGCTTCGGCGCCCACGGCCCGGTCTTCGTCGAGATCAACACCGCCGTCTACAACTACTCCGCCAACCGCCCGCTGCTGCTCGGCCAGACCTACGGCCTCGGCGGCCGCGAACTCACCCTGCGCCACATCGAGCACATCATCGGCGAGAGCCGCCTCTGCCTCGACAAAGGCGCCGTCGGCGACCGCCAGGGCCGCTGGATCAACGTGCGAGGAGACAAGCAATGAGCACCACCGCCCCACAACTCGCCGAGCTCTCGCCCGAGACGAAGGCCATGTGCGCCCGCCCGGGCACGTTCTCCGGCGGCCACCGCATGTGCGCCGGCTGCCCCACCGGCATCTTCACCAAGATGCTCACGCGCCTCTCCGACGACTACGAGATCGTCGCCGGCAACGCCACCGGCTGCCTCGAGGTCGCGAGTTCGATTTTTCCCTACTCCGCCTGGCAGATCCCGTGGATCCACACCGCCTTCGAGAACGCCAGCGCGATGATGAGCGGCGTCGAGGCGTGCTACCGCTCGCTCGTCCGCCAGGGCCGCCTGAAGAAGAAGCTGAAGTTCGTCGTCATGGGCGGCGACGGCGGCACGTACGACATCGGCCTGCAGTCGCTCTCCGGCGCGATGGAGCGCGGCCACGACCTCACCTACATCTGCTACGACAACGGCGCGTACATGAACACCGGCGTGCAGCGCTCATCGGCTACACCGCTGGGCGCCGCCACCACGACCACGCCGGTCGGCAGCGAGTCGTACGGCCGCAAGGGCAACCGCAAGGATCTCACCAAGATCATGCTCGCCCACAACCTTGGATACGTGGCCCAGGCCAGCGTCCACGACGTGGGCGACCTCTTCCGCAAGATGAAGAAGGCCGTCGACCACAACGGCCCGGCGTTCATCAACCTCCTCAGCCCCTGCATCCCCGGCTGGAAGATCGATTCCGACAAGGGCATCGAGAGCGCCCGCCTCGGCGTCGACTGCAACTTCTGGCCGCTCTTCGAGGTCGAGCAGGGCAAGTTCACGATCAACTACCGACCGAAGCAGGTGAAGCCGGTGGCCGAGTGGGTCTTCTCGCAGGGCCGGTTCCGCCACCTCAAGAAGCACCCTGCGGTCGTCGCCGCCTTCCAGGCCGAAGTCGACAAGCAGTGGGCCTGGCTCGAGCTGGAAGAAGCCCGCACGAACCCATCGCGGCGGAGTTGATCAACCGACACCCCGTAGCGACGCCCGTGAGGGCGTCGATCCCCGTGGCACACTCATGCGCGCGGGGCGGGCTAAAGCACCGCCCCACGCCGAAGCGGAACACCGAAGTCATTCAGCCCTCATCGTAACTGTCGTCTCCGCCGTAGCTGAACGACGAAGTCGTTCAGCCCGCGTTGATCAGTCCCTCACGCCGCCCGCACCAACGGCTGCACCTTCGCCAACGCCTTGGCCTGATCGCGCTCGACCACCCAGAGGTCGTAGGCGCTTTGCAGGTTGAGCCAATTGCGCGAATCGACACCGAAGTAACGTCCCAGCCGCGCGGCCGTGTCGGCCGTAATCGCCCGCCGTCCGGCCAAGATCTCGCTCAACCGGCTCTGAGGAATACCCGTGGCCCTGGCAACGGCCAGCTGGGTCAGACCACGCGGTTCGAAATACTCCTCGCGCAAGATCACGCTAGGATGAGTCATCGGGGTTTTGGTGGGCATGGCGGGGGCTCCTCAGTGGTAATCGACGATTTCGACCTCCTCGGCGTCTGCTCCGTTCCAGACGAAGCGGAGACCCCATTGGTCGTTGATACGGATGGAATGCCGGCCTTTGCGGTCGCCCTACAGCGCCTCGAGGCGGTTGCCGGGCGGCAGGCGGAGGAATTCGAGTTCCACCGCGGCGTTGATGAGCTGAAGCTTCACCAGTGCGCGTCGCTGCAGGTCGGGCGGCAGGCGCCGTACGCCCTCGCGGGCCCAGAGCGCCGCAGTCCCGGCGTTGGCAAAACTCCTGATCACGGCCCAACGATCGCCCGCCGCGGCTATCCGTCGACCAGATTATCCGGGCAACGGATAACCGGACACCACCCCCCTCGCGACTTCGTCCGCGGTCACGCGTAGCCCCTCCATTCCCCACGGGCTGCATACGCCAAGAACAGCACTCCGCCGCCCCCTCACACCAGCCGGCGCAGCTGCCGTCGGGCGAGCCAGATGTCGACCCGGGTGAGGAGGAACCGCGCCCACCACTCCCGCAGGCGCTGCCAGAATCCGCCGCGGCGCCGGCGCCGCACGGGCCGCGCATGCTGGCGCGCGGCGGCGATCAGCTCGCGACCTTCCGCCGCCAACCGGCGGTCCTCGAGCCGCACCATCACCTCGTAGTTGATCGAAAGTGACCGCGCGTCGAGGTTCGAGGAACCGACGAACACCGCGTCGTCCACGATCGCCAGCTTCGCGTGCAACACCTGCGGTTGATACTCCTCGATCGTCACCCCGGCCCGCAGGAGTCCGCCGTAGAACGCCCGCCCGGCCCGCTGCACCAGCGGCACGTCGCTGCGCCCGGCCAGCAGCAGCTGCACGGCGCCGCCGCGCCGCACCACCAGCCGCAGCGCACGGCGTAGCCGGTATCCGGGCACGAAGTAGGCCGAGACGATCTCCACGTCGCGCGCGCGCCCCAGATCGTGCAGCAGCCGCCGGTGGAAGACGTTCCGCCCCAGTCCGGGGCCCGTCGGAAGCACCAGTTCGCGCAGCCGCTTCTGCAGCGCGCGCCGTTGGCGCGTCGGCCGCCAGCGCCCGAGCCGCGGAAAGCGGTAGTCATGATGACCGAAGAGCACTTCGAAAGATGCGCGGAGCGTCGCCGCGAGCTCCCCGTGCAGTTCGATCCCGAAGTCGCACCAGCCGCGCGTCACGCCGTCGCCGACGTGCTCGGGCGCGATGTTGAACCCGCCGATGAAGGCACGCCGGTCGTCGATCAGCAGGAGCTTGCGGTGGTCGCGGATCGCCATGCGGTCGAGCGCGAGCGGATTGAAGACCCGTACGTCGCCGCCGGCGGCGCGCACCGGCTTCCAGTAGTCGGCCGGCAAGGACCGCGAACCGAAACCGTCCACGAGCACCTCCACGCGCACACCCCGGCTCGCCACCCCGGCCAACACGGCGCGGAACAGGTCGCCGGGCACACCGGCCGCGAAGATGTAGGTTTCCAGTCGCACCGACTCCTTCGCGGCGTCGATCGCGGCGAGCATGCGCTGGAACGCGGTCTCGCCGTTGGGCAGCCACTGCGCTTGGGGTCCGTTCTGCATCCGCGTCCACCTTCCACGCACCGCGGGGCCGCCGCAACTCCGCACATGGCGCGTTCTTGCCCCGGCTCCCGTTCCCGCTCCTACTCGCACCGTCAACCGACAACCGTCCACCGGCCACCGCTTCCCATGCCCTCCCGCCCGATCCCCGGCTCCTCCGGCGAGGTTCTCACCTGTCTGCCCTCGCCCTACCTGCCCCACGCCGCCACCGGCCTGCTCTACCTGCCGCGCTTCATCGCGAAGATCCGCTACGTGGCCGAGCACGGGAAGCTCCCGGCCAGCTACGCGAAGAACTACAAGCGCGGCTGCGACCGTTTCCTCTGCCTCCACCTCGGGGTCGAGCCCGACGCCGTCGAGGCGGCCGTGCGCGCCGCCGGTGCCGACGACGCCGAGGTCGACCGCCGCCTGCGCGCGCTCTTCCCGGCGGACGTCCGCGCCGCAAAGTGGAACCGTGAGCTCGTCCAGAAAGGCATGACGCCGGCCGGTCGCGAGTTTCTGCAGCAGGCGCTCACCGCGATGGGCTGCGCCGATCGCGTCGACACGATCATCAGCGTGCCCGATCTGATCGACTTCGACGAAGGGCGCATCGAGTAGGCCCCGCCCGGGAGGCCATCCGTGCCGCCGCGAGCGGCGCGCCGGGACGCATGAAGGCGCGCCGCGGTTACACCCCCGGCGAAAATATACTTCGCAGCCGACGGAAACCGAACCCGGCACACCGCGTCTCGGTGGGCGTATGAACACTCGCTTTCTTATCGCCCTCGCCTGCGCGGCCGGCCTGGCCGTGGCAGTCCCCGCCACCGCCAACGCCCGCAACGACGATGTCGCGCGCAACGTGATCCTCGGCAGCATCGCCGGTGCGATCATCGGCGATGCCAACCACCACCACGCGGCCGAAGGCGCCGCGATCGGCGCCCTCGCCGGCCTGTTGGTCAGTGCGATCGACGACGACTCCCGCTGCGAGCGTCGCGCCGTCTGCTACGCCCCGCCGCCGGCCCATCACCGCAACGTCGTTGTCGTGCGCCCGCCCTGCCCGCCTCGATCCCCGGTGGTCGTCGTACGCCCGCCGTCCCATCACCACAATGTCGTGGTGGTCCGGGCCGACCCCCACCGCGGAGCCGACCGGCGCGACGCGCGCCATGACCGGCGCGACGACCGCCGCGATCGGCGGGATGATCGCCGCTCCGCCCGCCGGTGACGCTTTCCGACTCCGCTGACAAAACGAGCCCGCCGGCCTGCTAGGCCGGCGGGCTTCAATATCTCTAGCGCCCTGATCGGGCGCGCTCAGAGCCGCAACGCGGCGGCCTCGCCGGTGTAGCGCACCGTCTTCGCGATCGGCGGCTCCGGCGAATGGCCGATCGGCTTCCCGGCCTCCACAAGCACGACCCGGATGGTGCGCTCGGCGAGCATGCCGGGGAAGCGGCCCGCGCGGGCACCAATGGTGAGCGTGCGCTGCGCGTCATCCCACCGGAACGGAATCCGGGTGAACTCGCCCCGCTCGTACCCGTAGCTCGCCCCATCGTCCTCGTAGATCGAGTACTCTCCGTCCGCGCCGGCGTAGACCCAGACCGTGAGCGGGTCGGCCGGCTTCTCGCTGGAGTACTGCAGCTCGGGGCCGAACGGCACGATCGAGCCGGCGCGCACATGGACCGGGATCGTCTCGTACGGCGCGGGCGCATCGATCGTTTGCCCGCCGGCGCGCGCGGCGCCGGTCCAGAAATCGTACCAGCCGCCGGGCACAGCGGGCAGGTACACCGGGCGCGCAGTCGTCTTCGGCGTCACCACCGGGCTCACGAGCAGCGCCGGGCCGAACAGGTATTGGTCGCCGATGGCGCGGGCCTTGGCATCGCCCGGGAAATCCAGGACGAGCGCGCGCAGGAACGTGGCGCCCTGCTGCGTGACGTCGCCGGCAAGCGAGTAAAGGTACGGCAGCAGCCGGTAGTGGAGCTGGGTGAACTTGAGCTGCGTACGGTAGGCGGGGTGGTCCTCGTCGCCGAAGAACCACATCTCGCGCAGCGGCTTCTCGCCGTGGGAACGCAGCATCGGCGTGAGCGCGCCGAACTGGAACCAGCGGGTGTTGAGCTCGCGCCAGTCCTCGAGGTCGGCCGCGGTCGGCTGATCGACGCGAAAACGTTCCGGCACCGAGAAGCCGCCGATGTCCATCGTCCAGTACGGCATGCCCGAGAGCGAGTAGCCGAGGGCGGCGGGCAGCTGTTTGGCCAGCGCGGTCCAGGTCGACGAGGTGTCGCCCGACCAGGTGGCGCCGGCGTAGCGCTGCATGCCCGCGAAGCTCGAGCGAGTGAGGATGGTCACGCGCTTGTCCGGGTCGGCACTGCGCTGGCCCTCATAGACGGCGCGGGAGTTGAGCAACGGATAGACGTTGAGGATGCGCGCACCGGTGCCGCCCATCGAAGGAGCGATGTGCTCGCGGCCGCGCCACAGGTCGGGCGCCGGCAGCAGGTCGGGCTCGGAGCCGTCGAGCCACCAGGCGTCGACGCCACGACGATACAGCGCCGGCTCGATCTGCTCCCAGAAGAGCTTCCGTGCGGCGGGATTGAACGCGTCATAGTAGGTGAAACCGTAGCCGAGCCAGTCGCGGATGTTGGCCTTGCGGTTCGGCTCGTAGAGCCAGCCGCGCTCGTCGAACGCCTTGCCGGTCTCGGTGCCCTCGTAGAACTTCGGCCACACGGAGAGCAGCAGCCGCGCGTTGTACCGCTCGTGGATCTCGCGGATCCAGGCGTCGGGATCGGGGAAGCGCACCGGGTCGAATTTGTGCGAGCCCCAGCCGTCGGCCGGCCAATAGAACCAGTCCTGCACGATCACATCGAGCGGGATGCGGCGGCGGCGGAACTCCGCGAGCACATCGAGGCTCTGCTGCTGCGTCTCGTAGCGCTGGCGCGACTGCCACAGGCCGAACGCCCACTTCGGCAGCAGCGTGGCCGCGCCGGTGAGCTGGCGGTAGCCGGCGATCACCTCGTCGAGCTTCGGCCCGAGCACGAAGTAGTAGTCGGTGCCGTCGCCGACTTCGGACCACAGTGACGTGTCGGCATTCGGCGCCGGCGTCTTCCACTGGAAACGCAGGTGCGTGGGCGTCTCGTCGCGCACCCACTCGATGCGCACCGGCACGCGCCGGCCGGCGGTGAGCGCGACCTTCGCCACGTCCTTCCACGGCAGCCAGCCCTGGCGCCAGTGGTTGATGATCTGCCGGCCATCGATCCACACCTTGATGTCGGAATTGGAGAACGTCTGGAAGAGGTGCTCGCCGCTCTCGGTCGGCTCGAGGAAGCCCTCCCAGCGCACCGCGACCGGGCCGTCCTCGTGGCCGAGCGCCGGGTGCACCCAGGCGTTGAGGCGTTTGGTGGCGACGGTCGCCGCGGTCTCGCCGGCCGGGATCTGGCCGACGGACACGTCGTCGGGCATGCGGCCGATCGCGATCTGCGGGTCGGTACGTGTGGCGACGAGGCGGTCGAAGTTGCGCCCGGCGAAATAGGAGCCGGTCAGGCCGCCGGGCCGGCCGGCCTTGTCGAACAACTGCTCCGCGCGCGGAAACTCGAGGGGGCGGGTGTCGCCGAAACGCGTGTACGAGTTGTTGTCCCAGAGGATGCCGTACCCGCGGCTCGAGACGAGGAAGGGGATCGCGAGCGTGCCGTTGTGCTGCCAGAGGTCGAGCTCCCAGCCCTTGAGGTCCATCAGCCCGAGCTGGTGGTGGCCGAGGCCATGGAGCGACTCGTCGGCGTTGGCCGCCCAGACCTGGCGCACATGCGCGGTGCGCTCGCCCATCACCTCGGCGGGTTCGAGCGTGCGCCCACCCGCGCGCTCCGCGAGCAGCAGGCGACCGGTGATGTCGAAGAAGGACACCGCTCCGGTCTTCCGGTCAACGCGCGCCTCGAGCCGTGTCGTACGCAGCGAGATCGTGTCGGCCGCCTCCGCCACGGACCAGGCCGGTGTCGCGAGCTGGCGCTGCGGGTCGAGCATGTAGCTCTCCCGGGCGAAGAAGGCGCGGTCCTTCGCGAAGGCGACACGCACGATGGCATCGGTGCAGACCTGCACCTGCAGCAGGCCGTCGGCGCAGGGGACGACGATGCCGTCCGGCAGGCGTTCGAAGGCGGGGTTCGAGGTCGAGGCGAAGATCGCGCCGAGCGGGCAGCAAAGGACGCCGAGAGCGAGCAGGACGGGGGTATTCATGCGAACGGAAGACGTTGGCGGAGTTGATCGCGCCCATGCGGGCGAAGCCGGAGCAGTAATCCGCCGCGCCAAGCCCGCGAGGTTATTCCGACAGCATGACGCCCCGTCAATGCACCGTCAGGCCGTGGCGTGCCGTTGCAGCGCCTCGAGCGGAACAATCTCCAACGCGTGTTCGCTCGTGCCGGCGAGCACCACCGGCGGAGCCGCACCCGCCGCGTATGCCTCCAGCCAGCGCACGGCACACACGCACCAGCGGTCGCCGGGCTTCAGGCCGGGGAACTGGTACGCGGGGCGCGGAGTCGAAAGGTCGTTGCCCGCCTCGCGCGAGTAGGCCAGAAACGCGGCCGTCACCTCGACGCAGACCGTGTGGCTGCCCACATCCTCGGCGCAGGTGCGGCAGTAGCCGTCGCGGAAGAAACCGGTGCGTGGCGCGTCGCTGCACGGTTTGAGCGGACCACCGAGGACATTGCGTGGCGCGGAGGAAGGCATGGCCGCAGACCGATGCGAGGGAAACGTCCCGGCGCAAGCGCCTCAGCGACGCAGTACCGGACAATCTCCCGCGGCCGCTTCGTCGAGCAACCAAGTCGTGCGCGGGCCGAGCACCTTCAGGATCTTCGCCGGTACGGCGACGACCGGCTCCGCCCCGCCAAAGACCCGGCGGACCGCCTCCGCCTTGGCCGCACCCGTCGCGTGCACCACGATCTGCCCGCAGGCCGCCAGCCCGGTGGGCGTGATCGTCAGGCGCCAGCCCTTGCCCACGACCTTGAGCGCGGCGAAGGATGCGTGCGTCGCCGCGCCAAGCAGCGCACTACCCGGAAAGAGCGACGCCGTGTGCGCATCGTCACCCAACCCGAGGACGCAGAACGGGAAGCCCCGCCCGGCGCCAAACACCGTGGCGCTCGCGCGCGCGTACGCCTCGGCCGCCGCTGCCGGCGCCAGCGCCACCGCCCACGGGTGTCGCCGGTCCACGGGCACGCGGAGCGGTTCGAGCAAATGGCGGGTAGCGTTGCCGAAGTTGCTCTCCTCGCTCGCCAACGGCACGCAGCGCTCGTCGCTCGTGAACCAGTGCGTCTCCGCCAGAAGCTCCGCCGGCAGCGCGCGCTGCTCCACGCACCAGCGGTACCAGGCTTTCGGCGTCGAGCCGCCCGTGAGCGCCCAGCCGAAGCGCCCGCGCTCCGCTCCACTCCACGCCTCGCAGCCGAGCCGCGCCAGCTCGGCGAACAGCTCCTCCGGTGCGCCGACGCGTACGGTGCCAAAATCAGTGGTGCACGTATTCATGCTCAGAACAGGAGCGCCTCCCCGAGGGCGATCTCCGGGGTGGCGAACTTCACCGGGGCGCAATGCAGTTGGCGGCCACCCCCGAGATCGGAGTCGAAGCCGGCCGCACCCATCGCGAAGTCGGCCCGCCACCGGAAATAGCGCCCGCCGCTGTACCCAAACTCCAGCTCCAGCACCGGCGGTGTTTCCGGCCCGATCGGCGCCTGCATCCCGGTGGCCGGCGCCGCCGTCTCGCCGCAGCACCGCAGCGCCGCGAGCACCCACGCGAGCAACGCGCGGCCCTCCTGCCGCAGCCCCGGAGTGGCGCGAACGACGACTCGCTCCAGGCCATCGACGAGGCGCGCGGGCTCGATGCCGGCGAGATGTTGGCCGAGCAGTTGCCGCACGTGCAGCAGGCGCGCGGCGGCGAGGTCGCGCACCGCTTCCGGTCGCGGCCACGGGAACGTGAGCGCCTCCTCCGGCACGAGCGCGCTGTCGAAGACAAACCGCCGCGCGGCGCGCAGCAGGTACTGGTAGTCCGCAATCTTCCGGCACGCCGAGAACCGGTGCGCCCAGTAGTAGAGCGGCAGGTCGGGATCGATCAGCGTCGACACCTGGTCGGAGACGAAGCTGCGCGTCTCCTGCGG
>JAEZUE010000029.1 GCA_023443455.1 Verrucomicrobiota bacterium
CCTTGCGCTCCCAGCTCGTCGACCGCCCCGAACTGCTCGCCGACTGGCAGGGTTCCTTCGGTCTCGCGCACGCCATCGAGCACGCCGCCGCCTGAATCCATCTCCAGTTGGCCAAACTCCAGGGTCCGGTCGGAGACCGGACCTACTTGCTCCACTCGAGCATGCGCTCGATGGGGGCGCGGGCGCGCTCGATCGTCTCGGGCGAGAGCTTGATCTGCGGCGAGAGCGTCTTCAACGCGTCGCGCAGCTTCTCGACCGTATTCAGCTTCATGAACTTGCAGTCGTTGCAGGCGCAGGTGTCGGTGGGGCCGGCGATGAAGGTCTTGTGCGGCACCTCGCGGCGGAGGCGGTGGAGCATGCCGGACTCGGTGACGACGATGATGCGGTCGGCCGGATGCTCCTTGGCGAACTTCACCATGAGCTCGGTGCTGCAGACCTCGTCGGCGAGGTCGCGAACGGCCTCGACGCACTCGGGGTGGGCGACGACCGGTGCGCCGGGGAACTGGAGTTTGACCTTCTCGAGCGCCTGCACGGTGAAGAGCACGTGGGCGTAGCAGCTGCCGGCCCAGAGGCGCATCTTGCGTCCGGTTTTTTTCATGACCCAGGCGCCGAGGTTCTGGTCGGGCACGAAGAGGATTTCGCGGTCGGCGGGCACGCGCTCGATGATCTTGAGGGCGTTGCCGCTGGTGCAGATGACGTCGCTGAGCTCCTTCACCGCGGCCGAGCAGTTGATGTAGGCGACGACGTAGAGGCCGGGATTGGCGGCCTTGTAGGCGGCGAGTTCGGACGCGGGGCAGGAGTCGGAGAGCGAGCAGCCGGCCTCGAGGTCGGGCAATACGACCGGGCGCGAGGGGTTGAGGATCTTGGCGGTCTCGGCCATGAAGTGCACGCCGCAGAAGACGGTGACGTCGGCCTTCGACGCGGCGGCCTGGTAGGAGAGGCCGAGCGAGTCGCCCACATAGTCGGCCACGCGTTGGATCTCCTCGATCTGGTAGTTGTGGGCGAGGATGACGGCGTTGCGCTCGCGCTTGAGGGCGAGGATCTCCTCCTGGATCGGAGTGAGCGGCGGGAGTTCACCGTTCAACGGGCGGAGGACGACGGGTTCGTAATTGAGGGCCGATGACATGGCGGAATGGAAAAGGCGGTTCGTGGGCCGAGGCGAGTCGCCGGCGGGCGAGGCCGGAAGCAACCTTGGGCGGGCCGGTGGTTCAGCCTGCCTTGTGTTTGCAGGAGCCGGTCTTCTGGAACTCGGTGCAGCGGGCGTGGACCTGCAGGCGCTGGCCGACGGGTTCGAGGCCGAGCTTGGCGGCGGCGGAGGCGCCGTACCATTCGAGGAAGGGCGCGTTGATCTCGAAGATCTTGTCGCAGTCGAGGCAGACGACCTGCGCGTGGTGCATCGGGGCGGTGTCGCGGTTGGCGACGTAGAACTTGTTGCCCGTACCGATGTCGACTTCGCGGAGGATGGCGCACTCGGTGAGGATGGGCAGCGAGCGGTAGACCGTGGCGCGCGAGACGGAGTCGTCGATCGCGCGGGCGGCGGTGAGCAGTTGTTCGGCGGTGAAGTGCTCGGTCTGGGCCGCGGCCGCGTCGAGGATGGCGATGCGCTGGTTGGTCAGGCGCAGGCCGCGGGCGGCGAGGAACGAACGGAATTTTTCGAGGTTGGCCTCAGGGCTCACGGGGCGACTCTTCGGTGCGGCCCATCCACTGTCAAACGTGGGATTGCGGGCCGGGGATGCCGTGGTCGGGCGTTGCGGGAAAACGCGCCGGAACGGGCACGCGGGTTGCTCATCGGGCCTCGCGGCACCCGCTCGTCGCGGGTGCTCCGCCATCATCCACCACGCCACAATCGTTTCCCCATGAGCCTGCGTCCTCTCGGTATTGCCAAGGAGATCGTCGAAGAGATCGGCCACGAGGCGGTCTACGCCTACGACGATCTGCTCTTCATCGCGCACAACGCATTCCTGGTGCAGTTCGACGACGGGCGGAAATCGAATCTGAAGGTGTTCTTCAATGTCGACTGCGAGCCGGAGGCGGCGGGCCGTCTGGAGCGCGCGCTGGTCGAAGCGGCGCAGGCGCGCAAGTTCACGGTCGAGACCGCCGGGAAGTTCGAGCTGGTACAACCGGAGGGGGCGAGCGAGTTCCAGGTGCGCTTCGTGATCTGAGCGTTGGGCGCAAGCTTCGGTTGATGACGCAGGAGTGTGCTCGCGCGATCAGGATTGGAGCCGCCTGGCAGCCGGTATCCTACAGCGCCCCCATGGGCCCAAAGAGTGGTCAATTTGCCGAGGTTCTTTTGCGACACTGCTTGGGCTCGCGGCCGTGAGACCGAACCGAAGCGGCCGTGATAGCGTGACTGCCCGGAACACGCTCTGACCCACGGGAGTGAACGATCCCGGGCTGGCCGCTGGTTGATGTGCGGGGGAGGGAGGGCAGGAACACCGATTTTTGTCCCGATCGGGACAAAAATCGGTGTTCCTGCCTCGGGCGGCTGGTTGGTTCTGGGGCTGGTGCAAACGGTCGCGGCGCGGTGTTTGTTCGCGGGACGGGCGGGGACGGTTTGGCGCGGGTGTCGCCGAAACGCCTTGCGGCGGAAGGGGCGGGCGAGGGTTACTCGCGGTTGCCCAACGATGATCGTCGCCGTCCATCCGCTCGCCGGTTTCGACAAGGTGCTGCACTACCGCGCACCGGAGAAGCTGCACGCGACCATCGCGGTGGGCTCGCTGGTGCGGGTGCCGATCCTCAACCGTTTCACGTTGGCGGTGGTGTCGCAGCTGGACCCGACGCCCGACTGCCCGCCCGAGAAGCTGAAGCTGGTCGCGGAGGCGGTGTATCCGTTTCCCGCGCTGACCCCGGAGTTGTTGTCGCTGGCGCGCTGGATCTCGGCGTACTACGCGGCGCCGCTTGACGCGGTGATCGAGGCGATGATTCCGGTGTCGGTGCGCAAGGGGCTCGCGTTGAAGATCGAGAAACGGCTCGCCGTGGCCCGGGAGCTGTCGGTGGAGGAGCTCGAGAAGCTCAACCGTCGCGCGCCGCAGCAGGCGAAGCTCTACGCCTTCCTCAAGGTCCAGCTTCAGCCGTTGGCGAAGGCGCTGGTGCTCGAGCGGCTCGGGGTGGGGGCGTCGAGCGTGGCGGCGCTGGTCAAACACGGTGCGTTGCGCGAAATCGATCATCGCATCGAGCGGATCGCCTACCGCGACGACCTGGGCGGCGTCGAACCCGTGGCGGTGATTCCGCCGGTCCTCAACCCGGCGCAGAAGGCGGCCGTCGACTCGATCCGCGCCAGCGGCGAGCAGGGCGGTTTTGTCGTGCATCTGCTGCAGGGCGTGACCGGCTCGGGCAAGACCGAGGTGTATCTGCATGCGATCGCCGACATGCTCCAGGGCGGCGGCGGTGCGGTGTACCTCGTGCCCGAGGTGGCGTTGACTCCGCAGACCGTCGCGCGCCTGCGCGGGCGGCTCGAACAGCAGCTCGGGCAACGCGTGGTGGTCTGGCACAGTGCGCTCAGCGAAGGCGAGCGGCTCGACGGCTGGTTGGCGCTCGCCTCGGGCGAGGCGCGGATCGTGGTCGGCGCGCGCTCGGCGGTGTTCGCGCCGGTGCGGAATCTGCGGCTGGTGATCGTCGACGAGGAGCACGAGCCCGCCTACAAGCAGGACGAGACGCCCCGCTACCACGGGCGCGACGTCGCGGTGTATCGTTCGATGCTGGCCGGGGCGGTGTGTGTGCTCGGTTCGGCGACGCCCTCGGTCGAGTCGGTGAACAACGTGCGGCGCGGGCGGTATCGCCACGAGGTGCTGCCGACGCGGATCGACGACCGGAAGATGCCGCTGGTGCACATCGTCGACATGCGCCGTGAGATCATGGCGAAACGGGCGACCACGGTGCTCTCGCGGCTGTTGATCGACAAGATGCACGACCGCTTCGCGAAGAAGGAGCAGACGATCCTGTTCATCAACCGGCGCGGGTACTCGAGCAGTTTTCTGTGTCAGGAGTGCGGTTACGTGGCGGAGTGCCCGCATTGCAGCGTGTCGCTGACCTACCACCGGGCCGACGAGACGTTGAAGTGCCACCTCTGCGGCGAGGTGCGGCCGGCGCCGCTGGTCTGCCCGCAGTGCCGCTCGCCCAAAATCCGGATGCGAGGCATGGGCACGCAGAAGATCGAGGAGCACGTGACGCGCATCCTGCCGCGGGCGCGGGTGGTCCGTATCGATGCCGACACGATGGGCCGGAAGAACCTGTTCCGGGAGATCCTCGGCGAGTTCCGCACCGGCAAGATCGACATCCTCGTGGGCACCCAGATGATCGCCAAGGGGCTCGACTTTCCGAACGTCACGCTGGTGGGGCTGGTCGATGCCGACATCTCGATGCACGTGCCCGATTTCCGGGCCAACGAGCGCACCTTTCAATTGCTCGTCCAGGTGGCCGGGCGGGCGGGGCGGGGCGATCGGGCGGGGGAGGTGGTGGTGCAGACGTTCACCCCGCAGGCCGAGGCGATCCAGTTCGCCAAACAGTCGGATTTCGACGGGTTCATCGACGGCGAGGTGAAGCTGCGCGAGCAGTTCCGGTATCCGCCGTTCCGGCACCTGGTGCATCACGTGTTCCGGGGCGACAACGCCGAGAAGGTGCTCTGGGTGGCGGAGCAATGGGCGAAGAAGGCCACCGAGCTCGTCGGCGATGTTGCCGAGCTGCGCGGCCCCTCGCCCTCGCCGATCGAGCGCGTGCAGGGCGAATACCGGTTCCAGCTCTGGTATTTCACCGGGCAGGTGACGAAGGTGGTCGCCGCGCTGGTGCGGCTGCAGCGGGAGTTCACGTTTCCCGACGGGGTGGTGCAGACGATCGACGTCGACCCGATGAGCCTAAGCTGAGGGGTAGTCATTCAGTCGAGGGACGAGCGTCGAGAGCCGGAGTTTCGGAGGCAGATCGAGAGCCCCCTGGGGCAATCGCGTTGTGCACAATTGGAGTGGCGCTCGCCACTCGACGCTCGACTCTCGTCACCGCCCTGTTTCATCCCGTCCGGGGCAAAACGCGTTTTGCGGTGGGGGCTGCATCATCACGGCTGAGGCGAAGGCGTGCCGTGGGCGTGGGGCGTGAGCCCGGACGTTTCCCACGTCGGCATGGCGGAGGGCGGAGCGCCACGGTGGGATCGGTGGAAGTTTCCGCCCCTTGGCGCCTCCGTCGAAAACATCGCGGAGTCGGCACGAATGCCCTGCGGCTTTCGCCACGGTGAAACCTCCGGGCTTGCGCGGATCGTGGTGGAGTGGTGCGCGTCGCCGCCGCAGCCCCTCTTTTGCGAAGCAGGGGAGGGCTGTGCCCTGTGGTGAATTCGCTCGGCGGATGAGTCATGCGCGCAAGTTAGAACGGAATTAGGTGAGCGGTGGCCCGCTTTGGGCTAAAAAGTGTGGATGCCCCATCTGGTTACCGACCTGATCGGAAACCGGGAGGAGGTGGGCACTTGTGATTTAACGTTGTATCGTAGAAATCCGAGAAAAGGCGTAGTGCTTTGGGGAATAGTATTCATGACGCCAGAAAAGGATCTCATTTTCTCTTCTTCCCGGTCTCGCTATGCTCGCGAGGTCCCATCCACCGATGCGATGGGATAAGCACAACCCCCCAAATCAAAGAGAACGGACCCTATGACCCGTAAAAAGATTACGGCAGGCGCGTACATCGCCGCTGCCGTCTTGTCTACCGCGGTTGCCCCGAGCATGTTCGGGCAAGCCGCTCCGGCCCCCCAGCCGGCCGCCGATGCCCCCGAAGTCGAAGAGGAGATTGTTGTCCTCTCGCCCTTCATCGTCAGTGCGGATGAGGCCAAAGGTTATGCCGCCACCGCCACCCTGGCCAGTGCGCGTGTGCGCACCGAGCTCAAGGATGTCGGTTCGGCCATCTCGGTCGTCACCCCGGAGTTCCTCTCGAACACCGGTGCGACGAACAACCAGACCCTGTTGACCTACACGACCTCCACGGAAGTGTCCGGTCTGGGTGGTAACATGGCCGGCTTGGGCAATTCCGCAGCGCTGGACGACACCGCCCAGCGCATGTCGCCCCATCAATCGACCCGTGTTCGTGGTCTCGGCCAGGCCGACAACACCCGCGACTTCTTCATCACCGACATTCCGTGGGACTCGTTCAACGTCGGTCGCGTCGATATGCAGCGCGGTCCGAATGCGATTCTCTACGGCATCGGCCGCCCCGCTGGCATCATCAACAGCTCGCTCAACAGCGCGTCGTTTGCGGACCAGGGCTCGATCGAGGCTCGTTACGGCAGCTACGGCAGCTACCGCGCCAGCATCGACTACAACAAGGTGATCCTCGAGGACGAACTCGCCCTGCGCGTGTCCAGCCTCTACGACAACACCCAGTATCGGCAACAGCCCACCTACCAGCGCGACGAGCGTATCTTCCTCTCGGGCCGCTTCGACCCGAAGTTCCTCCGCTTCGACGGCGCCCGCACGACCCTTCGCGTCAACTACGAGAAGGGTGATATCGACGCCAACCGTCCGCGCATCCTTCCCCCCGGCGATCTCATCACTCCGTGGTGGACCAACCCGATCCTCTCGGCGATCCGTCAGGCGGGTGGCATCAATCCGCAGACCATCGCCATCAACGACAGCGCCACTCTGGCCGACCTGCGCGCCAACGGCGACCTCGCCGCCGGCATGCGCGGCGACAACAGCGCCTACCTCTATCGCGGCATCGGTCCGCTGGGTCGCAACTACGGTGGCATCGTCTCGGTCTTCTCCGACCCGAACGGGGCCAACTCGTACCTGATGTTCACCGAGCTCTCCAAGACCGTCACCACCGGTCTGTCGGTGCCGTGGACCATCATGTCGGGTGTGCAGGCCCGCAAGGACCTCGAGGGCACTGTCGGCACGATCGAAAACTCCGCCTTCTACCGCAACGAGACCCTCGCCGATCGTGGCATCTTCGACTTCTACAACAAGTTGATCGACGGCCCGAACAAGAAGGAATGGTCCGATCACGAAGCGACCAACATCTCGCTCTCGCAGACCCTGTTCGACAATCGTCTCGGTCTCGACCTGACCTACGACAAGCAGAACTACTCCGCCGGCCAGGTGAACATGTTCTCCGAGTTCGGCCAAGCGATCACCATCGACCTCAACAACCGGTTGATCGACGGCTCGCCGAACCCGAACTACGGCCGCGCCAGCGCGATCTCGGATCAGTATGCGAACAATAGCTACGATTCGAAGCGCGAGTCGATGCGGGCGACGCTCTTCGGCGAGTTCCGCTTCGAGGACATCATGGCGAAGGGCAAGCTGACCAAGATCCTTGGTCGCCATGTCTTCACCGGTCTCCTCAGCCGCGACGATGTCGATGTCGAGACCCGCAACTGGTTCCGTTACGCGGCCGACGAGGCCTATGCGGCCTCGGTCGCCGCGCCGGCGCTGCGCGACCACACCGTCAACACCCTCAACTACCTGTCCACGGCGGGCATCGCGCATCTCGCGAATGTCAATACCGCGAACATCGGCAACCTCACCGCCGTCCAGATTCCGGGCTCGGGCTACGTCCTGTCGGGCTTCGACAAGACTTGGGCCGCCACCGGAGTTCTGCCGACCGATCCGTGGGTCGACCAGTTCGGTGCCACCACCACGCAGGCGGCCAACCCGGCCAACTACGTGGGCTGGGGCGTCGGCCCGCACGTCGATCTCGTCAGCGATGCCGCAGGGGATCGCGATGCGCTCACGACCGGCGCCAGCCTGACCCGCTCGGAGACCGCTTCGAGCGCGATCAACTGGCAGGGCTACTTCTTCGACGGGCTTTTCGTGGCCAGCTATGGCTACCGCGAAGACCGCCAGAAGTCCTACGCCTTGCCCAGCGGCAACAATTCGTTGCCGCTGATCGACGGCTTGAACACGGTCGATCTGAGCGGCTCGGCCTACGCGCTGCCCGACGAGCCGGATGCGGACGTCAAAGGCCACACCAACACGTGGAGCTTCGTGCTCCACACGCCGCAGTTCATCCGCAGCAAGCTCCCGGGCAACACGGGCCTCTCGCTGTTCTACAACCGCTCCTCGAACTTCCAGCCGGCGGCTGGTCGCATCGATGTGGTGGGCAACGCCCTCCCGTCGCCGCAGGGCCAGACCAAGGACTACGGCTTCGTGATCACCACCTTGAACGACAAGCTGTCCTTGAAGGTGAACTGGTATGAGACCCGCATCACCAACGACGAGCTGTCGACCTTCGGCGGTGCGTACATGATCTGGGGTGCCGAGGCGTGGGCCTATGGCTTCGCCCGCAACAACCTCGATCGCGTCGCCGGCGGTGGCTGGGCGGACTTCACCAAGGGCTACGATCCGCTCGGTATCGTGGCGAGCACGACCCCCGAGGCCGGCTGGACGGATGAACAGATCGCGTATGCGCAGGCTGCCGGCGATGCGATCTGCAACGCCTACATGGCGACCCGCCCGTCGGACGCCTGGTTCAAGCTCTGGGGCATCGACACCGCCGCGGCGGATGCCGGTGGCTTCATCGCCGGCACCCAGCCGGCCGGTATGACCATCACCGGTGACACGGTGTCCAAGGGTACCGAGTTCGAACTCACGGCCCAGCCGATCCCGAACTGGAACATCACCATCAATGCCTCGAAGACTTCCGCCACTCGCCTCAACATGGCGCAGTCGCTGGTCGACTTCATCGAGGACCGCTGGGCGGTGTACAACACTCCCGTCACGTACGAAGGCCAGCAGGTCGGCGTGATCGGCGATGTCCGCTTCTGGAATGGTGGTTACGCCCCGGGCGAAAGCCTCCGTGGCAAGTTCGGCCGCGAGTTCATGTCCGGCTACTACCTGTACCGCATGCAGGAAAACTCGGATGTGCCGGAGCTCCGTCCGTGGCGCTTCAACCTCGTCACCAACTACACCTTCTCGACCGGTTTCCTCAAGGGGATCAACGTCGGTGCGGCGTATCGCTGGCAGGACAAGGTCGTCGTCGGCTACCCGGTGCACGAGGGCGCGACGGTCGACGATCCGACCGCCTTCGATCTCGAGAATCCGTACTACGGCCCGTCCGAGGCGAACATCGACCTCTGGGTCGGCTACGAGCGTAAGCTCACCGAGAAGATCAACTGGCGCGTTCAGCTCAACATCCGCAATGCCTTTGCGGACATGGATCTGATCCCGGTCACGGTGCAGCCCGACGGTTCCCCCGCGGTCAGCCGTATCCCGGAAGGCACCACCTGGTTCCTCTCCAACAAGTTCTCGTTCTGATCGCCGACCGGGCGTCGCCACTGGGGTTGTGGCGCCCGGAAGACCGAACAACGAGCTCTGTCTCTTGGGCGCCGGTGCGAAAGCACCGGCGCCCTTTTCTTTGCCCGAATCGGAAGGGTGCGCGTGTGCAAAAGTCTCGCTCGCGACGGGGCGTCGCGCACGCTGCCGGTCGATGCTCCCGCTCCGCCTCGTTTTCCTCGGTTCCGACCCGATTGCTCTGCCGACACTGGACTTCCTCGCCGGTGAGGGGCGGGCGCTTGCGGAGGTTGTGGCGGTGTTCACCCAGCCGGATCGCCCGCACGGGCGCGGTCAGAAGCTTCTGCCCGGACCGATCAAGGAATGGGCGCTGGCGCACGGCATCCCGGTGTTCCAACCCGAACGCCTCGGCCCCGACGATGTGGCTGCGGTGCGGGGGCTCGGGGTCGATCTGGCGTTGGTCATGGCCTACGGCCAACTGCTCAAGGACGACTTTCTCGCGATGCCGCCCCGGGGGGTCTTCAATCTGCACACGTCGTTGCTGCCCAAATACCGCGGCGCCTCGCCCGTGACGGCGGCCATCGCCGGCGGCGACACCGAGACCGGCGTCACCTTCATGCGGGTGGTGCGCCGGCTCGATGCGGGCGCGATCGTCGATGCGGAGCGCGTGGGCATCGGTCCGCACGAGACGACCGGCACGATGGAGGCGGCGCTCGGCCGCGCGGCGGCTCCGCTGACGGCGCGTTGCCTCGCGGCATTGCGCGACGGTTCACTGGAGTCGCGCGAGCAGGACGAGGCGCAGGTGTCCTATTGCCGACGGCTGGCGAAGAGCGACGGGGTGTTGGATTTTGCGAGGCCGGCCGCGGAGCTGGCCCGTCGGGTGAATGCGCTGATGCCCTGGCCCGGGTGTGCGGCGGAGATCGCCGGCACAACCGTGAAGTTGGGTTTGGCCGAGGCGGAGGAGGGGGCGTGCGCCGAGGCGCCCGGCACCGTGCTCGCGCCTGCGGCCGATGCCTTCCGCATCGCAACCGGGGCCGGCGTGTTGCGGCTGTTGCGGCTGCAACGGCCCGGCGGGAAGATGCTGCCGGCCGCGGATTTCCTCCGCGGTTTCGCCGTCGCTGTCGGTGCGATCATGGCGTCGCAGCCGATGCCGCCGCTCGTCGCACCGGTGCCGTTTCCGCGTGCGGCGGCGAAGTGAAAAGATGGAGTGCGCCAACGCGCTTGTTTTTGCCACGCCGCTTTTGCATGCTGCGCCGCATGCTACAGCGGATCGCCTTTGCCCTCGGTTTGACTGCCTCCTCCGTGCTGCTCGCCCAGCGCCCGGACCCGCGTGCACTCGAGCTGGCGAACCTGCGTGAAGACGTGCGCCTGCTCCAGCAGTCGGTGGCGGAGATGCGCGCGACGGTCGACCAGCTGCAGCGCGACAACGCGGCACTCGCCAACCAGGCCGAATCGGGCCGTGCCGCCTACGTGACGCTCGCGCAGCTCAACGACTCCCTCAACGAGCTGCGCCGCTCCACCGATGCCTCCTTGGCGGACCAGAAACGCGACGTCCTGCGCACGGTGGCGCAGCAGATCACCAAGTTGGCGAAGGAGACCAACGCCGCGGTGGCGGCCGTGGCCAAGGGACGCGCCTCCCGCGCGACCATCACCACCAACTTCACCGATGATTTCCCGAAGGAGGGCATCACGCACACGGTCCAGCCCGGCGAGACGCTCTCCACCATCGCGCGCAAATATCGCGTGTCGACGAAAGACATACAGAACGCCAACCGCATCGCCGATCCCACGAAGCTGCGCGTCGGCCAAAGCCTCTTCATCCCCGGAGCCAGCGGCGAGTGAAGTCGCCACCGAAGCCCCAACCCCGACCAACCATGGCCACCCCCAAGTCCCCATCCCGCCTCGGGCGCGGTCTCGGCGCGCTGATCGCGTCGGGCGCCGGCGCCGCCGCGAAGAAGAACGACGCCTCCCCGGCGAAGAAACCCGCGGGTGCGCCTCAGGCGCCGGCTCCGGCCCCCGCCGCGGCCCCGGCGCAGCCGGCCGCCCTGCCCAAGCCCGAGGGCTTCGCCGAGATTCCGGTGGCCGCGATCGAGCCCAACCCGCATCAGCCGCGCAAGTCGATCGAGCCGGCGGCGTTGGCCGAGTTGGCCGAAAGCATCCGCGCCGAGGGCCTCCTGCAGCCGATCACGGTGCGCCGGGTCGGGGAGAAGTTTCAGCTCATCGCCGGCGAACGCCGTTGGCGCGCCTTCCAGCACCTGCGGATCAAGACGATCCCGGCCCGCCTGGTCACGGCCAACGACGCCACATCGGCGGCGCTCGCGCTCATCGAGAACCTGCAGCGCGCCGATCTCAACCCGATGGAAGAGGCCTTCGGCTACGCCAGCCTCATCCGCGACTTCGACCTCACCCAGGAGGCCGCCGCCGAGCGGGTGGGCAAGGCCCGTGCCTCGGTCGCCAACGCCCTGCGCCTGCTCCAGCTCGACTCCGAGATCCAGGGCTACATCTCGAAGGGGCATCTGAGTGTCGGCCATGCGAAGGTCCTGCTCGGACTCGAGGCTCCGGCCGAGCGCCAGCTGCTCGCGCGCCGTGCGATCGAGGAAGGTGTGAGTGTGCGCGTGCTCGAACAGCTCGTGCAGCGGCGCCGCGCGGCGGCTGCCGCCCCCAGCGCCGCGGCCGCCGCCTCGGGGCGTCCGGTGCCCGCCGGCGAGGCCACCGCGGTCGCCAGTATCGAGAAAAAACTCACCTCGCACTTCAATGCCCGGGTCTCCCTCAAGCACTCGCCCAAGAAGGGCAAGATCGTGATCGAGTACCAGGGCAACACCGACCTGCAGCGCATCCTCGACCGGCTCGGCGTGAACGTCTGAGTGCCGGATTCGCCGGCCCGTTTCCCTGAATCGAGGGAGGCGCCCCGCGCCCGCAGTGTCACCGCGCCGGACCTGCCTTGACAAAGCGCAGGGTGGCCGGTTGCCTCGGCCGCTTCATGAGCATTCTCGTCGTCATCCTGACCTTCCTGCTTGTCGTCGTCTCGTTGTTTCTCGGTCTGATCGTGTTGGTCCAGAAACCGCGTTCCGACAGCGGTCTGGGTACCGCGATGGGCGGCGGCGTGGCCGAGGCCACTTTCGGCGCGGAGACGGGCAACGTGCTCACCCGCTCGACCATCACCTTGGCCGTCGCGTTCTTCGTCATCGCGTTCGCCGCCTACCTCGGCCAGCTCTACGTCGTGAAGCACAAGGACAAGTCGACCGAGTCGCTCCCGTCCGCCCCGGTTTCCACCGCGCCGGCGACTCCCGAGGCCGCTCCGGCCCCGGTCGAGGTTCCGGCCCCGGCGCCGCAATCCTGAGCTGCGGGTATTCCCTTTCATGAACGCGAGGCGTTTTGGCCGGTGCACGGTCTTCTGCCTCGCGTTTTTTTTGTGCCTGCAGGTGGCTGCCGAACGCCGCATCCGCCCCGAGCCCAAGTATGATTTCACCGGTTCGGCGGACCAGACCGAGGGGCGGCGCCTCCTCGCCGAGTTCCGTCAACTCGGCATCGCCGGCGACTACGCGCTCGATTTCACGCTTCGGGTGATGCCCCGCCGGGGCGAGGAGCGTTCGGTCGAGGCGCGGATGTATGGGACGCGAGGCGACAACGGGCCGCTCACGCTCGTCGAGTTTCCGCCCGCGGCCGAGGGCGTGCGGCGTGTGCTGGTCCAGAACGGGCCGCAACCGGCGGTGTGGACCGTGGCTGCCGACGGAGCCGAGGCCGTCGATGTCGGCGCGGCCCAGCTTTTCGCCCCGTTGGCCGGCACCGACCTCACCGCCTTCGATCTCCAGATGCCGTTTCTCTTCTGGAGCGACTTCGTCTTCGAGGGCGTGATCAGCGTGCGCGGGCGGCCGGCGCACCGGTTCATCGCGTATCCTCCCGCCGAGATCGCCGAGGCGCGCCCGGCGCTGACCGCCGTGCGCTTCTACCTGGACACCCAGTTTTCCGCCCTCGTGCAGGCCGAGGAGCTCGGGCCCGACGGCGTGGCGGTGAAGACCATCAGCGTGCTCGATCTCAAGCGCACCCAGGATCAGTGGATCGTGCGCACGATCGACCTGCGCGACGAGGCCACGCGCAACAAGACCCGTTTCCGCATCGACGGCGCGGCTCTCGACCTGCATCTGCCGCGGATCGTCTTCTCGCCCGCCCACCTGCCGCTGTCGCCGAATCTCGGCGACGAGGTCAAGGTCACGCGGTTCGACTGAGGACGCCGGTTTGCTGTCGTCGTAGGGGCGCCGCGGAAAAAAAAAGGGGGGGCTGCGCCGTAGGGGGCGTCGGCGAGCAACGCCCCTACCGCAGGCGTGGAGCCGGGGCATGGGGAGAGACCGGCGACCCGGCCCCAGTGTCAGGTGCGCTTCGCCGCGGCGCGGCGCAACCGGTCGTTGATCGCGATGCCGGCACCGGACTCCGGCGCGAGTTCGGCGTGCAGTTGCCGCAGGCCGGCACGGTCGAGCAGGTGGAGCTGGGCGAAGAGCCGCCGCGCGGCCAGCTTCGGGCTCCCTTGAGGTGAAAGTACCCGTACGGTCGCTCGGGTCTTGGGGAGGCCGCCGGCGGGTGTGGCGAACAGCAGGAAACCCTCGTCGGCCCCGGCGGCGCGCAGCCGGGCCTTGGTGATGCGCTCATGCAGCTCCAGCGGGGTGTCGGGGCTGTAGTGTCGGGTGAGCAGGCCGGGGGCGCGCAGCGGCCCGGCGGCGACCGCCTGGTTGCGCACCGGTATCGGTCGACCCAGCACGGCGGCGAGTTCCTCCGCGGTGATGCCGCCGACCCGCAGAACCTGCGCTGCGGACGGATCCGACAGGTCCACGATCGTCGACTCGACGCCCACGTGGCAGGGGCCGCCGTCGAGGATGTGCTCGATCCGTTGGCCGAGCCCGATCTCGACGTGCTCGGCCGTGGTCGGGCTGATACAGCCGAATGGGTTGGCGCTGGGTGCGGCGAGTGGCAGGCGGCACCGGCGCAGCAGTCGCCGCATCACCGGGTGGGCCGGGCTGCGCACGGCGACCGTGGGGCCATCGGCGGTGGCGAGGTCGGGCACGATGGGGCGCTTGCGCAGCACGATCGTGAGTGGTCCCGGCCAGAATGCCCGCATGAGCCGGCGGGCGTCGGCATTGAGATGGGCGAGGCGCCCGGCGGCGGCGACCGAGGCCACGTGCACGATCAGCGGATCGGAGAGCGGGCGTTGTTTTGCGCGGAAGATCGCACGGCAGGCCTCGGGCTCGAGGGCATTGGCGGCCAGGCCGTAGACCGTCTCCGTGGGCACAGCGACCAGCCCTCCTTCGGCGAGCACGCCGGCGAGGAATCGGATGTTGCTTGGGGTCGGGGAGTGGATCTGCGCCATGGCTGGCTGTGGGGGCCCAAAAAAAGCCGGAGCGTGAGCTCCGGCTTAGGAAAGACGATCTCAGCCGAACGCTCAGGCGAGCAGCTGGATGTTGCGAGCGCGCTTGATGGTCGTGGTGACCTTGCGCTGCTGCTTCGCGGACATACGGGTGTATTTGCGAGGCAGAATCTTACCCGTGTCGGTCGTGTAGCGGCCGAACGACTGGGTGGCGTGGAAAGGAATCTCGTCCGGGGAGAGACTGCGCGACTGTTTCTCAGGCGGGTTGGTCATACGAAAGCCGCCGACAGTCGGTTCCGAATGCCGCAAGTCAACCCCATTTTCTGAAGCGATTCGGATTCGCCGCGCGGCTCAGGGTGTCAGCTGGAGTTCGGCGCTGTGGAGGGCGCCGGGGAGTGTCATGCCGGAGTTATGACCCGACTCCAGCGGGCCCGGCGCGACTTCGCATTGGGGCCGGGGAAAATGCGGGCGGCGGGAGATTCGGAGGGAAATGGCCTTGCACTCGGGCCGGGCGCGACTTTGATCCGCCCACCTTTTCGGAGAGATGCCCGAGTGGCCGAAGGGGGCGGTTTGCTAAACCGTTATAGGTGTAACAGCCTATCGGGGGTTCGAATCCCCCTCTCTCCGCCATTTTCCCGCCTGTCCTCGTCGAGGGTATGTTTGGGTCTGGCAGGCTGAAGCGACTTGAGCCGAGGGGGATGAGAACCGCCGCAGCGCAGCGGAGGCGGCGCGGAACGCGCCCTTGGGTTCGACGGAGCGAAGCGGAGAAGGACCGCGCGAAGCGCGCTGCGCAGCGGAGGATTGCGCACCAACGGTGTGCGTGGGGGGGGGCTTGCGGCGCCCGGGCTGCGTCCAGACAGGTGGCCCGCGCCGCAGAAGCGGGCATTGCGGGCCAAGTTCCGCCTGCAGCCGTGTGGCCGGGGCGGCGGGCGTCTCCGATGCCTGGAGACGCGGTTAGTTTTCCTCGTCTTCGAGCGGCTGGTCGAGCTCGAGCCGGCTCTCGCGCACGACGCGCAGGCAGATCTCGCGCAGGTCGAACAGGCGCGGGCGGGCGTAGCGGTTCAGCTCGGGCAGATCGTCCTCGGCGCCGGACGGGGAGTCGGGCACCAGCGACATCGCGCGGTTGAGCAGGCTGAGCGCCCGCTTGAGCTGCGAGATGCCCAGCGCCGTGTCACCGAGATCCAAGGACTGCACGCCGAGCACCACCGACATCTCGGCGGCGTGCAGCGTGCGCAGGAGCGGGAAGGCGTGGACGGCGGAAAAATCGATGCCGGAGAGCGCGGCCGCCTCGGTCGCCTCGATCAGGCCGGCGAAGAGCGCGCGGGTTGCCACATAGACCGGGTTGCGGTGCAGCGTGTACGGGTCGAGGTCGTCGTCGAAATCCTCGTCGTCGTCATCGTCCCCGTCGGCGTCGCCGTCGAGGGTGGGTTCCCAGCCGAGCTGGCGGGCGATCTCGTCGATGCGTTCGGGCTGGTCGGCGACCTTGTCGTAGACTTGGCGGTACTCGCCGACGGCCTCGTCGCGCTGCCGCAGATAACGTTCCCAATCGAACTCGTTCCACACGAGTTCGCCATGCTCCTCACTGTCGTCTGGACTGCCGTTGTTGCTGGAGTTGTTCATGGCGTGGCCGTGAGGCCTGCGCGGCAGTGTGGACCGGAGGGGGGGCTTGGAAAGGGAAATCTGGGCCCTTCGGCGCGTACTGTCGGAAGGTGCGTTCCGGGTTGAGTTTACGAAGGAAATCACCGTGATCGTGTCCTCGCGTTTTTCGCCCCGAACCCTCCATGAACGAAGTTCAGCACGAGACCGTCTACTTCACGGGCCATGTCCAAGGCGTCGGATTCCGCTACACCACGCTCCAGGTGGCGAAGGAGTACGAGGTGACGGGTTTCGTGCGGAACCTCGACGACGGGCGTGTGCACCTGGAGGCGGAGGGCCGAAGGGGTGAGATCGAGGCGTTTTTGCGGGGACTGGCCGATGCAATGCCGGGCTACATCCGCAAGACCGAGCGGAGCACGGAGCGACGACCACCGCAGTTTCAGGGATTTGCGATTCGGTAGACGGAAAAACGGGAGGGAAAACGGAGGGGATGAAAATGGGGGATGGAAATGAAACGAGCACGACGGGGCGGCCACCCGCGATCGAGATCCGCCGCCTGACCAAGGAGTACCCGCTGCCGGGCGGACGCTCGCGGGTGCGGGCGGTCGACGATCTTTCGCTGACCGTGCCGACTGGTACCGTGTACGGGCTGCTCGGTCCCAACGGCTCGGGCAAGAGCACCACGTTGAAGGCGCTGCTCGGGCTCCTGCGGCCGACCCGGGGCGAGTGTTTGATTGCCGGCGTTCCAGGTGCGGATCCGGCGTCGCATCGGTCCATCGGCTACCTGCCGGAGGCTCCGTACTTTCCCAAGCACCTTTCGGGTCGGGAGCTCGTGCGCTACCACGCGCGGCTCTGCGACCTGCCGAGGGCCGGGCGCGAGGAGCGGATCGCCGCGCTGCTGGAACGCGTGGGACTGACCCGTGCCGCCGATCGACGGATCGGGGGCTACTCGAAGGGCATGCTGCAGCGCATCGGACTGGCGCAGGCGCTGGTATCCGATCCGCCGATCCTGATCCTCGACGAGCCGACGGCGGGTGTCGACCCGGTCGGCGCGGCCGAAATCGCGGAGCTGATTCTCGAGCAGAAGCGGCGTGGCTGCACGGTGTTGCTCTGCTCCCATTTCCTCACGCAGATCGAGGAGATCTGCGACCGCGTGGCGATCCTCCACCGCGGGCGCATGCTGGCGGAGGGCTCGCTCGAGGAGCTGCTCGGCCGGGGCGAACGCCAGGCGTTGGTGGTCGACAGTCTGCCGGAGTGCGAGGTGGCGGCCTTTCGCGCTTGGTTGGCGGAGCGTGGCGCCCGGTTTCATGGGATCGAGACGCCCTCGGCCCGGCTCGACCGTTTCTTTCTCTCGGCTGTCGTGGCGGCGGAGCAGTCGGCTCAATCCGCGGTGGAGGTCCGGCAATGAGGAAAGGCACGATCGATCCTGGCCCCCTCCGCTTCTCTGGCCGTCGCGTGGCGGTGATCGCGGGGCAGGCGTTCCAGGAGGCGGTGCGGCAGCGGGTGTTTGTCTTCACCACGTTGCTGGCCGCGCTGCTGGTGGTGGGCAGCCTGGGACTGCGCGAACTGGATTTTGGCGGCGCGGAGCTGAAGTTTGTCGCGGACTTCGGCCATGGCGCGCTCGTGCTGTTCGGTTCGGTCCTGACGATCGTCACGACCGTGCAGCTGCTCGGCGGTGAGCTCGAGAACCGCACGGTGTTGCCCGTGTTGGCTCGGCCGGTACGGCGTGGCGAGTTCATCTGCGGCAAATTCTTCGGCGCGTGGGCGGTGGTGCTTGTTTTCTGCGCAACGGTCACCGGGCTGCTGCTGGCGGTCCTGTGGCTTCGCGATCTGGGGCGACCGGCGCAATGGAGCGAGTCGGCGCTCGCGCCGACCGGACCGGCGACGCTGTATATGGGCGTGGTGGTCGGAGGGCTGTTGCAGGCGGTGAAGTTCGGGCTGCTCACGGCGATCGTGCTGCTGATCGGGAGCTACGCGCAGACCAACCTCTTCGCCCAGGCAGCGAGTTTTCTCGTGCTCACCATCTGCCACCTCCAGTACCTCGCGCACGATGTGTGGCGGAGCGGCGCGGGTTGGGCGGCGCGGATCGGGGGCGGGGCGATCGGCCTGCTGTTTCCGAACTTCCAGCTGTTCGGCGCCGAGTATTCGGATTTCGGGTCTGCGGGCGAATGGCTGTTGGCCGGAAGGGTGGCGATCTACGGCCTCGGCTATGCGGCGGTATTTCTCGCGCTGGCGGTGTGGAGCTTCCGCCGCCGGGAGATCTGAGGCTTCCCGATGATCCGGCGCGCCGTTCCAGTGTTTTTGGTGCTCCTCGTGGCGGGGCTCGGGCTCGGTCGCCTGGCCGAGCCGGCGTGGGCCGAGCAGGTGCGGCGGCAACCGGCGTTGCAATGGCGCAGTCTGGAGGGCGCGGCCGGGCAGGGTGTGGTGTTGGGCCTGCTCGGCGGCTTCCGCGCGCTGGCGGCGGATCTCCTCTGGCTGCGCGCCAACGCGGCGTGGGAACGTTGCGATAGCGTGGGGACGCAGGCCGCGCTCGAGTTGGTGACGGCCGTCGATCCGCGCCCGGTGGCGTTCTGGGTCAATGGCGCGCGGATGATCGGCCATGACATGCCCTACTGGCGGATCGACCGGGCCGGAGGCGAGGGCGCGGTGCCGGCCGGTGTGGCCGAGCGGGTGTTCGCGGCCCAGGCCCGGGCGGCGATCGCGTATCTGGAAAAGGGTTTCGCGAACCACCCGGACGAACCGCTCTTGCACATCGAGGTCGCGAATCTGCAGCTCCAGCGCCTGGGCGACCTGCCCGGAGCGACCGAGCACTATCGGTTGGCGGCGCGCCAACCGGCGGCGCCGTTCTACGCGGCCCGGGTATACGCCGAGCTGCTGCGCCGTGGCGGCCGTGATCGAGAGGCCCTCGAGCATCTGGTCGCGCTGCATCCGACTCTGCCTCGGGAGAACCCCTTCGCGCTGGCCGACGAGGTCCTGTGGCGGATCCGCGGCCTCGAAGAGAGGCTCGCGCTTCCGGCGGCGGAGCGTTACCAGCCCGGTCGACAATGAACGACCGCCCTTCCGCCCTCCGTATCTGGATCTTGGCTGCGCGCCCGAAGACCCTGCCGGCCGCGCTCGTGCCTGTGCTGGTGGGGACGGCGTTTGCGAGGCAGGCGGGATCGCTCCACTGGGGGGCGGCGGGGCTGTGCCTCGCGTTCGCGCTGCTGGTGCAGATCGGCACCAATTTCGCCAACGACTACTTCGACTTCGTGCAGGGCGCCGACACCGAGAAACGCGTCGGGCCGGCCCGCGCGGTGGCGTCGGGGTGGGTGGCTCCGGCCACGATGCGCCTGGCGACGGCCCTGACGTTTGCCGTCGCGCTGGTGGTCGGGTTGGGGCTGATCCCGTTCGGGGGCTGGGGACTGTTGCCGCTCGGTGTGCTGTGCATCCTCTGCGGCATCGCCTACACGGGCGGGCCGTACCCGCTGGGGTATCACGGTCTCGGCGACGTGTTCGTGTTCCTGTTTTTCGGGCTGGTCGCCGTCGGCGCGACGTTCTGGGTGCAGACGCGCACCCTCACGTGGGAGGTGTTGCTGACGGCGGCGGCGGTGGGCGGGCTGGCGGCAAGCATTCTCGTGGCGAACAACTATCGGGATCGGGAGACCGATGCCGTGGCCGGCAAACGCACCACGGTGGTGCGCTTCGGCGAGCGCTTCGGGCGTTGGCAATATGGCGCCGCAGTGCTGCTCAGCGGCGCGGTGCCGGTGGTGTTGTGGGCCCGCGGTTTCGGCGTTGGGGCGCTGTTGGGGCTGGGCGCGTTGCCGCTCGGGCTGGCGTGCTGGCGCAAGTTGCGGCCCACCACACCTCCGCCACAGCTGATCGGACTTCTGGCCCGCACGGCCGGGCATCTGGCGCTGTTCGGCGTCCTAGTGGCTGTGGGGCTGCTGCTGGGCTGAGGGGTGGGCGTCGCGAGCAACGCCCGTACCGCAGGAGGATGGGCGAAGCCGGAGAGTTCGGCCCGTAGGGGCGCCGCTTGCGGCGCCCGCGCGGCGTGGTGAAAGGAATGAGGCGAAGCCGCAGGGGTGGGCGTCGCGAGCAACGCCCGTACCGCAGGAGGATGGGCGAAGCCGGAGAGATCGGCTTGTAGGGGCGCCGCTTGCGGCGCCCGCGCGGCGGAGTCACTCCCCGGTCGCGAGAGGCGCTGAAGTTCGGTTGGAGAGCCACTCTGCAGGGATTCCGCCATCGGATCCGAGCAGGAGCGAAAACCGGAAACGGCGAGGCTCGGGGAGCCAGAGCCATGACCAGCGTTGCGATGATTCGAGCAGGCCTGCGCGGTAGGGGTTCAACAGAATGTAGTGCGCGTATGCTTCGGCGTCTTCGTCGGGCCTCAGTCGATGTTCGAAATAGTCGCGCTGCCACTCGATCCCCATCGGATGTAGTTGCCGGCCCGAAGCTGCTTTGAAGCGGCCAATGACTTGGCCCAGCGAAAGCCTGTCGCCCATGCTGAAGAGCCAGTGGATGTGATCGGGCATGATCGTGAGCGCCAATGTGGCGATGTCGCCCGCGCGATCGCCAAAGGATGCATGCTCGATCAGGGCGCGTGCGATGGCGAAATCGGTCAATCCCGGTCTTCTGCCACGAGTGCAGCAGGTCACGAAGTAGGTGAGCCCGGAACACGAATGTCGGTGGCGATGCAGCTCATCCGTCCGCCGTTGGTTCATTGGGGCATGGTGGTGGCTGTGGCCTTGTCGTGCGAGATCGGATTCGGCGTCCGAGCAAAGCCGGTTGGTTCGTGCCACAGGGGAGGGCGTCGCAAGCAACGCCCCTACCGCAGGCGGGTGGGCGAAGCCGGAGAGATCGGCTTGTAGGGGCGCCGCTTGCGGCGCCCGCGCGGCGAGGTGAAAGGAATGAGGCGAAGCCGCAGGGGAGGGCGTCGCAAGCAACGCCCCTACCGCAGGCGGATGGGCGAAGCCGGAGAGATTGGCTTGTAGGGGCGCCGCTTGCGGCGCCCGGGTGAAATGGCGATTCCCGGATAATGCGGCGCAGGCTCGGTTGGAGGGTCGGCCGCTTGCATTCGACGGTCTTGGCGTCTTCCTAGCCGAACCTCCCCCATGAATCGTCGTAAATTTCTTGGTGCCTCCGCGGCCTTGACGGCCGGGCTCTTCCTTCCCTCATCCATGTGCGCCCAACCTGCCGCCTCCGCCATGCCGGTGTCCGGCGTGGTCCAACCGAAGATCCCGCCCTGGCGCGGTTTCAACCTCACCGAACTGACCGGCGGACGCCGTGGGCAACGCTTCGTGAAGTCGGACTTCGAGTGGATGGCGGAGTGGGGGTTCGATTTTGCGCGCCTGCCCATGTCGTACTGGGCGTGGTCGAGTGCCGAAAACTGGATGGAAATCGACGAGGCCGCGCTCGCACCGATCGACGAGGCGATCGAGTGGGGCCGCGAGTTCGGCATCCACATCAACCTGAACTTCCACCGCATTCCCGGTTACTGCGTGAACGGCCGCGACAAGGAGCCGGCGCAGCTCTTCGACAGTCCGCACGCGGAGATGCAGAAGGCGCTGCCGGCTGCCGTGCACCATTGGCGCACGTTCGCGAAACGCTACTCCGGCATTCCGAGCGAGCGGCTCAGTTTCGACCTCTTCAACGAGCCGCCGTTCATGGCGGAACACTCGCGCTATGAGGAGATCGCCCGCGCATTGGTCGACGCGATCCGGGCCGAGGATCCGCAACGCCTCATCGTCGTCGACGGCGCCGACATCGGGCAGACTCCCGTGCTCGGTCTGGTCGATCTCGGGTTGGTGCAGAGCACGCGCGGTTATCTGCCGAAGATGGTCAGCCACTACACGGCGACGTGGGTGCCGGAGAACGAGTTCGAGTCGAAGGCGCCGCCGGTCTGGCCGATGGTCGACGACCACGGCGTGCGGTGGGACCGGGAGAAACTCCGCGCCGAGCTGATCGCGAAGTGGGAGCCGTTGATGAAGCTCGGCGTGCCGGTGCACGTGGGCGAGTGGGGCTGTTTCAACCGCACCCCGCACCCGGCGATGCTCGGTTGGATGACCGACCTGCTCGCGCTCTGGAAGGAAGCCGGCTGGGGCTGGTCGATGTGGAACCTGCGTGGCGCTTTCGGTGTGGTCGACAGCGGCCGCGACGACGTGAAGTACGAGGCGTTCCGCGGCCATAAACTCGACCGCGAGCTGCTGGAGTTGATCCGCGCGCACTGAGCGCGGCGCCAGCGCGAAGGCAACTCGTCGCAGCCTCCGGCGGCAGGGGAGAACCGCTTGCCAAGCGGCGGTCCGCACACCCCATCGCATCGCGTGGCGGGCGCAAAGCCCGCCCCACCGTTCGAAGGGCGGCGCGAATATGCACGTTTTGCATCGTAAACCCGCTTGCGCGGCCGGGGGGTGGGGCTAGACCTGCACGCGCTGAGATGAATCGGCTTCTTCCCACCAACAACCTGCTTCCCGCCCGCGGCATGGCCCGCGTTCGTGTGTTGTTTGGCGGTTGGACGGTGGCGGTGCTGCTCTTTTTCTACGCGCCGATCCTGTTTCTCGTCGCGTATTCGTTCAACAGTTCGCGGCTCAACATCGTCTGGGAGGGCTTCACCCTCGACTGGTACCGGGCGCTGTTCGCGAACCAGCGGTTGATCTCGGCCCTCGAGAACAGCCTGATCGTGGCGGCGGCCTCGACGGCGTTGTCGGTGGTCGTCGGCACGACCGGCGCGTGGTTGTTGTATCGTTACCGCTACCGCGCGGTCCGCACGATCGGCACGCTGGCGTTCATCCCGATGGTGGTGCCCGAGATCATCATGGGCATCAGCCTGCTCGTCTTCTTCAAGACTGTGCACGTCGGCCTCGGCTACGGCACGGTCATCATCGCGCACACGACGTTTTGTTTTCCCTTCGTGATGGCGGCGGTGCAGGCGCGCCTGGCCGGTCTCGACCCGTCGCTCGAGGAGGCCGCGCTCGATCTGGGGGCCACGCCACTGAAGGCGTTTTGGCACGTGATCGTGCCGTATCTGATGCCGGCGATCGTCTCGGGCGGGCTGATGGCCTTTGCCCTCTCGATGGACGAACTGATCGTCACGTATTTCACCTCGAGTTCCTCGTCGGCCACCCTGCCGCTGCGCATCTACGGCATGGCGAAGGTCGGCCTGAATCCGATGATCAATGCCCTGTCGACCATCTTCATCGTGGCAACGATCGTGCTTCTGGTGGCCTCCGAATGGGTGAAACGACTCCGTCGCTGAGCCCGCAACCCCGCACCCGCGTCCCCTCCTCATGAAGACATCGCTCCGTACCCTGCTCACCACCGGGCTCGCCCTTGGCGCCGCCCTCTCGCTCGCCGCCGCCAAGAAGGAGATCAACCTCTTCGGTTGGTCCGAATACGTGCCCCAGGCCGTCCTCGACCAGTTCGAGGCGGAGACCGGCATCAAGGTCAACTACGAGACCTACGCCTCCAACGAGGAGATGCTCTCGAAGCTGCTCGGTGGCGCCGCCGAGTACGATCTGGTCCAGCCTTCCGAGTACGTCGTGGAGGCGTTGCGCAAGGCCGACGCGCTCGAGGAGATCGACTTCGCGAACGTGCCCAACATGAAGAACATCGGCCAAGTGTTCCAGCATCTGCCCTCCGACCCGGAGCAGAAGTACAGCGTGCCCTACATGGCCGGCACCGTCGGCATCGTCGTCAACACCGAGAAGATCACCGACCCGATCGTCGGCATGAACGATGTCTTTTCCGGCAAATACGCGGGCCGCATCGTCACCCTCAACGACAACCGCGAGATCCTCACCTGGGCGCTGCGCACGCTCGATCGCGACATCAACGAGCTCACCCCGGCCGCGATCGAGGCCGCCCGCCCGATCCTCAAAAAATGGCTGCCGCAGGTCCGGCTCTTCGACTCCGACAGCCCGAAGACCGCCTTCCTCAACGGCGAGGTCGACATCGGCATGATCTGGTCGGGCGAGGCCGCGCTGCTCTTCCGCGAGGACAAGAAGTTCGCCTACGTGTTGCCGAAGGAGGGCGCGCATCTGTGGATCGACAGCCTCGTCATCCCGAAGGGCGCCCCGCACAAGGCCGACGCCGAGGCCTTCATCAACTTCATCCTGCGCCCCGAAGTCAGCATCCTGATTTCCGCCGACTTCCCTTACACCAACCCCAACCTCGAGGCCCGCAAGCTGCTCAGCCCCGAGGATCTTGCCAACCCCGCCAGCTTCCCGCCCGCGTTCAAGGCCGAGTCGTTCCGCGACATCGGCACCGCCGCGGCGTTGGTCGACAAGCTCATCACCGACCTGAAAGCGGGTTCCTGATTTCACTACGGAGCCGGCGGTGAGCACTCCCGCCGGCTCCGTCTTTCCTCCTCGTCCTCGATGGCCGCAGCTCCCGTTTCGATCGACAACTCCGCCGGCGCCCGCCGCCGGCCCGGCTTGGTCGGATGGTTGCTGTTGAGCCCGATGCTTCTGTGGTTGGTGACCTTCGTCGTCGCCCCCACCGCCATCCTCTTCGTCTATTCCTTTTGCCAGCGCGATGGGCTTGGCCGCGTGGTGTTCGACTTCACCTGGTCGAACTACGTGCGGATCATCGATCCGGTCTACCTTGGCATCTTCGGCCGCTCGCTCCTGTACGCCGGCCTCACCACCGGCCTCTGCTTGGTCGTCGGTTATCCGGTGGCCTTCTTCATCGGCCGCTCGCCGCCGGCCCGACGCTCCCAGCTGCTGCTGCTGGTGATGATCCCGTTCTGGATCAGCTTCCTGTTGCGTACCTATGCGTGGATCTCGCTGCTCAAGGGCGAGGGTCTCGTCAGCGCCACCCTGCAATGGATGCACCTGATCGCCGCCCCGCTCGACATCCTCTACACGCCCGCGGCGGTGGTGCTCGGCCTCGTCTACACCTATCTGCCGTTCATGATCCTGCCGATCTTCACGAGTGCCGAAAAGCTCGACAACTCGATGATCGAGGCCGCGCTCGACCTCGGCGCCGGCCCGCTGCGCGCCTTCACCCAGGTGATCATTCCGCTGACCCGCCCCGGCATCTTCGCGGGCGTGCTGCTCGTATTCGTACCGTCGATCGGCATGTTCGCCGTCACCGACCTGATGGGCGGCGCCAAGGTGCCGATGATCGGCAATGTCATCCAGAACCAGTTCGGCCAGGCGCGCGACTGGCCCTTCGGTGCCGCGCTCGGCATCACCTTCCTGGCGCTGTTCGCGGTCGCCTTCTGGTTCCTCCACGGCCGCGACGAACAGCGCCGCTGACACTTTCTCCGACCAATCAGTCCCGAAACCGAATCCGATCGTGCCCGACAAACCACCCGACACCCAGCTCGAATGGGAATTCCGCCTCGCCCCGCGCGCCGTCGCGGCGACCGAGCGCACTCCGGTTTCGACCGAGACCATGGTCGACATCCGCGGCGTCACGAAGCGCTTCGGCGCGGTGACGGCGGTCGACAACGTCGATCTCACGATCCGCAAGGGCGAGTTCCTCACGCTGCTCGGCCCCTCCGGTTGCGGCAAGACCACGCTGCTGCGCCTCCTCTCCGGCTTCGAGACGCCGACCTCCGGGCAGATCCTGCTCGATGGGCAGGATGTCTCCCGGATTCCGCCGTACCGGCGCGATGTGAACCAGGTGTTCCAGAGCTACGCCATCTTCCCGCATCTCACCGTCGAGGACAACATCGCCTTCGGCCTGAAGATGCGGCACCTCCCGCTGGACGAGCGGCGGGAGCGTGTCGCCGAAGCCACGAAACTCGTCTCGCTCGCCGGTCTCGAGAAGCGCCGCCCGCACGAGCTTTCCGGCGGCCAACGCCAACGCGTCGCCCTGGCCCGCGCGCTGGTCTGCCGCCCGAAGGTGCTGCTGCTCGACGAGCCGCTCTCCGCGCTCGATGCGAAACTGCGCCACGCGATGCAGCTCGAGCTCAAGCACCTGCAACGCCAGCTCGGCATCACCTTCGTGTTCGTGACCCACGACCAGGAGGAGGCCCTGATCATGTCGGACCGCATCGCCGTGATCCACCGCGGCCGTATCGATCAATTGGGCTCGGCGACCGAGATCTACCACCAGCCGGCCAGCGCGTTCACCGCCGACTTCATCGGCGAGGCCAACCTGCTCGACGCCGCGATCCTGGTGAACAACGGCACCACCGCGCAGCTCCGGTTGGCCGACGGCGCGGATGTGACCGTGCGCTCCGCCGCCCTCCGGCCCGGTTCGGGCCGCGCGCTCGTGTCGGTGCGTCCGGAGAAGATCTACATCACGCGCACCAAGCCGGCGAAGGACAACACCTTCAAGGGCGTGATCGAGGAGGAGATCTTCCGTGGGGCGATGGACGAGCTGCGTATCCGCGTGGCGGGTGGGCTCGAGCTCATGGCCGTGGTCGCCAACGAGAGCGCGCACGAGCACGCCTGGCACAAGGGCGACACGGTCTACTGCGCGATCCACGCCGACGACATCGTGGTCGTGGAGCAGAAGTAGGGCGGGTCGGAGGTGGGCCCGTGGGTCCGGATCGAGGAGGTGGACCCGGGAGCCGGCTTGCCGGCGCTGCGACCGCTTCGTCCGGATTCGGGCCGGAGGTCCCGGCGCGAGTTCCGTCTCCTTGGTGGCGGGAGATGAAGCGAAGGAGCCCCCCCCGCCCGGCGACCCGGTCATCGAGGCGACTCCCCTGTGGAGTTGCGCGCCTCCGTATCCACAAAACCGAATAACGTGACGGTCGTCGCGCTATTTTTCCCGGACGACGGGACGGGACTGGAAGACTGTTCCGGAACGTGGCGATGGCGGCCGGGGCCGTCGGCGGAGGACCGATGGTGGGAACTTCGACGAGTTTCCACTCTCCTGCGTGCCGCGGTTTCCGTCGCTGGACGGGTGGCCTCGGCAGGCTCAGGCTTTGGTCTTGGCCTTCGGCTTGGCTGTTTTCGCCGCCGGTTTCTTGGCGGGTTTAGCCTTGGCAGGCTGCGGGACCACGGCCACCGGCTCCGGGGTGGCGGTCGGCGCGGCGACACTGTGGCCGTTGCCGCCGGACTGGTCGCGGCCGAGCTGCGAGGTGCCCTGCGGGTCGTAGATGTAGCCGACGCCGTGGATGGTGCGGAAGGAACAGAGCGAGATGCCGTGCGCCTCGAACAGGTCGCGCACCTTGACGATGTACTGGTCGAGCGAGCGGCTGCGCACATCGGCGTGGATGCCCCAGACCGAGTGGATGAGCGCCTTGCGCGGGATGACCACGCCGGGGTGGTCGTTGAGGTAGGCGAGGATGCCGAGCTCCTTGCGGCCGATCTTCACCACGGTGCGGCTGGGAAACTCGATCTCGAGGCGCAACGGGAGCACCTTGGCCCCGAGGAAGTCGAACGGCTCGTCGGTCACGCGCACGTTTTTGGCGACATTGAGGTCGCCGGCGGTCTCGGCGCGGCGCAGCACGGCACGGATACGGGCGATCAGCTCGGGGTAGCTGAACGGCTTCACGATGTAATCGTCGCCGCCCATCTCGTCGAGGCCCTTGATCTTCGAGCCTTCGGCGTTGGTGCCGGTCACGAAGATGGTGGGAATGCGGATATCGTCGTCGCGCAGTTCCTGGAGAAAGGCGAAGCCGCTCGAGTCCGGCAGGTTCAGGTCGAGCAGCATGAGGTTGGCGAAGTTGCGCTTGAGGAAGCGCGCCGCCGGGGCGCAACGGTAGTAGACCTGCGTCTGCATCCCGGCGTTTTCGAGATGTTCGGCGATGACGTTGGCGAGTTGTTCCTCGTCTTCGACAATCAGGATGAGCGGCTTGGAGATCCGTGGCATGCTGGGAAGGTGGCGCGGCGGGCTGGTCGATCGGGGCGTGGGCGGGATTCTCCGCGGCGGCGAGTGTGGGGTCCGCTCCGCCGGGGTTGCACCCCTAGGGCTGCAGTCGGAGGGATAATTGTAAAAGAGTCAAAACCATATCCGGGAAACCCTGCTGCCCGAAAACCTTCGGGTTTTTGGGCTTGTGCCCGTCCGGAGCGCCGGGATGCATGAAGGGGTGTCCGAGACCAAACCACTCCTGATGCTGGGTCTGCCCAAGGGCAGCCTGGAAGAATCGACCAAAAACCTGTTCGCCAAGGCCGGTTTCAAGATCACGACGAGCTCGCGTTCCTATCGCCCCTCGATCGATGACCCCGAACTCGACGGACGTTTCATCCGCGCCCAGGAGGTCAGTCGCTATGTGGAGCATGGTTTCTTCGACTGCGGGCTCACCGGCCAGGACTGGATCCAGGAAAACGAGTCCGACGTGGTCGACGTGTGCGACCTGATCTACTCGAAGGCCTCCACCAAGAAGTCGCGCTGGGTGCTCTGCGTGCCCGAGGCCTCGTCGGTACAGAAGGCCGAGGATCTGGCCGGCAAACGCGTCGCCACCGAAATGGTCGGCACCGTGAAACGCTATTTCGAGAAGAAGGGCATCCAGGTCGACGTGGAATTCTCCTGGGGCGCCACCGAGGTGAAGGTGCCCGATCTGGTCGATGCGATCGTCGACATCACCGAGACCGGTTCCTCGCTGCGCGCGAACAAGCTGCGCATCGTCGACACCCTCATGGAGACGAACACCAAGTTCATCGCCAACAAGGCCAGCTGGGCCAATCCGGCCAAGCGCAAGAAGATCGAGACCATCGCCATGCTGCTGCAGGGCGCGCTCGAGGCCGGCAGCAAGGTGGGCCTCAAGCTCAACCTGCCCAAGGCCGCGCTCGAGCAGATGATCAAGACCCTTCCGTCGCTGCGCAATCCCACCATCTGCCCGCTCTCCAATCCCGAGTGGGTCGCGCTCGAGACCATCATCGACGAGTCCGTCGTGCGCGAGATCATCCCCCAGCTCAAGACCCTCGGCGCCGAGGGCATCGTCGAGTATCCGCTCAACAAGGTCGTCTACTGACCCTTCCCCGTCCGCGCGCCGGAGGCTGTGGCCGCCGGCGGCGGACCGCGCGAGATTCCTCGCCTCGCGCCCGACCGATCGCGAGGATCGCCCCCGTGAGCACCGTCACTCTCGGACTCCTCCAACACACTTGCGTGCCCGACCCGGAGACCAATCTCCGGTGCACGCTCGCCCAGGCCGACGCCGCCGCGGCCGCCGGGGCGCAGATCATCTGCACCCAGGAACTCTTCCGCTCGCAGTATTTCTGCCAGAGCGAGGACTATGCGCACTTCCACCTCGCCGAGCCCGTGCCGGGCCGCACGACCGAGCTGTTCCAGGAGTTGGCGAAACGCCGCGGCGTGGTCGTCATCGCCTCGCTCTTCGAGCGCCGCGCGCCCGGCCTCTACCACAACACCGCGGCGATCATCGATGCCGACGGCTCGCTGCTGGGCACGTACCGGAAGATGCACATCCCGGACGATCCGCTCTTCTACGAGAAGTTCTATTTCACCCCCGGCGACACCGGCTTCCGCGCTTGGCAGACCCGCTTCGGCCGCATCGGGGTGCTGATCTGCTGGGATCAGTGGTACCCGGAGGCCGCCCGCCTCACCGCGCTGGCCGGCGCCGAGATCCTCTTTTATCCGACCGCGATCGGCTGGCACCCGCAGGAGAAGGCGCAGCTTGGTGCGAAGCAGCACGGCGCGTGGGAGACGATCCAGCGCGGCCATGCCGTGGCCAACGGCTGCTACGTCGCCGCCATCAACCGCGTCGGCCACGAGGCCCCGGCCGGGGGCGATGGCTTGGAATTTTGGGGACAAAGTTTCGTGGCCGGGCCGCAGGGCGAGCTGCTCGCGAAGGCCTCCGCGGCGAAGGACGAGACGCTGCTCGTGCCCGTCGATCTCGCGGCGCTCGACGACTTGCGTTGCCACTGGCCGTTTCTTCGCGACCGTCGGATCGACGCCTACGGCGATCTCACGCAACGTTTCCTCCGCTGATCCTTCTGCATGCCCTCCCCACGCGCCAGTCAGCCCGCCACCTCGATCCCCGCCGACACGCCGGCGACGCTCGGTTTCCGCATGCCGGCGGAGTGGGAGCCCCAGAAGGCGATCTGGCTGTCGTGGCCGCACAAGCGCAAGACCTGGCCCGGTCAGTTCCGCCCGATCCCGCCGACCTTCGCCAAGGTCGTGGCGGCGCTCAGTCGTTTCGAACCGGTCTGCATCAACGCCGCCACCGCGCTCCAGCCGCGCGCGAAGGAGCTGTGCGAAAAGGCCGGAGCGCAGATGTCGCGGGTGCGGTTCTACAACCACCCGACCAACGACACCTGGTGCCGCGACCACGGCCCGATTTTCGTCAAACATCGCGCAACCGGCGAGGTCGCCCTCACCGACTGGGAGTTCAACGCCTGGGGCGGCAAACACCTGCCCTGCGATGCCGACAATGCCGTGCCGGTGGCGATGGCGAAGCGCCTCAAACTGCGCCGTTTCGAGCGGCCGATCGTGCTCGAGGGCGGCTCGCTCGACGTCAACGGCGAGGGCCTGCTGCTCACCACCGAGCAGTGCCTGCTCAACGAGAACCGCAATCCGCACCTTTCCCGCGCGCAGATTGAGCAGCACCTGCGCGACGGTCTCGGCGTCGACACGGTCCTGTGGCTGGGCCGCGGCCTGGTCGGCGACGACACCGACGGCCATGTCGACGACCTCACACGCTTCTTCAAGGCCGACGGCATCGTCACCGCGGTCGAGCGCAACAAGCGCGACGCCAACTTCGCCGCGCTCGACGACAACCTCCGCCGACTCCGGAAAATGCGTACACCGGCCGGCCGGCCCTTCGAGCTGGTCGAGTTGCCGATGCCGAAGCGGGTCGCCTTCCAGGGCATCCGGGTGCCGGCCAGCTATGCGAACTTCCTCGTGCTCAATGGCGCGGTGCTCGTGCCGACGTTCCGGCAGCCCAAGAGCGACGATCGTGCCTGCGCGATCCTCGGCGCCTGTTTTCCCGGCCGCGAGATCGTGCCGATCGACTGCTACCACCTGATCTGGGGCCGCGGCTCGCTGCACTGCATCTCGCAGCAACAGCCCGCGTGAACGTGTATTCGTGACGTTGGGGCGCCGCAAGCGGCGCCCGGGCGGCGAGGGAGGCGAGGGGGGCGCCGCCGCAGCCAAGGGCGTCGGCCAGCGACGCATCTGCCGCAGGCGGGCGGGCGTGAGCAGGCTCGCCGAGCTCCGGAAAAATCGTTTCTCTCCCTCGACCACTCCCATGCAGACCCGATTCCCTTCTCTTGTGCTCGCCCTTGTGGCGCTGTTGTTCACCGCCGGTTGCGAGACCATCGGCGAGCCGTTGGCCACGCGCTTCGATCGACCGCCGGTGGAGCGGGTGTACGAGGCTCCGGAGACGCGGGTGTTCGAGGCGGCGGTGGCGGCGCTCAAGGAGATGGGCTACACGATCCGCTCGGCCCGCCCGCGCACCGGCGAGATCGAGGCCTACGGCCGGCTCGGCATCGACGACAGCTTCAGCGCCTCGTCGCAGCACAACTGCCGTGCCCGGGTATTGGAGACGGCGGAGGGCGTCACCAAGGTCGAGTTCGAGGTGCGCCGCCAGGTCGAGGAGCGCACGGGCGCGGGCCTGTACCGGCAGAGCGAGCAGGAGATGCCCGAGGGCGGCATCCACGAGCGCTTCTTCCTCGAGCTGGAGAGCCGGCTGCGCGACTGACGAGTCCATGCGCCGGTCGGCGCGCCCACCGGAAACGGTCACGGCACGCCTGCGGCGTGCAACAGTTTCACGCTGAGATAGCCGAGCGTGCCGGTGACGGGCAGGGTGAGCACCCAGGCCCAGACGATCCGGCCGACCACGCCCCACTTCACCGCGCTGAAGCGCTTCACCGCGCCCACGCCCATGATGGTGGTGGAGATGACGTGGGTGGTGGATAACGGGATACCCAGTTTGGAGGCGATGAAGATGATGCCGGCGGCGGTGGTTTCGGCGGCGAAACCGTGCACGGGCTGCAGCTTGACCATCTTGTGCCCCATGGTCCGGATGATGCGCCAGCCGCCCGCGGCGGTGCCGGCGGCCATCGTCAACGCGCACACGACCATGATCCAGCGCGGCACGTTCTTGTCGGGCATGTGGAGGAACGACAGCCAGCCGGGCAGGTCGTCGAGCACATGGGCCTGGGTGGCGGTGAAGAGCGAGAGGGTGATGATGCCCATCGTCTTCTGCGCGTCGTTGGCTCCGTGGCTGAAGCCCATCCAGCCGGCGCTGACCAGCTGCAGCTTGCCGAAGGTCAGGTTCACGAAGCGCGGCGTGCGTTTCCGCAGGACGATCAGGAGCAGGACCATCAGCAGGGCGGCGAAGAAGAAACCCGCCACCGGCGACACGACCATCGGCATCACGATCTTGGGCCAGAGGCCGACATGGACGTGCTTGACCGGGTCGAGTATCGACCAGTGCAACACGGTCCAGCGGCCGTCGGCGGTGGCCAGCGCGGCGCCGCACAGCCCGCCGATGATGGCGTGGCTCGAGCTCGAGGGCAGGCCGAGCCACCAGGTCAGGAGGTTCCACGAGATGGCGGCGAGCAGCGCCGCCAGGATCGTGGTCTGGGTGACGGCATCGGCGTCGACCAGGCCGGAATGGATCGTCTTGGCGACGGTGGTGCCCACGAGCAGGGCGCCGGCCAGATTGGTGGTCGCCGCCAGCAGGATGGCCTGCCGCGGAGTGAGTACCCGCGTGCTCACGACGGTCGCGATGGAGTTCGCGGTGTCGTGGAAGCCGTTGATGTACTCGAACGCGAGCGCGGCGACGAGGACGAGGATGAGCACGGTCATGGCCGCGGCCTCAGGAGTACTTCAGGACGATCTGGAACACCACGTTGCCGGCGTCGCGGCAGCGATCGATCACCTTCTCGAACATCTCGTGGAACTCGCGCAGCACGACGAACTGTTTGGCGTCGTAGGGGCCGGTGTAGAGCTCCTTCATGAGCTCGAGCATGAGCTTGTCGGCCTCGCCCTCGGCGTGTTGCAGGCGCTCGTTGGCATCCTGGATCTTCTCGAGCCGGGCACCGTGGCGTAGTTGCTTGACCATGAAGATGACGGAGTCGGCCGCCTGCTCGATCAACCGCACTTGGCGCTGCATCTGTGCGCGCGGCATCGGGCCCGGGTAGATCGAGAGCCGCTCCACCACCTTCTCGACTCCCTTGGGTATCCGGTAGAGGGCGGAGGAGAGGTGCTCGATGTCCTCGCGCTCGAGCGGGGTGACGAACGTCTTGCAGAGCTCCTCGGTGATCTGCGAGGTGATCCGTTTGTCCTTGCGGCGGCTGAGGATGAACTCGTCGAGGTTCCCGCGTTTTCCGATGTCGTCGACCTGGGAGAGGTACTTGCCGAGCAGCGCCGTGCTGGCCTTGGCCTCTTCGGCGCTGGCTTCGAGCAGGTCGAAGAATTTCTCGTCTTTGCCGAGGAGCTTGCGGAGCGACATAGGCCCGCCATTCAAGCGGAACCGGCTGCCGGATGAGAAGCGGGTTTTTGCGGCTCGGGCGATTTGCGAGCCCCGCCGTGCGCGGCTTTCCGCGGAGCTCTCGCTCCCAACACCACGGAGAAAATGGGGCGGCCAACGGGATTCGAACCCGCGACCCCAAGAATCACAATCTTGTGCTCTAACCAACTGAGCTATGGCCGCCGTAGGGAAGGCCGGCGAAAATCGACACCCATTCCGGCACTGTCAACCCCTTCTTCGGGCAAAAAACACTGCCGCACGGGCGGCGCGTTCCGCGGCTCCGTTTCGCCCTTGCCGCGCGTCGGCTTGCGGCGGGCGCGAGTGCCGGGTTGCACCCGTCGCCGGGCCCCGCACTTTTCCCGGACCGATGCATCCCTTCCGGATCGTCACTTTCAACATCGCGCACGGCCGCGGGCTCTCGCCCTACCAGGGGCTGAATTCCCATGCCTCGATCCGGCGCAATGTCCTCAAGATCGCCCACCTGCTCGAGCGCCTGAAACCCGACGTCGTCGCGCTCCAGGAGATCGACGAGGACTCCCACTGGAACGGCCGCCTCAACCTCCTCGAGTACCTGCGCGAGCACTCGCACCTCCCGTATGCGGTCATGGGCGTGAACAGCGAGCGCACCGGCGACAAACCGCTCAAATACGGCAACGCCATCCTCTCCCGCCATCGCATCGCCGCCTGGGAAAACGTGTCGTTCGGCCGCAGCGAGATCGGCGGCAAGGGCTTCCTCTTCGCCGAGATCGACACCGGCCACCACCACATGGTCCCGGTCATGAACCTCCACCTCGACTATGCGTCGCGCCGCTCGCGCCTGCAGCAGGCCGCGGCGGTCTCGGAGTATCTCACCAGCAAATACCAGCATCGCCACGGCGAGTGGATGGTGCCGCCCATCCTGTGCGGCGACCTCAACAACTCCAACCGCGGCCCCGACGCCACGGCGGCCCTCTACGACTATTTCCGGCGTCACGGCGACTACTCGCTCCACCCCGTCAACGGCCGCACTTTCCCCTCGCCGCTGCCCAGCCGCGCGCTCGACTTCGTGTTTCTGCCCCCCGCCTGCCGCGCGCCGCACAGCGAGGTGTTGCGCTCGTTCCTCTCCGACCATCGCCCGGTCGTCGTCGATTTTCGCCTGCCCGGAGTGCGTTCGCACTGAGCCGCGAGACGCTCGTCGAAACGTAGGGCGTCGGTCCCTTCGGCCCCGTTCACTCCGCCTGCGGTAGGGGCGTCGCTTGCCGACGCCCGTCGGCCGCGGCCCTCTCCGGTTGACAAACCGCCTTCGGACCGCACATCACACGCCCGTGCTTCGTCGCCTCTTCACCGTGTTCGCCTGGCTCCTGGCCGCCCTCTGGCTGCCGGCCTCGCTGCACTGCACCGCCGAGAGTGCGGGCTGGTTCGACGAGGCCGATTGCTGCGGGCATGCGGCGCAACCGCTGACCGGCGATTCCGCCGAGCTCGACCATTGCGAGACGCTCGCGGCCGGAGTGCCGCGCGAGGATCTCGCACCTGCGGTCGCGGTGTTGCCTCCCGACGGCCTGCCCCTGTGGCTGCACCCGATCGTCGGCGCCCCGCCGCCCGAGCCGCCGGCAACCGCGGGCGAGCGCACCCAGGCGCCCCCGCATGTGCTTGCATGCTGGGCACACGCGCATCGCGTGGTCGCGCCGGCACGCGCGCCCTGAGGCACACGAGGACGGTGCGGGCCCGGCGGCCTGCCCACCAGACGACCGCCCCGGCCCGCGTGGCCGCGGCGTATCCGAATGCCGGTTGTCGCCGGCTTCACCCTCGTGTCTCCCGCCATGTTCCCTTCTCTTCGTCTCTGCCTTCTTCTCTCCTGTGCGGTCGCCGTCGCGGCCCGTGCGGACCAACCGAAACCGATCGGGGCGCTCGTCGCCGAGATCGCCGCCGACCATCCCGAGCTGCGTCTGCTCGAGGCCGAACTGGCCGCGGCCCGCGCCGAGGGCCGCGGTGTCGTCTCCGGCCCCACCGAACTCTCCGTCGAGTTCGGCCGGAAGCGGGTGCGTGCCACCGGTGGCGAGCTTGCGGCCGAGGGCACCGTCTGGTCGGTGTCGCTCTCGCGCACCTTCGACTGGCAGGGGCGGACCGCCCTGCGCAAGGCCATCGCCCGTCGCGATGTCGAGCTGGCGGAGGCCGGCCTGGCCCGCCTGCGACGCGAACTCGAATCCCGCGCCCTCGGGCTGGCGTTCGGTCTGCACGCGGCGCACACCAAGGCGACCGCCGCGCGTGAAGTCGCCGACCGGCATGCGGAACTCGTTGCGACCTTCCTCGCCCGCGAACCCGCCGGCCTTGCCCCCGAACTCGAGATCCGAGCGCTCGAGGCGCGCGCCCTTGTGCTGCAACGCCGCGCCACCGCCGCCGAACTCGGCGTCGCTGCGGCTCTCGTCGAACTCAACCAGCTGCGCGGCCTGCCGCCCGAAACCCCGCTGATCCTCGCCGGCGCTTCACCTGTCCATGGCGACGCTCCGGCGGGCACGGCGCTCATCGACGCGGCCCGTGCCAACAACTTCGAGTTTCGCGCCCGCTGTCTCGAACTCGAGCGGCAGGACGACGTGGTGCGGCTCGCGCGGCGCGAGCGCCTGCCCGAACTCACCGTGAGCCCGTTCGTCGAACGGGAAGGCGGCGACGGCACCGAGACCACCGTCGGCATCGGCCTGAGTCTGCCGCTACCCGGCGGCCGGGCTCCGGCGGCGGGTGTGGCGGTGGCCGAAGCGCGCCGGGCGCAGGCCGAGGCGGCGCTGCGGGCGGCCGGGCTGGAGCTCGAGCGCGAGGTGCTGCTCGCCGCCCGCGCGTACGCGGCGCACCGGGCCGAGATGGGACGTTGGGCTCCGGATACGGTGGCCCGACTGCGCGTGGCGGCGGCCGAAGCCGACCGCCACTATCGTCTCGGGGCGGTGCCGCTCGGCACCTATCTCGAGCTCCAGGAGGCGTACCTCGAGGCCGTCGAGGCGCTGCTCGACACCGAGACCGAGGCGCTCGCTTCCGGTCTGCGCCTGCAACTTCTCACCGGTCTGGACTTCGGCGCCGCGCGCCTCTCGCCATGAACACCGCGCGTATCAATCCGGAGGCACGGTCGGACCTCGCGTTCGCACCGGCTCGATTTCAGGCGGCGCGTCGGCAAGCGACGGCCCTGCACCACCTGCGGCGGAGCACTTGCTGCGGCGCGTTGTTCGGTCTGTTCGCTGTGGCGTTGCTCGCCGGCTGCGGCTCGCACGCCGACTCGACCTCACACGCTGACGACGACGGCCACGGCGCCGAGCCGGCGCCCGCGGTGGTTTTCAAGGCGGGCCGCGGCCTGCAGCTCGGGCAGACTGCGGCGCAGTTCATCGGGCTTGCCACAACGGAGGTTGCAGCGCGCGACCTGCCGGGCGCGACCGGGGTGCCGGCGATTCCGGAGTCGGCGCTGCTGCACACCGTGCGGGGCGAGTTCGTCTTCGTCGCCAACGGCGACTGGTTCCTGCGCACGCCGGTGGAGGCGGGCGCCGCGGCCGAGGGCTGGGTGGAGATCCGCGACGGACTCTACGAGGGCGATGTCGTCGTGGCCGGTGGCGCGCGGGCGCTCTGGCTCGCCGAGATCCAGGCGGTCAACGGCGGCGTGAGCTGCACCCACGGACACTGAGGCGCGCCATGCTCGAACACATCATCGAACTTTCCCTGCGGCGGCGCGCGTTGGTTGTCGCCGTCGTGCTGCTGCTCGCGGCGGCCGGCGTGTGGTCGGCCTTCCACGTGACGGTCGACGCCGTGCCCGACATCACCAGTCCGCAGGTGCAGATCAACACCGCGGTGGGCGGGCTCGCCCCCGAGGAGATCGAGACTCTGGTGACAGTGCCGATCGAGTCGGAGATGGCCGGCCTGCCGGGCATGGTCGAGCTGCGCTCGTTGTCGAAGTTCGGCCTGTCGCAGGTCACGATGACCTTCCGCGACGGCGCCGATCTGTACCGGTTGCGGCAGCTCGTCGGCGAACGCCTCGCGCATGCCCGCGACGCGCTCCCGCCGGAGGTCTCGCCGGTGCTGGCGCCGATCGCCACCGGTCTGGGCGAGATCGTGTACTACAACCTCCGGTACCGAGGCGACGCGACCGACCGGCCCGTCGATCCGGCCGACCGGTTGCGGGAGCTGCGGCTGGTCCACGACCGGCTCGTGAAGCCGCTGCTGCGCTCGACACCGGGCCTGGCCGAGGTGAACGCGATCGGCGGCTACGAACGCCAGATCGTCGTCGAGCCCGATCCGGCGCGGCTCGCCGCCGCGGGGGTGGGCTTCGCCGAGCTCGTGGAGGTGCTGCGGCGCAGCTCGGAGAACGCCGGCGGCGGCGTGCTCGAGCTTGGCGGCGAGGCCGTGGTGGTGCGCGCGGTCACCCGGGCGGGCGCGCTCGACGACCTCGCGCGCCTGCCGGTGAAGTTCGCCGGTGCCCGGGAGCCGATCCTGCTCGGCGATCTCGCCACGGTCGGCATCGGCTCGGCCGTGCGCACCGGCGCGTCGACCGCCGACGGCGAGGAGACGGTGACCGGGGCGGCGATCATGCTCGCCGGCGAGAACAGCCGGCTGGTGGCGCAGGCCGTGGTCGCGCGCTTGCGCGAGATCGAGGCGAAGCTGCCGCCGGGTCTGGAGATCCGCGTGGTCTACGACCGCTCCGATCTGGTCGACGCGACCATCGCCACCGTGCGCGCGAACCTCTTCGAGGGCGCCGTGCTCGTGATGGCGATACTCTTCGCCGTGCTCGGCAACTGGCGGGCGGCGGCGATCGTGGCCCTCGCGATCCCGTTGTCCTTTCTCTTCCTTCTCACGGGTCTGGTGCAGGGGCGCTGGAGCGCCAACCTCATGAGCCTCGGCGCCATCGATTTCGGCCTCATCGTCGACGGCGCGGTGGTCATGGTGGAGAACATCCTCCGGCATCTGGCCGAGCGCCAACGCGCGCTCGGCCGCAGCCTCTCGGCGGCGGAACGGCTCGACGAGGTCCGGCGCGCGGCCCGCGAGGTGGCGCGGCCGATGTTCTTCGGCGTGCTGATCATCACCGTCGTGTACGTGCCGGTGCTCGCGCTCACCGGCATCGAGGGCAAGATGTTCCGCCCGATGGCGATCGCGGTGATGCTCGCCCTCGGCGGCGCGCTCGCGCTCTCCGTCACGCTGATGCCGGTGCTCTGTTCGTGGCTGCTGCGCGGCCGGCTCGAGGAGCACGACGGGCGCATCGTGCGCGCGGCCAAGGCGGTCTACGCGCCGCTGCTCGCCTGGGCGCTGCGCCGGCGGCTCGTCGTCGTGGCCGCCGCGCTGGGCTTGTTCCTGGTCGCCGGCTGGCGCTTCGCCGGGCTCGGCGCGGAGTTCCTGCCGCAGCTCGACGAGGGGTCGCTCGCGATCCAGATGATCCGCGGCAACAGCGTGGCCCTGGGCGACTCGATCGACCTGCAGCGCCGCACCGAGCGCCTGCTGCTCGAGCGTTTCCCCGAGGTCGCCGGCATCTTCTCGCGCATCGGCACCGCCGAGATCGCGATGGACCCGATGGGCCCCAACACTTCGGATACCTACCTGACCCTGCACCCGCGCGAACGCTGGCGCGAGATCGACGGCCGCCGGATCGCGAAGGCGGAGCTCGTGGAGCTCATGCGTCGCGAGCTCGCGGAGACGATTCCCGGGCAGGCCCACCTCTTCACCCAGCCCGTGCAGCTGCGCTTCAACGAGATGATGGCCGGCGCCCGCGCCGACCTCGCGTTGAAGATCTACGGCGCCGACTTCGCGGAGCTCGAACGCCTCGCCGTCGAATGCCGCGAGCTGCTGCGCACCATCCCCGGCGGGGGCGATGTCGAGTTCGACGCGCTCGGCCGGGTGCCGATGCTCGAGGTCTCGCCCCGCCGCGACGTGCTGCGCCGCCTCAACCTCCACGGCGAGGAGATCAACGCCGTGGTCGCGACCGCCCTCGGCGGCGAGCGGGCCGGCGCGTTGGTCGAGGACGGGCGCCGGACCGACATCGTGGTGCGCCTGCCCGAGGCGTTGCGCCTCGATCTCGCGGCGTTGCGCGAGCTGCCGGTGATCGCCGAGGAGGCCGGCGGCGCGCAGGTCGCGCTCGGACGCGTGGCCGACCTCAAGGTCGAGGAACGGGTCGGTGTCATTGCCCGTGAGGATACACAGCGGCGCGTGGCGATCCTCGTCAACGTGCGCGGCCGCGACACCGACGGCTTCGTGCGCGAGGCGACGGCGCGGCTGCGGGAGGCGGTGCCGTTTCCGGCGGGCTACTACTTCGAGTTCGGCGGGCAGTTCGAGAACCTGCAGGCCGCGAAGGCGCGGCTGGCGGTGGTGGTGCCGGTGGCGCTGGCGCTGATCTTCGTGCTCACCTACGCCAGCTTCGGCAGCGCACGGCAGGCGGCGCTGATCTTCGTGAGCGTGCCGCTCGCGGCGGCCGGCGGGGTGTTCGCGTTGGAGCTGCGCGGGTTGCCCTTCACGATCTCCGCGGCGGTCGGCTTCATCGCGCTGGCCGGCATCGCCGTGCTCAACGGCATCATGCTGATCAGCTTCATCAACCAGCTGCGGCGCGAGGGTCGCGACCGGCGCGCCGCGGTCGTCGAGGGCACGCTCACGCGGCTGCGCCCGAAGCTGATGACGGCCCTCGTCGCCTCGCTCGGCTTCGTGCCGATGGCGCTCGCGACCGGGCCCGGCGCCGAGGTGCAGCGCCCGCTCGCGACCGTCGTGATCGGCGGGATCCTCAGCTCGACGTTCCTCACCCTGGTGGTGCTGCCGGTGCTCTACGATCTGGTGGAGTCGCGGCGGAAGCCGCAACCCCACAAACTCAAGACATGAACAGCAGGTCCATTTTTTCGCTCCGGCGTCTCGCGTCCGTAGTCGGCTTTTGCTTTCTGGGCGCCTGGCTGGCGGCGCAGCCGGAGGTCGTGCCGGTGTCGTCGCGTGCGGTCGCCTTGCACCGACCTCTCCTGCAACGCGCTTCCGACCACTGGCGGTTGACCGGCTGCCTGGCGCCGCAACGCGGCATGTGGCTGCGGCCGGCGACGCACCTCGACGTGGTGTTCCTCGACGCGCGGGGCGACGCGCTCGCCACCCATGCCGTGGCGCTCGATCTCGGAGTGTTGCGTTGGCGGTCGAAATCGCCGCGGCCGCACGTCCGCTACGAAAGCCTCTGGCCCGAGCTGCCGGAGGGGACCGCGCGCATCGAGGTGCAGGTGCACGACCACCTCGGCGGCTGCTCCTGACCATTCATCACCCAAGGAAATCCATGAAGACGAAATCGTTGTTGTCCCTCGCCGTCGCGCTTTGTGCGGCGGCATTTGTCCATGCCGAGAAGGTCGTCGCCGGACCGGCGGGCGGCCGTCTCCTCGAGGCGGAGCCGTTGCGTGCGGAATTCGTGGTGAATGCCGCGCGCCGGGCCGAGATCCGTTTCTACGATACCGCGCTGCAGCCCGCGGTGCGGACGACGCAGGAAGTTGCCGTCACCGCCGAGCCGCCGGGCGGCCGCGTGAAGCTCGAGGTGGAGCAGACCGGTTTCGGTTTTGCGACGAAGGAGGCACTGCCCGCCGCCGCCGAGCCGTATCGGGTGGTGGTGCAGTTGCGCGCCGCGCCCGGCGCGAAGCCGCAGAACTTCCGCATCGACCTGAATCTTGGCCACTGTGGCGGCTGCGACCGCGCCGAATACGCCTGCACCTGCGAAAGCCATTGAGGGCGAGCCCGGACACGTGTGCTCGGCGACCGCTGGGGCGGCAGTCGGCCCCATCTCCATGATACCCCGGCGGTGCTGCGCATCGGTGCTGGTGTGTGTGGGCAAGACGAGCCCTCCAGGTTAGCCGCGGCTCGGCGGGGACGCCTCGCCCTACCACCAGCATGGGCAGGGCGTGGTGAGGATTCAGGCGGACGGACACCGCCGGGCCTCCGCTTGACGCTCGGAAGCCCACGCCTAGCCTGCGGCCATGAAGTATCCTGTCACGTTGGTGCAGTCGGACGAAGGCTGGGCGGTGTGGTGCGACACCCTGCCCGGTTGTTGTTCGCAAGGCGCCACTCGTGAGGAGGCTCTCGAAAATATTCGCGAAGCCATTTCCGAGTACCTCGCGGCGAAGCTCGAAGAGATTCGCGGAGACAGCAGCGTGCGAGCGGTGGTGCACGCCGAAGTGATGGTCTGATCGCGCGTATGCCGAAATTGCCCGGCATCGGCCAGAAGGACGCTGTCCGTGTTTTGGAGAAGCGCGGTTTCAAGGTCGTGCGGCAGGGTAAGCACATCACTCTTTCGAACGGCGTGGTGATGGTGCAGGTGCCAAGGCATACCGTCATCAATGCCTACACCATGGGCTACATCGCTCAGGTGGCCGGGCTTTCCCCGGAGGCGTTTCGCGAGTTGCTCTGATCGCGGGCTCTGGCTGCGGGGCGACCGCCTTTTGTTTCGCCTTTTTTGAAACCGTGCGGCGTCATGCCGTTCTCTTTCGCCATGGACCGTATCGCTGAAGCTTTCGCCCGTGCGCGCCGTGAAGGGCGCGCCGCCTTCGTCGCCTATCTCTGCGCCGGTGATCCCGATTTCGCCGCCTCGCTGGCCGCGTGTCGCGGCGTGATCGAGGCGGGCGCCGATGTGCTCGAACTGGGCGTGGCGTTCTCGGATCCGTTGGCCGACGGCCTCACCAACCAGCTCGCCGCCCAGCGGGCGCTCGAGTCGGGTATCACGCCGACGCGTACCCTCGACCTCGTGCGCGAGATCCGGAAGTTCTCCGAGGTGCCGATCGTCTTCTACACCTACTACAACCTTGTCTTCGCCAACGGCGTCGTCGCCTCGGTGCGCGCGGCGAAGGAGGCGGGGGTCGACGGCATGCTCACGCTCGACCTGCCGCCGGAAGAGGCCGGCGAGGTGCAGGCGGCGTGCGCCGAGGTGGGCCTGAAAACCGTCTTCATCGTGGCTCCCACCACGCCGGAGTCGCGCCTCGAGACGATCACCAAGGCGGCCACGGGTTTCATCTATTACGTGTCGCGCGAGGGCGTGACCGGCGTGCGCTCGCAGCTCGAGGGCAACATCCCGGAGGCCGTGGCCGCGATCAAGCGCCACACCGAGCTGCCGGTGGTGGTCGGGTTTGGCATTTCCACTCCGGCACAGGTCGCGCAGGTGGGCGAGGCGGCCGACGGCGTCGTGGTCGGTAGTGCGCTGGTGAACGTCATCAAGGACAACCTCGCCGATCGCACCAAGATCGGGCCGGCGATGTTGGCCCGCGCGCGTGAGCTGGTCGGCGGGCTCTGCTCGGAGAAGCCGGCCTGCGGCTGAGCGCCGATCAAGTAGGACCGGTCTGTGACCGGTCCATGGTGGGCGTGGGCCGGTGAGCGGGCGCGAGTCCAGCGGGTCCAGTCGGCGACGTGGACCTACTTGGCCGCTTCCTTGGCGTCGGCGATGAAGGCGTCGACGGTCTCGGGCGTGGTGGCCCAGGAACTCATCAGGCGGTAGCCGTGGGCGCCGATGAAGTTGTAGAAGAACCAGCCCTTGGCGCGCAGCGCGTCGGCGACCTTCGCGGGGATCTCGACGAAGACGCCGTTGGCCTCGACGGGCATCGTGATCCGGAAGTGCGGGATGTCGCGCAGTCCGGTCTCCAGACGATGGGCACAGGTGTTGGCGTGCGTGGCGTGGCGCAGCCAGGCGCCGTCCTCGAGCATCGCGCCCCATTGGGCGCCGAAGTAGCGCATCTTCGAGTTGAGCTGGCCGGCCTGCTTGCAGCGGTATTCGAACTCCCGTGCCAGCTCGCGGCGGAAGAAGACGACGGCCTCGCTCGTGCACATGCCGTTCTTCGTGCCGCCCAGGCAGAGCACGTCGACGCCGGCCTTCCAGGTGATGTCTGCCGGGGTGCAGCCGAGCGAGGCGACGGCGTTGGCGAAGCGTGCGCCGTCCATGTGCACGGCCATGCCGTGGCGGTGGGCGAGGTCGGTGAGGGCGCGGATCTCGCCGGGCTTGTAGACGGTGCCGACCTCGGTGGCCTGCGTGAGGGAGAGCACGCGTGGCTTCGGAAAATGGATATCGCTGCGCCGGCAGACGAGGGTCTCGACCTCGCGGGCGTCGAGCCGGCCGAGTTCGCCGCGGGCGGTGAGCAGTTTGGTGCCGTTGGAGAAGAACTCCGGGGCGCCGCATTCGTCGGTCTCGCAATGGGCGAGTTCGTGGCAGACGACGCTGTGGTAGCTCTGGCAGAGCGAGGCGAGGGCGAGCGAGTTGGCGGCGGTGCCGTTGAAGACGAGGAAGACCTCGCAGTCGGTCTCGAAGGTCCGCCGGATGAGGTCGGCGGCGCGGGCGGTGTGGTCGTCGTTGCCGTAGGAGGGCACGAAGCCGGCGTTGGCGGCGGCCATGCCGGCCCAGGCTTCGGGGCAGATGCCGGCGGTGTTGTCGCTGGCGAAATCGTAGCGGGCGCCGGGGATGGCGTCGGGGCGCGAGGCGGGCGCGGGGAGGTCGCTCATGGTGGTGGGCATGGTTTCGGGAAACCGTGTACGGCACAAGCGCGCGCGAAAAAGAGAACGGCACCGGTATCCGCGTCAGTAGGTCTGAGCCTGCTTGCAGGCGATTTTCCGGATTCTTCCTACGGGCCGAGCACAGATCGCCTGCAAGCAGGCTCCTACCCCAGCCAGAGGTGCAGCGTCATCCGCACGACCTGGACCAGACCGAAGGCGGCGATGGCGATGCCGCAGGCCTGGTTGATGCGGCGCATCCAGTAGCCGCTGGCCTTGTCGCGCAGCAGGCTGGCGAGGTTGCTCAGGATCACCCACCAGAGCATCGAGCCGCAGAAGATGCCGGCGACGAGCAGGGCGGCGTCGAGCATGCTGCCCACCCGAGCGGCGACGGCGAAACCGGCGAAGATGCCGCCGGCGCCGAGGATCGTCATCGGGTTGCTGAGCGTGAGCAGCAGCGCGGTGGAGAACGTGCCGAACCAGCCCGGACCGCGTGCGGGCGTGGGCGGCATTTCTTTTGGCGGCGCGGTGTGCCAGACCAAGTAGCCGATGACGACGAGCACGAAGCCGCCGACGTTTTCGAGCCAGCGGGTGTGCGTGGCGATGAAGTCGGAGATGGCGGTGACGCCGAAGGCGAGCACCGCGCAGAGGGTCGCATCGGCCAGGGCGGCGCCGAGGCCGGTGACGATGCCGGCACGGGCGCGATGGAGCAGGGAGCGGCGGAAGACGAGCAGGCCGATCGGGCCCACCGGCACCGCCAAGGCCAGCCCGATCGCCAAGCCGATGAAGGGTATTCGCCAGTCCATGCCAGTGTACGCCCCGTTCAGGAGCGGACCTGTCCGGTGCCGTCGATCACGAACTTGTAGCTACAGAGTTCGGCCAGCCCCATCGGGCCGCGGGCGTGCAGGCGGTCGGTGGAGATGCCGATCTCGGCGCCGAGGCCGAAAACGTAGCCGTCGGTGAAACGGGTGCTCGCGTTCCAGTACACGGTGGCGGAGTCGACCTCGGCCTGGAAACGGCGGGCGGCGGTCTCGTCGGCGGTGACGATGGCCTCGCTGTGGCTGGAGCTGTCGCGGTTGACCGTCGCGATCGCGTCGTCGAGCGAGCCGACGACGCGCACGGCGAGGATGTAGTCGAGGAACTCGGTGGTGAAGTCGGCGTCGGTGGCGGCGGTGTGGGGCAAGCCGGCGGCCGCGAGGATCGCGGCGCTCTCCGCATCGCAGCGCAGCTCCACGCCGCCACTACGCGCGGCCTGGAGGGCGCGGGCGAGGCGGGGCAGGGCGTCGGCGGCGATGTCGCGGTGCACGAGGAGTTGCTCGGCGGCGTTGCAGGCGCTCGGGCGCTGGACCTTGGCGTTGACGAGGATCGCCTCGGCCATGGTCAGGTCGGCGGCGCGGTCGACGTAGACGAAGCAGACGCCCTTGTAGTGTTTGATGACGGGGATGGTGGAGTTCTCGGCCACGAAGCGGATCAGCGCCTCGCCGCCGCGGGGGATGAGGCAGTGGATGAGGTCGTTGAGCTTGAGCAGGGTGGTGAGCGCGGCGCGGTCGGTGGTCGGCACCAGTTGCACGGCAGCGGGCGGCAGGTCGGCGGCGGCGAGGGCCTCGGCGACGAGGGCGGCGAGCGCGGTGTTGCTGTGGAAGGCCTCCTTGCCGCCGCGCAGGATGGAGGCGTTGCCGGACTTCAGGCAGAGCGCGGCGCAGTCGACGGTGACGTTCGGGCGCGACTCGTAGATGATGCCGATCACGCCGATGGGCACGCGGATCTTGCGGATGGCGATGCCGTTGGGGCGTTCGGTGCGGGAGAGTTCGCCGCCGACGGGGTCGGGGAGGTCGACGATCTCGCGCACGCCCTGGGCCATCTGGGCGATGCGTTTCTCGTCGAGGGTGAGGCGGTCGAGCATCGCGGCGGACAGGCCGGCGGCGCGGCCGGCCTCGAGATCGCGGGCATTGGCGGCGATGAGCGACGGGGTGGCGGACACGATTTTCTCGGCGAGCGCGAGCAGCGCGCGGTTCTTGGCCTCGGAGGAGGCGACGGCCAACTTGAGCGAGGCGGCGCGGGCCTGCTCGGCGAGTTGGCGGATGGTGGAGTCGAGAGCGTTGTCCATGGGAAGAGTACCGGATGAAAACGGCACTTTGGCCGGCGGAAAGGGAAAAGGCGGGCGGTGGACCCGGCCGGCCGGCGCGGAAGGGAAGGCGAGGGGACGGGCTGGCGCGGTTACTGGCCGCGGTGGGCTCGCAGCGAGGCCTCGAGTTGCGAGAAGGCCGGGGCGAAGTCGCCCTCGAACTCGGATTTCCATTCGGGGACGCCGAGTTTCTCGAGGCAGTAGAGGAAACGCACGAGCACGTCCTTCCCGTCGAGTTCGACCGGGGTGTCGTCGCGAAAGGAGAGGCCCTTGAGCTTGTGGGTCGTGCAGAGGGCCGACCAGTAGACGAGCGCGGCGGTGCCGTAGTCCTCGAGCCGGAGGGCGGCGTCGGCGAAGTTGCCGAGTCGTTCGCCGAAGTCTTCCGGGGGGCGGTTGGAGAGGCGGTGGAGGACCAGGCGGTCGAGCAGCTCGCCCCGGGTGCCGCCGAATTGGGCGGTGAAGAGCGGGTTGCAACGGTAGATCGACGGGGCGGTCTGGACCCAGAGCTTGTTGGCGCGCTTGACCTTCTTCGGCGTATCGAGGCCTTTGCGACTGACGGTGGAGAAGAACAGCTCGTAGCGGGCCCAGGCCGAGTTGGGGTAGGCGAGCAGGGTCTTCTCGTGCACGGCGATCGCCTCGGCGAATTTCCCCTCGTCGTGGAAGGCGACGCCGCGTTGCACCTCCTGGTTGAGCTGGCGGCGGAAGGGGCCGAGCCGGGCGGCGAACTCCTGCAACAGGTGCGCCGAGAGGGTATCGCCCCGACTGAAGGAGAGCAGGATGCCGAGCAGGGTGCTGGCCTGGTCGATGTCGCCCGCGGCGGCGTGCAGGAAGACCGGCAACGAGGCGACCAGCTCGTCGCCCGGGGCCATCTCCATGACGCCGCGCCAGAAATCGGCGCGGCGGTAGGTGAGTGCGGCGACATCGATCGGGGCGTCGGGGGCGAGGGCGGCGATCGGGCGGGCGGTGCCGACCACGCCGGCGAAGCGCGCCTCGACGTTGGCGGCGCGGTGCAGCAGCAGGGGCAACGCATAGCGTCGGGACCAGTCGCGGATGCCGTTGTACTGGGTGGCGAGATCCGCGCCGATGAAGCGGTTGAGCTCGGCCTCGGCGGGGGGGAACAGGCGCGGCACGAAGGTGGCCACCTCGGTGAGCGGGCTGCGGGTGCCTCCCGGGGTCTGGATGCGCAGGCAGACTTCCGAAACCGGTGCCCGCAGGTCGGGGGTTTTGGCCAGGACGCGGCGGATCTCGCCGGCGAGTCGCTCCGACAAAACCGGCCGCCCGGCCAGTTCGAACAGCGGTGCCTGCTCGGGGCGCAACGTGATCTGCACGAGGATGCCGGGTGGGTTGTCCTCCTCCGCCAGGGCCGCGCGCACGCCGTCCAGGATCGGGCGGAGCCAGTCGGCGAGAGTCGAGGCTTGGGGAAAGTTTTCGCCCAGGACCGTGTCGGGCGTCACAAAGACCACGGCGAGGGCGACTTCGTCGGCGCGGGGCGCTGTGGTGGTGGCGTCGGAGGTGGGGCTGGTGCCCGCGCTGGCGTCGGCGTCTGCGGCATCGTTCGCGTTGGCGCCCGGAGCGGCGAGCGCCAGCAGGGCGGCGAGGAGAAGGCGACGCAACGGGGGGGCCGGGAGCATGACGTCATTCAGGCGGAGCACCGGTTGGGCGCAAGCGCCGGGGCGGGCGAGTGCCTGCTTTGCCGTGTTTGGTTTGAGGTGGGCGTGAAATTCGGCTCCCGCCCACTCGCCACTTGCCCGGAGGCTTATGGCGCTCAACCGTCGCGCTTTCGTCCCATGATCACCACCATTCTCTCCATCCTTGGCGGACTCGGCATGTTCCTTTTCGGCATGAAGATCATGTCCGAAGCCCTGCAGAAACTCTCCGGCGAGAAGCTGCGGGCGATCATGCGCATGGTGGCGGGCAACCGGTTTACCGGCGTCGGCACCGGTTTCCTCGTCACCTGCCTCGTGCAGTCCTCCTCCGCGACGACGGTGATGATCGTGAGCTTCGTGAATGCCGGCCTGCTCACGCTGTTCGAGGCCACGGGCATGATCATGGGCGCGAACATCGGCACGACCACGACCTTCTGGCTGGTGTCGTTTTTCGGTTTCAAGTTCAGTATCACCTCGATCGCGCTGCCGATCATGGGCGTGGCCCTGCCGTTCCTCTTCGCGGGCAAGGCGAAGCTGCGCAACGTCGGCGAGTTCTTCATGGGCTTCGGCCTGCTCTTCATCGGCCTGATGTTCCTCAAGGACTCGGTCCCCGACATCCGCAACAATCCCGAGGTCCTGCAGTTCATCACCAAGTTCACGGGCATGGGGCTGGGCTCGGTCCTGATCTTCTTCGTCTTCGGCACGATTCTCACCGTTGTCGTGCAGTCCTCCTCGGTCGCCGGCGCGATCACCCTCACGATGGCCTACAAGGGTTGGATCGACTACCAGACGGCCTGCGCGATCATCCTCGGCGAAAACGTCGGCACGACGATCACCGCCAACCTCGCCGCGCTCGGCGGCAACATCGAGGCCAAGCGCGCCGCCCGCGTGCATTTCTTCTTCAACATCATCGGCGTCGCCTGGTGCATCCTGTTCTTCGGCCCCTACACCCGCCTTGTCGACTGGCTGGTCCCGGGCGATGCCATCGCGCCCGACCACATCCCGCTGCACATGGCGGCCTTCCACACGCTCTTCAACGTGCTCAACACGTCGCTGCTCGTCGGCTTCGCCCGGCCGTTGGCCCGCCTGGCCAGCCTCGCCGTGCGCCCCTCGAAGGGCGTGGCCAAGGACCATGTCGGCCTCGATTCCCCCCTGGTCCCGCAGACCGGCGAGCTCAACCTCGCCGAGGGTGAGCACGACCTGCGACGCATGGCGGGCATCACCCGCGATCTGGTGGTCGGTTTCACCGAACTCTTCGAGCAGGCCCCCGCGGACCTCTCCGCGCAGGTCGACCGTCTCAAGGAACTGGAACAGCAGAGCGACCGCAAGGCCGTCGAGACCACCCAGTACCTGCTGCGTTGCGCCTCCAGTGGCATCAGCGACGACGCCATGAACCGCGTTACCGTCATGATCCGCGTCGTCGCCGAACTCGAGGACATGTGCGACCGCGGCTACCGGCTCGTCATTCTCGCCGAGCGCAAGCACCGCAAGAACCGCGCGCTGCCCCCGGAGGTCTTCGCGCAGATCCGCGGCTTCTCCACCGCCCTGCTCGAGTTCATGGACTTCGCCTCCGCCCACCTCACCCTCGGCGTCGGCCCGGCCGACATGGACAAGGCCCACCGCCTGGAGCGCACGATCGACGACTTCCGCAAGGAGCTGCGCAAGGAGTCGGTGCGCCGCATGCAGGGCAACAGCGAGATCATCAAGTCCGAGATGCTCTACATCGACATCCTCAACAACATCGAGGCGATCGGTAACCATTCGCTGAATATCCTGCAGGCCCTGCGTCACGCCTCCTGAGGCGCCCCGTCGGCGCCCGCCCCGTCTCCGCCCCCGAAGCCCCGCGCGCCCGCGCGGGGCTCTTCGTATCTGGATTTTTGCGATGCATGGGCGCGCCCGTTTTGACGCAATCGTAACCCCAGCCGTTTGACGGCGGCTCCGGCGTTTTGTCGCGTCGTGGCTCGCGGATTTTCGGTGTTCGAAAGTCCGCCTGCCGACGATGAAACCCAGTGCCCAATCCACCGTTTCTCCCGCCGCCCGCGCCCGTCGCTGGTGGCTGTTCTTCCATCTGCCGCTGCTCGTGCTCGGTTGTGCCGCCGCCCACCAGTACTGGCGACACGCCACCGTGCTGGAGCACCGCATCGAGGTGCTCCAGCGCACCGTCGCGTATGTCGGCCGCATGCGCGTGCACGCCGAGGCGATGCAGACCTCGCTGCTCCTCACCGAGCGCACGCTGGCCACCGGTGCCCCGCTCGCCGATCCGCTCTACCGGCTCCAGATCGCCTCGGACCGCTTCAACTCGATCATCAACGCCTTCAACGAGGGCGGCGAGGTCGTCGAGCCCGACCTGGGCCGCCTCATGCTCGACGCCGTCGAGTCCGGCGCCGCGCTCGCGACGCTCCAGGAGCTCAACGTCGCCTGGTTCGAGCTGAAGAACCGCAGCGACCTGGTGATCCGCCGCGAGAGCCAGCGCCAGCTCGACGCGGCGATCGTGCGTTCGGCGATCGAATACTCCCTGGGCCGGCAGGAGCACCTCGCCCGCCTCACCTCCGACTTCGCCGCCGGTCTCGACGCCGAACAGCAGTCCACGATCGCGGCCGACAGTGCCTGGCGCAACGGCGCGCTCTCCCTGGCCACGCTCTCCTTCCTGCTCGTGCCCGCCGTGCTGCTCCTCAACCGCGCCCGCTGGGCCGGCGACGAGGCGCGCCGCACCGCCGCCGAGCTCACCACCAAGCAGGCCGCCCTCGAGCAGCACCAGGCCGCGCTCGAGCAGCACCAGGCCGCGCTCGAGGCCCATCAGGTCGCGCTCGAGGATCACCAGACCGCCCTCGCCGCTGCGCAGTCCGAGTCGGCGCTGATCATGGACACCGTCCAGGAGGGCCTGCTTCTCATCGATGCCGAGGGGGTGATCGGCTCCCAGTACTCGCGCGAGTCCACCACCATCCTCCGCCAGCCCGATCTCGCCGGGCTCAACCTTCTCTCGCTGCTCCGCAATCTGGTGACGGAGAAGATGCATACCACGGTCGTCGACTACCTCGCGCTGCTCTTCGATCCGCGCCGCAAGGAACGCACCGTGCTCAAGGTCAATCCGCTCGCCGACATCGAGGTGAATTTCCCCAACCCGACCGGCGGCTTCACCACCCGTTTCCTCGGCTTCGCCTTTCGCCGCATCATGGATGGCGACCAGGTCGCCCGCGTCTTCGTCGCCATGCGCGACATCACCGCGCAGGTCGAACTCGAGCGCCGCCTGCGCGAGGAGGAGAAGAAGAAGGAGCGCCAGTTCGAGATGCTGCTGGGCATCGTGCACGTCGAGAGCGACCAGCTCGACCTCTTCGTGAAGCTGGTCGGCACCGAACTCGAGTCGATCAACGGCGCGCTGCGCGCCGAGGAGTTCGCCTCCGCCGGCGCCGAGGGGCGCACCCAGCTGCGCGAACGCCTCAACCAGGTCTTCCGCTCGGTCCACAACATCAAGGGCAACGCCGTGTACCTGAAGCTCGACTACTTCCAGCGCGCCGCCGAGGAGTTCGAGAACCGGCTCTCCGAGCTGCAGGGGCGCTCCCGCCTCAACGGCGACGACTTCCTCGCCATCGTGGTCGCCCAGGCCCGCCTGCGCGCCGACCTGCTCGATCTGCAGGAGCTGCGCGGCAAGCTCACCGGGCTGCGCACCGCTCCCCGCGCCGGCGCCGCCCCGGCCGGCGACGCCGTGCTCGAGGGCGTCGCGGCGCAGGCCGCCGAGCTCGCCGAACGCCTCGGCAAGCCTGTCGGGACCGACTTCGATCCGCTCGCCCTCGCCGCGCTCCCGCCCGAGCGCCGCGGGCTGGCGCGCGATGTGTTGATCCAGCTGGTACGCAACGCGCTCGTGCACAGCGTCGAGGCCCCCGAGTTGCGGGAGGCCGCCGGCAAGCCCGCCAGGGCCCGGCTCACCCTGCGGTGCCGCCCCGCCGGCCCCGACGGCCTCGCCGGTTTCGTCTTCCGCGACGACGGCGCGGGCCTCGATCTGCCCCGGATCCGGAGCAAGGCCGAGTCGGCCTCGCTCGTCGCCGCCGGTGCGGCGATCGCGGACCAGGAACTCGCGGCCCTCATCTTCGCCCCGGGGTTCTCCACCGCCGCCCGGGCCGACGGCGATGCCGGCCGCGGCATGGGCCTCGACATCATCAAGCACCATGTCGTCGACGAGTCCGGCGGCGAGATCGGCGTGCGCAGCGTGCCCGGCGCGTTCTGCGAGTTCACCTGCCTGCTGCCCGAAACCGTCCCCGTATCCGCATCATGAAACTACTCGTTGCCGACGATTCCCTCATCGTGCGCCGCGCGATCGAGCGCAACCTCGCCTGGGCCGAGTTCGGCGAGATCCGCTTCGCCACCAACGGCCGCCGCGCCGTCGAGGAGTACCGCGAGTTCCGCCCCGATGTCGTGACGATGGACATCACCATGCCCGAACTCGACGGCCTCTCCGCGGTCGACGCCATCCTGCGCGAAGACCCCGGCGCGCGCATCCTTGTCGTGTCCGCGCTGGCGGACAAGTCGACCGCCGTCGAGGCGATCAAACGCGGTGCGCAGGGCTTCCTGCTCAAGCCGATCACCCCCGAGTCGCTGCGCGAGGCCGTCGCCGAACTGCTGGAAGCATGAACCCCATGGACGAAACCATCCTTCGCGTCTTCACCACCTGTGCCGCGGCGTACTTCGCCTGCGTCGCGGGTACGCCGGCCACGGTCGGCACGCCGTTCCTCCACGTCGACGAAGCGGCCGAGCCGGCCGACTTCACCGCCGTGATCGGCATCACCGGCCGGCGCCGCGGCGTCGTCTGCTTCACCGCGCCGCGCGCGCTGCTGGAGGCGCTGTTGCCCGCCCTCGGCGAGTCCGGCCAGGGCGAGCAGCTCTGCGCGGATCTGGCCGGCGAGATCGCCAACACGATCTCGGGCAACGCCCGCTCCGAGCTCGGGGCCGCGTTCATGATCTCGGTTCCGGTGGTCATCTCCGCGCCCAACGCCGTGCCGTCCTTCCCCCGCGACTCCGTGCGTTACGTGTTGCCGCTCGCCTGGCAGGGCCTGCGGGCTTCGCTCTGGGTCGCCCTCGAAACCGCGGAGGAGGCGTCATGATGGCCGCGGACCACCACCCGCCGGTGCCGAGCCCGGAGAACGCCCTCGGCACGTTCGTGCGACATGTCTGCCGCTACTTCGAGACCGTGGGCGGATCGAGTCCCCGGATGTTGGAGGCATCGATCGAGCTCGGCACCCCTTCGCGCCTGGCCAAGACCGGTTACATGGCCATCTCCGGCGCGGCTGACGGCTGGATCGCGCTGAGCATGCCCGACCCGATGCTCCACCGCCTGCTCGAGCAGGTCGGCGAGTCGCTGCGCGACCAGGCCGCGCTGCTCGATCTGACCGCGGAGATGGCCGGATCCATCACCAGCAACGCCCGCGCCGAATACGGGGAGCGCCTTCGCGTCGCGCCCCCGTTCGCGATCAACTGCGCCGACCCGGAGCCCGCGCTCCCGCAGCCGCCGGTCTCGCTCAAGCTCCCTTTCAGTTGGGAGAACCACGAGGCCTTTCTGCTCATCGCCCTCCTGCCCCCGCCCACCTCACGATCATGAACGCCTCTCCCGCCTCCGCCGCACTCGACCTCTATGTGCGGACGCCCGACTTCGAGCTGCATGTCCAGGACCTCGAACTCTCCCCGACGCTCTGGGACATCTTCGCCCGTACCGAGGGTCGGGTTTCCGCCGCCGACATCGCCCGCGATCTCGGCGTGGAGACCGGGCTCGCCCTGCTCGGTCTCCAAGAACTGGGGAAGCACAAACTGGTGCGCCGCCATGTGCAGCGCTGGCAGGACTATCGCAGTGCGAAACGCCCGGTGGCGGTGGCGCCTGCGCCCGCCGCCGCGCCGGTGTCGGCGCCGGTTCCCCGGGGCGACGGGTTGGTCCCGCCGCCTGCGATCCGCCTCGGCGAGTTGCCGGTGGATACGGTGCCCGCCCCGAGGCCGAACGCGCGATCGGCGGGAACGGAAATCCATTTCCGGCTCGGACCTCCGGCCGGGCGACGGCCTCGGGTTGCGGACTCGGCCGGCCTGATCCGGTTTGCCTTGCGGCGTGCGGCAGCGGTGCCCGTGGCCGGCGCCTCGGCACGAGTCGTGGCCACCGCCGTGCAGGAGAAGGCCTGGCCGTTGCGACCGATCATCGACGCGATCCTGCGCCATGGCGGCGGCGGCGTGTCGGGTCAGCTGCTGGCCTATCGGGTGTTCCTTCGCGTGCCCGCCGACCTGCTCGACCGCGCGGGCCTGCATTCCCTGAACCTGGTGGCCGACGACTTCCTCCTCCGCGACCCCGAACTGTACGCGGCGTTGTCGCAGAGCATTCGCGACGTCGCCGGACTGGACATGGCCGAGATCGGCGGACCCGAGAGAAGCCGCCTGCCGTGTGCGTGATGGAGCCCGCCTGCGAGATGCGCGTCCGGCTGGTCCACGCCATGAATACGGCGGTGGGCGAGTCGCTCGCGTGCGACGATGTCTGCCTCGGCGCGCCGGGTTGCGGGCGGGGCGGCCCGCTCGACCTGCTGGTGGTCGATGCGCGGGAGATGTCGCCCGCCCTGCTGCACCGGGCGTTGCGGCAGGCTGCGGAGTGGAATGTGTCGGGGTCGTTCCGGCACGGAATCCTGGTCTGGCCCAGGCCGGCCGTGGCAGGGGTGGTGCTGGCGATCCGCGCGGGGCTGCACGAGATCGTGCCCGCCGGGGTGGGACCGCTCACGCTCGCGCGCGTTCTCGTGAAGGCCGTGCCGCCCGGCCTGGTGCGGCAGGCCCGACTCCGCCGGTTGTGGAGCCTGCTGCGGCTGGGCCGCGGGGGCGCGCCGGCCAGGTCCGGCACGCCGGAGGGTGATCTCGCGGCGCATCTGGCCGACGAGCAACGGGAGCAGTTCGAGCGGGAACTCGCGGAGCGCGAGGCGACATTGGCCCAGCGGGAACAGGAACTGCGCGCCACCGCGGCGCGGGTACAGTCGGATCTGTCGCGCGCCAACCAAGCCTGTGCGATGATCGAGCTGGCCGCCGAGATGCGCGCCGAGCTCGAGAAACGGGAGGACGAGTTGCGCCTGTTGGCACGGCAGGTGTCGCCGGTGGGGCCGGTGGCGGAGCCCGAAGCGGTCGAGCCAGAGGCCCGGCTTCATCGGGAGATGGAGGCATTGCTGGACACCCAGCGCCGGTCGCTCGACCAGCGCGAACGCGCGCTGGCCACGCGCGAGCGTTGGCTGAGCGACTACGAGCAGGCCCTCACCGGGCGCGCCGCCAACACGGATGCCAACTGATGCCCGGCCATCCGGCTTTTCGGGGCGGCCCCGGTCAGCCGCAGGCGTCCATGCCATCATGCGCCAAGCGACTCGTCGCGGATCGTCACTAGTCCGGCGTTTTCGTGCGGCGCAGGGCGAGGGCGGCCGCCTCGGCCGCCGAGCCCATCTCGCGGATCTTCGCGCGATATTTTTCGGGCAGGTCCGGTGCCTCGGTCATGACTTCGGCCAGCATGCGGACGAGTGCGAGGTGGTTGTTCAGCTCGTGCCGTAGGGTCGGTGCGATGGTCGGCGCGATCGTGGCGGAGACGATGCCGTCGACTCCGTTTTGCTCCGGCTGTGCCGACAGCCCGGCGGTCGAATCCACGATGCGCAACACGCACCCGGGATCGCCGCGGCGCAAAGCTTGTTCGATGCGGGCGGCCCGATCGCGGTCGGCGGCGTGGACGAGGAGGTGCAGCGGCGTCATGGCAGGGTGCCGCAGGCTGTTCGGCCGGCCGTGGGGCGTAAAGAGCCAACTGGAAACGCCCGCCACGGCGGCGACAGAGGGCGGAGGATTGTGTTGCCACCTCGGGAGCGAGGCGAAACAACAAGGCTTTGCCCAATCATGCTGCGTAAGATCATCGGAGGAATCAAATCACTCACCCGTACGTTGAAGGGAAAGCCTTCCGCGCCCTCTACCACCGGCGCGAGCCGTAAGAAAGGATCGAGTCAACCGAAGGACGGCAGGCATGGCGGCGGCGTCAAAAGCCACGGCGGTGCGTCCGGAGCAAACAAGGACGCCAAGGAAGAACGGCCCCGGCGCAGCGCCCAGGCCGGCGCCCAGGCCGGCAGCTACGGC
>JAEZUE010000032.1 GCA_023443455.1 Verrucomicrobiota bacterium
CCTTGCGCTCCCAGCTCGTCGACCGCCCCGAACTGCTCGCCGACTGGCAGGGTTCCTTCGGTCTCGCGCACGCCATCGAGCACGCCGCCGCCTGAATCCATCTCCAGTTGGCCAAACTCCAGGGTCCAGTCGGAGACTGGACCTACTCCCGGTTCCCGATTGCCGCGCTGGCACGGGGGTGGCTACGGTCCGGCCATGGATCAACGCACCGATGACTCGACAACCTTGGGCACGTTGAAGGCGGAAGTGCTGGCTTTCGCGCAGGCTCGCGACTGGGAGCAGTTCCACTCGCCGAAGAATCTCTCGATGGCGATCGCCGCCGAGGCGGCCGAGTTGATGGAGCCGCTGCTCTGGGTGTCGCCCGAAGCTTCGCGGGAGGTGATGCAACGCCCCGACAAGCGCGCGGCGTTGCAGGACGAACTCGCCGACATCGTCGTGTACTGCCTCGAGTTCGCGAACCAGACCGGCATCGACCTCGCCTCCGCGATCACCGCCAAGATGGCCCGCAACGCGGAAAAGTATCCCGTCGAAAAGGCGAAGGGGCGCTCGGAGAAGTACAACGAGCTGTAGGCCGCTGCACTGTCGGCGCGCTGTAGGCCAGGGCGTCGACCTGGCTCTTGGCCACCTCACCGCGGTGGCCTACTGATTGATTCCCCGGGCGAAAGTTGGTTTGCCGGTCCCGCGTTTCGCGGCGAATGCTGGATTCTCACCGATGAACAAACCGCCACCGAGTCCGACCGAGGTCCGCCTCGACAAATGGCTCTGGTGTGTGCGCGTGTACAAAACCCGCCCGGAGGCCACGGAAGCTTGTCGTGGCGGCAAGGTGACGATCGACGGCCAGCCGGTCCGGCCGGCGCGCGGGGTGCGAACCGGGCAGATTGTGGCGATCAATCTCGGCGGGTGGACGCGCACGTTGCGGGTGGGCCCGTTGCTCGATCACCGGGTGGCGCATGCCATCGTCGGCGAGTTCATCGAGGAACTCACGCCGCCCGCGGAACGCGAACGTGGCAAGGAGCGCCACGTGCAGAATCTGCTGGCCCGACCACACGGCGAGGGGCGCCCGACCAAGCGCGAACGTCGGGCCTTCGACAAGGCGTTTCGCGGGCCGTACGCCGACCTCGGCTAGCCTGACCATCTCGCTCCGCCAAGGCGGCCCCTCGGGCTGTCGACCGAGCGCGAAAGAGCGGACTCTTGGCGCCTCGCTCTACGGTGTGCGGGGTGTGCTCTCGGCTGTGGGAGGAGCGTCGCCTGTGGCGGGTCCATGCATCAAGCCGGGGTGACGAGTCTCGAGACAATCCGGACAAATTCCGTGGGTGAAACGGGTGCCGGCATGTTTCGAGAGGTAGTGGTCGATCTGCGACCAGTAGTTTTCGTCGTCGCGGACTTTCTTGCAGTACATGCAGATGGGCAGGATCTCGCGCAGCTCCTGCACCTCGGCCAAGGCCTGTTCGAGGCGGCGGACATTGTCCTCCAGCGCGGAGGTCATGCGCTTCTGCGCGGTGATGTCGGTGAAGGTGCGCACGCAACCCCCGGTCGGCAGAGGGCTGTGGGTGAGTAGGCACCAACGCGTCTCGCCGTGGATGCTCTGCGGAAACTCGAACTCGAAGGGCTCCGGCAACTCGAGCTCGCGGATCGCGCGGTCGAGCATGGCCCGGTCCTGCCCGGTGCATTCGGCCCAGGTGCGCAGGACATCGCGGTAGTCCTTCCCGATCTGGAACGTCGCGGGGGGGAGACGGAAGATGTCGACGAACTTTCGGTTGAAGGCCACCAGCCGAAGATCGGGTCCGATCACCGCGAGCCCTTGGGCCAGATGGTCGAGCACGATGTGGAGCACAGCGGCTGGGGATGCGGTGGCGGCGGCCTCGCCGGGCTGCGGCAGGATGTCGGGCATGATTTTTGGGGAAGCGCCGGCGTCGCAGCGGACGCTTCGGCAGCGAGCCCATATCCTTGACACGGCCATCATTGGTCAAGATCCGACTCTGGCGCCGATCGGGACCGGTTCCAGCCTCCGGCTGGGCGAGGCCTCGGATCCGGGATTTTCCGTCGGGGCGAGAAAGGCGTTGCCCTGCTGTGGTCATTGGATTTCGGTCACGCCTGCGAGATGGTCAAACCGTTGTCACCCCACAACGGAGATCCGGTCCGGGCGGCGGACCGGGTGGTGCGATCGTGCGCCTTCACCCTGGTCGAGCTGTTGGCCGTGGTCGGCGTGGTCGGCCTGCTGGTGGCGCTCGCCTTCGGGGCGGCCCAGGGGGCGCAGGAACGGAGTCGACGCCGGCACGCCGAGGCCGAGCTGGCGGTCCTGGCCCAGGCGCTCGAGGCGTATCGGGCTCACTATGGCGACTTTCCGGCGACCGGCGCGGTGGCGGTGGATCCCGAGGCCGAGGCGGTTGGAGGCGACGGCCCGGGCATCCTTTTCAACTGCCTGGTCGGGCGGTGCGGGCCCGGCGGCGCACCGTTGTGCGGCCGGAGTTTCGTGCGGTTGACCGCGCACGTGCGGCAGACGGACGAGCTGCCCGGTCCGGGCGCGGTCGTCGCGCTGGCCAACGCCTTCCTCGACCCGTGGGGGCGGCGGTATCTCTACCTCCATCGCACCGGCCCGGGCTGGCGCGCGCGCACCCCGCGGTTGTGGTCGGCGGGGCCCGACGGTGTCACGGTGGTGCCACAAGACCTGGCGGCCTGGTCGGGCGAGTCGTTCCCGGACGACTCCGCCAACGCCGACGACCTGTTCGCCCCATGATAACCGGCGCCCGCAGTCCTGGCTCGTTCGCGGTGCGCACTCGGCGTTGTCGGGCGTTCACGCTGGTCGAGCTGCTGACGGTTGTCGCCGTGCTTGGGATACTGGCGGCGATCCTCGTGCCGGTGGTCGGCCGGGCGCACGGGGCGGCGCGCCGTGCCCAGGTGAAGGTCCAGTTCGCCCAATGGGCGGCGGCGCTCGACGCGTTCCGTTCGGAGTACGGCTACTATCCGGATTTTGCGGCGGCGCTCGGGGGGCCACCGCCGGCGGCGTGCGGCCTGAACGATGTGCCGGAGCTTTTCGTACAGACCCTCGCCGGGCGGCGGGCGAACGGTGAGGCGATGAACGCGCCGCGGGCATTGGCCGCGAATCCGCGCCGGATCGCGTTTCTGGCCTTCGGCGCCGACGAACTCACCGCGGAAGCGGTGCCGGCGGTCTGCGATGCGTTTGGCAACACCGCGATCGTGTTGCTGGTCGACCGGGATGGGGATGGCGTGATCGCGGTCCCTACGACGCCGCCCGCGGTCGAGGCGGCCGCCACCGGCGCGTTGCTCGCGCCTCCGGCGGGGGCGTTTCCGGCCGGTGGTATCCGGGCTCCGGTGGCGTTCTACTCGGCGGGGGCGGGGCGCACGGCCGACGACATCGTCTGTAGCTGGCGATGAGGGCGCCGTGCGACAGTCCCGAGCGGCTCGCCGGTCGCGCCCGCGCCTTCACGTTGGTGGAACTGCTGGTGGTCGTGGCGTTGGTCGGAGTGTTGGTCGCGGCAGGTGCGGCCGGCCTCGGGCGCGGTGGCGGGCTGGCCCGGGAGACGGCGGCCGCACTTCTCGCCTCGCGCGTGGTGCAGGCGCGGGAACTGGCGGTGTCCCGGGGCCGGGCGGTGCGTCTGCTCGTCCATGCCGATGCCGCTGCGCCCGACCGGTATCTGCGGCTGCTCGCCCTGATCGTGCAGAGCGGGGAGGGCTGGGCATTGGTGGACGACGGTTGCGCGCTGCCCGAGGGGGTGGTGGTGCTGCCGCCGGCCGGCCCGGCGTCGGTCGGTCCGGGCCTTGTCGCCGCGGCCGGGGCGGACTGGAGCCGGCCGTCGGGCGGTCTCCTGCGCTCGACCGCGCTCGCGGATGCTTCGGCCGACGCCGCGCCGCCCGAGTTCCTGGGCACGAAGCGTTGGTTGTATGTTCACTTTTCGGCGACAGGCGGGGTGTTTGCGGGCGATCTGGTGGTGGCGAGCGCGCGCCGGCAGGATGCGGCGAAACCGGTGACGCTGCTCTGCGAGCACCCGGATGCGGTGGTCGGCGTGGCCTTGTCCTCGTACGGGGTGCCCACTGCCGCGCGAGGTCGAACGGAGTTTTGACCGATGACGCGCGCGAACCGGAGGTCGGGTCTGTCGTTGGTGGAGGTTCTGGTGGCGGTGGCGATCGCGGCGGTGGCGGTGGTGGCCGTGGTCGGGCTGTACGGACCGTCGGTGGTGGCGACGCGGGAGGTGGCCGATCGGCGGGCCGCGAGCGACCTGCTTCGCCGGGTCGAGGGAGAGCTGAGGCGGGGCGGTTTCGCCGCGGTGGCGACGGCGACCGCCTCCGGTCCGCTGCGACTGGTGGGACGGCCCGACGGTTCGGCCGCGGTGTTGCTCGCGGATGTCGACAACCACCCCGAACGCGGCGAGCCGCCGGGAATACCGGTCGAGGAACGCCATTTCGCGGTCGAGGTGATCCGCGCGCCGCATCCTGAAACCGGTGATGCGGTCCTGGTCCTGGAAGTGCGGTTGTCGTGGCCGTACGTCGATCGTGCCACGGGGGTGGTGACGCCGGAGGAACAACGCTCCTCGTTGGTCGCGCATCTGGCGCTTTCCCGATGAAGCCGAAACGCGACACGGCCTCGAAGCACCGGCGGGGGTTCACGCTGGTCGAGCTGCTGGTGGCCAGCGCCGTCACGGTGGTGCTGGCCGGATTGGTGGTCGCGATGCTGGCGCACATGACCCGCACCTGGGCGCGGGCGAGCGGCGGGCTCGCGGCGCGCCAACAGGCAGCCCTCGCGCTCGATCTGGTGGCGCGCGACCTGGGCTCGGTGGTGGTGCGGGCCGATGGTCGTGCGTGGCTCGCGGCCACCGTGCAGGGCGACCAGAGTGGATCCGGGGATACGGGCGGTTCGTTGGCCGACTGGACGTCGCCGGAGCGCAAGCCGCCGACGGTGCCGGGGCGTTCGTTGCGGCTCGCGCCGCGCAGCGGGCGCCTCGAGGACTGCCGGTTCGGGATGGCCGGGGTGTGGTTGCGCTTCGTGGCGCAGGTGCCCGATGCCAACGACGGCGTGGCGAACGCGTCGGCACCGCGGGTGGTGGCGTACCAGATCGTGCGGCGGCCGGTGGCCGCCGGGGCCGGCGCGCGTTGCCGCTACGGGCTGTTCCGTTCCGAGGTGCGGCCCTATGCGGATGCGGAACCGGCGCGGTCGCGGTCGACTTTCGTGGTCGGCCACGATGTCTTCGCCCCCGCCTACAACTCCACGGCGGGCGGCTGGAACCTCGGCGATGCGGGCACGGTGCGGCGGCCGCGTCGCGACCATCTGCTCGCCAACGACGTGATCGATTTTGGGGTACGTTTTCTGCGGCGCGACGCGGCCACGGGCAGGGAGTCGGTGCTGTTCCCGGTCGGCGACGGCAATCTCGGCTTCGCGGCGACGAGCGTGGCCGGACGGCTCACGGTGAATCCCGAGGTCGACGGTGCGGCGATGACGTACGGTTTTCCCACCGCCGCGGAGGTTTTCGTGCGGGTGTTGACCGAGGAGGGGGCGCGGTTGGTGGAGGCGATGGAGGAGGGGCGGAGCGCGCCGACGGACTGGTGGGCGCTCGCGGAGGCCAATTCGATCGTGATGACCCGGCGGGTCGAAATGGAGGCGGGGCGATGAGGCGGCACAAGGAAAGCGGTTTCGCGGTGGTGCTCATGGTGGCGCTGCTGGCGGCGATCGTGCTGTTGCTCGTGGGTTTGGCGGCGCTGACCCGCAACGAACTACGTGCCAGTGCGCAGCAGGAGGCGGCGGAGCGGGCGCGGGCGAATGCTCTGGTCGGGCTGCGGGTGGCGCTGGGGCGCCTGCAGACGGCCGCGGGGCCGGATGCGCGCCGCACGGCCCAGGCGCGGTTGCTCGGCGCGTCGGCGAATCCGTATTGGACCGGCGTGTGGGGTGGAGCCGGCGGGCCGGTGTGGTTGGTTTCCGGAAACGTCGGCGGGCCGGAGCGGGTCGTGGCGACGACGGGAGCCGGTGCCGAGGGCGCGGTGCTGGTCGGGGAGAAGACGGCGGGCGTGGCGGGCGGTTGTGTCGCGCCCTGGGAGAACCTGACCACCGACGGCTGGCCGGGGCTGGCGGGGCCGGTGCCGGTGGGGCGTTTCGCATATTGGGTCGGCGACGAGGGTGTGAAGGGGAATGTGGTCGTGGTGGACCGGGTCGACGAGGTGCCGCTGCCGGTCCTGCCCGGAGCCGACGATCCGGTGGTGGATGCGCAATCGCGGGCCCGGCTGCGCCAGTTGGCGACGCCCCGCGCGGGGGCCGATGCGCTGAACTTTGGCGAACCGGCGACGAGCGGATTTCTGCTGGGGCCGGAGAGCGACGCGGAGTCGGCGGAGCGGTGGGCGGCGCTCGCGCAGGTGCTGTCGTTCGAGCAGTTGCGTTTTGTGGAGCCGCGCGACGGCGGGGCGCAGTATCGCGCGTTCCTCAGGGGCAGCTATCACGATCTCACCGTGCATTCGCGCGGTCTGCTCGTCGACGCGGAGCGGGGCGGATTGCGGCGCAACTTCAGCGACCTGTCGGCGCCGGACCTCCCGGCGGCGGTCCGCGACCTGGAGCGGCAACGCCCGGCCGGCGGGCGCCTGCCGGTTGCGGCCGGCACGGCGGGTCCGGGCGAGGCGGCGGCGCAGGTGAAGCCGCTCCTCACGGAGTGGGCGTTGGATTTCGTGCCGTATCGGGAGGATGGGGGCGAGCGCGTGCTGGTCGGTTGCCGGCTGCGGCTCGAGCTCTGGAATCCGCACGCGTTGCCGCTGGCGCACACCCCGGTCGGCGAGGCGGACTACCGGCTGCGGGTGGAGGGCCTTCCGGTCGTGCGGGTGGGCGGTCCGGCGGGAGGAGGCGAGTTCTCCCTCGGTGGACTGCTCGGCGGGAGCGGCGAGATCGTGGTCGATTTCCCCGGCGATCTCGGGGGCGGAGCGGTGGGTGTGCTCGACGTGGTCGTCGCCGAGGCGTGGGACTCGGGCGTGCGACTCGAGGATCCGACACCTGCCGATGCGGGCGACGATGTGCTTCGCAGCGAGACGCTTCCGGATGCCGCGCGGCGCCTGCGTCTGACTCTGCTGACCGCGGGTGGCGACGTGCTCACGGAACTCGCCGGCCTGCCGTGTGCCGAATTTTTGCGCACGAGTCCGGCGGGCGGCTGGTCGGTGCCGGGCAATCGTGCGTTCGGGGCGCCGGACCCGCTCGAACGCCTCGGGGTGCGCTATCATGCCCGGCTCGATCCGGGCCGGGCGGAATGGCGGGATTGGGTGGCGCCGACGCCTCCCGCCGCGCCGCCCGCCGATCTGCGGGCGGCGGAGTGCGCGTTTGCGGAAGGCAACTGGGCGTTCGCCGACACCGATCCGGCGGAATGCGCCCGCCATTGGCGTGCCTGTTTCGACGCGGGTGAACTCTTCGCGGAGGGCCGCTCCCGCGTGGTCGCCGATTTCACCGTGCAGCGCAACCTGAGCATCGCCGCCCTCGGGCGGTTGGCTGTGCCGGGGGAACGGATATGGGGCGTGGGCCACCCGTGGGGCGGTGCCCGCAACACGGTGTTCGATCGCGCCTTCTTCAATCCCGTGCCGGCCGGGTGGCGCCACGGGGACCTGCTCCCGCAGTCGCGCCACCGGGTCGAACCGTCGGCGACCGGAGTCGTGCCCGACGCGGGCCAGCTCGGCGGCTGGTCGGCGGCGGCGTGGCTCTCCGTGGACGGGATGTTCAACGTGAACTCCGTCTCGGCCGTGGCGTGGGTGTCGGTCCTGGGGCGCGGGATCGTCGGCTGGCAGTACGGGCGGGGAGGTCGTGCCGACCTCGAGAATCCGTTCTTCGTGTTGGCGCAGTCGGCCCAGCATCTCGGCGGCGCGAACCGCGGGGTGCGCACGTTTTCCGATGCGAGGATCCGGGAGTTGGCGACAGCGGTGGCGGGGCGAATCTCCGCGCGCGGGCGGCCGTTCCGCTCGTTGGCGGAGTTCGTGGACAGCGGGGTGCTCGAGTCCGCCATCGCCGACGCGGGGCTGAACACCACGCGCGATGGTTGGGCGGACCTCGGGGCCGCTCCCGAGCCGTGGTCGGCGGACTGGCTCACGCAGGCGAGCGTCTTGAACACGCTCGCGCCGATCCTCTCGGTGCGGTCCGACACGTTCACGATCCGCGTGGCGGCGGAGGCGCTCAATCCAGCGTTGGCCGTGGACGATCCGGAGCGGGTCCGGGCGCGCGCGTGGTGCGAGGCCGTGGTGCAGCGTTATCCCGAATTTGTGGACGCGGCGGAGGCGGCCGACACCTGGCCCGTGCTGGTGGCGGAGAATGCTGCGCTGGGCCGGCGGTTCCGGATCGTGTCGTTCCGCTGGCTCGGGCCGGATGATCTGTGAACGGAGAAATCGATTCGCGCGCCGGCCCGATTTCTGCGGCGATCCGCGGATGCGCATCCACTATTTGCAGCACGAGCCGTTCGAAGGACTGGGCAGCATGGAGCACTGGTTCCGCGAGCGAGGGGCCGAGCTCCGCGCCACGCACCTTTACCGGGGCGAGCGGCTGCCGGCGGTGGGCGAGGTCGAGCGCCTCGTCGTCATGGGCGGCGGCATGAGCGTGAACGACGAGGCCGAGCTGCCGTGGCTGCGCGAGGAGAAGGCGTTCGTGCGCGCGTGCGTGGCGGCCGGAAAGCCGGTGTTGGGCGTCTGCCTTGGCGCGCAACTGATCGCGAGTACGTTTGGTGCCGCGGTCTATCGCAACGGCGAGAAGGAGATCGGTTGGTGGCCGTTGCAGAAGGTCGACGGGGCGAACCGGCATCCGCTCGGGGGCGCGTTGCCCGAGGGGGCGGAGGTTTTCCATTGGCACGGCGAGACCTTCGATCTGCCGGACGGCGCGGTGTGGTTGGCGTCGAGCGGGGCATGCCGGCATCAGGCGTTTGCGCTCGGGCGCAACGTGCTCGGGCTGCAGTTCCATCTCGAGACCACTGAGCAGTCCGCGCGCGAGCTCATCGAAGGTGCCGCGGGAGACCTCGTGGCCGGGCGCTTCGTGCAGACCGCCGTCGAGATGCTGGCCCGCCCGGAACGTTTCGCCGCGGTCAACGCCCAGATGGGGCGTGTGCTGGAGGTCTGGATGAAGGCGTGAGCCGCCTGCGGCTTGCCGGAGCCGCGCCGGAGGTGGTCCGGCAATGGTCGCAATCGCGGCGGGGATGGCGAGACGAGCGGATCGTCGCGCCTCAGCGGCGGCGGCTCGAGGCGAGCGAGAACCGGTCGGCCTGCTGGGACGGTTCCTTGGCGTAGATGATGCCGAAGACGCGGCCGGTGTAGTTTTTCCGGGTGATGTAGACGTTGTCCATGCGGCCGTTGTTGTCGCCCTTGGACCAGAACTTGTCGCCCCGCTTCTCGAGGATGCGGTGCACGACCGGCATGCCGTACTTGGGATGCTTGTACGTGACGATGTCGCCGACCTTGAGGTCGTCGAAGTTGGCGGCTTCGGTGAGGAGAATGGCGCGCTCGTCGAAGACCGGCTTCATGCTGCCGGTCGGCATCACCGTGAGGACGTTGGAGCCCTTGACCATGAAGCGGGCGGCGGTGGCCACTTTCATGGCGGCGGTCCAGTCGAGCGCGGAGGTGGGGGCGATGCCCATCCCGTGGCCGGCGAGGCCGTCGCTGCTGGCGAGCGCCACGGTCTGTTGCACGGTGGTGATGTCGGTCTCGAGCGCGGTGTTGCGGGCCTCGAGGGTGCGGATCGTGTCCTCCTTCTCGCCGAGCTGGGCGCGAAGGGCGGCGACCTCGGCGCGGAGGGCGGCGATCTCGGCGGATTCGCTGCTCTCGTCGGCGGCACGGAGCGAGGTCGGCAGCACCATGCTGCCAAGCACGCCGAGGACCAGAAGACTGAGGCTGCGGAATCGCATCTGCCCCAGTTTTCGTACGGATTTTTCATCACTTCATTCTCCCAGCCCCGAATGAGGATGCGGGGACGAGGTGATGAGGAGTCGGGGCGGGAGAGGTGGGGTGTTCGCCCGGTCGTTGCCCTGCGCCGGCTTTCCGGCCGATTTCCGCTCGTGGAAAACAGTCGATTTACAGAGCCGGGAGAACGGGGTTTTCACCGGAGCCGCACCGGGGTGAACGCCCCCGGCTCCTCTTCGCGCGAAAGGGCCGGCCGGTCGTTTGTCACCGAATGCTGGAAACGCGAAAACGGCCCCGACCGGCCGCGCCGGACGTCTTGACGGGCCCTGGGCGGGCGACCGACGGCGACCGCCCAGCGGTGATGGCGGGCGGGCGGGGCCGCCCTCGATCCGGATTCCGGATGCGCGGTGCTAGTCGCCCAGCGTGACGCCGTGGCGTTCGAGGGTGGCGCCGGTGGCGCGGTCGAAATCGGCCCGGGCGATGTTGTAGTCGGCGATCGCGCGGTATTCCGCCTGCTCGGCGGAGGCGAGCAGCTCCTGGAATTGGAGCACGGTGAAGGTGTCGCTCTGGCCGACCTGCAGACGCTTCTGCTCGGCGGCGAGACTGTCGGCGGCGAGGCCGCGGGCGCGGCGGGCGGCGTCGACGCGTTGCCGGCAGGTGTCGATCAGGCCGGCGGCGTTGGCGATCTCGATGGAGATCTGCTGCTCGAGGCGGTGCATCTCGTTCTCGGCCTGGGCGCGGGAGAGCCGGGCGGCGCGCAGGCGGCCGCGGCCGTCGCGGAAGGGCAGGGGCACCTTGACGACCGCACCGGCGGTCCAGCTGGGCGTGCGGCGGTGGCGGGCGTCGCCGTAGGCGCCGTCGAACGAGGTGCCGGAACCGTTGTATCCATAACTCCCGACGAGGTCGAGCTGGGGCAGGGCGGCGGAGCGCGATTCGGCGATGCCGGCCTCGGCGCGGCGGATGCGTTCGACGGTCTGGAGGTAGTCGGGGCGGCGCGCGAGGGCTTGCGCGAGGGCGGCGGCGCGGTCGATCGGCTCGGTGGCGACGAAGTCCGGCGGCGCGATGGCCAGGGGCGAGTCGGTGGCGGGGGCGCGATCGTCGGAGACGAGGGTGAGCAGGTAGTTGCTCGCGTCGCGGGCGGCGCGTTCGGACTGGAGCACGCCCTCCTCGATGCGGGCGACGCGGGCGGCGGCGATCGTGACATCGGCCGGCGAGATGCTGCCGACCTCGACGCGGCGCTGGTTTTCCTTGAGGAGGTCTTCGGCGAGACGGAACGAGCGGCGGGCGTTCTGGTGCGACTGCTGTGCGAAGTAGAGGTTGTTGTACGCGGTGATGGTGCGGGTGATGGTGTCGATCACCGCCTGGCGGTAGGTGGCCTCGGCGATGCCGCGCTGGGCCCGTGCGAGGCGGACGCCGGCGAGGTTGGCGCCGAAACCGAAACCGCGGAGCAGCGGTTGGGTGAGCCGGAGACCGCCGTAGGTGGAGAAATTGTCGGCGAGCAGGATGTCGGTGTCGCGGTAGTTGCCGGCGCTGCCGACGAGGGCGTAGTGCAGGCCGAAGGGCAGTTTGCCGCCGACGGACAGCTCGAGCACGTCGCTCTTGTCGACGAAGAGCGGTGCGCGCGGGCCGCCGAGGGGGTCGACGCGCTCGGTGCGGTTGTCGGAGCGCAGGAAGCTGGCGGAAAACTCCGGGTCGAACGCGCCCGCGGCGGTGATCTGGTTGGCCCGGGCGATCTGCGGGTCGAGGCGCGCGCCGGTCACGACGAAGTTGTTGGCCAAGGCGGCCGCGATGGCGTCGTCGAGCGTGAGCGGCGAACCGGGCGGCACGGCGTCGGAGGCGGCTTTGGCCGGGAACGAAACGACGAGGCCGAGGAGGGTGCAGAGGAGAAGGGTGCGCATGGCGTGGCGCCTTGCGTCGCAAGGGCTGTGCCATTTGCTCGGCGGTGTTCTAACCGGTTGGAAACCAAGCGGAAACGGCGCTCCGTTTCAGGCGGTGCCCATGCTTTGGCACCCGTTTCCGCAACCGGTTCATCCCAGAAATGGGACGGCGGGGCAGCCGGCCGGCAGGACTATTCGTCGCTGTCCTGCGGCTCCGACTCCACCTTTTTGATTCCGCCCCACGGTTGCGCTCCGAGGATCTTGCCATCCGCGATGCTCCAGTGGAAGAGCGGCGGTTGCGGGACGCCGCGCCGCAGGGTCTTGAAGAACGCCTTGTCGTCGCGCTTCTGCAGCATGTGTTCGGATACGCCGGCGGCCTCGCACGCGAGGACCTTGAAGTGCCCCTTGTATTCGCGCGGGTCGCCGAGGATGCGGCTCCAGCCCTCGGGCGGGGGCGGCGCCGCCGCGGCGCGTTTGTCCAGCACGAGAAAACTGTACGGCAGGCTGCGCAGGTCGATGCCGAGCGTGCGCGAGAACTCGGACCAGGCCGCGTCGGTGAACGCGACGACCGGCGGATGCGCAAAGTGGTGGCACCAGTGGCGGGCGTTGTCGGGCGCGAGCAGACCGCAGCTCTTCTGGTGCGTGCAGGGCGCGACGACGGCGAAGTCGTTGCGCAGGTCCTCGCGCAGCGCGACGAGTGTGCGGGCGACGTCGCCGGAACCGGGTTCGACCCAGAGCACGGCGGCGGCGCGGCGCACGAGGGAGACGAGCGCGGCGCTCTCGGCGGGCGGGAGCTCGTTGAGCACGTGGCTGATCACGAGCGTGAACGGTTCGGCGGGCGCGGCGTCGCCCCAGTCGGGCGCCTGGTCGGTGGCCAGCGCGGGGAACTCCTCCCTCGCACGGTCGAGGGCGAAGCGGCGCGCGAGGGCGGAGCGGTCGTGGACCACCAGCCGGGAGAAATGATCGGCACCGAAGGCGGCGATCACCCGGCGGCCCGCGATGCCGCTGCCGCAACCCCAGTCGAGCACTACGCTGCCGGCCGGCGGTGCCCAGCGGCGGGCCGCGAGCTCGGCGAGCACGGCGTCCCATTTCCAGCCGATGCGTTCGCCGAAGGTGGCGTCGTAGGCGGCGAGCAGCTCGGGCGATTCCCAGTAGTCGCCGCCCTCGGCGGGGGCGTCGAGGAAGCGTTGGCGGAGGCGGTCGAGGAGGGCGAGGTCGAAGTTCACGGCCGGCGGCGATGGACGTTTGGGGGAAGGGGCGCTCAGCGGGTGGCGAGCAGCGTCTCCAGATGCTGGTGCTCGATGCCGAAGCGTTCCTTCAGGGCCGTGAACTCGGCCCGGGCCTTCGCGGCCGCGGCTTCGTCGGGCTGGTGGCGGCGCACGGCGGCGAGCATGGTGTTCTTCGGGGTGTGGGTGGCGTCGATGAACTCGAAGACCTTCACCTTGTAGCCGTTGGCCTCGAGCAGCAGCGCGCGCAGGGAGTCGGTCACCATGTCGGCGAGACGGCCGGCGAAGATCCCGTGGCGGGCGACCGCTTCGAGCTCGGGTGGGGCGGCGAGCTGCGGCCGGATCTCCTTGTGGCAGCAGGGGGCGACGACGATGAGGGCGGCCCCGGCGCGGATGCCGCGGAGGAGGGCCTCGTCGGTGGCGGTGTCGCAGGCGTGCAGCGCGATCAGCACGTCGGTGGCCGGGATGGTGGAGTCGACGATGCGGCCCGACTCGAACTGGAGGCCGTCGCAACCGGCGGCGAGCGCGGCGGCGTTGCACAGCTCGACCAGTGCCGGGCGGGCCTCGATGCCGGTGACCTCGGCGCGGCGGCCGAGGTTGCGGGTGAAGGCGTGCCAGGCGGCGAAGGTCAGGTAGCCCTTGCCCGAACCCATGTCGTGGACACGGATCGGGTCGCGGTGGGCCAGGCCCGCCTGTTCGCACAGCGGGAGCAGCAGCTCCACGTAGCGGTTGATCTGGCGGAACTTGTCGGTGGCGTCGGCACGGATACGGCCGTCCTCGCCGGCGAGTCCGAGCGCGCGCAGCCACGGGGTGTCGGCCGCGGCGAGAGGGTGGTGTTTGGTTCGGTCGTGCGGGACGGGGGCGGTCGAGACTCCGGCCGATGCCTTGCCGCGGGTCAGGCGTGGTTCGCCCTTCTTGTTGAACTCGAGCTGCCAGAGGGCGCCGGTCGTGAAGAGGTGCGCGGAGCCGAGCGCGGGGCCGGCGAGCTGCTCGAACACGGCGACGAGGCCGCCGGGCTCGGTGGGTTTGTCGAGGTCGCGTTGGCGCTCCTTGGTGTGGAGCTGGAGGCGGGCGCCGCGGCCGGTGACGACCCGTTCGCAGGTGACCTTGACGACCGGCTGGCCCGAGCGGGGTTTGCCCAGGACCAGGCGCACGAAGGAGCCGTCGGCGAGGGCGGCGAGGAGCTGTTGGCGAAACTGGGCGTGCGGATCGGTGTCGGGCATCGCGCCGAGGTGAACGCAACGCGGCGCCGCTGGCAACAGTGGGGCGCGACAGGTTCCGCCGGGGCCCGGGCGCAAAAAAACGCCGGATCGGGGGATCGCGGCGGTGGTCGACCTTGGTGCGGGCAGAGGGAATCGAACCCTCCTCTCAAGCTTGGGAAGCTCGCATACTACCGATGTACTATGCCCGCGGACCAAAGAACGACGCGATGTTTGTCCACCGTGCCGCGCGTTGACAAGTGCACAGTTGCGCGACGCGCAAATCGGCCTGCCGGGCCCTCGGAGGCGGGCGGGGTCAAGCGCTTGTCCGTTGGACTCCGGGGTGTGGCGTGGAGGTCCGGATCGCCCACGGCTTCGACGCCCGGTGGCCGGTCGCCGCCAATTTTGCGCCGACCAACAGGTGCGTGATGGACAAGATCGAACCCGAGTCCGAGGAGCCGAACTCCCGCCTCGACAACCCCCGGGGCGGGGGTAGCGTGGCGGCCTTCGTCGTTTCCATGGCCACCCGTCACGTCAGTGCCCGTTCGATTCTCGGCTCGATTATTATTCGTTGCCGCCGGCCCGGGCATGGAAACGGCGCGTGACATCCCACGCACTTCCGTTTTTCAAAACCCCCGGGCCGCAATGCCCGGGGTTTTTTTGTCGCCCAACCCTCCGATCCCATGAGCTCCAATCGCATCTTCATCTACGACACCACCCTCCGCGACGGCACGCAGGGCGAAGGCATCTCCTTCTCCGTGGCCGACAAGCTGCGCATTGCGGAGAAACTCGATCATTTCGGTGTCGACTACATCGAGGGCGGCTGGCGGGCTCGAACCCGCGCGACATGGCGTTTTTCCAGGAGGTGAAACATCTCAAGCTGCGCCATGCGAAGATCGCCGCCTTCGGCTCCACGCGCCGCGCCGGCATCGCCGCCTCCGAGGACCCGCAGCTCAAGCTCCTGCTCGACGCCGCGACCCCCGTCGTGACCATCTTCGGCAAGAGCTGGCTGCTGCACGTCACCGAGATCCTGCGCACCACGCCGGAGGAGAATTTGGCCATGATCGAGGAGTCGGTGCGCTTCCTGCGCGAGGCCGGCCGCGAGGTCATCTACGACGCCGAGCACTTCTTCGACGGCTATAAGGACAATCCTGAATACGCGATTCGGACCCTCGAGGCGGCGGCGCGCGGCGGGGCCGTCAACCTCTCCCTCTGCGACACCAACGGCGGCACGATGGTCGACGAGGTGCGGGCGATCGTGTCGACCGTCGTGGCGAAGTTCGGCCCCGGCAAGGTCGGCATGCATTGCCACAACGATTGCGGGCTCGGCGTCGCCGTCTCGCTGGTCGGCATCCAGTCCGGCGCGGTCCTCGTGCAGGGCACGGCCAACGGCTTCGGCGAACGCACGGGCAACGCGAACCTGATCACCATCGTCCCGAACCTGCTGCTTAAGCTCGGCTACGATGCCGCCTGCCGCCCGCAGCTGGCGAACCTGCGCCAGCTCTCGCTCTTCGTCGACGAGTTGGCCAACCGCATCCCGAGCATCCACGCGCCGTTCGTCGGCGCGTCGGCCTTCGCCCACAAGGGCGGGGTGCACGCCAACGCCGCGCACAAGGTCGCCCGCAGCTACGAGCACATCGACCCGGCGCTGGTCGGCAACAAGCAGCGCGTGCTCATCTCCGACATGTCGGGCCGCAGCAGCGTGGTCATGAAGGCGCGCGAGCTGGGCGTCGAGCTCGAGGCCGGTTCGCCCGCGTTGAAGGACCTCATCGACGAGATCAAGAATCTCGAATATCAGGGTTACGAGTACGAGGCGGCCGACGCCTCCTTCCAGCTCCTCATCGCGAAGGCGCTCGAGAAGCACCGCGAATTCTTCGGCTTCGAGGGCTACCGCGTGATCGTCGAACGCCGCGGGCCCAACGAGCCGGTGGTGTCGGAGGCGACGGTGAAGTTGCGCGTGAACGGCGAGATCCGGCACACCGTGGCCGAGTCCAACGGCCCGATCGGCGCGCTCGACAACGCGTTGCGCCTCGCGCTCGAGCCGCTCTTCCCGCAGCTCAAGGAAGTCCTGCTGCGCGACTACAAGGTCCGCATCCTCGAGAGCCAACAGGGTGCCGGCGCCCGCGTGCGCGTGCTGGTGGAGACGGCGGACGGCGACGAGCTCTACGGCACGGTCGGTGCGGGCGAGAACATCATCGAGGCCTCGTGGCAGGCGTTGAAGGACGCGCTCGAGTTCAAGCTCCTCAGCGACGAGCACCGCGCGGCGAAGCTCTGAGCCAAGCATTCGGTCGAGTGACGAGTGACGGGCTTCGAGGGGCCGACGGCGGAGGAGATCGGGCGAAACACTCGTGCTGGAAGCTCGCCACCGATGCTTTGACGCTCGTCCCTCGACGCTCGCCTCTCGACAGCACCATCCCGTTGATCCAATCGCGCTCCGTCGGCCGACGTGGGTCGCGGCCCCGGCGTTCGTCGGTTGGCGGGAAGTGCATCGCCGGCCGTGCGGTGTGTACGTGAATCCGCAGCTGGGCGACAGGGGCGTCCGGCCGCGCCCGGCGGCACCGCGCATCGGGGACTTCCGCTCCGAGTTGGGGCCCGGCGGCACGGCCGTGGCTCGGGGTCGTCCCTCCGCGCGGCGGCAAAACTTTCTGCAACCTTTTTGCCGCGCCGGGGTGTTGTCGGCATGCGCCCTCTTCTCTGGTTTCCGTTCTCCGTGGTTTTGTTCTCTGCTGTCGGTGTGCTCCGCGTCTCGGCCGGCATCGAGCGTAGTCTCGACAAAACGTTCGACGTGGCTCCCGGTTCGATCGTGAAGGTCGAGGTGAGCGGTGCGGCAATTCGCACCACGGTCGGCCCTGCGGGCTCCGCCCGCGTCGTGCTCAAGGAGAAGTTCCGGACCGACGACCCGGCCGAGGCCGACCGCCTGCTCGAACGCTACGACATCCTCTGCGAGCAGCAGGGGGAGGAAGTTAAGCTCGTGGTGCGGGTGAAGCGCGGCTCCTTGTTCGCTTGGCGGGGAAACAGAGGGGTGGCGTTTGCGCCCGAAATCACCGTGCCGGCCGACGTGCGGCTCGACCTCGACACCTCGGGCGGTTCGATCCGGGTCGGGGTCGATCCCGCGGCGAAACTCGACATCGAGGCCGACACCAGCGGCGGGCGGGTGCAGGTCGACGGATTTGCGGATTTCGTGGCGACGAAGAAGACCCGTACCCATGTGTCTGGTACTCTGAACGGCGGTGGCGGGCGCCTGCGCGCCGACACTTCCGGCGGCAGCATCCGCATCGGTGCGGCGGACCGGAAGTAGTGTCTCGCCCCCGGCCTGTCGGGCCGCGGTCCGATGCACGCGGTGCCCGCGCTACTCGCCCGAACTTCGGCGGCCAGTCGGGGTTCTTCTCCGTGGTGCCCCGCGCCGTGGTTGGCTCCCGGGGCGCAGCGAAGGCCCCCGGCGGCCTTCGCCGCTGCAACCGTCGGGCGATCGCGCGCTGCTCAAAGGGGCGCGGACGAAACTGTCAGGCCACTCATCGAGTAGGTGAAATAGACGCCGGACCCGTCGTCCAGCAGGTCCATGACGGTCTCCAGCGTCGTGTTGTTCGCGGTCATTTTCAGCACCGTGACCGAGTCGTCCACGTCCGTGAAGGTCACCGGCATCCTGGGGAGCAACTCCTTCAACACATCCTTGAGTTTCTTCCCGGTATAGTCGCCCGAAACCTTGGCGTCCGGATCGACGCCCTGCTGCTTGAGCAGCGTGTAGTAGCAGATCGCCGATTCGAGCGCGGCGATCTTCTCGTCGATCGGCATCGGTTCGGAGAACAAACCTTTCTTCACGGTGACCAGCGCCACCTCTTGCCTCATGCCGCCCGACGTGGAGGAACCGTTCTCCTCGAGCTGAACCTCCGCTTTGCAGTCGTCGCTGATGACTACCTTGGTCCCCGCAAACGCGGAGGCCGCCACGATCAAGGACAGGAACAGGATAGGCGATTTCATGGTGTTTGGGTTGTCCAGATGCGGTGGCAGGCAAGCACAACGTCGTATCCAGATCAATGCGCATCGCCGCTCCGGCGGCTGGCACGCAGTCCGCGTAGGTCCCGGGCTATGCCGCGACGATGCAGCCCCCACCGCAAAACGCGTTTTGCCCCGGACGGAAAGAAACAGGGCAGGTGCTGTTTCCTAGGAGACGAGAGTCGAGCGTCGAGTGGCGAGCGCCAATCCAATCATGCACAAGGCGATTGTCCGAGGGGGCTCTCGATCTGCCTCCGAAACTCCGCCCCCTCGACGCTCGTCCCTCGTCACTCGACCGAATGCTTACGGCTGAGGCGCGCCTGCATCTGGAGCACCGACTTGTGGAAGTCCGGGAAACGCTCCCAGAGCGCCTTGTCGCAGGCGGCGAGTTGCCCGCACTCGATGCAGCAGTCGAAGCCCCGCTCCCTCGTGCACGGGCGTACCGGGCAGTTCGCGACGGCGACGCCGGGCTCCGGCTCGCCGGTCTTGCAGCCGTGGCAGAACACCTGGTCGGGATCGAAGGCGAGGCCGTAGCGCTCCTCGATGTGCCAGAGCTCGAAGGCCTTGCGCTTGGTCTCGCTGTCGCCGGATTGGCCGGCGAGCTTCATGGGGCAATCGGGTGGGCAGGTGTGGCCGCAGTAGTTGAGTTTCTTCGGGTCGGGCAGCGGCGCGGTGCGGTTTTCCTCCGCGTGGAGCCGGGCGATCGGGCAAAGGCAGGCGAGGCCGGCGAAGGTGCCGAGGCGCAGGAAGTCGCGCCGGGAAGGCTGGGGCGGGGTACGGTTCTGCATGGGTACGGGAGGGGTGTATTGATGATGCTAATCCCGGCACGGCAAAGAGTCCGCCAGCAAAATGCTGCGATTGCCGGCCTGGCGGGCCAACCGACCGCGGCGATGGTCGGACCTCGAGCTGGCGGAGGGCGCCGGTCTCGATCCGGCCCGGCTCGCCGAGGCTCGCGCTTTCGCCGTGGTGCGCGACCGCGAGGGCCCGCGCGTATCCATCACCACCGCCTCGCCGGGTCCGCGCACCAGCTCCGAAGCGGGTACGGACGGCGGGTGAACGGAGAGCCCCAGCTCCCGCCATCCACCCGTTGTCCGATTCCGCCCCGCTTCCTGCACTTGCCCGCGCCCCGACCTTGTGTTCCCGTCGCCGTCCCTCCCACATGCGCGCTCGTCTTGTTCGTCTGTTCGGTGCCGCCTTGCTCGGCGCCGCCTGCTCCGCCCTTTCGGCCCGGGACTTCACCGTGGCCGTCTACAACGTCGAGAACCTCTTCGACATCGACGGTGTGGCCGTCTTCGACGATTACGCTCCTGCCCGCTACGGCGCACCGCAACTGCGTACCAAGGTGGCCAACATCGCCGCCGCCCTGCAGCGCATCGGCGACGGCACCGGCCCCGACATCGTCCTGCTCAACGAGCTCGAGATCGACCAGACGCCGGCGGCCCGCCCGGTCGACTGCGCCGAACTGCTCCGGCGCTTCGCGGACCGGTCGTTGGCCGAGCTGCTCGCCCGTCCTTCGCCGGAAGTCGCCGACCTACCGGCCGAGTTTTTCCTGCTCAAGGCCCTGGCCGAGCGCGGCCTCACGGGCTACACGGTTGTCGGCGGCGGCGACCGGCCTTCGCCCGCCGGCACCGCCCATCCCAACGCCCAGAAGAGCGCCGTGCTCACGCGTTTCCCGGTGAAGGCCGTGCGGTTGCATCCCACCGCCGAAGCCCGCCAGATCGTGGAGGTGCAGGTCGAGGTCGAGGGCGCGCCGTTGTACCTGTTTTGCAACCACTGGAAGTCCGGCGCCTCCGATCCGGCCACCGAGCCGCTCCGGATCGGCAACGCCCGGGTGCTCCGGCAACGGCTCGACGAGATCCTCGCCGCCGACCCGCACGCCGACATCCTCCTCGGTGGCGACTTCAACTCGCAGTACAACCAGCGCCAGCGCTACGGCGATCTGATGCCGCGCACCGCGATCGACGGCGTGCTCGGTTCGCAGGGCGACGAGCTGGCGGTCCGCGGCGCGGCGCGCGATCTCTACAACCTCTGGTACGAGCTTCCGGCCGACCGGCGCGGCAGCGACGTCTTCCGCGGGGAGTGGGGCACGCTCATGCAGCTCATTGTCACGCGTGGGCTCCACGACTGCCGCGGCGTGCAGTACGTCGACAACTCCTTCGCCGTCGCCCGGTTCCCGGGACTCAACGCCGACGCCGCGGGTTGCCCCGTCCGTTGGGACAACTCCGGCGCCGGCTCCGGTTTCTCCGACCACTTTCCCGTTTTCGCCCGTTTCCGCACCGTGGCCGACAACGCGCCGGACCGGTGGATGCCGCTCACGCAAGCCGCCGGTGCCGAGGAGTCCGCCGCCGTCGTCGTGCGCGTCGCCCACGACGCGATCGACCTCGCCCGACACGCCGTCACCGAGGCACAGATACCGGCGGGCGCCAATCTGCAGGACGGCTCCTGGAACCGGAAGCTGTTCCGGGTCGAGGGCAGGGTGGTCGACGAGCGTCCGTTCCGCGTCGAGTTCCACGGCCGGACTTGGGAGGTCTACGTGCCCGACCCCGAACTACGCACCGAGATCTGGAACTTCCATCAGGTTGGCGACCCGATCCGGTTCTACGGCGAGCTCGGCAACTACAAGGGCCGCTGGCAGTTCGTGGTGCAGGACCGCAGCTGGGTGAAGTGAACGGGGCACGACGGGTTTGGGCCGCTCCGGCACCCGCAGTTTGAAACGTGGAAGCGGCCGGCCCCGAGCTTGTCGAACGCGGGCCGTGGTGGCGCGGGTCCTCAGTCCGCGGTCCGGGTGGGCGACGGACGGTAGTTGGGACGTGGTGCCTTCGATCCGCCGTTCCGAGTGCAAACTGCGAAGTTGTTCTTGTTCGTCGGCCTCCTTGCCGAACTGCCGCTTCGAGGTTGAGTGTTCCAGCGCACAACGTTGCTTTGCCACGCACCACCGTCCCGGTGACCACCGCTCCGCAGCGGACAGACCTCCCGCACCTGCCGGCATGAATACAACCCACTTCGTCGACGACTTCCACGCCCGCCTGTTCTTCGAGCGGCTGATGGAGAGCCTGCCGGACCACGTCTATTTCAAGGACTGTGATGGTCGTTTCGTGTGCATCAACCGCGCCCACGCCCAGTACCTCGGCCTGAAGTCGCCGGCGGAGGCCGTGGGCAGGAGCGACTACGACTTCTTCGAAGAGTCGCAGGCCCGGCAGAAGGATGCCGACGAACGGGAGATCGTGCGCAGCGGTGTGGGGTTCGTGGACAAGGAGGAGCGCGCCACGAGCGTCGCCGGCGTGAAGCGTTGGGTGCTGACATCGAAACTACCGCTCGTCGGCAAGAAGGGAGAGATCATCGGCACCTTCGGGATCTCGCGGGAAATCACGGAGATGAAGCAGGCGCGCGAGTCGCTGGAGCGACAGCATCGCCTGATGCGCACGCTGATCGAGATCCTCCCGTGCCGGATCTTCGTGAAGGATCGGGAAGGCCGGCTCACCCTGATCAACGAAGCCTATCGTCGCGCCTTGGGAGCCGGAGACGCCGATCGACTCGAGGGGCGCCGCATCGACGAGCTCGTCGAGGATACCCGGGCCGCCCACGTGCTGGCCGACGATCGAGCCGTCATCGATGCGGGGCAGGAGATCCTCAATCGCGAGGAGTTCGACGCGAACCCGCTCGGCAAGGATCGCTGGATGCTGCTTTCCAAAGTGCCCCTGCGTGACGGCGACGGCCAAGTGCAGGGCCTGGTCGGTATGGCGGCCGACATCACGGCCCAAAAGGAGGCGGAGGCCCGTGCGCTGGAAGCACAACGCAGACTCGAGGAAAAGAACAACGAGATGGAGGCGGAGCTCGCCCTCGCGCGCGAACTGCAGGCCGAACTCATGGCTTCGAGCACGGGAAGCGCCGAGCGGGAACTCGACGCCGCCGCGCCGTTTCACCCCACCTTCGGCTTCCACTACGAACCCTCCGCGCACCTCGCGGGCGACTTCTACCAGGTGCTCCCGATTTCGCACCGCAGTTGCGCCCTGCTGCTTTGCGACGTCATGGGACACGGGGTGAAGGCCGCGCTCGTCACGACGTTGATCCGCGGTCTGGTGGCCGACCTCAAGGCCGACGAACTGAGCCCGGGCCAGGTCCTCGAGCGCCTGAACGCGCGGCTCTGCCCGCTGCTCGACCGGCCGCCACTTCCCCGATTCGTCACCGCCCTGTATGCGCGCATCGACACCGCCACCGGGCGGCTCGACCTGGCCAGCGCCGGGCATCCATGGCCGCTGCGGGGCGGCCGTGGCCACGCGCCCGCACCGCTCCTGCGCTCGGACTGCGGACCGGCGCTGGGACTGATCTCCGGCGCCAACTACCACACCGTCACCGGCTCGATCTCGCGTGGCGACCGCGTGCTTTTCCACACCGATGGTTGGGTCGAGGAGACGAATGACAGTGGGGAGGAGTTTGGCCGTGACCGGCTGCTTCGGCTGCTCGCCGAAACGCTCCAGCTGCCACCACCGGAGGCGTTGAAGGCCATGTCCAGCGCGGTCGGCGCGTTCTCGGGGCGCGAGGTCCGCGCGGACGATCTCTGCGCCGTGCTCACGGCCTTCGACCGGTCCTGACCAACGCCGTCCTGACTGTAGTCAGGTTGGATCGCTCGGTCGGCCTGACCGCCCAGGTCGGCCTGTTTCCGCGCCAGCCGATCGTGGGGCCAAGCCTCAGCCGCGATGATGCTGTCGAGAGGCGAGCGTCGGCGGGGGGGGCGGGGCGGGCGTCCGTTATTCCTGTCTGATCACTCCGCACTCGTCACTCCGGCCCCATATTGCTGCTTGCCAAAGCCAGAATCGCGGTCTTGTTGGCGGAGTTAGAGGGTGAATACATGACGGTCTTGTCGTTCTGGAAGCGGAGTCATCCACTTTGGCGGCTGCGCCAGAAGAAGTGGTTTCGCGCGTTGCAGCGACGGGTCGACTTTCCGGTGCCGATCCGTGCGGGCCGGATCCGGTGTTGGGTCATGTTGTTGAGGGATTTCTCCTATGTCGTGCCGCACCGGGCCGGAGGGGGGCTCAGTTACGAGGTGTTGGCCAGGGTCGTGGAGCGTTTCGATGTCGGGCATTTCTTCGACGTTGGCGCGAACGTCGGTTCTTTCGCGTGGCGTGCCCTCAACCAGAAGCCGACGTTGAAGGTTCATCTTTTCGAGCCGGATGACACGAACCTGCGCCTCCTGCGCAGAACCATCCTCACGAACCGGCTGCCGAACGTGAGCGTGTGGCCGGGCGTGGTGGCCGATTCCTCCGAGCCGCGGGAGTTTCTCGTCGACGACGTGAGCGGTGCGACCGGAGGCATCATCGACCATCGGAGCAACACCACGTCGCTTCAGTCCGCCTATGGTTTGTCGCGCAAGGTTGTGGTGGCCTCCACCACCCTTGATGCTTGTATCCCGGATGTAGATGCAGCCGGTCGGGTCTTGGTGAAGGTCGATGTCGAAGGCGCTGAAGTCGAGGTCTTGAGCGGGGCGGAGGAGTTCACTCGGCGCTTTCGCCCGCTCTATCTCGTCGAGACTTTTTCGGCACGGAATCTCGGCGGGCTCCTGGCGGTGGGGTATGGCGCGTACGCCTTGCGGGAGGATGGCAACCATCTGCTTGTTCCCTGCGAACTCGAGGACCGCTGTAAGGATATTCTCACGCTCACTGCGGGCCGCATGTGCCCGGTCTAGGTATCGCTCGGACGGCCCGACGTGAATGGAGGGACCCGGCGGGAGGTGGTCTCCAGCTGGAGAAACCCGGGACGGCGATGGCGGCGTTCGTGGTCGAGTAGGGCGCGGCGGGAGCGAACGGGCGCCTCGTCGGGAGCGAACGGGCGCCTCGTCGGGAGCGAAGGCGTGTCCCCGGTTGCCCTCGAAGAAGGCGGCCGTTGACCGTTCGGCTGCGCTGCGCAAAATGGCGGCATGACACGCATCGAGGCACTGACCCGCGAGGCGGCGGCGTTGCCCAAGACGGAACGGCTGGAGCTGCTTCGCGCATTGCTTGATCTCGATGTCGGTACGGTGGCCGAGGCGGAGGAGACCCGGGATGAAGAAATCCGCGCGCGGGTGAAGGCAGTGGATGAAGGTCGGGCGAGCAGCGTTTCGCTCGACGATCTGCGACGGGAAATGGGCGGCCGGTTCGGCGTCGGCTGTGCTGGTTGACGCAGGGGGACAAGACGGCAGAATGCTCGCGCGATGACCGCCGCCGTACTCACCGATCTCCAGCAGCGGATCGACAAGCTGACGCCCGCCGAAAAGGTGGAGCTGATGGAGGTGTTGTGGCGTGGTCTTGCTCGGGACGAAGCGACCTATGAGTCGCCAGCATGGCATGCTCAGGCGCTGGAGGAGAGCGAGCGGTTGGTGGCGGAAGGCGGGGCGACGTTCTCGGATTGGTCGGAGGCGCGCGAACGTTTGACGGCTCGGTTTCAGCAGAAGCCGTGAAAGTGCGGATACTCGATCTGGCGGAGGGCGATCTGGTCGCCGGCTACCGTTTCTACGGGCAGCAAGCGCCGGGTGTGGGTGCGTATTTCTTTGCGACGCTGGCCGGAGAAATCGACACGTTGGCCACGATGGCGGGAATCCACTTCCGGGTGAGACGGTTCTACCGGATGCTCTCCGCGCGTTTCCCGTATGCGATCTACTACACGATCGACGGCGACGAGGTCCGTGTCTGGCGAGTACTCGATTGCCAACGCAATCCACGCTGGATCTCGTCCCAGTTGCGAAAGGTCTGAATACGGCCTGTCAAGATCCAAGACCTGTCCCCTTTGGCTTCTCCGGTGATGGCGGCGCTCGCCGCAGGCGCGGGAGGGGCCTCCCGGTGATTCCTATACCATGAAAAAGCCGCATTGACTGCGGGATATTCATGGTACCAGGGCCGGCGCATCGGCGTCGAGTGCAAGCGGGCCGACGCGCCCGTGCTCACGCCCTCGATGCGCATCGCCCTTGCCGACCTGAAGCTCGACGTGCTGTACGTCGTGTACCCAGGCGAGAAGCGCTACGCGCTCGCCCGGAACGTCGAGGTCGTTCCACTCGCGG
>JAEZUE010000050.1 GCA_023443455.1 Verrucomicrobiota bacterium
GGCGGAGGAGAGACGGAAGGAGATCACAGAGGGGAACTTGGGTATTCGCAATGTGGTCCGGCCCACTCACCAATATGGTGAGTCTCTCCGGCTTCTAGTTTTTCTCCGACCTCTCTGCGTACTCCTGCCTTACCTCTGGGACCTCAGTGTCCAACTGCTTTGTTTAGGATCAGTGGTTCCACTCCTCCGAAGGTCGAAACGCTAACGCGTTCCGCCACGGCGCGATGGTCTCACGACCATCGCCACCGGCCAGGTCGGCGCCCTGGCCTACAGGGTCGAGCGCCTTCCGGGTTAGTGCCCGTCAGTGCGCGTTAGTGGTTTCAATATTCCGGTGGCAGAATGCTCGCTACTCTGGCGAGCGGCGCCACGGTCCGGTCCGCATCAGTGGCCATCAGTGTGCATAAGTGGTTCCACGCTTCCGGGGATCGGAGGGTCGATCCATCGGTATCTGTTTCGTTCCGGTCTCCGTGCACTCGGTGCCCTCCGTGGTTCATCTTTCCGGCTCCTCCGTGTCTTCGCATCCTTGGCTTCTGTCGGTTGCCGGATCGGCGGCCAAACCGCTGAGCGACTCCATCGACCAGCTACGGGGAAAATACACTCCAGCATCCCCCCTCACAGCCGCTTCGGCGGCACGGTCTCGCCATCGCGCCAGAAGCCGGGGATGCGCGTCGATGACGGGTTCTCCGGCGCGCCGCGACGGTAGGTGCGCACCATCACGGCGAGCTGCTCCATCGCGCGCATGCCGACCAGACGGTGGTTCTGCACGATGCCGCCGATGTAGGGGCAACCGCCGGGCACGTCGAGCGAGGCGAACGCCACATCGTGCGGCACCCGGAGCGTCGTCGATGTGAGCCGCGTGTTCTCGCCGTCCCAACCGGCGATGTCGATCAGCTCGTGCCAGTTGGTCATGAGCGCATCCACCTTGTGCATGCGAATCCAGGCCTCGACCTGCGCGGCCACGTGCGCGATGTCGCCGCGCTCGAATAACAACGGCGGCACGCGCTCGCGCGCCGGCAGCGACGCCTGCTCGACCAGCACACCCGAGCTGAACGTGCTCTCGAGCCGGGACTCGTCGTCGGTTGCGGTGGCGAGGCCGATGCGCCGATAGCCGCGCTGGCGCAGGTTGCGCATGCCCAGGCGGGCGGCTTGGCATTGGTCGTTGGAGACGACGTCGATCTGCGGCAACAGGTGGTGCGACTCGATCTTCACCGCGCTGAACTGGTCCCAGTCGAGCTCGATCGACTGGGTGTCGGGCGTGAAGGTCGAGAGCAGCACGCCGTTGATGCCGCGCGAGGAGAGGATCGTGTTGAGCCGCGCGGCGGTCATCTCCTTCGTGCCGAGCGGGAAGATCTCGAGCAGGAGGTGCTGCGACTCGGCGACGGCGCGCACGCCCTCGTACACGAGCGGATGATACCCGGAGCCGAAGAAGTAGGCCGAGGAACAGGCGTCGATGACGAAGGCGATCGAAGGCGCCTGCTTCACCGCCAGTTTCTTGAGACGGTGGTGGTTGAACGCGTCGAGCAGCGGGTCGCGCACGTAGCCGACTTGGCGCGCGCTCTCGAGGATGCGCTCGCGCGTGGCGGCCGGAATGCTCGGATGCGAGCGCAACGCCATCGACACGGTGGTCGGATGCACTCCGGCCAGCGCCGCCACGTCGTCCATCGTGGCGTAGGGTTTCGTGCGCGGGGAGGCCTTCGCTTCGCGCTTCATACCGGCGTGAGAATCTTGGCCGGAGCGGAATCGCCGTCGCGCCAGACGCTCTTGACGAAGGTGCGGGAGGCGAACTCGGGCACGCCGCGCTCGCCCGACTTGAGCTGCGCGGCGACCAGCGCCACGGCCTTCGCACCGACGACACGGGGATTTGGGCACACCCCGGCGAGCCCGGAGTCGCGGTCGAGCAGGCAGAGCGAGGCGCAGGCGACCTCGTCGGGCACGAGCAGGCCGGCCGAGCGCAGCATCTCGCCCACGACCGACCAGTTGCATAGCACGGCGTCGACGTGGTGGGCGCGGACCCAGTTGCGCACCAGCCCGGCGGCCTGCGCCATCGTGCAGTTGTAGGGGAAGAGCAACTCCGGGATGCGCTCGTCGTCCGGCACCAGCCCCTGTTCGAGCAGGTAGCCGGCGGTGTAGAGCCGCTCGGTGGCATCCTCGTCGGCGCGGCCGATCGCCAGCCCGATGCGCCGGTAGCCGAGCTCGCGCAGCTTCTGGAACGCGAGCCGCACATCCTGCCGGTGGTCGCTGCCGACGACCGTCGCCGGCGGGTCCATGTGCAGCGAGTCGATCTTCACGATGCTGTACTCCTCCCAGTCGAGCGTGACGGGAGCAAAGCCCGGATCGAAGGCCGCGAGCACGACTCCGGTGATGTTGTTGTCCTTGAGAAACGCATCGAGGCGCAGGCTCTCGTTGCCCTCCACGCCGACCGTGACGACCTCGAGCTCGTAACCCAGCGCCCGCGCCTGCTCGCGCGCCCCCTCGAGGATCTGCTGCTGCGGGCGGTACAGCGCCGCACCCTGATCGAGCGGGTGGTTGACGATGTAGGCGACCTTCGGCGCCACGGCCCGTACGCGACCGTTGAGGTGGAAATGCGTGAGCGCCTGAAAGACCGGATTGGGCACATAGCCGAGCTTCTCGGCCACCGTCCGTATCCGGGCCTTGGTCGCAGGCAAAAGGCTCGGGTGGTCGCGCAGGGCGAGGGAAACGGTGGTGAAATGCACGCCGGCGATCTTGGCGATATCCTTGATCGTGACGGCGCGCTTCTTCGGTTCGGCCGTCGCGACGGCCGATTCGGCGGGGATGGATTCGGTCGAGACCATGATGCCCTCCGGTGGTTTAGGGGATGCGGGTGGTAGCAGGGGAAACAGCCGGATCAGGCCACCAGCGGATGGTGATTAGGACTCCGACCGGGCAGGTAAGCACAACTGATGAGTCATAGTAGGGGACGGAGATTTAATGAAAACAATCCACTTACTAAGACGTTTGAATGAAAGCGGTGAATCATCCGCAGGATGTTACTAACAAGCGCTTTACACCTTATTTGGCGCAACAAACCGCGCCCTGATTTAGATTTGCCGATAAACCCCAAAAAACCCAGCGTTACCGCCGGACTTTCGCCGTCGACGCACGGTTCTCGCCCGCCGCAACGCGCCCGTCCGCGACACGGATTCGGGGAACTTCCGGCCGCTTGTCGCATTCCGAACTGGCCCCGCGGATATGCGTCGCTAGTCGTAGGGCTTCGCGCCCGCCCGGGTGGCGGAATGGCAGACGCTTCTGACTTAAAATCAGCTTTCCGAAAGGAAGTACCGGTTCGAGTCCGGTCCCGGGCACCAGCTTGATTATCAATCTGTTACGGTGGCGGGACAGGGAAATAACAACGCCAGTAACAACAAGGACCCCGAAAACCGTCTTTGTTTTCTTTGTTTGCCGAAGACCGCGGATGACGAAAACCGGCGAACCTCGGGACGTTATCCCGTCGGCGCCACTAGCCCTCGCCCGGACCGCTGATAAGCAGGGGCGGAGGCTGGTCATCCGCTCCAGTCAACACCCACGGCTCGCACGGCCTGCACAGGTAGGGATTCGCGGACATCGGCCGCGGTCCCTTCGCTTCTCGCGACGAGCGCGAACGCTTTTCGTGCCGTGTTTGTTTTTCCGATTCACTCACGGGAGATTCGGATCGGTTGTCTGGGTTGATCCTGGGCAAGCTCATGGAAGGAAACGCCGTCTACCGGGCAGACTGGCGGCTGTAGGCGTTGAGGCCGAACTTCAGCACGTGCAGGCACACGTGCGCCGGGATCGCGTGGCGGTTGCAACCCAGCGGAATCGCCGGCAGGTGGCCCGCGTAGATGCGATTCTTGATCGTCTGCGCCGAAACCCCGAGATGCTCGGCCAGCTTGCTCGGTTTCCACGGCTTGGCGCGGCTGCCGCTATCGTCCGCGGGAACCGGCATGAGTTCCCGCGCTTCCTCTGATCGTTGCACGGTCCCCCTACGCTTCATCCACATACTCTCACCGCGCGCCCACCAAGCGCAAACGCTCCGGCGCATTGACGCAGCAATGCCCTCCGCGCACCGTTCCACCGGCCGCCGATCTCGATCCGGTTTGCTTGCCGCCGTTCGGACAGTCGCCGGCTGATACCAGATCGGCGGCCACCCCTCCCACCCGAAAACAAAAAGCCCGCCGAGCGCGTGGCACGGCGGGCTGAAGGTGGAAGCGCCTCCGCTACTTGATCCCGTACTTCTTACGGAGGGATCGCGCGATGATGGCCGCATCGTAGGCATCACCCCGCGCGGTCTGGTCTTTCAGGAGCACAATCGTGTTGTTGGTCGTTGGCCGGCGAATGTTCCAAGTCGTCGGGCCTCCGGTCGTGCGGGCCTGGTAGGTGTTCGGGCCGGTGCGGCGGACTGCGCTCTGATACTCCCCGGGCTGCTCCCAAGTCTGGGCATCGACACGAGTCCCGGCATCGACGATCACGAAGAACGGATAGCCCTCGCGGATCGCGATATCGGCACAACGCAGAAGGCAGAAGTCAGCCGCCTTATCCGCCGACGTGTACCCGTTGCCCCGGAAGCGCACTTGCCACTGAGTCGCCGAGAGTTGGGTTTCACTGGCGCCACCGATCAGACCATTATCACCGTACGGAGTCGAGCAGCCGGCAAGGCACACCGCTGCGAGGATCGAAAGCAGGATCGTTCTCATGGTATCGAGATTCCTAGTTCCGCGCTGCGTTCTGGTCGAGCCCAACGTTTCCCCGGAACGGCTTTCGCGACAGATGATGCTTCCGGAGCACACGTTCGGCCTCTTGAAGCCATTCAATCTCCTTCCGCAAGATCCGAGCCGCGCGCGGCATCCGATTCGCTGTATCCGTCAACGCCCGAATCCTCGCCTCCAAATGCGGGAAGAAGATGACCAGCGGAACCCGCCGCCCGATCATCTGCTCGCACCGATCCGCGCACCGGATCGCCTTCTCGATTTCGCCCTCCGCCACGAAGTCGCGGGCAGCGTCAAAACAGGCAACCGCCGTTTCGGGCACAGCCCACGAGTCGCGACGCCGCGACGGCACTTTGCACGGGCGGGTGTTCATCGGGCCCCCTCCTCCGTCTCCGCGAGGAATTTGCGCCAGTGGTACGGGAACGCCTCCTTTACGAGGTCCTCGCGGGTGAACACGTCGAACGGTTCCAGCCCGCCGCACCATTCGCAGAAGCGAAAGGCTTCCCGGGGCGAAATCTCGAACTCATGTTCGAGCGGCGCACTGAAGCGGAGCAGGTAGCGCCGTCCGCGCCGAATCAACGATTGGCTCGCCGACATGGCGACAAACTCCCGCTCTTCCGGCTTCGCGGCGGCGGTATCCTCGAATGCAATCAGGTGGATCATTGTGTGTTCTTTCTTTCTGCGAGGGTTTCGGCTTATCACGGCCCTATCCTCAAAGACCCCGCGTGAAACGTCGGGTGATAATTGGGCAACACACGGGAGCCCTCCGAGCGCCCCACGCGGGGCAACTGGCGTGTTTCTCAGTTGGCGAGGGTTCAGCTTATCACGGCATCGGCCTCGTTGCCGCGTACCATGACGGCCAACACGCGCCCGACAAGCCAAAACCCTTGCCGGTTGCAAACCGGGCAACTCCCGCCCATCGTTCCGCCGCAATACTCTGGGCCGTTTCGGACGTAAAGTGAGGGGAAAATATCGCACGCCAGAGGATGCCGCGCGAAAGTGCGAGCGACGCCGGTCCCGCTCCTGGAGGACGTCCGCAACGCGGAAGGTCTCAGGCTATTCCGGACCGGCGTCGCCAAACTTCGCGACCCCAGCGAGCGCCCGGCGCAGGATCTTGACGCCACCCCACTCCGCGCCGACTTTGCCCGCGACGCACTCGCTGATCCAAGCGGATCGCCGCCCTGCGGTGGATCGTTGGCTGCTACGGTGAGTGCTCCGCGCCCTTCCCGATTCTGCCAGCGAACTCGGCTCACGCCGACACCGCCCAGACTAATACCGGAAGGGCGCGTTTGCGTTCGCTTCACACCAACGACGAAGCCGGCCGCCGCATCCGAGCCGCGGGCCATCTGGCCCACGGCGCAGACACCGCAACCGGCTCGCGAGTTCACTGCCGATCCTGCAACCGCGGCCCGATGGCGGCCTCGATCTTCGCTTCCAGCGCGCGCCCCTGAATCCGCTTCCGGCGCACGCGCTTCACCTCCGCCCGGCGTGCCGTTTCCTCCGCGGCCGGCCGGGGCAGCATCACCCCCGCCCGGAGCGCGGTCTCATAGTAGGTCTGATCCACCCGGAGGATTCTCTCGAGTTGGTCATCGGGTAGCCGCTCCCGCGCCCAATCGTAGAACGCCAGCCGCAGCGCCTCGCCGTTGTGCGTGCCCACGCGGAACGGCTGGCGCGAGCGCACCGCCGACCGCAACGACGAGAGCCGTTGCTTGAACTCGTCCTCGGTCGTGGCCCGCCACAGGTACTCCTCGGCGAGCTGCCGCGCCAAGGGCGCATCGCCGGCCGCCAGCGCGTCCTGAATCCCATCGAACGCCGCCGCGTTGCCCGAGCGCCGCACGATGCCGGCCGCGCCGAAGCCGCCGCGGGTGGCGTCAATGTTGGCCTCGCGTGCGAAACGCCACGTCAGGTTGCGCAGAAGCCGCTGGTCCTGCTTGGCCTGGTAACGCTTCGCCGCCTCCCACTCCGAGCCGAGCTTGGCCGCGAGGTTGAGCACGCCCTCCTTGGCGTTCTTCACTCCCGCGAACTGCGCCTCGGCCGCATTGAACACCGCCCGTGCCGACGGGAGCCCGCCCTCGTCCATCGCGGAGTAGAAGACGTCCATCAGGTTCCCGAATACCTGCACGCCGGGCGGGTTCATCGGATTGCGCACCCGGTTGAACACCGACAACTCCCGGCCCGCGGCAACGGGTTGCCCCATGATGCCGATCATGCCGCCCGTCACGAGGTCGTTGCTGAATCGGTCCCCGAGCAGGCGCAGGCCCGCCGCGGTATCGTCGTCCATCCGCTCGGCGATTTCCGTCCAAGAGGCGTCCGGCCGCTCGCGATCGAAGAGCACATCGGCGACCGCGGCGAACAGCGAGCCGATGAACACCGTGCCCGCGCTCGCGAGCAGCAAGGGCCGTACGTTGCGCACCCGCTCCGTCTTGCCGTCGACCTTCACCTTCGTCCCGAAGATCGCCGGCACCCACATCGACCGATAGAGCGCCCGCGTGCGCTGCGTGCCCCAACGGCCGAACTGGTAGAGGAACCGGCCGGCCGGCGAGTTCGCCCACAGCGGCACCTGATCGAAGCGGTAACCCCCTTGGCCTTCCTTCACCTGACGCCGGATGAAGGCCCGCGTTTCCATGCCGTTGCGGAAATCCAGCCCCTCGGCCGCGATCTTCTCGCCGTCGAGGCCGAGCCGCTGCGCCGCCGCGAGAAATTCCAGCGCGCGCCGGCTCCGCGGGTTGTTGCGGTAGTCCTCCACGCCATCGGTTACGAACTGCATCGCCGCCGCCGTGGCATGGCGCCGGATGAACGTCTCGGCGCCGGTATAGCCGCCCGCCTTGAGCCCGAGCTCCACGCCCTTGCGCAAGATCCGGTCCGCCTTGTCGTTGGCCGTGTCGAAGTCATCGAAGAACTGGGCGTCTAGCAGGTTTCCCCGCAAGGCGCCGAGCTGTTGCGCGTCCATGTCGAGAGTCGGTTCGTTCACCTTGCCCAGCGCATCGATTGCGCGCACGACCCCGACCAGCTCCGCCGTGCCATAGAGCCCGGAAATCAGATTCCGGATCGACGAGACGGGGTTCGACAACAAGGCCCCGGTCGCGAACGTGCCCGCCCGCGACATGAACCGTTCCAGCGTGCCATCCCGGTGCCGCCCGTAGGCCTGTTCCCGCGCCGCGGCGACATAGCGCCGGGTGAAGGAGTCGGCTGCGTGGCGCTCCGCCAGGTCGAAGAGGTCCGCCGAGTCCGGCGTCGTCTTCTGGCCGTAGCTGGCGATCTGCGCGAGGCGCTCGGCATAGTTTCCGATGAAGCCCTTCACCACCGGATCGAAGCTGTATTCATAGAACGATTCCGGGAGCATGCCCTCGCGGCTCTTTTCGAGGTTGCCCATGTAGTCGTTGGAGCTGGCGAGGTCTTCGGAACCCGGCGAGAGGATCGCCTTGGCCTCCGCTTCGGTGCGCCCCTGCTCCATCAGGTCGCGCTTGAGCTGGGCAAACAGCTCCGGGTTGCTGCCCGGATCGCCGATCACCCGCCGCACATCGGTGCGGACCCGCCGAGGGAAGAACGCGGCGCCGAGGTTGCCGATGGGCCGATACCGCTTTTCACCGGAATCCCACACCTGCACCCCGACCCGCTCCGACAGTTGGCCCGTCAACGCCGCCGTGCGCTCCCATGCCTGAATCAATCGCGAGCCCAACGGCGAAGCGTTGGCCCGCACCTCGCGCAGCTCGGCGACATTCTCCGGATCCTCCACCTGGCGCCATTCGCCCTCGGAAGATTTCACCCAACGCCGCTGATTTTCCCGCGCCCGGAAGTACGCCTCGAACTCGCGCTTCGCCCGCCGCACGGCCGGCGTGGTTTGCAACGGATGGCCCGCGCGCACCCGCTGTCCAAGGGAATCGGCCTTGCCGAGCAACGACTCGAACGGCTCGGTCAGTCGCCCGACCAGCTCGTCCGCGAGGTCGGTGTGTCGCCGCATCGCCGCCGACAGCTTGCGCCCCAGCGGATGCGCGGTGCGCTCCATCACGTCGGCCGCGCCCTCAAAGGCGAGGCGGCCCCACGCCATCCGTTGCCATGGCGAGAGCCGCAGCGCCCCGGACGTCTCGGCCGCGTGTTCCGGCGTCTTCGCTCCGTCGCCGGTTTGCTGCGTATTTCCGGGCACCTGCGCATCCGGAGCCCCCATCACCCGGCCGGCAACGTCGGCGGCCCGAATCGGGCCGGCTCCGCGCGACTCTGCCCGGCCCGGCTGCACGGCTTCGGGGTTCGGTTCGCGCCCGAGGAAGCGATCCAGCGCCGCCCGTTTCTTCGGCGACAACCCCGCCTCCATGTCCGCCAACTGGCGTAGCGCGTCGCCGGCACCGGCGCCTTCGCTCTCACTCCAAGCGCCCAGCAAGCGGCGATATTCCGCCGCACCCTCGGCACCGAAGACGCCTTCAAGGTCGTGCACCGGTCGGGCGTCCGTCTCGGCATCCTCCACCGGCTCGCGGGACACCGCAGGCGGCACGCTTTCGGCCGGCTCCGCCCCCTCGCGCTGCAACAACGCCTCGCGGTCGGGATCGAGCGACCGCCCGAACGCCTCTACGAAGGCAGCCGCATCCGTCGGCTCCGCCTGGGCACGCGCGGCGGCATGTTCCACCGATTCCGGCACGGTCGGATCGACCTCCGCCAGCGCCGGCAACGCCGCTCCGTCCGCACTCCGGCGTGGCGTACCCGGCACGGCCTCCGGTTCAGCCAGCGCCGGCGCCAGCTTGTTGGTCGCGAGCGATCCCAGCCCGGCCACCGGGCCACCGACCCCCATGCCGACAATGATGGAGCGGATCACCTCGTCATCGAGGGGCCGGTCGGGATCGTACCCGGCGAGGTTCGCGGCGATATGGTTCAACCAAACTTGCTGCGTGCCCTCCGAGACTCCGTTCGCCGCAGCCGCGGCACCCGCCTCCTTGAGCAGGCGCCCCAGCGTGATCTTGCCCCGCAGCGGCTTGAGGATCTTCCCGATGATGAGCTTGTCGGCGATCACGTCGACCGCCGCGGCCGGCACGTTGAGCACACCCGCGGCATTCGCTTCGGCCTCCGTCGCGCCCTTCGCCAATGCGTCATCGCGCCCCACCTGGTACATCTGCCCAACCGTGTGCGCCGGCCCGAGTCCGGGCACCGCATACGTCGGCAGCGTGCCCACGGCCTGCCCGATGCCCTCCACGATCTGCCCGCCCAACGAGTTCGCGAACTCGTCCGACACCGGCAACGCCCGGCCCACGTCCGCCGCGGTCGATTTCGCCGCGTCCGCGTACCATTCGCCCGCCTTCGAGATCGGCGAATAACGTTCCATAGCCTCCCCGTGCTGCGTCATCAGCCGCCGCATGAAGGCCCGGGTCTCGTCGTTGGTCCAACCCTCCGGCAACTGCACCCCCACGGACGCCGCCAGCCGCCGCTGTTCCTCGCGCCACGCCGTCGGGTTCTCGTCGAACTGCGCATCGCCGAGCTTCAGCAACACCTGATTGAACGTCGTCGGGAACTTCGCGAGCAGACGGGAAGCGCCCTCCACCCCGCGGTAGAAGCCCTGTCCCGCGCCGCGGCCGAAGGACCGGCCAGTCTCCGCGACCACGCCCGGCTTTTTCTCGGGCGGCTTCACGTCGAACGGGTCGAAGTCGTCATCGGGCAGCGGATCCGCTCCGGCATCCTTGAACGGATCGAAGGCCGCGGGACCGGAAGAAGGGGCGGCAGCCTCAACGGCCACCGCCCCACCATCCTGGAAGGGATCCCAATTGGGTGCGCCGGTCATCGCTTCACCCCTCGCTTTCCGCCCTGCCAGACGAACGGAGCGCCGGCCGGCAAGCGGTCGTACTCCTCTTGCGTGCCGATGTTCGCGAAGCCTGACGGCGCCGACTCCGCGCCCTGGGCGAACGTCGCCGGAGACCCGCCTTGCTGCATGCCGATCGGCGTCATGCCAGCTTGCACGGAATCCGGGCTGACACCCCGCACCCATTTGCGCTGCACCTCGCCGCCCGGGCCGTATTGCACCGTAGCCGTCGGCGTCACCGCCCCCGGTGTGATGCCTCGCTTGCGCCCGAGCGCATCGGCCAACTGCGACAGCGAGCGCGTTTGCGCTTCCTGACGCTGCGCCGCGAGGCCCTGATTCACGATATCCATTCGGGCGATATATTTGCGCATCCGCGCATCGCGCGACTCGGGGGCCACGACCCCGACACCCACCGGGGCATTGTCCGCGAGGTAGGTTTTCTGTTGCTGCGGATCCATGCGGGCAAAAGCCGCGCTCTCCCGCTGATCAAATTCGAGAGCATCGGCATCCCGCCCGGCCTGCACGGCGGCCACCCGCGCGTCCATGGCCTGCTTGCGCAGCTCATAGTCGCGGTCCGATTCCATCGCCATCCGATCGCGGAGCGTGGCCTCGATTCGCTTCGTTTCCTGCGCTTGGATCGCGTCCGCGATCTTCTGCTTTTTCGCCAACATCCGATCCTGAATGCCAAAGCCCACCTGGGCACCGGCCAAGAAGTCGCTCATATCTTTCCTTTCACTACGTGTGTTGTTTGTGTGCGCGCCCCCGCTCAGTTGCCGAGATGGGTTTGCGCGTGAAATGCTAGCTGCACCTCCGGAGGGAACACACCGGGGCGCAATGGGTTGGGCATGGCTCGGGCGTCGCACTCCTTGGCGATCAACCCCAGTGCCAGCACCGAGCCCCAGAGGTCCTCCACCTCGCGGTTTGCCGCGCGGGCAAGCTCGGTGTCGTCCAAGTCCCTGAGGAACGCCTTGAATTTGCGGGCACTCATCCACGGACCCTCGGCTGTTGCGCTTTCGCCTCTGCCGTGAACCGCACCGGCTCGGCGAGTTCCAGTAATCGCCGGATCAGCGGATCGGCACGCACCGCGCTCCGCCCGCCCTCGGCGTCCGCCAGCTCGGCCGCGCTCGCGTTGGTCGAAACCAACAGCGGCAGCCCGAGCCCGACCCGCAGATCCAAGAGCCGGAACATCCACGAGCGAACCCGCTCGCCCTGCGCCTCCGTCGTCGCCTCCTGCCCCAAGTCATCAATCACGAGGACCGGCACCTTTGCGAGGCACTCGATGAAGCGCGCGGCCTCGTCGGAGCCGAAGCGCACGTTCGACGTGATCTCGGCGGCAAGATCCTGCGCATTCCAGAGCGACCAATCACGGCCCTCTTCGCACGCCAGCCGCCGGAGCAGCGCCCACAGCGCCCGCGTTTTCCCCGCGCCCGTCGGGCCGGCGAGCAGCAGCCCCCGCGGCCCGTACTGCCAGCCGAGCACGCGGCGGAGCTGCACCAGATTGTGCGCCAAGCGCGCATCGCCGAAATCGGTATCCTGGTACGCAGGGGGGCAGAGATTGCGCCACCGCTCGGCCCGCGCCTCACGCACCGCCCGCCGCGCATACTCGCGGCCAAACTCATGCAGCGACTCGGCCGTCATCTCGGGCGGAGGCGGCGGAAGCTCCGGCACACTCTCGCCAATGGAAGAAATCGACGCGCCCATGGTCAGAACGCCTCCCTTCGCGCCGCCGCGGCGGTCCCGATCAGCTCGGTTTCCGGCAGTTCCAAGAGCTTCGCCACGCTGTCCGATCGGAGGAACCAATCGAAACCGGCCACCCAGCGTTGTTTTCCGCCGCCCCGGTGAAATGCCGAAGACGCCATTCGCCCCAATGCCTCGCGCCACCCCTCGGCAAACAACGGCTCGCCGAGTCGCGCCATCAGTGCCTCGCACCGGTCCGGGCCAAGCGCTCGCACCGCGGGGAACGGGCGGCCCAGCTCGTTCCACGCAGCAACAACCGCGCGCGCCTCGGCCGAAACCGGGAGCACCCCGGGAGCAATCCGAACCGTGCACGAATCGGCCACCCCGTTCCCGTCGGCTGCTGCTGTAGCTGTAGCTACTACCTGTCCTTGTTTCTTAGTTTTTGTAGATGTTTGTAGCTGTTCCGTTTTTCCACACGCGGCCCCCGTGTGTTCCTCATGTGGTTCCCCGTGAGTAACACGCGCGGCCTCCGGTGTTTTCCGGTCGATTCCGTGCCCCCCAACAACCGGCGCACCGGTCGGCACATACAACTGCTGAACCCGCTTCCATCGCTCCGGGTTGTCGCGCCAGCGCGACCGCAGGAAGGTCCCTTGCCGATCCCACCAATTGTGGAGACGGAGGAACGGCTCGCTGTCGACCCAGCGCGACTCCACAAGAGCTGCGAGCAACTGGTCCGCGTCATCCATCGGAACGCCCATCGCCCCGGCGATTCGGTGCGCGCCATGCTCGCGAAGATCGCCATCATCGGCGAACCGCAACGCCCAAAGCCAAAGCAGGACCAAGCGCCCGACCGTCTCGGGGTTCGGCCAGCCCATCAGGCGGGACAGGTCGAAGGTTTTCGGGTGGTGCGGAAGATCCGCGTCGATTGCGCACCACATGGTTACGCGGCCTCCCCGCCCACTGCCTCGGCTTCGTCATCGTAACGGAAGGTCGAAGACCGCCCGCCGACGAGCTGCTCATCGGCCAGCCGGTTGAGGTACGCGAAGAGGCTCCTGGCCTCAATCAGGCGCACGCCGCGCAGCGCTCCGGGTCGGCGCAAGCAGACGGTGCGAATCACGCCATCCCGCGCCAGCGAGTAAAGCAGCGAACGCTTCAGGCCCGTGAAGGGTTCGAGCGCGCCGACGGGCGGCATGCGCAACCATTCGGGGGATCCGTTTGGAACCCCGGCCTGAATCGGCGCAGTAGTGAGACCAGCCGCACGATGGGCCGGATTGTGTGCAGGTGATGCCGAGTGCATGGCACCACGTTACCAGAACACCCCCGCAAGCTTTAGGCAGGCAGTCCGCCGTATGCCTGCCTTGTGCGGTTGCTATTCGACCATCACAGCCCCGTCAGGCCGACATTCGAAAGTCACGTAACCCGCCACGCGCCGCCGCCTCAACAAGAGCATCCGCCTTTCGAATCATCCGATGAACTTCCGCTTCCCCTGGCACCGCACACTTGGGCCGAGCCAGTTCCCGAGCAACCAAGTCGTTGGCTTCCGCTTCGCCAGCGAGCTCCCGAGCACCACCACACGCTTTCGCCAATCTCCGCGCTCCGAGATACCGCAACGCCTCACGCGGAGTCCACTTCCTCCGTTCCCGACCAGTTTTCGCACCGGCGACCCATTCCGGATTCTCCTGAAGCCACTGGTCGAAGCGGGAAACCATCTCACTACGACTGAGCCCGGGAGGCAAAAAAAACGGGACCGTGCGGATTCGCCCCATCAATCCCTTCCGAAACTCTTCCACGGTGGTTGTCCGCACCCTTACTTTCCCATCAGGCCCTACCTCGCGAACGGCGAGACTGTCCGGAGTTTCCAACCGCGCAATACCGTCGAAATTCGCATGTAGTACCGGCCGAGCAGGCGGAGCCTCAAACTCCCGCGCAACACCAGCTCGCTCGGAGTCCTTCAGCCGAGACCATGGAGCTTCCATATCCGCAGGCGCCCCGGCACCCAGCAGGCGAACCAGCAGGAGCGGCAACGAACTACGAAAGCCCCCGTCACCACCCCTCATCTTCCGAGCTTCTTCCGCCAATCGCCCCGAGAAGTCGCACCGCAGTGCCTCCCTATGGCACTCATAGACGAAGCATGCCCATACTTCCGCATCTTCAATTGCCGAGAACCTCCACTCTTCTTCCGGGGGAAGTATCACGATTTCACCCCCAGCGCCGGCAGCTTGTTCAGCGCGTCGCGCTTCACGTCGGCCTCGATGTGCGTGTACTCGCGGCTGATTGCCTCGCTCTCGTGCCCGATGATGTCCCGCGCCACCGCTTCCGAAACACCGGCATTCTTGAGCAGTGAGGTTGCCGTGTGGCGCAGCGAGTGGAACGTGATCTCGTTCACCTTCCGCGCGCGTTTCCGGCCCTCGCCGTCACCATTCTTCCGATTCTTGGAACGCTCGTCGGCCACGAGCCCCGCCGCCAAGAGGATGTCATGAAACGCTTGCGAGAGGCTCGAAACGTTGGCCTGCGTGCTCGCGACCTCGAAGGCATCGGGGAACAGCGGCGCGCCCGGATCATCACCGGCCTCCATTTTCTCGAGATGCGCCATCAGCGGTGCAGCGATCGGCAGCGCCATCCGGCGGTGCGTCTTGCGGGTCGCGAAGTGCAATTCGCGGCTGGCCAAGTCGACGTTGCGCCACGTCAACCGCACGATGTCGCCGAGCCGCTGGCCCGTATAGAACCCGAACAACACGATGCCGCGCCACTCGGCCGTGCACACGTCGAGGATCTTCATAAGCTCCGGCAGAGTGAACGGCCGCCGCGACACCCCATCGGCTTCATGAACCCGCAGCACCGGCACATCCGCGGCCGGGTTCGTCATGATCAGCCCGTCCCGCTTCGCCTGGTTCATCGCGACCCGCAGATATTTGAGCTGCTTGTTCGCCGTGCTCGCGGTCGTGCGCTTCTGCACCAGCTTCAGGAACGCCACGAAATCTCGCTTCCCGATCTGCCCCAGATCCAGATTCGCACGCTCGCCGAGCATCTCCACGAAGTCCGTCGCCGCCTGACGGTAGGCCTTCTTAGTCGACTCCTCCACGCCGGCCAAGTCCTCGCTCCAATCGGTGAAGAACTTCGCCACTGTGGAAGACGGCAGCGAATCCCCCGTCACCCGTTCGTAGATGCTCGCGATCACCCGCCGCGCCTGCGCCTCGGTCGCGCGTTTCCGGGCAATCTCCTCGAACCCATCCGCCGCCGCCTGGGCGTCTTTCCGGAGCCTCGCCTCGGCCCGGATCTTGGTCGACCGGGTGGTCCGGCGCCCGTGCTTGTCGGTGAAGCAAGCGATCCAATAGCGGGATTTTGGGTGAATGCGAAGTGAAGCCATGGCCCGTTTCCTCTTTTCGTGGTTTTCCGGTCACAACCAAAGTAACAACGGTTACTTGTGTTCGCCAGCGTTTTCTTTTGCTCGTCCACGAGTGAAGAGACGCCGCACCCGTATGCAGAAATCGAAGTACCGGTTCGAGTCCGGTCCCGGGCACCAACCTACTCTTGACCCTTCGCCAGACCGCGCCGGCGCCAGATGTAGAAGAGCGCCGGGTACACGAGCAGCTCGAGCAGCACCGAGGTGAAGACGCCGCCGACCATCGGCGCCGCGATGCGTTTCATCACGTCGGCCCCCGCCCCCGTGCTCCACAGGATCGGCACCAGGCCGATGAAGGTCGTCGCGGCAGTCATGATCTTCGGGCGCACCCGTCGCACCGCCCCGTGATAGATCGCCTCGCGCAGGTCGCCGACCGTGCGCAGGCGCCCCTCGCGCCGGGCGTCCTCGTGGGCGATGTCGAGGTACAGCAGCATGACCATGCCGGTCTCGGCATCGAGGCCGGCCAGCGCGATGATGCCCACCCACACGGCCACGCTCATGTTGTAGTCGAGCGCGTGCAGCATCCAGAATGCTCCGACGAGCGAGAACGGCACCGCCAGGAACACGATCGCCGTCTTGGTGAACGACTGCGTGCTCAGGTAGATCAGCACGCCGACGATGAACAGCGTCACCGGCACGATCACCAGCAGCCGGGCCTGCGCGCGCTCCATGTACTCGAACTGGCCGCTCCAGAAGATGCTGTAGCCGGGAGGCACCACCAGCTCGCCGCGCGCCTGCGCACCGGCGACAAGCGCCTTCGCCTCGCGCACATACGAACCGATGTCCACGCCCTGCACGTCGACATAGACCCAGGCGTTGGGCACCGCGGCCTCGCTCTTCACCGCCATCGGCGCGGCGACGACACGCAGACCGGCGAGCTGCCGCAACGGCACCTGCGCGACCATGCCCCCCATGCCGGCCGCCCCGGTCTTCACCGGCACGAGGATCTCGCCCAGCGCCTCGAGGCTGTCGCGATAGTCGCGGTCGTAGCGCAGGATCACCCCGTAGCGTTCGAGGCCCTCGACGGTGGTCGTCAGCGGCATGCCGCCGAGGGCCGCCTGCAGCACGTCCTGCACGTCGCCGATGGAGAGGCCGTAACGGGCGATGGCGGCGCGATCGATGTCGAACTCGACGTAGTTGCCACCCATCACGCGCTCGGCGTACACGCTGCTCGTGCCGGCCAGGCGATGCAGCAGCGCCTCGATCTCGCCGCCGATGCGCTCGAGCTCGCGCAGGTCGGGACCGGCGACCTTGATGCCGACCGGGGTCTTGATCCCGGTCGCCAACATGTCGATGCGCGTCTTGATCGGCATCGTCCACGCGTTGGTCAGCCCGGGCAGTTGCACCGCGGAGTTGAGCGCGGCCACCAGCTCGTCGAGGGTGCGGCGCCGGTGCTCGACCACGCGGCCCTCGCCGTCGGCGATCTCGACCTCCGGCCAGTCCTTCTCGGGGCGCAGCATGATCGTGGTCTCGAGCATGTCCATCGGCGCGGGATCGGTCGCGGTGTCGGCGCGGCCGACCTTGCCGAAGACGCGCTCGACCTCGCCGAAGGAGCGGATGAGGGCGTCGGTCTGCTGGAGCACCTCGCGGGCCTTCGTGGGCGAGATGCCGGGGAAGGTCGTGGGCATGTAGAGCAGATCGCCCTCGTAGAGCGGCGGCATGAACTCCGCGCCGAGATTTTGGTAGGGAAACGCCGGATTCAGTTTCGCCGCCCAATGTTTCGCCGCCCCCTCGGGCAGGGGCCGCACGACCCACGCGTTCCACGGGAAGAAGACCCAGACCACGAGCGCCGCGGCGATGCCCACCACCCAGCGGCGCCGGTCGATCACGAAGTCGATGCACGGGTGGTAGAGCGCGACGAGCAGGCGGCTGATCGGGTTGCGCTCCTCGGGCTTGAGGCGACCGCGGATGAGCAGGCCGGCGAGCACCGGCGCGATCGTCACCGCCAGCAGCGCCGCCGCGGCCATCGAATACGTCTTGGTGAACGCGAGCGGCCGGAACAGCCGCCCCTCCTGTTCCTCCAACGCGAACACCGGCAGGAACGCGACGGTGACCACCACCAGCGCAAAGAAGATCGTGGGGCCGACCTCGACCGCCGCATCGCGCACGACATCCCAGTGCGGACGCCGGCCGGCGTTCTCCTCGAGATGCTTGTGCACGTTCTCGACGAGAATGATCACGCCGTCGACCAGCACACCGATGGCGATCGCGATGCCGCCCAGCGACATGATGTTCGAGCTGATCCCCTGTTGGTGCATCACCACGAACGCCGCGAGCACCGCCACCGGCAGGATCACGATCGGCACGACCGCCGTGCGCAGGTGCAGCAGGAAGACGATAATCACCAGCGCCACCACCACACACTCCTCGACCAGCGTGTGCGTGAGCGTGGCCACCGACCGGTCGATCAACGTCGTGCGGTCGTAGGCGACCGTGTACGTGACGCCCTCGGGCAGGCTCCGCATCGCCTGGTCGAGTTTCGCCTTCACGGCGGCGATGACCTTGCGGGTGTCGACGCCATAGCGCACCACCACGATGCCGCCCACGGTCTCGCCCTCGCCGTCGAGCTCGGCGATGCCGCGCCGCATGTCGGAGCCAAGCTGCACCGTGGCCACATCGCCCAGGCGCACGGGCGTGCCGCCCGGCCCCACCCCGACCGCGACCGCGCGCAGGTCGTCAGGAGTCTCGAGGTAGCCGCGTACCCGTAACATGAATTCCTTCTCGGCCATCTCGAGCGAGCGGCCACCGACCTCGCCGTTGCTGCGCTCGACCGCCATCGCCACGTCGCGGATCGACAGCCCGTAGGCGTGCAGCCGGTGCGGGTCGACCGCCACCTGGTACTGCTTCACGAAGCCGCCGACCGAGGCGACCTCGGCGACGCCGTCGACGCTCGCCAGCTGGTAGCGCAGGAACCAGTCCTGCATCGAACGCAGCTCGGACAGGTCGTGTTTGGGCGAGTTGAGCGCGTACATGAACGCCCACCCCACCCCGGTCGCATCGGGCCCGAGCCGCGGCGACACGCCGCGGGGCAGGTCGCCGGCTAGGCCGTTGAGATACTCGAGCACGCGGGTGCGCGCCCAGTACGGGTCGGTGCCGTCGTCGAAGATCACATAGACGAACGAATACCCGTAGAACGAATACCCGCGCACCGCCTTCGAGGCGGGCACCGAGAGCATCTTCGCGGTGATCGGATAGGTGACCTGGTCCTGCACGAGCTGCGGCGCCTGCCCGTCCCACTCGGTGTAGATGATGACCTGCGTGTCGGAGAGGTCGGGGATCGCGTCGAGCGGGATGCGCCGCAGCGAATACACGCCGGCAAGCACGAGCGCGACCGTCGCCACCGCCATCAGGAAGCGGTTCTTGAGCGAGAATTCGATGAGGGCTTTGAGCATAGGTTTTTACTCCGTAAAAACCTGAGGGGAGGGAGAGAGCTCCTCGCCGCACGTCGCCATCGCGGAACCGAAGAAGGGATTCAGGAGGTCCGCCGAGCGTTGCAGCCAGCGCCCGCGCCCCACCTCGGGCGCCATCGGGCATTCGAAGACATGCAGCGCCGCCCCGCGCACCACATCGGCCGAGCGGGCGCGATCGGTGATCGCGGTACTGAACACGGCAAACGCGGCCCGCACGGCTTCGTGGTCGCCGGCCGCGACCGAGGCCAGCCGCCGCTTCGCCGCGGCCAGCGGCTCGTCGGCGCCAGCGGCGAGATAGGCGTCGGCCGCGGCGAGCAGCTCGGGCTGTTGCGCGGCATAGCCGTCAAAGTCGTCGTATCCGAGGCGGTCCGAAGCATCGGCCAACGCCTGCGCGAGCGCGGTGAGTGCCGCCGTGTGGGCGTGGTCCAATGGCTTCACCGGAGCGACGGTTTTGGTTGCGCGCGCCGCGGCCTTCTCCTCGGTCACGCGCAGCATCTTGCGGATCGCCTCCTGCAGCTGGCTCTCGGAATCGAGCAGGAACTGCCCCGAGGTGACAACCCGCTCGCCGGCAGCGAGACCATCCAGCACCTCGAAGCGGCCCTCGCGGTCGCGCAGGCCGATGCGGATCTCACGGGGCAGGAACGTGCCGTCGTCGCGCGCGACGAACACCGTGTTGCGGTCGCCACTGCGCAGCACGGCGCTTTCTGGCACCAGCACCGCGTCGTCGGCCAACTGCACCGAGAACCGCACGTCGACGAACATGCCGGGGCGCAACGTGCCGTCGCGATTCGCCACGACGAGGCGGGCGCCGCCGGTGCGCGTCGCTTCCGCGACTTCGGGCAGCAGACGGTCGACTGTCGCCGGTATTTCATCACCTCGGCCGTGGGCGAGTTTCACCGTGCCAGCCAGACCCTCCCGGACCAGCGGCAGATCGTCCTCGAACACCTGCACGAGCACCCACACCTGCGACAGATCCGCCAGACGGTACAGGGGCGCGCCGGCCGCGACCATCTCGCCGGCCACCACGCGTTTCTCGACCACGACGCCGTCGACCGGTGCGCGATAGGTGTACGTGCGGCGCGGCTCTCCGGCACGCGCGATCTCGGCGATGAACGCGTCGTCCACATCGAGGAGCCGGAGCCGGCCCAGCGCGGCGGCGGCGAGGGGCGACTCGGCGCTTTGGCCGTTGGCCAGCGCCGCGAGATAGTCACCTTGTGCCCGATACAGCTCGGGCGAATAGATCTCGAACATAGGATCGCCGGCGCGGACCACGGCTCCGATCTCCGCGACCTGCAACGTCTCGATCCATCCGGGATACTTGGTCGAGATTTCGCGAAGCCGGTTCTCGTCGTAGGCGACGACGCCGACATTGCGGATCTCGCGCCGCACCGGGCCGTGCTCCACCAGATCCGTCTTGAGGTTCATCCGCTGGACCGTGACGGGGTCGATGTGGATGGCGGCGGCATCGGCGTGGGCGGCGCCCCCAGACTTGATCGGCGTGAGCGCCATGCCGCAGATCGGGCAGTTGCCCGGCTCCTCCTTGATGATCTGCGGGTGCATGCCGCAGGTGTAGAGCTGTCGTTCCGCCGCGGCGGTGAACGCCGCCGGCAAAACGAGCAGAAGAAACAGCACGAATGATTTCATCGAATTCATGGGCGGGAGGTGAGCCGGCGGCTCATTCGGTTTCGGGCAGGGCGGCGGCCATGCGGAGCAGGTCCACCACCGCGAGTTCACGGGCGGCGAGCGCCGCCAACCGTTCGCGGCGGAGCGACACCGCCATCAATTGCGGTTCGAGCAGATCGAGGAGCTCGCCCATGCCGCTCTCGACCGAGTTGCGGGCAATCTGCACGCGTTGCGCGGCACTGGGCAGCCCGCTCTCGTCGATGTACGTGATCGTGGCGTCAGCCGATCGGATTTCGGAAAGCGCGCGCGCCAAGGCCGCAGCGAGGTCCAGCCGTCGAGACTGCACCGCCTCGACTTCGGCGGCGTGCATCGCCTCCGCCACCGCAATCTGTCCGGCAACCTTCTTGCGCCAAATCGGCAGCGACAGGCTCGCCGACGGGCGCCACATCCACGGCGCGGCCTTCACGTCCGCCATGAGCCCGACCGCCAGCTCGGGCTTGTTGCCACGGCGGGCCAGCGCCTCCGCCGCCACCGCCAAGTCCACCGCCGCGCGCATCCGCCCCAGCTCGGGATTGGTCGCCTCGATACGCTGCCAGAGTTCCTCTTCGGTCGGAACCTCCGTCGCCACCAGAAGCGGCACGTCCGCAGCCGGCGCGGCGGCATCCGGCCCGAGCCCCAACGCAGTCTTGAAACGCGCCCGTTCGGCACTCCGCCGCGCGACGGTGCGAGCGAACTCGGCATCGAGGGCCGCCAAGCGATCCTCGGCGCCGACCAACGCGGCAGCACCGCCTTGAGCATCGGCTTCGAGCGCCGTCCGCGAGAGCGACAAGCGGGTCTGGAGCAGAGCGCGCTGTTCGCCGAGCAGCCCCAGATCCGCCTCCGTCCGCGCCAGGTTGATGGCGCCGGCGCGCACGCCGGAAGCAACCTCGGCCACGGCCACGAGGTATTCACGCCGCGCCACCTCGACCTGCGAGGCGGCAACCGTTCGTTGCGCCGCACGCGTCCCGCCGTTCATGAGGTCGAACATCAGCCCGGGCATCAGCGACATCACCGAGGAGACAATGTCGGCCTGAAGCGTCAGCTTCGGGTCCGGCAACGCCCCTGCCGGAGCCACGGCCGCCTCCGCGGCCTTCCGGCGCAGGTACTTCTCCCGGACGAGCGGATGCCGGGCGACGCCCTCCGCCACCCAGGCGGAATCCGGACGGGCCGACGGAGAACCGACGCCCGTCTTGGGATGCGTCGCAGGCTCGGCCGCCGAAACTCCGGCCCCGGAGAAGAACGAGGCCAACAGCACGAGAGACAGACGGACAGGAGGGAGGCGGAACATGGGCGACAAGCGGAACGAAACGCTCCCTACCCTACACCGGAAACGCCGGTCACCCTCCCCGGTTTGCCGAGAAATCATTTCTCCTGATGCTGAGCGGCCCCAAGAGAATAATGCATACACACCCGCGCTGGCTGAAAATGGTTCGCCAGTCCGGCCGCAGTTGTGCGATTTCCCCGACACCTCCCGAAATGAAAAAGAAGACCACCCAAGCCACACCCGCCGCCAAGAAGAAGAGCGCCGCCGCCGCGAACGGCGCCTTCAACGCCCGCGTGAAGAAGGTCCGTGCCGCGCACGAGGCGTTCCTCAAGCGCAAGAACCCCGTCGAGACCTCGTGGGAGAACGGCGTGTACGAGCGCTTCAAGTACCCGGTGCTCACCGCCCACCACCTGCCGCTCGAGTGGCGCTACGACTTCAACCCGAAGACCAACCCGTTCTTCATGGAGCGGCTCGGCGTCGGCGGCGCCTACAACCCGGGCGCGTTCTTCTGGAAGGGAAAATGCCACATGGTGGCCCGCGTCGAGGGCGCCGACCGCAAGAGCTTCTTCGCCATCGCCGAATCGAAGAACGGCACCGACAACTTCCGCTTCTGGGACGAGCCCTGCGACATCCCGGAAATGCCCGGCGAGACCAATCTCTACGACATGCGCGTGACCTTCCACCAGGACGGCTGGATCTACGGCGTGTTCTGCTCCGAGTCGAAGGACCCGAAGGCCGCCCCCGGCGACCTCTCCTCCGCCGTCGCCCAGGCCGGCATCGTGCGCACGAAGGACTTCAAGAAGTGGGAGCGTCTCCCGAATCTCAAGACGCCGGCCTCGCAGCAGCGCAACGTCGTGCTCCACCCGGAATTTGTCGACGGCCAGTACGCGTTCTACACCCGCCCGATGGACGGCTTCATCGACGTCGGCAGCGGCGGCGGCATCGGCTGGACGCTCTGCAAGGACATCACCACCGGCAAGACCGGCCCGGAGAAGATCATCGAGTCCCGCGCCTACCACACCATCAAGGAGGTGAAGAACGGCCAGGGCCCGGCCCCGATCAAGACCGCCAAGGGCTGGCTGCACCTCGCCCACGGCGTGCGCGGATGCGCCGCCGGCCTGCGCTACGTGATGTACATGTTCATGACCTCGCTCGAGGACCCCTCGAAGGTGATCGCCTCGCCCGGTGGCCACTTCCTCTCACCGCGCTACACCGAGCGTTTCGGCGACGTCGCCAACGTGGCCTTCACCAACGGCTGGATCGAGCTGCCCGGCAAGAAGCGCGAGGTCATCATCTACTTCGGCGGATCGGATACGCGTTGCTACGCCGCACGCACGACGGTCGACAAGCTCGTCGACTGGTGCCTGAACACGCCGGAGGACGGCCTCACGACCCGCAAGAGCGTGGACCAGCGCCTCGCCCTCATCCGCGCCAACAAGAAGTTCCTCGGCAAGAAGTAGGCCGTATCGCCAAGCCATACACTCCAGCCCGCGTCGCCCCGTGCGTCGCGGGCTTTTTCGTGGGAGAAGCCCCAGGAACCAGCCATCTCGAAGAGCGCAGTCGGAACCGCCCGGAGGCGCCATGACAAATTGCTGACAAAACCGTGACCCATCGCTGACGACTCCGCTCCCCGGTTGTGCGACACTCCGAGATCGACGATCCAACCCCCGTCCACAATCCCTCGCATGCCCCAGCTCACCATCCGTTTCGTTGCGGCCGCCCTCGGCCTCTTTCCCCTGGCCCTTCTCGCCACCGCCCCTCGCGCTCTTCCATGGGGGACCTGCGGGATCGAGACCGCGCTGGTCGATGACAACCATGACGGATACCACGATGGTATCCGAGCCTTGGTGCACGTGGAGACGGACGTCAGCCTCCGCATTGCCGGTTCGCTCGTCCTCGACGACGGAACCATTCTTCTAGCGGAGGATTTACGATACAAACATACCGCGCTGCCCCGCCTGCAACCGTATTCTGCGGGAAGACACACGCTCATGTTTCACGTGGCCGGGGCCGAGATCCGGAAGTCCGCGGTCGATGGGCCGTACACTTTTCGCTGCGAGATCGCCGAAGTGCGGGGCGAGGCGCGCCCCGACGCCTCACGCGCCCAGCCATCGCCCGAAGTGATCGAAGCCCGCACCGTCGCGGTGGACGCCCTCGCGTTCGAGGGGCCGTTCGCCCACTTCGGCAAGATCACCCTCGCGACCGAGGGTCCCCGGCCATACCGGCAGCTCCTGGTCGAACCGGCGATCGAGCTGGAGCACGCCGGACAACTCACGGTCGACCTCGCCCTGCATGCGGCGGGCGTCCCGCTCTACGAGACCTCGCGCACACTGAAGGCCCAAATGGGGCCGACATCCATCGCCTTTCGAATCCCGGGGCCCGGTCTTTTCGTCAGCCGCAAAGACGGCCCTTACGAGATCGAACTCGTCCTGACCGACGCTCATGGGTTCTCCGAGACACGCCACCTCACCACCGAGCCGCTCGCGTCCAACGACTTTGCGCCACCCGCCGCCTCCTTCACCCGAAGACTCCACGCGGCACCGACAGCAATCGGCGCCGATGTGGCCGCCGATGCGCTACGCGTCACCGCCGAAATCGCCGCGACAAAAACGGGAACCTGGAGCGTGGAAGGGCGACTGTTCCGCTCCGACGGCAGCTACCTTTGCGACCTGCCGCCCACCCCGGTCCGGGCGATGGCAAACACAACCGGCGAGGTCGCTTTCGCCATTCCCGGCGAACGGCTTTTCCGAGCGCGAAGCGATGGGCCATACACGGTCGAACTCCTGCTCAAGGAGGGCATTGCCACACTCGACCGGGTCGAATGGCAAACGGCACCGTATCGTCACCACGAATTCAGTCGACCGATGGCCTGCCTGACCGGCGAAGCGAGCGATGAACTCGCGGACACCGACGGAGATGGCACCCACGACACCCTACGGCTTCTGGTCGGCGTCGAGGTCTTCCGCTCGGGGCGATTTCGGCTCGGCACAACCCTGTTCAACCCCAACAACCCCCACCAGCAAGTCCACGCCGAGACGGAGACCCGGGTGGACACACCAGGCCTTGTCCAGCTACCGATCGACTTTTCGGCCGAGCAAGTGCGCACTTTGAATGGCGACGGCCCATACCGTTTTCACAGCATCACCCTCGATGGCGAAGGCCGGACGGTGGACCAATCATCCCTGCGCGATCGATGCACCCGTGGCCATGCCATGGCCGACCTCGTTCCTCGCAGCCTTTATCTTGTCGGCAACTTCGCCGAACGACCGGAGGATCCGGATCGCGATGGCGATTTCGACTGGCTCGTCATCGAATTCGACATCCTGGCACCTCGCGCCGGACCCGTTCGTGGCAGTGCCACACTCCACGACGTCGACACACAACCGGTCGCCCAGTTCGTTGCCCAGGCCCCCCCTGGAAATCTCCCAGGGGCGAAACCGGGTCACGCTCCGTTTTCCCGGGAGCCAGATCCGGGGCAGCAGGCGCGACGGCCCCTATCGGCTGATCAACTGCACGCTCTACTATGGGGAAGGCCTCGACGCCGGGCCCTTCTTGGAGTGGCGAGGGGACCCGTTCCAGACTCGCCCCTACCGCTGGGCCGAATTCGAGGAATTGACGGCTCTCATGCCATAAGTGGCGGAGCGGCCGACTTCGCGCCAACAGATCACCGGCGGCCTGCGCCGCGCAAACTGGGCCAGCGTTCCCGACCCTATCCTCTTCCGCGAAAACGCGGGCTCGGGCCGGATTCTCCGTTCCGCGATTCCCCGCCCGAGAATCCGTGTCCAGGCGTTGAATCCGCGATCGCTGCGATTTGCATTCGAAGGAAAACGAATCGCCCCCTCGACCCGGCTGCCACGCCCAACCCGGCGGCTTCGCGTTTCGACCAGCAACGGGCTTGACCCGTGCGGAAAAGGCGGCTGCCCTCTCCCCGCCTGTTGGTGCCTTTGCGGGCGTAGTTCAGTGGTAGAACGCCAGCCTTCCAAGCTGGCTGCGAGGGTTCGATTCCCTCCGCCCGCACCATCCCCCGCTCGGGGAGGACTTCGATGGCTCGCCCGTGCGGCTCGAGCCGGACACCGCGGACCACGCCGCCGGTTTGGTCATTGAAAGGCGTCGCGCGCGGTCCGTATGAACGGGCATGGAGCGACCCGTCGCCACTGCCGAACCAACACCAACCGCCTCGTCGCCCACCGCCGAACAGGTGGTGCTGCCCGTGCTGCTCGGCCTGAGCCTGTCGCACCTGCTCAACGACACGATCCAGGCCGTGCTGCCGGCGATCTATCCGCTGCTCAAGGCGAACCACGGACTCACCTTCACCCAGATCGGCGGGCTCACGCTCTCGTTCCAGGCCACCGCGTCGCTGCTCCAGCCCGCCGTGGGCATCTCGACCGACCGCCACCCGCGGCCCTACTCGCTCGCGGTGGGCATGGGCGCGACCCTGCTCGGCCTGGTGCTGCTCGCCTACGCCACCACCTACCCGCTGCTGCTCGTGGCCGGAGCCCTGATCGGCACGGGGTCCTCGGTCTTCCACCCCGAGGCGTCGCGCATCGCGCGCCTGGCCTCGGGCGGCCGGCACGGTTTCGCCCAGTCGCTCTTCCAGGTCGGCGGGAACTTCGGCACCGCGCTCGGGCCGCTGCTCGCCGCCTGGATCATCGTGCCCTCCGGCCAACACGGCGCGCTCTGGTTCACCCTGCTCGCCCTGCTCGGCATCGTGGTGCTCGCGCGCATCGGCGGCTGGTACCGGTGCAGGCTGCTCGCGCACCGCTCCCGCAAGGCGGCGGCCGCGCCCGCCGCCCCCCTCCCGCGTCGCCAGATCGTCACCACCCTCGCGCTGCTGGGCACGTTGATCTTCTCGAAGCACTTCTACCTGGCGAGCATCGGCAGCTACTACACGTTCTTCCTGATGGAGAAATTCGGATACTCGATCAGGGCGGCGCAGTACCGGCTCTTCGTCTTCCTCTTCGCCGCCGCCGCGGGCACCATCCTCGGCGGGCCGCTCGGCGACCGCTTCGGCCGCAAGCGCGTGATCTGGTTCTCGATCCTCGGCGTGGCCCCGTTCACGCTCGCGCTGCCCCATGCCAACGCGTTCTGGACGGTCGTGCTCACGATCCCGATCGGGCTGATCCTCGCCTCGGCCTTCCCGGCGATCCTCGTGTACGGCCAGGAGCTGATCCCGGGCAAAGTGGGCATGGTCGCCGGGCTGTTCTTCGGTTTCGCCTTCGGCATCGCCGCCGTCGGCGCCGCACTGCTCGGCCGCCTTGCCGACCACACCGGGATCGAGTTCGTCTACCAGCTCTGCGGCTTCCTCCCGCTGATCGGTCTGGTCGCCGCCTTCCTGCCGGACCTGCACCGCCGGCCGGCCACCCCCTGATCAACCCCGCAACACCACCCAGCCCAACGGCACCAGCCAGAACAGCCAGGCCGCCACCGCGGTGACGGACCAGAGGCGGGCGGTGAAGTCGAGCGTCGAAGCGGCGGGACGGAACGCGGAGGACGGAAGGCGGCGGGTGGTCATGCGCGGGATTCTGCACGGGAGGTTGGACATCGCCCGTCCGACCCGACACAACGCCGCCATGCCCGCCCCCAGCACCGCCGCCCGCCTGACCCGCCCGCCCTACGAGCGCATGGCCTACATCCACGAGAGACTGCAGGCCGACAAGCACCCCAACTGCTCCACGCTCGCCCGCCGCTTCGAGGTATCCACGAAGACGATCCAGCGCGACATCGAGTTCATGCGCGACCGCTGGCAGCTGCCGATCGAGTACGACGAGGTGCGCCACGGGTTCTACTACTCCGAGCCGGTCGAAAACCTCCCGCTGGTGACGATGAGCGAGGGCGAGCTCGTCGCGATGCTCGTCGCCCAGAAGGCGGTCGAGCAGTACGCCGGCACCGCGTTCGAGGCCCCGCTGACCAACGCCTTCGCCAAGCTCACCGCCCAGCTCGACGGCCCGGTCACCGTCGCGATCGGGGCGGCCCACCACGTGTTCTCCTTCAAGGCCGCCGGCCCCGCCCGCTCCGACCTCGAGCTCTTCCGCCGCCTCAGCCAGGCCGTGCTCGAGGGCCGCGAGATCGCCTTCGACTACCGCGGCCTGCGCGACGCCCGCCCCGCCCGCCGCCACGTGCAACCCTGGCACCTGTGCTGCGTCGACAGCCAGTGGTATCTCATCGGCCACGACACCGACCGCGACGCCAAACGCACCTTCGCCCTGCCCCGCATCGCCGCTGTCGAGCTCGGCCGGAAGACCTTCGCGAAACCCGCCGACTTCTCGATCCGCGAGCACCTCGGCGGCAGTTTCGGCATCATTGCCGGCTCCGGCGAGTACCGCGTCGAACTCCGCTTCGACGCCTGGGCGGCGCAGCTCGTGCGCGAACGTTTCTGGCACGACTCGCAGGAAATCGAGGAACGCCCCGACGGCGGCCTCGACCTGGCGCTCGAGCTCGACTCGCTCGCCGAGGTCGAACGCTGGATACTAAGCTGGGGCGAACACGTCGAGGTGATGGCCCCGAAGGAATTGCGCCAACGCCTCGCCGAGGTCGGCCGCCAACTGGCCGCCCGGCACCGCGCCTGAGCCGTAAGCATCCGGTCGAGTGACGAGTAACGAGCGTCGAGGGACCGATCGCAGAGGAGATCGAGCGAAGCAATCGTGATGAAAGCTCGCCACCGATGGTTTGATACTCGTCCCTCAACGCTCGCCTCTCGACCGCATCATCACGGCTGAGCCAATGCCGTCCACCGCGCGTTTCGCGCTGTCGGAAGGGCGCCGGCGGTGCGGGTCGGGGCGCCGCTGGCCGAGGTCCGCCGACCGACGCCGCCCACGCCAAGGCGCCCGGCCACGGGATGTCGCCGCCGGTCGCACAAACTCCGCGATGTAGTTTCCCGCTTTGTGGCGTTATCAAAGAAGCATGCACCCTATTCTCCGTTCCTGGTTGCCCCTTCTCGCCGCCTGCGCGCTCTGCTCCACCCTGAGCGCACAGAACCCGCCCGCGGCCCCCGCCACCACGCCGTTTCCCCACGTCGTGCTCGACAACACCGAGCTGCGCCCGCTGCACAGCGAGGTGACCGGTCGCGACTACCTGCTCTACATCGGCTACCCCGATTCGTACGGCAGCAACCCCGACCGGCGCTACCCGGTCGTGTACCTCACCGACGCCTATTGGAGCTTCGTGAAAACCCACTCGCTGGGCTCCTCGCTCTGGTACGACCAGATCGTGCCAGAGTACATCGTCGTCGGCATCGGCTACGTCGGCGACAACGTCGACTACGGCAAGGAGCGGATGTTCGAACTGGCGCCGAGCAAGATGAACTACGGCTGGGCGAAGGACGTGGAGCGCCAGGGCGGCGCGCGCCAGTTCCTCACTGCGATCAAGAGCGAGATCATTCCCTACGTGGAGCGGAACCTGCGCGCAGATCCGTCGTTTCGCGTGATGGCAGGCTCCTCGATGGGCGGGCTCTTCAGCCTGTTCTGCATGTATGAAGAACCCGGACTCTTCCAGGGCGTCATCGCCTCCTCGCCCGCGGTCGACTGGGATCACCGCTGGCTCTCCCGCCGCGAGAGCGAACTGCGCAACGCCGCCCGCGGCGACGACTACACCGGCACCTACCACGTGCCCGCCCGCCTCTACCTGAGCGTCGGCACGGGCGAATGGCCGGATTTCGTCGGCGCCGTGAAGAGCTTCGACCAGACGATCCAGTCCGGGGCCTACGCGGACTTCGCATACAAGTTCCAGCTCATCGAGGGCGAGCGCCACGGCGGCACCGTGGCCGAGGCGTACAATCGCGGACTGCGCTTCGTCTTCGAGCCGCAAATGCCCTCGCCGGTGATGCCGTGATCAGTTCAGGATGTGCCGCACCGGCGCGGCCGGCGGCGGCAGGTCCGTCTCCCCCAGGCTGTCGCGCAGGTCGATCTCCACGATCCGGGCCAACGCCTGCAACGGAAGGTCGTTGTGGGTGTGGCCGAACGGCTCCTCCAGCTCGTCGCCGAGCGCATCGAGCCCGAAAAATGCATACGCAATGGGCACCGTCGCCAGCGGCGTCGACCAGCCGAGCGAATCCACGAGCGCGAACGGCAGCAGCCCGCAGAACAGAAACGCCGTGCGGTGCAGCAGCAGCGAATAGGCGAACGGCAGCGGCGTGGTCAGGATGCGCTCGCAGCCGGCCTGGATGCCGGCCATCGCGACGATGCGTGCCTCGAGCGTCGGATACAGCATGTCGGTGAGCACGCCTCGCCGCAGCGCCCCGACAACCTCCACACTGAGCCCGTCGACGAGCGCGTTGGTCGGGTTGCGCCGCCGTGCCATCGCTTCGAGTTCCCCAGGCGGCAACCAGGGGCGCGCCGCGGCGACCACATCCTCGCCGCGCAGGCGCGCGGCCAACGCGTACGGAAACCCGATGGCCCGGCGCACCAGGCGCCGCGTCGTCTCCGGCTCGGCCGCAAGCAGGGTGTTTGTTGCGCGGGCGAACGAGCGCAGCTCGTGGATGAGCTGGCCCCAGAGCTTGCGCGCCTCCCACCAGCGGTCGTAGCAGGCGCTGTTGCGAAACCCGAGGAAGATGGACAGCGAGATGCCGAGCAGCGTGAACGGCGTCAGCGGCACCTTGGCGAACAGCCCCGGATGCCCGGCGCCGAGCCACGCCACCGCTGCCGACAGCACGGCAATCAGCAGCAGCTTCGGGGTGATCGCCGGAACGATCGAGCCCTGAAGGATGAAGAACAGACGGAGGATTCCGGGCTTGTCGCGGACGACCATGGCAAAGAGTACGGTAGCCGGCTCCGTCGCGCGTCGGCGGGACAGGAGCCGATCTTCCGGGGGGGTCAGCTCCGGTAGTCCGCGTTCTCACTCACGTATTCGTGCGTGAGATCCGCGCCAATCACCGTCGCCTCGGCTTCGCCAACGCCGAGATCGATCTCGATCTCCACGCAGCGCTCGTGCGGCGGGTAATCGATGGGCGGCGAATACACGCCGGCCTTCGGCTCCGCGCTCTCGTAGAGCTCGGCCGCCTTCAGGTGCGCAACGAGCTGCTTCTCCTTCGCCGGGTCGAGGGCGAAGATGCCGTTCTCCACGATCGGGATTCCGCCGAGGCTCATGCACGTGCGGTCGAGCGAGATGTCGAGCCTGTGCGAGCCGACGAACTTGCCCACGGCCTGCACGAGGCGGCCGACGTTGGGGTCGTTGCCGGCCACGGCGCACTTGAAGAGCGGGGCGTTGACGACGGTCTTGCCGATCGAGCGGGCGGCGCGCTCGGTCGGCGCGCCCTTCACGGTCACGCGCATCACGTGGCGCACGCCTTCGCCGTTGCGCGCCACATCCTCGGCTAGGTCGCAACAGACCTGCGTGAGCGCGGCCTCGAACGCGGCGAGGTCGCTGCACGGCACGGCGCCCGAGGAGAGCATCGCGACGGTGTCGGAAGTGCTCGTGTCGCTGTCGATGCTCATGCGGTTGAAGCTGCGGTCGACAGCCCGGGCGAGGATCGCGCGCAGTTCGGCGCGCGGCACGGTGAGATCGGTGAGAAGGTAGACGAGCATCGTCGCCATGTTCGGCTCGATCATGCCGGCACCCTTCGCGATGCCGACGATGCTGCCGCCCTGCAGGTCGGCGCGCCGGATCTTCGGATACAGATCGGTGGTCACGATGCCCTCGGCGGCGGGCAGGATCGAACCGGCCGAAAGCATGGCGACAGCCTGCGGCAGCGCCGCGATCATCTGGTCGGCCGGAAGCCGCCAGCCGATCACGCCGGTGGAGCTCGGCAGCACCTCGGTGGGCGCCAGGCCGAGCGCGGCCGCGGTGGCGGCGCAGAGCTTCTCGGAGGTCTCGACTCCGCCGGGCGCGCACACGTTGGAGATCTTGTTGTTCACGATGATCGCCCCGAGCTTCGGCTCGGCGAGGCGCTGGCGACCCACGATCACGGGCGCGCCGGGGAAGGCGTTTTTGGTGAACATCGCCGCGAAGTCGGCCGTGGGCCGGTCGAGCGCGATGAGGGTCACAGTCATCTTCGCCGGCTTCGGCACCTCGAAGGGCACGAAGTCGAAGCGCGCGGCGCCGACACGGAAGCCCTTGGGCAGGGCGGCCTGGGAGGCGAGCCAGGCGCGGTGTTCATCACGGGAGGAGAAGACGAGCGAAGTGCTGCTCATGGTCCACGAGAACGGCGCAACGCCGCCGAAAGTGAAGCCGGATTTTGCGACGATTTGGCGGCGACCATGGCTCGCCCCAAATTCACCCGCGCAGCGTGTCGAGCTGCGCGCCGAAGCCGGCGAGGTCGCCGACGAGCTGCGCACCCACGCGCTCCAGCACCGGCTGCACGTATGCCGCCGCCCGGCCACCGACCAGCAGCGCCACCGATTCCGGCAGCAACTCGCGCAACAGTTCCAGCGCGGGCGGCAACGCCGGATCATCGTGCGGATACACCAGGCTCAGGGCCACGGCGCGCGCGCCGCGTTGCTCCGCCGCGCCGGCGATCTCCGCCGGGGGCAGGCCGGCCCCGAGGTAGACCACGCGCCAGCCGAGATTGGTCGCCGCCGCCGCCGCCAGCAGCGCGCCGAGCTCGTGCAACTGTCCTGTTGGCGTGGCGACAACCAGCACCGGCGCATCGGCGCGCGCCGCGAAATCGCCCACGGCGCGGGAGAGATGCACCCGCAGCACCGCGGTGGCGAAGTGCTCGTGCGCGGCGGTGATGGTGCCGTCGCGCCAAAGCTCGCCGAGCTGCTGCGCCAGTGGAGCCACCAGACGGTGCAGCATGCCTTGCGCACCGAGTTGCACCTCGGCCCGCCGCAGCACCGCCGCCAGCGCCGCGCCGTCGAGCGCCCGCACCGCCGCCAACCCGACCTCCAACAGCGCCGCCGCCGGATCCGCCGACACGCCCTCCGGGCGCCCCACCGCACGAGCAGCGCCCAGGGTATCCACCGCTACCTGCCGCAGCCGCTCGACCGGCAAGGTTGCGATCGCCCCGATGCTTTGACCGGCCTGCGTGAGCTGCCGCAGCAGCGTCAGCCGCTCGATCTGCTCGTCGGAGTACAGCCGGCGGTTCGTGCCGGTGCGTTCCGGCACCACCGCGCCATACCGCTTCTCCCAGATCCGGATCACGTGCGCTGTCAGGCCCGTGCGTTGCACGACCGCTTGGATGGCATGTTGGTGGGCACTCATCATTTTTTAGACGGGAATTAGACAATTCGTCCTTCTCCGGGCGGCAAGCGCGATTCCTCCAGCGACCTAACATAATTGTTTCCAGCGCGTAGAGCACGCGCCTCCACAGTTTGTCTAATAATCCTAGACAGGGAGTTGCGCTCCTCGACAAATCATAGACATTTGGCCCACGACGAGCACAACCGCTCGTTGCTCCAACCAAACAGAAAACCAATCGCGCCATGAAATCCTCCGCCTCCCTCGCCCTCGCCGCTCTCGTCGCCACCGCCGCCCTCGCCCTCCCGTCCCACGCGGGTTCCTGCTCCGCCGGCCACCACGCCAAGGCAGCGAAACCCGCGGGCGACATCGTCGCCGTCGCCTCCTCGGCCGGCAGCTTCAACACCCTGGTTGCCGCCGTGAAGGCCGCCGGTCTCGCCGAAACGCTCCAAGGCAAGGGGCCCTTCACCGTCTTCGCCCCCACCGACGAAGCCTTCGCCAAGCTCCCCGCCGGCACCGTCGAGTCGCTGCTGTTGCCCGAAAACAAGGACAAGCTCGTCTCCATCCTCACCTACCACGTCGTCCCCGGCAAAGTCCTCGCCGCCGACGTCAAGACCTCCCAGGCCCCGACCGCCAACGGCCGCACGCTCCCCCTAGTCGTTGCCGGGGGCAAGGTCACCGCCGGCGGGGCCAACGTCGTCGCCACCGACGTGGCCGCCAGCAACGGCGTGATCCACGTGATCGACTCGGTCGTAATTCCTCAGTGAACACCCAAACCCGTGGCGCGGACCGGCCGACAGGCCGTTTCCCGCCGCGGACAATTTGACCTCCGCGCCCCTTCGGTGGGGCGGGCATCCCCCACGACGCCGACCAGACCCGCCCAACGCGCCCGCCCGCCCCACCGATCCTTGCCTGCCATGTCCAGCCGCCTCCTCCAGTACCGTCAGTTCCTCCCGCGACCCCGCGGCGATGTGTTTCCGTTCTTCGCGGATGCCGCCAACCTGGAACGCATCACACCGCCGTGGCTCGGCTTCCGTATCCTGACACCAACGCCTGTCGAAATCCGCCGCGGGGCGCTCATCGACTACCGCATCCGCCTGCACGGCGTACCGCTGCGCTGGCGCACCGAGATCGCCGAGTGGGAGCCCCCGTTCCGCTTCGTCGACACCCAACTGCGCGGCCCCTACCGCCTCTGGGTGCACACGCACACCTTCACCGAAGTACCGGGAGGCACCCTGTGCGAAGACGAGATCCGCTACGCGGTGCCGGGCGGACGCCTCATCGATGCACTTTTCGTCCGGCGCGAGGTGGAGCGAATCTTCGCCTACCGCCGCGCCACCCTCGCCGCGCTCTTCAGGGTAACGCCGTGAAACGCACGAACCAGCCGCACGCCGGCCCCCGCCTCGGCCTCTGCTGCCAGTTCGCCGCGGAGCCGATCAAGTTCCGCACCACCACGGCCGCGGCCCTCTCCCGCCTGCCGCGCCCAGAGCAACTCGTCCGCCTCGCCGAACTCGCCCGCGCCAACGCCGACGCTCTGCTCGCCGCGCTTCACTATTGCCACACGCACCGGATCGGCTCCTTCCGGATCAACAGCGGGCTGCTGCCGCTGCGCACGCATCCGACTGTCGGCTACAACGTCGCCGACCTGCCCGGCGCCGACTCGCTCATCCCCCGCCTGCGACTCTGCGGCGATTTCGCCCGCGAGAACGACATCCGCACCGGCTTCCACCCGGACCAGTTCGTGGTCCTCAACTCGCCGGCCCCCGAGGTCGTCACCCGCTCGCTCGCGGATCTCGAGGCCCAGGCCGAGCTCGCCGAATTGACGCATGCGGACACGATCAACATCCACGCCGGCGGCGCCTACGGCGACAAACCCGCCGCGCTCGGGCGCTTCCGCCGCGCCCTCGACCGACTCTCCCCGCGCGCCCGCTCGCGTCTCACCCTCGAGAACGACGACACCACCTACACGCCCACCGAACTCATCCCGCTCTGCCGGGCCGAAGGGATCCCGCTGGTCTACGACGTGCACCACCACCGCTGCCTGCCCGACGGCCTCACCGTCGCCGAGGTCACCGCGGCCGCCCTGCTCACCTGGGACCGCGAACCCCTCTTCCATCTCTCCAGCCCGATCGCCGGCTGGGACGGCCCGTATCGGGCGCGTCACCATGACTACATCGCGCCGGACGACTTTCCCGCCGAATGGCGCTCGCTAGTCGTAACGGTAGAGATCGAAGCCAAGGCCAAGGAGCTGGCGGTGCTTCGACTGCAGCGACAGCTCGCGGCCGCTACGGTCGCAGCTTCCAACCGCGCCCGCAGCCCGCGCGCTCACCGCGCCACCCACCCGCCCATCGAACCCGCCACCCCGACCTCCGCGCCATGACCGCAAAGCCGCTTCTCCGATCAGCACTCCTGCTGCTCCTTCTGGCATTCCCCGTCCTTGACGCGACCGCCGACGGGACGACTCGCCCGTACCGGGGAGAGGCGCGCGACGAGCGCGGCGAGCTCGTCTACACCGAGCACCACCAAGTGCGCTCCACCGAAAGCGGCCTCGCTGAATCCGTCACCGAATACCGAGCACCCGACGGCACGCTCATCGCCACCTTGCGGTCCGACTATTCGCGCAGCCTCACCACGCCGACCTACATCTTCGAAGACCTGCGCCGCAACCACCGCGAGGGGCTGCGCTGGGAGGGCGGCACGTACGTCGTGTTTCACCAGACCGGCAGCGCGCCCGAAAAGACCGCGCCGCTTCGTCGCGACCGCGAGGTCTTCTCGTGCCAGGGCTGGCACTACCACCTGGTCGACAACCTGGACCTCCTCGAGAAGGAAAACCTCACCCTGAACCTCGTGCTGCCCTCCGAGCTGCGCCCCTACCCGTTCGTGGTGAAGACAACCGCGGCCGACGCCCGCCGCGTCTCCGCGGAGCTGCGGCTCAAGAACTGGCTAATACGCCATTTCGCGCCGACACTCCGCCTCGAATACGACCGGGAAAACCGGCGCCTCCACGAGTTCCACGGCGTGTCCAACATTCCGAGTTCCTCCGGCGACCGGCAGACGGTGACCATCCGCTACACGTACCCGGAAGAGTAGCCACGCCGCCAACGCCGCCTCGGACCGAACAACCCGAAAGCAGTGCTCCCGGAGCCCCGCACCCGCCTGCCATGAAACTCCTCCCCTTTCTGCCCTGCCTGCTGCTGCTCACCGGCTGCGCCACGTCGCTGCCGCCCTTGAAGACGGTCGAGAAGGTCGACCTCGAACGCTTCATGGGCCCCTGGTACGTGATCGCCGCCATCCCGACCTTCATCGAGACCGAGGCCTTCAACGCAATCGAGGACTACCGGCTGGAAGCCGACGGCACCATCGCCACGACCTTCACGTTCAACCAGGGCGCCTTCGACGGCCCGTCCAAGCGCTACACGCCCCGCGGCTTCGTCGTCGACCGCGTCAACAACTCCACCTGGGCGATGCAGTTCGTCTGGCCGTTCAAAGCCGAGTTTCTGATCACGCACTTGGATCCCGAGTACACCCAGACCGTCATCGGCCGCAACAAACGCGACTACGTGTGGATCATGGCCCGCACGCCGCAGATCCCCGAGGCCGACTACCAGCGACTGGTCGCCGAGTTGGCCGCGCAGGGCTACGACACCGTCAAGCTGCGCCGGGTCCCGCAGCAGGGGCGGTAAGATTAGGACATCATGCGCCGCAGATATTGATCATACAGCGGCACGGTGAAACCGGTTTCACCGCGGGCCGGGCTGTAGATCATACCCGTGGAAATGCGCGAGGACCGAACCGGCTCGACCGTGCGCACGGAGTCGTTCAGCTTTTCCGCAATCTCGCCAGAGCGGTGCGGGCCACGGACCAGCAGCGCCAAATAGCCCCTGTTGTCTTTGCCGCACAGGTGCGCCGATGCCCGAACCGAACAGGGAGGATATGTACAGCTCGACACCTGGGCCTATCAGGTCAGGAACGAGCAACAAGGCTCGAAGAAGTCGGGCAAAAAAAAGCCCCGGTGTTCCTTGTGGGAACACCGGGGCATAAATCCTGGCAATGACCTACTCTCGCGGAACCTAACGTCCAACTACCATTGGCGGCTGAGGGCTTAA
>JAEZUE010000010.1 GCA_023443455.1 Verrucomicrobiota bacterium
CCTCCAGCTTCGTCCACGCCGGTCCCCAGACACCAGACAGCACCTTTGGCTTCGTCACGCCGCAGCCACGACGCCACTCACGCCAACGCCGGGATCCACAATCGAACCCGCGTGCCATGGCCCAGCGCGGAGGCGATCCAGAAACGGCCAGCGAATTGCTTCGTCACCAGAAACGCCTTCGTCAGCCCGAAGCCGCCGCCTCGAACCGCTCCCAACGTTCCGGGGCAGCCGCGCGGGCGAGCAGTTCGCGGGCGCGCACTTTCAGGATCGCGAACACCGAATGCACGCTCTCCCTCATCGTGCGAAAATCCTCGTTCGGCTGGCACCCGGCGGTCTTCCCCTCGATCTCCGCGGGCACCGCCGCTTCCATGGCCCCGCAGCGCAACGCCCGGTCCGCCAGCGAATCCATGACCTCCTGACACGCCTCCATGCCGTTCATGGTGCCCCTCAAATCGGATCGAGGCCGCTCCGGTTGACCACAACCCCGCCCAATTTCGCCGCTTCCAGATCGACGCCCGCAGCGCCGCAACCGACCCTCAATCGGCGACCGGTGAAGACCGCCGGCTCGGTCGTCATGGCGGCGCCCGCCTTACCACAGTCCTCCGGCTCCACGCGCTAATCGCCCCTGCCTTTCACCGATACACCCGCTCAACCAGCTGCCGGAGAAGGACGCTCCGCACCTCATACGGCGCCTCTTCCAACTGCAGTCCGATCTTGCCCGAGCCGGAGGGGGCTTCCGTCGCCTCGTTGGGCAACACCCCGTTGATCCGCGCCGTCGGGCTTGCACAGAAGCGGATTCGCCCCTCCCTCCGCCGGCTCACGAAGCACAAAATCCCGCAGTGGCGACCCACTTCGCCTACAACACCTGCAGCTCGGCGCGCAACGCCGCCTCGGCTTTCGCGAACCACTCCGCCACCGCCGCCTCCGTCTGCGCCTCGACGAGCAGACGCACCTTCGGCTCCGTACCCGAATACCGGATCATCACGCGGCCCGAATCGCCGAGCGCCGCGGCCGCGTCGCGCAGGAGCGCCTGCACCCCGGGCAACGACTCGAGCGGCGGCTTCCCCGTGAGCTTCAGCGCCTTCTGCTTCTGCGGATACTTCACCAATGCCTTGCGCAGTTCCGAAAGCGGCTGGCCGGTGTCGCGCATCACGCGCAGCACCGCCAGCGCCGCCAACAGCCCGTCGCCGGCAGGCGAGAAACGCGGGAGGATGAAATGCCCCGACGACTCGCCGCCGAGCGCCGCGCCCTCGCGCTGCAGCGCCTCGCTCACATAACGGTCGCCCACATCCGTGCGCACCACGCGCCCGCCCGCGGCCGCCAACGCGGCGTCGACCCCGAGATTGCTCTGCACCGTCACGACGAGCGTGCCGCCGGGCAGGTCGCCGCGGCGCAGTTTCCCGAGGGCGAGAAACGTCAGCACCTCGTCGCCGTCGAGCGGCGAGCCGGCCTCGTCGCAAAACACCACGCGATCGCCGTCGCCATCGTGCGCGATGCCCAGCCGCGCGCCGGTCGCGAGCACGCGTGCGGCGAGCCGCTCCGGGTGCTCGCTGCCCACGCCGTCGTTGATGTTCACGCCGTCGGGGGCGTTGCCGATCATCTCCAGCTCGGCGCCGAGCTGCGCCAGCACCGTCGCGGTGGTCTCGCAGGTCGCACCGTTGGCCGTATCCAGGACAATCTTCCAGCCGGCCAGCGCCCCCGGCGGCAACAGGCGCACGGCCTGCGCCTCGTAGAGCATCTTGGCCTCGCCCACTGCGGCGATCGCTCCGCGGGCCACCGCGGGCGCCGGGGCGTCGAGCAGCGCCTCGATCTGGGCCTCCTCGGCATCGGGCAGCTTGAAACCGGTACCGGCGAAAAACTTCACGCCGTTGTCGTGCGCGGGATTGTGCGACGCCGTGATGACCACGCCCAACTGCGCTCCGAGTTCGCGCACCGCGAGCGACACTGCCGGGGTCGGCACCACGCCGAGCAGGCCCACGTGCCAGCCCGCCGTCGCAAGTCCCTCCGCCACCGCCGCCTCGAGCACCGGCCCGGAACCGCGCGTGTCGCGCCCGACCAACGCCCGCGGCGCCGCCACGCCGAGCTTGGCGGCCATGTGCCGCCCGGCCGCGTGGGCCAGCTTGCGGACAAAGTCCGGATTCATCACCGCGTCGCCGAAGCGCCCGCGCACACCGTCGGTGCCGAAATAGAGTCGTTTCATAAATAGTAGGGCCGGTCTCCGACCGGCCGGAGGAGGGGTGTCGCGTCCAGAGCGGGACCGGTCGAAGACCGGCCCTACCTTCACGCCGCCCAGAACTGTCGGGTTCTGGCCACGTGACGCTGCACCGCCCCGCTGCGAAACAGCTCCTGCACCTGGGCCACACCGGCCGCGAGGTCCCTGGCCCGGCCGGCCACCCAGAGGCCGGCGCCGGCGTTGAGCGCCACCGTATCCGCGATCGCCTGCGGCGCGCGGTTGTCGAGCAGCGCCTCGAAGAGCGCGAGATTCACGGCGGCATCGCCGCCCTGCAGCTCGTCGAGCCGGCCGGATTGCAGGCCGGTCGTGGAGAGGGCGACCTCCGTCAGCGGGCCGCGGAGGCGCCCCGCGCCGGCGCAGAAGTTTTCCGTGCCGGTCGTCCACTCGTCGAGTCCGCGCTCGGTGCCGGGCACGCGGCCATGGATCGTGAGCGCGGCGGCGAGCCCGAGATCGTGCAGCGCGCCGGCGAGCGGCTCGACCCAATCCTTCGAATACACGCCGAAGAGCTGGAAGGCCGGGCGGCCGGGGTTGATCAGCGGTCCGAGAATGTTGAACACCGAACGGCGGCCCTGTGCGGCGAGCGCCTTGCGCACGGGGGCGATTTCCTTGAACGCCGGGTGGAACGCCGGGGCGAAGAAGAAGCAGAAGTTGAGCTCGGCGAGCGAGCGTTGCAGCCGGTCGAGCGGCGCCTCGAGCGGCACGCCGATGGCGGCGATGAGGTCGGCGCTGCCGCACTTCGAGGTGATCGAGCGGTTGCCGTGCTTCATCACCTTCACGCCCGCCGCCGCGAGCACGAACGCGGTGGCGGTGGAGATGTTGAAACTGCCCGCATGGTCGCCGCCGGTGCCGACGATGTCGATCGCCTCGGCCGACCACTGCGCCACTCCGGGATCGCGCGCGAGCTTGCGAAATTCCGCGGCAAACGCCGCCACCTCCGCCGGCTGCTCGCCCTTGCGCGCCAGCGCGGTGAGGAAGGTTTCCTTCTGCGCGGCGGGGATCTCGGGCGCGATCAGCGCCGCCACGGCCTCGGCGACCTGGGCCGGGGCGAGATCGCCACCGGTCTCCATCTGGGTTTGCAGGGCTGCGAGTGCGCTCATGCGGACCACGTTGCCCGCACGGCACCGCCGACGAAAAGGAAAAACTGGCGGCGCCCTCCGGACGTGCAAAAAGGGCGCGGCCCCCAGGCCGCGCCCTGTGACACCCCTTGCACAAACGCTGACTAGTAACAGACCCAAAGATGCGTTTCGCGTTGCCGTTGCTCCTTGGAGGCAGCGGTCGCATCCCGTTCGTGTGGGGCGCCCAGGACAGGGAACTCTATCGGACCGCTCCGGCCGTTGTTGAGCGCGCGGCGGCGGTTTTCCGAAAAATTATCGGGCCACGCCGCGGGCTTGCGCACCGCCCGTTGGCCGCCACGCTGCGCCGCGATGGATTCGCCGCTACTCACGGACCGTCTGGCCATCGCCATCGGAACGGGCTTCTTCACCGCCGGCCTGCTCTACGGCTGTTGGTCGTTGCTGTTCCGCCGCCGCCACTCGCGGCTGGCCTCCTACGGTCTGATCGCCCTGGGCTGGCTGGTGCAAACCGTCGGCCTGGTCCTCCGTGGGCTCGCGACCCACAGTTGCCCGATCGGCAACAAGTTCGAGGTGTTCCAGTTCGTGGCCTGGTCCTGCACCCTGCTCTACCTCTTCGTCGGTCCGGCCTTCCGCATGAGCCTGCTCGGCTTCTTCACCTCCGGCATGGCCGTGTTGCTCGGCGTGCTCTCCCTGACGATGCCGGAGTGGGACGGCGTCGCCCGCGTGCGCCCCTTCGGCTCCGACCCGATCGTCGCCTTCCACGCCTCGCTCGCGCTCTTCAGCTACGGCGTGCTCGCGCTGTTTTCTCTGACCTCGCTGATGTATCTGCTGCAGCACCGCAACCTGCGGCGCAAACGGCTCGACGGCCGCTTCTCGATCCTGCCCTCCATCGTCGAACTCGACCAGATGAACCTGCGCTTGCTCGCCGTCGCCGTGGTCCTGCTGGCCATCGCCCTCGGTGTCGCCGGTTTTCACTGGCACGGGCACCGCGATCTGGTCGCTCCGGCAAAACTCGCGGTGACCACGGCCGTGTGGTTCGCCTACGCCGCCGTGTTCGTGCAACGGCTGCGCCAGCGGCTCTTCGCCCAACGTTTCGCGTGGGTCGGCTTCCTCCTTTTCCTCGCGCCGCTGTTGTCCCTGTGGATCGTCAACGCCCCGCGCCAAGCCCCCGCCCCGGCCGCGCCCGCCATCCCGTCGCCGCAGTCATGAGCCACGCCGGGCCGTTTCTCTCCGTGGTCGGCGCCAGCCACCACACCACCCCGATCGAACTGCGCGAACGCCTCGCGTTGACGCCCGAGAAGCGCCTCGCCCTCGCCTCGCGCCTGCGCGACCTCGGCGTATCCGAGTTTTGCCTGCTCGGCACCTGCAACCGCGTCGAGATCTACACCGTGACCGACCGGCCGGAACTGGGCGAAACCGTGGCGACCGCCTTCTGCGACCTGCAGCAGATCGAGCCCGCGGCCTTCGACGCCGTCGCCCTCAAGCATCGCGACGCCGGCGCCGTCGGCCACCTCTTCGCGGTGGCCACCGGTCTCGACTCCCAGATGGTCGGCGAAGCCGAGATCCTCGGCCAAGTGAAGGAGGCCTATGCGGCCGCCCAGAATGCCGGCGCCGTCGGCCCGGTGTTGAACCGCGTTTTCCAGAAGGCCTTTCAGTCGGCGAAACTGGTCCGCTCCGAAACCGCGCTCGGTGCCGGCCAGGTGAGCGTGGCCACCGTCGCCGTGGCGCTCGCCGAGAAGATCTTCGGCCGCTTGCATGCGAGTCGGGTACTGGTCATCGGCGGGGGCGACATCGCCGAGAAGACCGCGAAGGCCCTGCGCAGCCGCAACGCCGGCTCGATCACCTTCGCCAACCGCACCGCGGTGCGCGCCGCGGAGCTCGCCGCAGAGTTCGCCGGCGGCGCGTTGCCCTTCGAGCAGCTCGCCGACGCCTTGGCCGGTTTCGACATCGTCGTCTCCTCCACCGCCTCACCCGACGCCGTCATCACCACGCCGATGGCCTATGCCGCCATGCAGGCGCGCGCCTCCCGCCCCCTCTTCCTCATCGATCTCGCCCTGCCCCGCGACATCGCCCCCACTACGGCCGACCTGCCCAACGTCTTCCTCTACAACCTCGACGACCTCGCCCGCATGGCCGAGCAGAACATCGCGCACCGCCGCGCCGAGATCGCACGCGCCCGTGCGATCCTGCACGACCGCGCCCAAACGCTCTGGTCCCGGCTCGCCGCCTCCGCGACGGCCGCCACCCAAGGCGCGCCCGCCGACGCGCTCGAGGCGCCCGACGGTCGCCGCTCCATCTCCTGATTCCGCGGCCCCACCGATTCACTCTGGCCACCGAAGGCGAAGCGGTTTTCCTCGCCGCCATGGCCCAGCTCCCGCTCGAAGACAACGCCGGCGACGTAATCGGAAAGGCAATGCGCGGACTCGACCTCGGCGACACCGCGCTCGGCCGCCTCGCCGGCGTCGACCCCGAGGCCGTGCAGGCCGCCCGCAAGAACAAGGGCGACGAACCCACCCTGCGCGCACTCGCCCCGCACCTCGGCCTCGCCACCGATGCACTCGTCGCCATGGCCCGCGGCGCCTGGCGGCCGCGCCCCGTCGCTATCCCCGACGGCTTCCTCATGGCCACGACCCGCTTCGAGGACATGACCGTCAACGCCTACCTCGTCTGGGACCCGCACTCGAAACGCGCCGCCCTCTTCGACACCGGCGCCGATGCCTCCGCGCCCCTTCGCGCGCTCCGCGACCAGGGCCTGCGACTCGAGTTCGTCGCCTTGACGCACACCCACCACGACCACATCGCCGACCTCGCCGGCGTGCTCGCCGCCCACCAGGTTCCGGTGTGGACGTCGGAACGCGAGCCGCTCGCCGGCGCCCACAGTTTCGCCGAGGGACACGTTTTCGAACTCGGCGCCCTGCGTATCCGCACCCTCTCGACCTGGGGACATTCGCGCGGCGGCGCCACCTATGTGGTCGAGGGGCTCGCCCAGCCGGTCGCGATCGTGGGCGACTCGCTCTTCGCCTCGTCGATGGGCGGCGGCCTGTCCTCCTACGCGGACGCCCGCCGGAACAACGAAGAGAAGATCCTCCGGCTCCCCGCCGCGACGGTGCTGGCCTGCGGGCACGGCCCGTTGACCACCGTCGGCGAGGAACTCGCCCACAATCCGTTCTTCGCCCGCTGAGCCCGCCAACCATGGCACGCCGTCCCGCCCGCCCCCTTCTCGCCCTCCGCGGCCTGCGCATCAGCCGTGGCAAGACCCGGATCATCGGGGATCTCGACTGGTCCGTCCGGCGCGGCGAGCACTGGGTCATCCTCGGCCCCAACGGCGCCGGCAAGAGCTCGTTGCTCGCCGCGTTGACCGGATACCTCACGCCCTCCGCCGGCGAGATCGAGGTGCTCGGGCGGCACTTCGGCCACGACGATTGGCGGGAGTTGCGCGAACACATCGGGCTGGTCGGCGCCGGCCTGCCCCGACTGATCGAGCCGGAGACGACCGCCTTCGAGACCGTGCTCGGGGGTCACAAGGCCATGCTCAATCCGTGGGGACGCTTCCCCGCCGCGGCCCACCGCCGCGCCGCCCGCCTGCTCGGCTCGATCGGACTGGCCTCCGCCGCCGACCGCACCTGGCTCCAGCTCTCCGAAGGCGAGCGCCAACGCGCCCTGCTCGCCCGCGCCCAGATGGCCCGCCCCCGACTGCTCATTCTCGACGAACCCTGCGCCGGGCTCGACCCGGTGGCCCGTGAGGCCTTCCTCCAAAATCTGACCACGCTCGCCGCCAACCCTCGCGGCCCCGGACTGGTGCTCGTCACCCACCACGTCGAGGAAATCGTTCCGGGTTTCACCCACGCGCTGCTTCTGCGCGAGGGCCGCTGCCTCGCCGCCGGGACATTGGCGACGACCTTGACCGGCGGCCGGCTCTCCGAGGTCTTCGGCGCGCCCCTGCGACTCTTCCGAAAGCGCGGCCGCTTCCGGCTCGAGCACGCCGGCACGAACGACTGAGCCAAGCATTCGGTCGAGTGACGAGGGACGAGCGTCGAGGGCCGGAGTTTCGCAGGCAGATCGAGAGCACCCTCGGGCAATCGCCTTGTGCACAATTGGATTGGCGCTCGCCACTCGACGCTCGACTCTCGTCTCCTCATCACGACTGAGGCTCGATTCGGCATTCGATCATCTTAACGGCGTCGTTTCGCCGCTAATTTCCTGCGCTCGGCCAACGGCGGACTCGCACTCGTCCGGAAACCATGCAAAACACCGACCGCTTGGCGCGTTCGCTTCGCGCCCGGCTCCGTCGGGTCCCAGGCCTGACGACTTTCCACCTCCCAAAACCGAACCCGTGCGCGCCGGATCGTGAAATCAGTTCATGCTAACTTTCGCGCGGGCTCTCATTCACCCAAAACCCAATACCCTGACCATGATCGAATGGCGTAAAACCAACGATGTCCTCGGCACTTCCAACCGGGGCAACCCCTGCGAATCCGGCCTCTGCACGCTCTGCGACTCCGCGTGCAAAGGTAAATGCGAGACCTGGCTCTCCTCCCTGCGCGGCCGCGAGCTGCTCTACCCGCGCAAGTTCGGCTACATCACCTCCGGTTCGAGCAACACCACCTCGGTGGGCGTCGGCTACGAATCGCTGCGCATCCACGGCTACGCCTACGGCTGGCACGGGGCCGACGGCAACCACGGCGGCGACCACTGCATCTTCCCCGAGGTCGACATCTCGACCAAGTTCGGCAAGGCGCATCCGGTCGAGTGCGACCTCCCGATCATGACCGGCGCGCTGGGCTCGACGTTCGTCGCCGCCCGCTACTGGAACTCCTTCGCCGTGGGCGCCGCGCTCTGCGGCTTCCCGATCGTGGTCGGCGAGAACGTCGTCGGCGTCGACCGCAAGTCGGTCCTCAAGAACGGCCGCATCGAGATCTCCCCGGAACTCGACCGCCGCATCGCGATGTTCCAGCGCTACTACCACGGCAAGGGCGCCATCATCGTGCAGATGAACGTCGAGGACACCCGCAACGGCGTGGCCGAGTATCTCGTCGAGAAATACGGCGACAAGGTCATCCTCGAGCTCAAGTGGGGCCAGGGCGCCAAGTGCATCGGCGGCGAGATCCAGGTCGACAACATCGAGTACGCCCGGTTCCTCAAGGACCGCGGCTACATCGTCGACCCCGATCCGTACGATCCCGTGGTTGAAAAGTCGTTCCACGAGGGCGGCATCCGCGCCTTCGCCCGCCACAGCCGCCTCGGGGCCACCGCCATCTCCTCGGCCCAGCAGGTGCGCGACCAGTTCATGGAAGCCGTCGCCGGGCTGCGCAAACTCGGCCACAAGCGCCTCACGCTCAAGACCGGCTCCTACGGCATGGAAGCCCTCGCGCTGGCCATCCGTTGCGCCGCCGACGCCAAGCTCGACCTGCTCACCATCGACGGTTCGGGCGGCGGCACCGGCATGAGCCCGTGGAACATGATGGAGCACTGGGGCGTGCCCTCGCTCCCCCTCCATGCCAAGGCCTACGAATACACCAAGATGCTCGCCGACCGCGGCGTCGAGGTCGCCGACCTCTCGTTCGCCGGCGGCTTCGCCCGCGAGGACCACGTCTTCAAGGCCCTCGCCCTCGGCTCGCCGTTCGTGAAACTCGTCTGCATGGGCCGCGCGCCGATGATCCCCGCCTTCGTCGGCTCCAACATCGAGGGCGTGCTCAAACCCGAGCGCCGCGTCGATGTGCACGGCCATTGGGACGAACTCCCCAGCACCGTCTCCACCTTCGGCGACAAGCCCGAGGAGATCTTCGCCGCCTGGGAAACCGTCTCCAAGATGGTCGGACCCGAGGAGATGAAGAACATCCCGTACGGCGCCGTCGCCATGTACGCCTACGCCGACAAGCTCGGCGCCGGACTCCAGCAGTTCATGGCCGGCGCCCGCAAGGTCCGCCTCTCCGGCCTCGACCGCGGCGACCTCATGGCCGGCAACCGCGAGACCGCCCGGGAAACCGGCCTGCCATACCTGACCGACTCCGAGAACGACAAGGCGATGGCCATCCTCAAGGCCTGAGCCGAATCCTGAGCCCATCGCGCTCGAACAAACGAACCGGACGCGCCCGCCGCGTCCGGTTCTTTCTTTTGCCAATGCTGCGCCGGTCGTTTGACTGCGCCGCACATGATCGAAGTCGAGCACCTCACCCGCGTCTTCCGCACCTACAAGAAACAGCCCGGCTTCTGGGGCGGCGTGAAGGGCCTGTTTAAACGCGAGTTCGACGAGATCGCCGCCGCCAACGACGTGAGCTTCACCATCGCCGAGGGCGAACTCGTCGGCTTTCTCGGTCCCAACGGCGCCGGCAAGACCACGACGCTGAAGATGCTCGCCGGCCTGATCTTCCCAACCTCCGGCAAGGCCCGTGTCGGCGGCTACGACCCGACCGAACGCCGCAACGAATACCGCCGCCTCTTCGCCCTCGTGCTCGGCCAGAAGAACCAGCTCTGGTGGGATTTGCCGGCCATCGAATCCTTCCAGCTCCTCCGCCACATCTACGCGCTCCCGAAAAACCAGTTTCAGGAGACGCTCGACGAGCTCGTCGAGCTGCTCCAGGTCGGCGAAAAGCTCCGCACCATGGTGCGCGAACTCTCGCTGGGCGAACGCATGAAGATGGAGCTCATCGCCGCCCTGCTCCACCGGCCGCGCGTACTCTTCCTCGACGAGCCCACGATCGGCCTGGATGTCGTCAGCCAGCGTGCCGTGCGTCGCTTCCTCGCCGACTACAACCGCCGCCACAAGGTCACCATCCTGCTCACCAGCCACTACATGGCCGACATCAAAGAGCTGTGCGACCGCGTCATCGTCATCCACAAGGGCCGCAAAATCCACGACGGCGGTATCGACACCCTCAACGCCGCCGAAAACCGCCAGCGCATCATCCGCTTCCGCCCGGCCGAAGGCCGCTGGCCCACCGACTGGAGACCGTCCGCCGGCACGCTCGAGCCCGCCGAGGATGGCGCCCTGTGCATCCACGCCCCCTCCGAAGCCGTGGTCCCTGTCTTCCAGGAGATCCTCGCCGCCGGCGCCGTCGAGGACCTCACAATCCAGGAAGTCCCGCTCGAGGACATCATCGCCGACCTGTTCAGCCGCGCCTGAGCCAGTCATTCAGCCGAGCGACCAGGGACGAGCGTCGAGGGCCAGAGTTTCGGAGGCAGATCGAGAGCCCCCTCGGGCAATCGCCTTGTCCACAATTGGAGTGGCGCTCGCCACTCGACGCTCGACGCTCGTCACCCGCCACTCGCCCGAATGCTTACGGCTTGGCTGTCGGCAGGCGACGCGGTGCGCGCCCGGCCCTACGACCGGGTGGTTGCGCCTCGGCATGTCGTGCGCCCGGGGGGGGGAGCGCAGAATCGAACCGTCAAGGAAAAGAACTAAACTACCGTAAATCTCGTTCTTGCGTTAGAAAATCGGCGCCATTTTCCTCGGCCCGCGCATGAACCCCGGGATCCCATTGCCTACCATGCTCGTCGTGGACGACGAGGAGGGCCCCCGCACAGCCCTGCGCATGGTTTTCAAAAGCCAATTCGCCGTCCACTGTTTCGATACGCCCGCCGCCGCCATCGAGTTCGTCGAGGATCACGCCGTGCAGGTGGCGGTTCTCGACCTCCACATCGGCGGCGCGTGCGGCCTCGAGCTCCTTCGCCGCATCAAGGAAGTGGATCCCCGGATCGAGGTCATCATCCTCACCGCCCAGGAAACCCTCGACACCGCCAAGCTGGCCATGCGCCGCGGCGCCTGCGACTACCTCTCCAAGCCCTTCGACCTGCGCAGCATCCGCGAAGCCGTCGGCCGGGCCCACCGGCTCCGCGCCGCCACCAACACCATCGAGAACAACGCCGAACGGATGAAGGCATTGACCGAGCAGCTCCACGACGCCTGCTCGCGCGAGGAGATGGCCCGCACCGCCAACGAGATCTACGCCGGCGTCATCCACGACCTGAACAACCCGATGTCCATCATCTCGGGCTTCGTGGATCTGCTCGTCCAGCGTATCGAGGGCACCGACTCGCTCACCGGCCAGCCTCTCGCCGATCTGCGCAACCACCTTCAAACCATCGGCAAACAGGTCGACACCTGCTGCGAGATCTCCTCCCGCTACCTGCGCTTCATGCGCCGCGTCGGCAGCACGCCCCAGCTCGTTCCGGTCAACCAGGTACTCACCGACCTCGAACAACTCCTGCGCAACCACCCCGCGCTCAAGAACACCCTGCTCATCGTCGATCCCCTCGGCGACGACCTCGTGGCCGGCCTGCAGGCCACCGAACTCCTCCAGGCCCTCCTCAATCTCGCGATCAACGCCTTCCAGTGCACCGAGGCGCCCCAGACCGTCCGCATCTCCGCCGAGAGCTATTCCCGCCCCCTGCCCATCTCGACCTTCACCAACGGACCCGACACCCGCTACATCGGCGTCGAGACCATGAAAAACGTTGCCCCCTTCGTCGCCATCTCCGTCGCCGATCAGGGCAGCGGCATCCCGCCTCACGTGCTGCCGCGCATCTTCGACGCCTATTTCACGACCAAAACCCCCGGCCGCGGCACCGGCTTGGGCCTGTCGATCGTCGCCCGCCTCGTCCGGGCCGCCCACGGCTGCATCCGCGTCAACACCGTGCCCGACCAGGGCACAGTGATGACACTCATCCTCCCCGCCGCGTACGCTCCCATCGCCGGCATCCCGTACGACCCGGACCCGCTCGCCACCGACGGTCCGTTTGCCGGCAACTGAGTTTCGGTATCGCCTCGGGGCCGGTGAATGCCCTGTCCTGATCCCGTGGACTGGCTCGCCCTCATCGTCTCCGCCTCCCTCGGCGCCCTCATCGCTTGGCTGCTGCTGCGCGCCCGTGAAGCGGGCCTGCGGGCCCAGCTCGCCTCGGTCACCGGCCAGCTGCAAGAAAGCCGCACGGCGACCGACGCCGCCCGGACCGAAACCGAACGCCTCCGCGCCCTCGCCGGCGAACGCGAGACCACCGCCGCCAGCCTCGCCGCCACGCTCGAGGCCGAACGCCGCGCCTCCGCCGAAAAACTCGCCGCGCTCCACGACGCGCAGGCCCGCCTCTCCGACGCCTTCAAGGCCATCTCGGCCGACGCGTTGAAGCACAACAACCAGTCGTTCCTCGAACTCGCCCGCTCCACCCTCGCCCAATTCCAGGAAGGCGCCCGCGGCGATCTCGACAAGCGCCAGCAGGCCATCGATTCGATGGTGAAGCCGATCCGAGAATCGCTCGAGAAGGTCGACCTGCGCATCGGGGAAATCGAGAAGACACGCTCCGGTGCCTACTCGGCCCTTTCCGAACAGCTCAAGTCCCTCGCCCTCGCCCAGGGCACCCTCCAGACGGAGACCACCCGCCTCTCCACCGCGCTCAGCGGTACCCGAACCGCCGGCACCTGGGGCGAACTCCAGCTCCGCCGCGTGGTCGAGCTCGCCGGCATGGTCGAGAATTGCGACTTCTCCGTCCAGGAGGTCTCCGGCAACCAGCGCCCCGACCTCGTCGTGCGTCTGCCGCGCAGCCAGATCATCGCCGTCGACGCCAAGGCCCCGACCGACGCCTTCCGCGAAGCCGCCGCCGCCACCGATCCGGCAATACGCTCGGCGAAACTGGCCGAGCACGCCGCCAAGGTCCGCGGCCACATCGACGCACTCGCCGCCCGCGCCTACTGGGAACAGTTCACCCCCTCGCCCGAATTCGTCGTGCTCTTCCTCCCCGGCGACCAGTTCCTCGCCGCCGCCCTCGAGGGCGATCCCTCCATCGTCGACCGCGGCATCCGCAATCGCGTGCTGCTCGCCACACCCTCGACCCTCGTCGCCCTCCTCAAGGCCGCCGCCTACGGCTGGCGCCAGGAAGCCGTGTCCCAGAACGCCGAGGAGATCGCGAAGCTCGGCCGTGAACTCTACGACCGCATCGTCGTCTTCGGCGAACACCTCGAGCGCGCCGGCCGCGGCCTCGAACAGGCCACCGGAGCGTACAACAAGGCCGTCGGCTCCTTCGAAGGATCGCTCCTGCCCGGCGCGCGCAAGTTCACCGAGCTCGGCTCGCGCGGCGCAAAGGAATTGCCCGAACCCGGCACGATCGACACCGCCGTGCGCGACGTCACCCGCCGGAGCTAGCCGGATCGTCCGCCCACCGAGCGAGGTACGCCGCAACGCGTCGTGGCGGAACTCGTGAGAGTTTCGATCCGTACCTTCCGCAAAGTCCTGCAGGACTTCTTCGAGCGCCACGGCGACGACCTCGACGGGGAATCGAAGCACATCCGTCCCAAACCACAGGCAACGGAGCCGGCTGGCACCGGCTCCTCCCGGATCAACTCGAGGGGTGGGACAATTTCACTGCTCGCACGTGGGTCGGTTCCACGTGCTCGTTTCCGGAGAGGGGCGATTTCGTCGTAGCGCGGCTCTTCAGACCGCGGTGTGAGGGTGGGCCGCTGGCGCACCTTGCAGCACGACCGACCCGCTTCGTGGCGCTGCTCACCAGAGCAGCGATTCCCCGCTATGGCGTTTCCGTCGCGACCGGCGCATGCTGTTGTGCGCGCTCACCTGGCCGGCCACGTGGCTCGAGCGCAGGGGACTGACGTGCCCGCCCGCCCATTACCGTCGCCTCATCGAGAAACGCCTCGCGGCCATCGCCGCCCACGGTGAGCCGACACGATACGAGGGGTTCTTCCCGCGTTATCTCCTCAAAGCCCTGCAGGACTTTTTCGAGCGCCACGGCGACGATCTCTACGGCGACTTGAA
>JAEZUE010000071.1 GCA_023443455.1 Verrucomicrobiota bacterium
CCATCGTGCGCGTCATGCGGCCCGACCCGCGCGGCCAGCCCGGCTTCACCCTCTGCGACCCCGCCTGCGGCACCGGCGGCTTCCTCGTCTGCGCCTACGAGTGGCTCGTCGCCGAGTCCGGCGGCAAGTTCGACCGCGCCGACGCCGCCCGCATCCAGAAGAAGACCTACCACGGCCAGGACCTCGTCGCCCGCCCGCGCCGTCTCGCGCTCATGAACCTCTTCCTCCACGGCGTGGAGCCCGCCATCCACCTTGGCGATACCATCTACGAGCCCGACCGCGGCGAGCGTTTCGACGTCGTCCTCACCAACCCGCCTTTCGGCACCAAGGGCGCCAACCAAGCCCCCGACCGCGACGACTTCACCATCGAGACCAGCAACAAGCAGCTCAACTTCGTCCAACACGTCCTCTCCACCCTCAAGCCCGGCGGCCGCGCCGCCATGGTCCTGCCCGACAACTGCCTCTTCGAGGGCAAGGCCGGCGAAGTCTTCGAACTCCTCATGCAGGACTGCGCCCTGCACACCATCCTCCGGCTCCCGCGCGGCACCTTCACTCCGTACAGCCAGGGCGTGAAGGCCAACGTGATCTTCTTCCAGAAAGGCCGGCCCACCGACCACGTGTGGATCTTCGACGCCCGCTCCAACGTGCCCGGCATCACCAAGAAGGACCGCCCGCTCACCCCCGCCCACTTCGCCGAGTTCGAGCAGTGCTACGGCCGCGACCCCAACGGCCTCTCCCGCCGCACCCCCGCCGAGCGCTTCCGCCGCTTCTCGCTGAGCGAAATCAAGGAACGCGGGTACAAGCTCGACGTCACCTGGCTCAAGGACGAGTCCTTGGAGGACGGCGACGATCTCCCCGAGCCGCAGGAACTCGCCACCGCCGCCGCCGCCGAGCTGGCCGCCGTCGTGGCCGATCTCCAGTCCCTCGTCGCCCTGCTCGATACCGAAGAGGCCGCCGGGAAATGAAGTCCGCGAAACCCACGCCTCCGCGTCCCGCGCGCCCACGCGCCGCGACGCCCGCCCCGGACCCCGCCGCGGCACGTCCCACGCCCAGCCGCGGCAAACGCGGCGCGCCCGCCGCCTCCGCCTCCGCGCCCGCCGCGCCACCGCGTGCGTCCACCGCCGAACCCGACTCCGCCGAGCTCCCGCCGGGATGGAAACGTGTGAGGCTATCGGACGTCACCCAAGAGGTCCCAAGCGCGAGACCCGAGAGCGAACCGGACCGGATATTCGGTTACGTCGATATTTCGGCCATCGATAACACGTGCTACCAGATCACGGAGATCAAACAGTTCGCCGGGAAAGATGCCCCTTCTCGCGCACGCCGTCCCATTCGACCCGGGGATGTGTTGTTCTCGAATGTCAGAACATACCTTCGCAACGTCGCCCTCGTTCCACCGGACTGCCAAGCGCAACTGTGCTCAACAGGGTTCACGATCCTGCGCCCGACTGGCGCGGTCGATCCGCGGTATCTCTTCCGATATGTGCTCACCGCGGATTTCATTGATCGAGTAACGCCACAGCAGACAGGCACACACTACCCGGCCACTTCAGATCGCGTGGTCATGGCAGAGACCATTCCCCTGCCGCCGCTGGCGGAGCAACGGCGGATCGTGGCGAAGCTGGAGGAGTTGCTGGGCAAGGTGGAAGCCAGCCGGCAACGCCTCGCGCAGGTCCCCGCGCTCCTGAAACGTTTCCGCCAAGCCGTCCTCGCCGCCGCCTGTTCCGGCCGCCTCACCGCCGACTGGCGCGCCCAACGCGCCGCCACCGTCTATCCCTTCGCCGTCGAGTCGCCCGCCCTCGCCGTCGCCGAAGCGCAAGCCCCGTACGGGCGCTCCGTCTCCGCATCCGCGCCATCCGCGAAATCCGCGGTCAAAAACCAAACCCCGGAGCCCGGAAGAACCGCGGATGACACGGATAACGCGGATGACCTGCCGGAAGGCTGGGACTCCATCGACCTCTGCGAGCTTATTTGCGATGGGCCGCAAAACGGTCTCTACAAGCCGAGCACCTTCTATGGCGCCGGAACGATGATCGTTCGCATCGATGCGTTCTACGACGGGGCGATCACGGACTGGAACGAGCTCAAGCGTGTCACGCTCACAGAGAACGAACGGCGCCAATACGCGATCAGCAATGGCGACATCCTCATCAACCGAGTAAATAGCCCAAAGTTTCTGGGGAAGGTGGCACTTGTCCGCGGGCTGCAAGAACCATGCGTCTTCGAGAGCAACATGATGAGGATTTCTCTCGATCCGGCGCGTGTATCTTCCGAGTACGCGATCCTCTTCCTTCAGTGTTCTCAGGGCGTAACGGAGCTCCGCAAGAACGCCAAACACGCGATCAACCAGTCGAGTATCAATCAAGACGACGTGAAGGCCGTGCGATTCGTCCTCCCGCCCCTGCCCGAGCAGGAGGAGATCGTGCGGCGGGTGGAGGCGTTGTTCGCGGTGGCGGACCGGCTGGAGGCGCGATTCGAAACGGCCCGCGCGCAGGTCGACCGCCTCGCCCCCGCGCTCCTCGCCAAGGCCTTCCGCGGCGAACTCGTCCCCCAGGACCCGCACGACGAACCCGCCTATGCCCCGGCCTGACGCCGCCCTCCTCGGCTTCCGCGCCGCCGCCCTCCTCGCCGCCTGAGGCGCCGGCTCGAAGCTTGCGAACCGCACACGCGCGGGCGAACCTCCCGTCGTTCCCATGGCCGAGCCCGCCTCCATCGAATTTGCCCTGAGCGGCACCGCCCAAGGCGGGGAGATCTCCCCCGCCCGCGTGCCGTTCGGCCTCATGCGCAGATTCCACGAGGAGGTCGAGCGGCTCGTCCTCGGTTCGAACCAGGGTTCGCTGGCCGATGCACTCGTCCAGATCCGCCCCGGCTCCTACGCGCTGGTGGTGCCGATCCCGGAGAACGTGCGCGAAAGCTTCGAGTTGGACATGACATTGGCGGCGGATGCCGAAGCCACTGCGCTGCCCGATCCCGCGCGGCTGGGCGTGCTGCGGCTCTGGCAGAAGCGCGCGGCCTTCGAGCAGGGTCTTACCTACCGCATCCGTCCCCAAGGTCCGAATCCGCGCATCCGCGAGCTCACGATCGATGCGAGCACGTCCCTGCGCCGTCCCGTCGAAGACCGCTGGGTAGCCGTGGAGCTGCTGTTGCTCGGCGAGGTGCGCGAGGCCGGCGGTGAAAAGACGAACATCCACGTACGCCTGCGCGACCGGAAGGAGAGTGTGATCGTCGCCGTCTCGCCCGAGCAGCTCAAGGCCGAGGCCTACCCGCTCTTCCGCGAGAAACTGCTGCGCGTCTCCGCCGAGCGGAACCTGCGCACCCAGGCGCTGCGCAAGCTCCGCCTGCTGGAATTCGTGGCCTACAAGCCCGAGTTCGACGAAGCCGCCTTCGCCCGCCTGACCGCGGCCGGCGCGCAGGCCTGGGCCGATGTGCCCGACGCCGCGCAATGGGTGCGCGAGCAACGAGGATAAGCCATGCGCGACGCGGTGCTGCTCGACACGAGCTACCTGATCACCCTCGCGGATCCGCGCCGTGCGCGGCACGCCGTCGCCAAGCAGTTCTTCCAGCACTTTCTCCGCGAGCGGATGCCCATGATGCTCTCGGCCATCGTCGTTTCCGAATTCTGCGTACGCCAGACGTTCGCCACCCTGCCGCTGGAGCAGCTCGTCCAACTGCCCTTCAACCACGAGGACGCCATCGCCGCCGCGGCGTTCGACTTCAAGCAGCACAAGGGCGCGGAGAGCGACCGCCAGTCGCTCAAGGACGACCTGAAGATCATCGGACACGCCCATGCCCGGAATCTCGGCTACCTGATTACCGACGACGCCGAGACCATGTATCAGTATTGCGCCACGCTCCGCAAAGTGGGCCGCACGCATCTCCGCGCCATCCGGCTGCAGGACGGCTTCACCTTGGAGCCCTTCACCCCCGACGGGCAGAAGGACATGTCGGTCGTGATGGAAGATCCCGGCATCTACCTCGCAGAGTAGGCACCCCGGTACCGCGGCATTCTTGCGCCGCCTTCGTTCCAGAACATCCATGACCTCAGACTGCCACGTTCCAGCCCACAGCCTCCGCCCCTTCGAAGTCACCATCCCCACCTCCGATGGCGCGGCCGTGGCCGATCGCATCACGATCGATGTGCCGATGGACTGGGACGAGGACATCCACGATTGGACACTCACCCCCGAAGCCGAAACGCTCATCGAAACCACAAAGGCCCGGCACATAGGAGTGACCCGCCGAGCCTGAGCCCATCCACATGCTCACCCTCGGCATCGATCTGGCCTCCATGCCGAAGGACACGGCGGCGTGCCTCGTGCGCTGGGAGCACGGCCGCGCGACCGTCGAGGCGCCGCGCCTTGGTTGCACGGATGCCGACCTTGACGCGTTGATCCGCGAAGCCGACGTCAACGGCATCGACGCGCCATTCGGCTGGCCGGACGCCTTTCGCGCCGCCGTGGCCAACTGGACCGCGACCACCTGGACCGAGGATGCACCCCTCCGCGAAAGCCTCCGCCTGCGGCTCACCGACCGCCGAATTCACGAACAGCTCAAGCTGATGCCGCTCAGTGCGTCCACGGATCGGATCGCTTTGCCCGCGATGCGCGCGATGGCATTGTTGCGTCGCCACGACGTGACCGACCGTGGCGGCGACGGGCGTTTCTTCGAGGTCTATCCCGCCGGCAGCCTGAAGGTGTGGAAACTACCGCACCGCGGCTACAAGGGCTCCGGCAAACCCGAACGCACCTGCCGCACCGCCACGCTCCGCCGTCTCCGGGCCGCCCTGCCGTGGCTGGAGATCCCCGCCGCCTGCGCCACCACCGACCACGCTCTCGACGCCCTGCTCGCCGCCCTCACCGCGCGTTGCTGCGCGGCGAAGCGAAGCACACGTCCGGTCGCCACCGAGCGCGCCATCGCCGCCCTCGAAGGCTGGATACACCTGCCGACCGACTGGCCCGCACCGGACTGAAGTCTGGCCCTGAATCCTCACGAGGCGCCGGTCAGAGCGCACAGAAAGTGATGCGGTTAATGGGGGCGAACCGTCCCGGTGAGCCGCGGCTCGGCGGGGACGCCTCACCCTACCTCGATCGATGCGATTCGTTTGGGAGGCTCCAGAGGCTTCCGCGTTCCCCGATTCCCCGCTATCCACATTCCCTCTTTCCCTCGCCCCCTTACTCCCTCATTCCCTTTCTCCCTCACTCCCTTTCCGTTCCGCCATGTCAACCGAGTCCACCACGCCCGCCCCCGAATCCCTGCCCACCAACGCCGCCGACGAGACCACGATCTCCGCCGACACGTTCCAGGCCGCGGTCCGCCGCAGCGAGGCGCTCTGGAAGGACATCCCGGCCAATCCGCACAAGTACCGCGTGCTCACCGGCGACCGGCCGACCGGCTCGCTGCACATCGGCCACCTCTTCGGTTCCCTTCAGAACCGCGTGAGAATCCAGAACCTCGGCGTGACGACCTTCATCGTCGTGGCCGACTACCAGGTGCTCACCGACCGCGACACGGCGGACAACGTGGCGACCAACGTGCACGAAATCGTGCTCGACTACCTCGCCGCCGGCCTCGACCCGGAGAACGGCCGCACGTTCATCTTCCCGCACTCGCACGTGCCGGCGCTCAACCAGCTGCTCGTGCCGTTCCTCACCTTCGTCTCGGTGCCCGAGCTCGACCGCAACCCGACTGTGAAGGAGGAGACGAAAGCCGCCGGCCTGCGCCAGATCAACGCCCTGATGTACACGTATCCGGTGCACCAGGCCGCCGACATCCTCTCGGTCAAGGGCAACATCATCCCCGTCGGCAAGGACCAGCTCCCCCACCTCGAGCTGACCCGCAAGATGGCGCGCCGCTTCAACAGCCGCTTCGCCGCCGATCCGGCCGTCTTCCCCGAGCCCGACGCGCTGCTCTCCGAGACACCCGTCATCCTCGGCCTCGACGGCGGCCAGAAGATGAGCAAGAGCCGCGGCAACGCCATCATGCTCAAGGCCACCGCCGACGAGACCGCCAAGCTTCTCAAGCGCGCCAAGACCGACAGCGAACGCAACATCACCTTCGATCCGGACAACCGACCGGAGGTGGCGAATCTGCTCCGCCTCGTCTCGCTCTGCACCGGCCGCACGCCCGAGGCCATCGCCGCCGAGATCGGCGAAGGCGGCTCGGGCAAGCTGAAGGCGATGCTCACGGAATCACTCAATACCACCCTTGCCCCGCTGCGCGCCAAGCGCGCCGAACTGGCCAAGGACCCGGGCTACGTCACCGGCGTGATCAAGCGCGGCATCGAACGCGCCAACGCCGAGGCCGAGGCCACCCTCGCCGAAGTGCGCAAGGCGATGGGCATGGTGTACTGCTGAGCCACGACGCACCGGCATGACCGGTACAGCCATCATCTGAGCATTCGGTCGAGTGACGAGGGACGAGGGGCCGATCACTGAGGAGATCGAGCGAAGCACTCGTGCTGGAAGCTCGCCACGGATGGTTTGACGCTCGCCCCTCGACGCTCGCCCCTCGGCAGGATCATCACGTCTGGGGCCGCCGCAGTCGGATTCGGTCCGCCTCGACGAGCACGGTCAACTTGGGACGAATCATGCCGATAGAAGGTTCGGCATGGTGACCCCCTCCCAGCTCCACCGCACCGCGTGCCTACTGGCTCTCGCGGCAGCTTCCACTGTGCACGGCGTGCCCGACACGCCCCTCCGAGCCGTACCTCCCTCGGCGATGGTCGCCGCCCCGGGCCCAGGCATGGTCGAGTCCGGCGTGCCTAATTTCGCCGTGCTCGGCCCCGAAGCGCTCGGACTCGAGAGCCCACCACTGCACTTGGTTCAACTGTCCGATGGACGCTGGGCAGCCTCCGCGGCCCAGCAGATCGCCATCGGGGATGGAGTGCGGTGGGAATCGTTCACCCAGGAGCCGGGCGCGACCCTCGAGGCGATCGCGGGCGTCGAGAGCATTGTCGTCGACGAGCAGGGCCGGCTCCTCGCCGGCATGGGTGACCACATCGTCGAGATCCACTTCACCGATGACCGACGCTGGACCACCGAAATCGTCGCCTCCCTTCCCGACCAACTGAACACCCACCCCGGCCTCGCGCGGGCCACGCTGTTTGCCGATCGCTGGTTCTGGAACGGCTACAGCGGGGCGCTCTACGAATGGAAGGCGGGGCCCACGATCACGGAGGTCGGAAAGCTCAATCTCATCAGCCACATCTTCGAACACGACGGGCAGACCTACGTGAGCGACAACAGCACCGGCCAGTTGTTTCGCATCGGCCGCCCCACAGGCCTCGAGCCCTTGCTCCCGCCGGAATCCACCAGCCCGGATCTCGCGGTCGTCGGCGATGCCCGGCTGCCCGATGGCCGGCGGCTCCTGTGCACGAGCCGCGGCGGGTTTTTCCTCTTCGACGGCCGGCATCTCACGCCCCATCGCGGTCCGGAGCTGCTGCACACCAATCGCGCCAACGCCTTTCGCACGGTCGCCAACGGCCACTACGCCGTCGCCATCGAGGGCTTCGGCCTGCTCTTTCTCGACCGGGAACTGCGCACCGTGCAGGCCCTCGACCGCCGCAGCGACCACCGGCTGGCTCGTATCCGGAGCCTCATGCTCGGTCGCGAGGGCGAGGTCTGGGCCGTGCTTGGCGCCGGCATCGCCCGCATCGAATTCCCGTCCCCGGTTTCCCGCCTCGAACCCCTGGTCGACAGCGGTTTCAACTTCGTCCAGCTCGCCCGCCATCGGCACGAACTCTGGCTCTGCGCCGACGGCGTCCCCCTGCGCGGCGTCTACGACGGAGCCGGCCGACTCGTCCGCTTCGACCCCGAACGCCCGGGTGGCCAGACCGCCGGCAGCCTGACCCGTGATCCGGGTACGGGGCGAATCCTCGCCAGCACCGACGACGGGCTCTATCTGCGGACCGATTCCGGATGGGAGTTGGCCCTTCCCGGCCCCGCTGGGATCCGACCCTTCCCCCTCACCGCAGACGGCACCCTCTGGGCCTACGCCACGCGCAACGAAGTGGGCCGGATCCATCGGGTCGAAGACCACTACCGCCGGGAGAGCTTCCCGGCTCCGGAAATCGAGGGGACGTTCGGCGGGGTGGTCGACCAGCACGGAGTGGTGTGGCTCGAACTCGGGGCCGGGAAATGCGCCCGCCTCGACCCGAAGCCCTCGCTTCCGACGGTTCGCGTCTACACGACCGACGACGGACTGAGCAGCGGCTGGATCCAGGCCTACATCGTCGAGGGGGAAGTCCGGGTCGGTTCCTCCGGCCATCGCCTCCGCTTCGTTCCCGAGCTCGATCGCTTCGTCGAGGAAACGACCCATCCGGAAGGCGCCCCGCCGAACATCCCCGTGGCCTCGGGGCGTTCGACCTTCGATGCGCAGGGCAACTATTGGTGCGCGGCGGAGGGGCTCGTCTACCGGTTTTCCGCCGACTCGGGCGGGCCGGTGCCCGGACTGTACGGCCTGCGCCCCTACTACATCATTCCCCAGGCCGACGGGGTCGTCTGGCTCCACCGCGACAACTATCTGCTCCGCTACGATCCGAGCCTGCCCGCTCCCCCGCCTCCTCCGCTGCGGGCGATCGTCACCAGCGTGCAGCTGACCGCGGACAACCGCACCCTGTATCCATCGGGTGGCAGCATTCCGCCCATCCCCTATGGTTCGAACTCGATCGCAGTGCATTTCGCCGCCCCCGGCACTCCGCTCGGGGCGCCGGCCCGCTTCGAAACCATGCTCGAGGGCGGAGCCACCGGCTGGCTGCCGGCCGGTGTGGCGGGCAGCGCGGTGCTCAACCGCCTGAAGGAGGGCCAATACGTGCTCCGCGTCCGGCCCGTTCGCGGCACGGAGGTCGGCGAGGAAGCCCGGCTCGCGTTCGGCATCCTGCCGCCCTGGTACCGGAGCCCCACCGCGTACATCGGCTACGCCCTTTCGTTTGTCTCCATGATCAGCGGACTGCTCTGGGGCGCCACCTATCTCGAGCGCCGGGAGAAACGCCGCCTCGAAAAGCTCGTCGGCATCCGCACCGCCGAGCTCCACGCCGCCAACACCCGCCTCACCGCCCAGGTGGCGGAGACGCAACAGAAGGCCGCCGACCTCACCATCAGCGAGGAACGCTATCGCTGCCTGGCCGGCGAGCTCGAGCAACGGGTCCACGAACGCACCGCCCAGCTCGACCGCTCCAACCGCCAACTCAACGCCTCGAATACGCTGCTCAACGACGCCAACACCCAGCTCAAGCTCGCCAAAGACGCCGCCGAGGCGGCCGACCGCGCCAAGAGCGCGTTCCTGGCCAACATGAGCCACGAGATCCGCACCCCGCTCAACGGCGTCATCGGCATGGGGCATATCCTGCTCCGCACCAAACTCGACCCCGAACAACACGACCTCGTCGACACCCTCCTCTTCAGCGGCGAAACCCTGCTGGGCGTCATCAACGACGTGCTCGACTTCTCCAAGATCGAGGCCGGCCGCCTCGTCCTCGAGTCCGTCGACTTCGATCTCCACGAGATGCTCGAACGCACCCTCGACCTGCAGGCTGCGGGCGCGCGCAAGAAGGGGCTCGATCTCGTGCTCGACTACGCCCCCGAGGCACCCCGCTGGATCCGGGGCGACTCGGTGCGCCTGCGCCAGATCGTCCTCAACCTGCTGGGCAACGCGATCAAGTTCACCGACCGGGGCGGGGTCGTCCTCCGCATCTGCCCGCCCGCGCCCGGCCCGGCCGGCCTCCGCCTGCGCGTCGAAATCCAGGATACGGGCGTCGGCATCCCGCCCGAGCACCAGGCCAACCTCTTCCAACGCTTCGCCCAGGCCGACGCCTCCACCACCCGACGCTTCGGCGGCACCGGCCTCGGGCTGGCCATCAGCCGGCGCCTGGTCGAGCTGATGCGGGGCGAGATCGGCGTCGTCAGCACCCCGGGCGAAGGCTCCCTGTTCTGGTTCGAGATCGCCGCCGCCGCGGCCGCCCCCCATCCCGCCCCCGAGCTGCCCTCCCACCTCGCGGGTCGTCGCATCCTCGTCGTCGACGACAACCCGACGAACCGCAAGGCGCTCCACCACCAGCTGGCGTGCTGGAAGATCGAACACGCCGAGGCCGACTCCGCCCCGGCCGCCCTCGCCGCGCTCCAACGCGCCGCCGACGACGGGCAGCCGTTCGAGCTCGTGATCCTCGACCACCAGATGCCCGGCACCGACGGGCTCGGGCTGGCCCGCGAAATCGCCGCCAAGCCGAACCACCCCCTGCTCCTTCTTCTCTCCTCGCAGCACGAGCGCCCGCCCGAGGCGGTGCTGCACGAATGCGGCATCGGCGCCTGCGAGTTCAAACCCATCTCCGAGACCCGGCTCCGCGACTCCCTCCTGCGCGTCCTCGCCTCCGACCGAAAAACCCACCCGGCCGCCTCGCCGCCCAAGACCGCCCTTCCGGCCGCACCGGTGTCGGCCCGCATCCTCGTCGCGGAGGACAACCCCGTGAACCAGAAGGTCGCCCTGCGGTTCCTGAAGGGAATCGGGCACCGCGCCGTGCTCGTGCCCAACGGCAGCGAGGCGCTCGAGGCCGTGCGCCGCGAGCACTTCGACCTCGTCTTCATGGACGTGCAGATGCCGGTGATGGACGGGCTCGAGGCCACGCGGGCGATCCGCCGCGCCGAGGCCGAGGCTCCCCCGGGAACGATGCGCCACATCCCGATCGTCGCCATGACGGCCAACGCCCTCGCGGGCGACCGCGAGCACTGCCTCGCCGCCGGCATGGATGACTACGTCTCCAAACCGCTCACCCCCGAGATGCTCAACGCCGTGCTCGCCCGCCTCCTCCCAGGGGCGTGATCCCGCGCCCGACAACACCTCCCCCTCAAGCAGGCCTCGCAACCGCCGATTCAAAGCCGGAACCATGCCCGCCCCACGCCCCACTTCTCGCCCCACCGCCCCCCGCACACGAATCACCGGAATCGCCGCCCTGGCCGTGCTGTTCCTCCTCGGCTCCGTGACCGCCCCGGCCCAGTTCCTGTCCGCCCCGCCTGCCGGGACGATCGAGAGCGGCGTACCCAACTTCGTGGTGCTAGGCCCGGAGGCGCTCGGCCTCTCGGCCCCGCCGACCGACCTCCACCAGTTGCCCGACGGACGCTGGGCCGCCGCCGCGTTGCGGCAGATCGCCATCGGCGACGGCGTGCGCTGGGAGGTCTTCAATCAGAATAGGGACAACGAGCAGCCTCTTCTCGGGGCCGCCAGCCTGATCACCGATGCAACCGGGCAGCTTTTCACCGGGCTGGGCGACAACATCGGCCGGGTAATATTCACCGATCAAGGCGGCTGGTTCGCCGACATCGCCGCCACCTTTCCCAGCGTGAAAGGCAATGTCCATCCCGGCCTCGCCCGTATCACGGCACTCAACGGCGAGTGGTATTGGTTCGGCAGCAGCGGCACCATTGCCACCTGGAAGCCGGGAGATCCCATCGTCCCGATCGGTTCGATCAACGTCGTGGCTCACCTTTTCGTCTACGATCGCAACACCTACGTGAGCGACTCCACCGACGGACAGATCTATCGCCAGACGCCCAACGGGCTCGTACCGGTGCTGCCGCGCGGTAGCACCGCGTCCGAATACACCGTGGTCGGCAGCGCCCCGGCCGCCGACGGCCGCCTGCTCCTGGCCACCACCCAGCACGGCCTGCAATACTTCGACGGCCGCTCGCTCACCCCCGCGCCCAGCCCGAAGATCACCGCCGATCACCGGGTCAACGCCCTCCAGCAGGTCGCCGACGAGTACTACGCCCTCGCCGTCGAAAACTTCGGCCTGCTCTTCCTCGACCGGCAACTCCGGGTCGTGCAGGTGCTCGACCGGAGCAACGACCATCGCCTCGCGCATGTGCGCCGCTTCGTCCTCGGCTCTGCCGGTGAGCTGTGGGCCGTGCTCAGCGCCGGCATCGCGCGGATCGACTTCCCCTCGCCGGTCTCGCGCATCGAGCCGCTCGTCGAGGCGGGATTTTCCTTCGCGCTGCCCGCCCGGCACAACGGCCAGCTCTGGCTCTGTGCCGACGGCGTCGCCCAACGCGGCGTCTACGACAACCGGAACCGGCTGCTCCATTTCACCCCCGACTCCCCGCAGGGCCACAACATCTCCAGCCTCATCACCGATCCCGCCAACAACCGGCTGATCGCCTGCACCGACGTGGGGCTGTACCAAAGAGTCGACGACCGCTGGGAACTCATGGTCTCCGGCCCGCCGTGGATGCGCGTCTTCCCGTTGCCAGGCACCCCCGCCCGCCTGCTCTACACCGCCGCCGACGAGATCGGCTGGGTGCGCGAGACCCCGTCCGGCTTCGTCCGCGAAACTGTCCCCGCCCCCGGCTTGGGCACGACGTTCGGCGGAGTTGTCGATCGCGACGGCGTGGCCTGGATCGAACTCGGGGCCGGCAAATGCGGCCGGGTCGACACGCGGCACACACCTCTCGCCTTCGAACTGCTCGGCGCCGACGCCAACCTCGACAACAGCTGGATACAGCTCTTCCTGCTGCACGGGGAGGTGCGTATCACCGTCTCCGGTCGCGTCATGCGCTACGACACCGCCCAGAGGCGCTTCGCCCACGATGAGGAGTTCCACCGCCGCTACGTCGACCAGGAGGGCAACGTCGGCTCTCGCTGCATGCACGACAAGGACGGTCGCCTCTGGTTTGTGTCCGCCGGCGACCTTCGGCTGTTCGAGGGGGATCGGGCCCTCTCGATCGACAGCCTCTACGGTCAGCGCCCCTATTTCATCATCCCGCAGGAAGACGGGGTGGTCTGGCTTCATCGCGACAACTATATCACCCGCTACGACCCCGCTGTCCGCGCCCTGCCCCAGCCCACACCACGCGCCCTCATCACCCGCGTGCAGCTCACGGCGGACAACCGCACGATCTACCCCACCGGCGAAAGCATCCCCGCCATCCCGTTCGCCTCCAACTCACTCGCCGTCCATTTCTGCGCCGCCGGGACACCGGTGAACGTGCCCCTCGTCTTCGAGACGATGCTCGAAGGCTCGTCTGCCGGCTGGACCCCCGCCGGCTCCACCGGCTCCGCCACGTTCAGCCGCCTCAACGAAGGTTCGTACGTCCTCCGCGTTCGGCCCCGCGTTCGCGACGCCAACGGCGTCGAGGCCCGGCTCGCCTTCACCATCCTGCCGCCCTGGTACCGCACCAAGAGCGCCTACACCGCCTACACGCTCAGCCTGCTCTCGCTCATCGGGGGGATCGTCTGGTCGGTTTCGGCACTCCAGCGCCGCGAGAAACGGCGCCTCGCCCACCTCGTACACGTGCGCACCGCCGAACTCAACGAAAGCAACACCCGCCTCGTCGCCCAAGTGGGCGAGACCGAGCGGAAGGCGAATGATCTGGCCGCCAGCGAGGACCGCTACCGCCAGCTCGCCACCGAGCTCGAATCCCGCGTCGTCCAGCGCACCTCCGAGCTCCACTCCGCCAACACCGAGCTCAAGGCCGCCAAGGAGTCCGCCGAGACCGCCGACAAGGCCAAGAGCGCGTTCCTCGCCAACATGAGCCACGAGATCCGCACCCCGCTCAACGGCGTCATCGGCATGGGCCATCTCCTGCTGGGCACCAAGCTCGCCACCGACCAACGCGACCTCGTCGACACGCTCATCTTCTCCGGCGAGACCCTCCTGGGCGTCATCAACGACGTGCTCGACTTCTCCAAGATCGAAGCCGGCCGGCTCGAGCTCGAATCCATCGACTTCGATCTCCACGAACAGCTCGAGCGCTGCCTCGATCTCCAGGCCGCCGCCGCCCGCAAGAAGGACATCGAACTGCTCCTCGACTACACCGCCGAGCTGCCGCGCCACTTCCGGGGCGATCCCGTGCGCCTGCGCCAGATCGTGCTCAACCTGCTGGGCAACGCGATCAAGTTCACCGCGAAAGGCGAAGTGGTGCTCCGCGCCCTGCCGGCCGGCGGGGGCCGGCTCCGGATCGAAGTTCAGGATACCGGCATCGGCATCGCCCCCGAACACCAGACCAACCTATTCGAGCGCTTCTCCCAGGCCGACAGCTCCACCACGCGTCGTTTCGGAGGCACGGGACTCGGCCTGGCGATCTGCCGGCGCCTCGTGGAAATCATGGGCGGCGAAATCGGCGTCCTCAGCGGCCCGGGCGAAGGTTCGCTCTTCTGGTTCGCGGTCCCCCTCGCCCCCCCGGCCGGTCCGCCCCCGCCGGCCCCCACCCTCACCTGCCTGCAGCAGCGCCGGATCCTGCTGGTCGACGACAACCCCACCAACCGGAAAGTCTACCGCCACCTGCTGCAACGTTGGCAGGCCCGGCACGCCGAGGCCGACTCCGCGGCCGGCGCCCTGGAGGAACTCGTGCAGGCATCCACGGCCGGCCGCCCCTTCGAACTCGTCCTGCTCGACCACCACATGCCCGAGGCCGACGGACTTGAACTCGCCCGCCTGATACGCGCACGCCCCATGCTCGGCCAACCGGCGCTGGTCATGCTCACCTCCCAAAACGAGCGCCCCCCCTCCGAACAGCTGCAGGCCCGGCACATCTTCGCCTGCGAATTCAAGCCCCTCTCCGAGCATCGCCTGCACGATCTGCTCTGCCGCGCGTTGTCCTCCGCCAAGAGAAGCGAACCGGAAACCACCAACGCCCAGGAACCGGTCGCCACGCGCCTCCGCATCCTCGTCGCCGAAGACAACCCGGTGAACCAGAAGGTGGCGCTGCGTTTCCTCAACGGCCTGGGCCACCAGGCGATCCTCGCCAAGAACGGCCAGGAAGCGCTCGACCGCCTCGCCCTCGAGACCTTCGACCTTGTCTTCATGGACGTGCAGATGCCCGTGCTCGACGGCCTCGCGGCCACGCGCGCCATCCGCCAGGCCGAGGCCGCCGCCGACCCACGCCGCCACACCTTCATCGTCGCGATGACGGCCAACGCCCTCTCCGGCGACCGCGAGCAATGCCTCGCCGCGGGCATGGACGACTACGTCTCCAAGCCGTTGACACCCGAGATGGTGAACGGCGTGCTCGCACGTTTCCGCCATTCCGCCCCCCCGACTCCCTGAACTGCCAATCCCCCGGGGGGCGCTTTCCCCGTCATCCATGCCGGCTTCTCCTTCCAGCACACTCCGCCGCAATCCGGGCCGCACCGCACCGCTCCTGGCTGCGGCCTTCCTGCTGCTGACCGCGGCCCTGCTTCCGGCGCGGGGCGAGATTCCCGCCGCACCACCCGGGCAGACCGAAATCGGCGTGCCCTCGTTCGTGGTGCTCGGGCCCGAATCGCTCGGCATGAGCTCGGCCCCGACCGACATGCACTTCCTGTCCGACGGGCGCCTGGTCATCGTCGCCCAACGCGAGGTCACTTTCGGCGACGGCATCCGATGGGAGACCTACCGGCGCATCGATGAAGACATCAACTACATCAGCGGCAAGGTCGCCGTCGACGCCCAATCCCGTCTCTACACCGGCATCGAGGCCAAGTTCGCCCGCATCGAGCTCAACGCGGATGCACGCTGGCACTACACCCCGGTCGCCGGCCTGCCCAACTCCGCCGAGTTCGCCGGCGTCGTGCCCTCCAGCGTGACCATGCTCGGGAGCTCGTGGTACTGGTACGGCGGCAGCGGCTCGCTCCTGCGTTGGCAACCCGGCAGCGAAGCCACGCTCATCCGCCACAGCGGCAGCATCGAGCGCATCTTCGGTTTCGGCGGCAACACCTACATCAGCGATGCCGCCTCCGGCCAGCTCTTCAAGGTCGACGAACAACAACGTTGCACCGTCGGCATCTCCCCACCGGACACGACCCTCGTCGACATCGTCACCAGCGCCGTCGCGTTCGCGCCGGGCCAGGCACTGCTCGGCACCGCCGGCGCCGGGCTCAAACTCTTCGACGGGCGTCGACTCGTGCCGTTCCACGGCCAGGGGCCCCTGCGCGGGGGCAACCGCATCAACGACCTGTGCTCCGTGGGCGAGGGCCTCTTCGCCGCCGCGGTCGACACCGCCGGCATCGTGGTCTTCGACGACTCGGGCCGCATCGTCCAGGCCCTCGACCGCACCCTCGACCACCGCCTGGCCCGCGTCCGCCAACTGTTGCATTCGCCCGACGGCGTGCTCTGGGCCCTGCTCAACGAAGGCGTGGCCCGGATGGAGTTTCCGTCGCAATTTTCCAACTTCGCCCCGCTCGTGCCCACCGGCCTGACCTACGCCACCATGCTCCGGCTCGACGGGCGCCTGTGGATCCACAGCGAGGGCAAGATCCTGCGCGGAATCTACGACGACGACCGGCGGCTGGTCCGTTTCGAGGACGACACCCCGCCCGACTCCGCCCCCTTCCACGCCGGTGTGTTCGACGGCAGCATGTTCGCCTCCGACCGCAAAGGCATCTTCGAGCGCCGCCCCGAGGGTTGGCGCAACGTCGCCCCGGCCATCGCCAACGCCCGCCTGGGCGTGGTCCCCGCCTCGGACCGCGGCTGGTTCTACACCGCCCGCGACGAGATCGGCTGGCTGCGTCGCACCGCCGACGGGCTCGCGGCCGAGCGCTTTCCGTACCCGGGGCTTGGCGACGCATACAACGCCGTGCCCGACGCCTCCGGCGCGATCTGGCTCGAGCTCGGGTCCGGTCGGGCCGGCCGGATCCGCCTCCATCCGGGGGCACCGCCCGAGGTCAAGATCTTCACCACCCGCGACGGCCTCACCGACGGGTGGGTGCAGATCTTCGTCATCGACGGCATCGCCCGCATCAACCTGCCCAACCGCTGCTTCCGCCTCGATGCGGTCACCGATCGTTTCGTCGAGGATGCCGAGTTGTTCGAACGCCATCCGGGCATGCGCAACGGCGTCGGTCGCCCGATCAAAGATGCCCACGGCAACACCTGGTTCAGCACCGGAGGCTCCCTGTTCCGGATTCCGCCCCACCGCCGCGACGCCCAAGTCCTCGTCAACGGCTTCGGCGCCTACGAGTTCACGGCGGAGAAAGAAGGCGTGGTCTGGATGCTCGACCGCAAACGCCTCGTGCGCTTCGACCCCGCCATGCCGACGCCGAAGCCGCACGCCCTGCGGGCCCTCATCACCGCCGTGCAGCTCTCCGCCTCGAATCGTCACCTCATCGCTCCGGGCCACACCCTCCCGGACCTGCCCTTCGAGGAAAACTCGCTCACCTTCCGCTTCGCCGCGCCCTCCAACCCCTTCGGCACCCCCGTTTCCTTCGAGGTCCGGCTCGAAAGGGCCGGCGACAAGGGCGACAACTGGACTTCGACCGGCGCCGTCGGCTCCGCCTCGTTCAACCGCCTCAAGGAGGGTCAGTACGCCTTCCGCGTGCGCCCCGTCGCCGGCGCGACCGTCGGCGAAGAGGCCCGGCTCGAGTTCACCGTGCAGCCGCCCTGGTTTCGCACCCCGCTCGCGCTCACCCTCTACGGTATGGCCGCCCTGGGCACACTGGTGTTCTCCTTCTGGTTTTCCGCCTTCCTCGAACGCCGCGAAAAGGCCCGGCTCGAACGCCTCGTCGCCGAGCGCACCGGCGAACTCCACGCCGCCAACCTCCAGCTCAGCGGGCAGATCCAGGAGACCGTCGAGAAGTCCGCCGCCCTCGCCGCCAGCGAGGAACGCTACCGCCAGCTCAACAGCGAACTCGAACAACGGGTACGCCAGCGCACCACCGAGCTGGCCGGCGCCAACGAAGCGCTCCAGACCGCGAAGGAGGCCGCCGAGGCCGCCGACCGCGCCAAGAGCGCGTTCCTCGCCAACATGAGCCACGAGATCCGCACCCCGCTCAACGGCGTCATCGGCATGGGCCACCTGCTCATCAACACCGAACTCACCCACGAGCAGAAGGATTTCGTCGATACACTGCTGTTCAGCAGCGAGACCCTGCTCTCCGTCATCAACGACGTGCTCGACTTCTCGAAGATCGAGGCCGGCCACCTCGCCCTCGAATCAGTCGACTTCGACCTCCACGAACAGCTCGAGCGCACGCTCGACCTGCAATCCGCCCCCGCCCGCAAGAAAGGCCTGGAGCTGATCCTCGACTACGCGGTCGAGGCGCCCCGCCGGGTGCGCGGCGACCCGGCGCGCCTGCGCCAGATCGTGCTCAACCTCGTCGGCAACTCCATCAAGTTCACCGCGCAGGGCGAGATCGCCGTGCGCGTCCTGCCGGCCGCCGGGCCCACCGACTCCCACCATCTCAGGATCGAAGTTCAGGATACCGGAATCGGGATCACCGCCGAACAGCAGGCCAACCTCTTCCAACGCTTCGTGCAGGCCGACAGCTCCACCACCCGTCGATTCGGCGGCACCGGCCTGGGCCTGGCGATCTGCCGCCGTCTGGTCGAACTGATGGGCGGCGAGATCGGCGTCTTCAGCACCCCGGGCGAAGGCTCGCTCTTCTGGCTCACGGTACCGTTCACCGAGGCCGCCCCGCCTCCCGACCAACCACCCGGAAACAAGTCGTTGCTGAACCGGAGAATCCTCGTGGTCGACGACAACCCGACCAACCGCAAGGTGCTCCACCACACGTTGCAACGCTGGCACGCCACCCACGGCGCCACCGAAAACGCCACCGGGGCCCTGCACGAGCTCCGCCGCGCCGCCCAGGCCCGCACGCCCTACGAACTTGTCCTCCTCGATTACCAGATGCCGGATACCGACGGCCTCGAGCTGGCCCGCCTCATCGCCGCCGACCCCGCGTCCGGCCGCCCCTCCGCCATCCTGCTCACCTCCCAGGGCGAGCGCCCGCCTGAACACGTGCTCGCGGAGAACAATATCGTGGCGTGTGAATACAAACCCGTCCCGGAGGCCCGCCTCCTCGACCTCGTGCTGCGCGCCTTGGCGCCCACGACCGCCACTTCGCGGGGCACCGATTCCACCGGCAGCCGCCGGGCCGCACCACCACCCCAGGCCTCCGCCGAAGGCGAGATCGACATCCTCGTCGCCGAGGACAACGCGGTGAACCAGAAGGTCGCCATGCGCTTCCTCCGCACGGTCGGGCGCAGCGCCACGCTCGTCGCCAATGGCCAGGAGGCCATCGACGAACTCCGCCGCCATCCCTACAAACTGGTGTTCATGGACGTGCAGATGCCCGTGCTCGACGGCCTCGAGGCCACCCGCCGGATCCGCCAAGCCCAATCGGCGGGCGACACCTCCCTGCCGCAGGAACTGCGGATCATCGCCATGACCGCCAACGCCCTCACCGGCGACCGCGAGAACTGTCTGGCCGCGGGCATGGACGACTACATCGCCAAGCCGCTCACCCCCGAATCCCTCGGTGCGATCCTCGCCAAGCACCTCCCGCTCCCACCGAACGAATAGGGTACCGCGTCGGCCCCAAGCCGCCCGGCAAGCCAGGCTCGCCCCGAGATTCGCCCCAGCCGAAGGCTCACTCGACAAGTGCACCGAGCCGCTCACGCCCCACCCGAGGGCGCAGGCCGGTTTTTGACTCGCCCCCGGCAGCGGAGTATCTTCTCGCGCCGGCCACTACCCCCGGCACCGTGCCGCGCAGGCATCCATGACCTGCCGGTCCGCACACGCCTCATCAACGTTCCCCATTGGAGCCCATCATGAAACTGCCGATCATCATCAACGAGGCCGGCAAGATCTACATCGAAGCCGTCCCCCAGCTGGCCTGGGGCAGAGGCAAGGAATGTACCTTGATCGGCGCGCTGGAAGCAGCCCTCGCTGTCACCGCGACGCCCCACACCTACGAAAACCTCATGGGCTGGAGCGGCCTCGCATTCCGCACCCGCTGGTATCGCGGCGACACCGGCCGGCACTGGTGCCCGTCGAGCCCGGTGGGCGAATGCCCCGAGGAACTCGACCTGCTGCGCAAGGCCACCGGCTGGGAACTGCCCACCGAATGCCACCTCGAGGGCGAAGGCCGCACCCCGGCCGACTACGCCTCGACCATCGCCCAGGAGATCCGCGCCGGCCGGCCGATGCTCGCCTACGAGCCGCAGCTCAACGTCACCACCATCTTCGGCTTCGAGGACGAGGGCCGCACATTGTTGCTGCGCGACTACATGACCGACGAACCGATGCTGCGGTTGCCGATCGAGAAGCTCGGTCCGTTCCTCTGCTTCCTCGGCCAACGCCACGACGGCCTGCCCGCCCGCGAGGCCATGCTCGCCGGACTCCTCCACGGGGTCGACAACTGGCACCGCAGCCACGCGCCGGCCGCCGCCGGCCGCTACTGGTACGGGCGGGCCGCGCTCCTGAAGTGGCGCGAGGACCTGATGCACGCCGAGATCCACGATTCGGATTCACGCAAGCTGCTCTTCTTCGTCAACTGGTGGAACTTCGACACGCTCGCCGACGCCCGCGCCTCGGCCGAACGTTTCCTGCGCCGCAACTCCGAGTTTTTCCTCGGCCGCCAGCACCGCCACCTGCTCCTCGCCGCGGATCTCTTCGCCGACGAAGCGCGCTACCTGCGCCGCATCGCCTCCGAACGCCAGTCGTTCCTCGGCCCATGGACCGGCAAGGGCCTCGAGAACTGGACGCCCGGCGTACGCCAACGCGAGATCGACGCCCTGCGCCATGTGCTCGAATTGGAAACTGAAGCCTTCGGCGAACTGGAGAACATGATCGACGCCGCCGAAGCCCACATGGACATGGGCATCGCCGCCGCCACGGTCTGACAGAAGCAAGGTTCGCCCCCTCCCACACGGCATTGTCTCCACGCCCTCCCGGCTCCGACCGGGAGGGCGTTTCTTCAGGAGCCACAGCCAACAGAAGCCAGACAGCCGTCCAAGCCGGGGAAATGCCGGAGAGCGGATCCTCCCCGCCAGATCTCCCAGTGGTAGTGCCGGGTTGCCGGACAAGTAGGACCGATCTGCGACCGGTTCCCGGCAAAATGGGCCAACGGGTTGGCTACCTCCAAGAGGTCCAATCGGAGACGTGGACCTACTGCGCCGCCATGAATTTTGAGTAGGAACCGGTCTGTGACCGGTTCGCTTGGGTGGCGCTGCGAGGACCGGCACACGGACACGGGACTGACCGAAGCAGACAGCCCGGTCGTGAACTGGCCGTTGATCGCCGAACCACCCCGCCCATGCCCGCCGGACGATAGGCCCCTGCTGGACCCCGCATCGGTTGCCCCTGCAACCCTATCGAGCCTACCGCCCGGCAGACTGCCGCCGCCTGCCATGTTGGCGACGGTCGACGGCAGCGGGCAGAAACCGGTACTCATGCGAGGGAAGGAGCCCCCGCGGGCGGGCACGGCCTTCACCGACTTGGTCCCCTGCTCCGAACCATGGGTGCATCTTCTGCTCCTGGCCCATGACACCGCCCCTCTGGGCGACTCGTTGCGTCGGTTCCCCGAGTATCCGATCGGCCGTGCCCGCCGCTGCTTCGAGGAACATCTGGATCGTGCCGTGGGTCATATGCACCTCCTGTGGGACCGGCGGAAAGATACGCCCATCGGAGGCGCACCGCCAGCGGCCCGACGAAAAAAAAGCGCACCGTTTCCGGTGCGCTTTTCGCCGACAAAAGAACAGTGCGGTCTCACTTCCCCCGCTTGGCGAGAATCGCCTCGATCTGGTCCATGATCGAGTTCATCCGCTTGACCAGCGCGCGGTACGGCTCCGGCGTGGCCAGGTCCACCCCGGCCTTCTTCACCAGCTCGTAGGGATAGTCGCTGCCACCGGCCTTCAGCAGGTCGAGATACGTATCCACGGCTCCGGGTTCACCGGCGAGGATGCGCTCCGCGAAGGCCTGCGAGGCGGCGATCGAGGTCGCGTACTGGAAGACGTAGAAGTTGTAGTAGAAGTGCGGGATGTAGGCCCACTCCACCGTCACGAAATCGTCGATCTTGAGCACGCCCTCGGCGTCGCCGTGGTAGCGGCGCAGGATGTCGCCGTAGATCCGGGTCAGCGACTCGCCCGAGAGGGCGTTGCCCTTCTCGACCTCCTCGTGGATGCGCAGCTCGAACTCGGCGAACATCGCCTGCCGGAAGAACGTGCCGCGCAGGCCCTCGAGCGCGCTGCCCAGGTAGTAGAGCCGCTCGTCGTCGTCGGCCGCGATCTTGAGCATGTGCTCGAGCAGCAGCGCCTCGTTCAGCGTCGAGGCGATCTCCGCGGTGAAGATCTTGTAGTGGGCGACCGGAGCCGGCTGGGTGCGGTTCGCCAGCACCGAGTGCTGCCCGTGGCCCCACTCGTGGGCGAAGGTCGTCACCGACTCGTAGTCGTCGTTGTAATTAAGGAGCACGTACGGATGGGCGTCGTGCACGTAGCCCGCCATGTACGCGCCGGAGCGTTTGCCCTTGCGCGGGTAGACGTGGGCGTAGCGGCCGTCGACGCTCGCCTTCAGGTCGGCGACATACGATTCGCCGAGCGGGCGCACGGCCGCGAGGGTGAGCTCCTTCGCCTGCCCGTACGGAAACTCCTTCTCGAGGTTCACGATGGCCGGGTAGATGTCCCAGTAGCGCAGGTCCTCCACCCCGAGCATGCGGCCGCGCAGCTTGAAGTAGCGGTGCAGCGTCGGCAGGTTCGCGTTGGTCTCCTCGAGCAGCGTGCGGTACACCGCCTCGGGCACGTTGTTGCCGGAGAGCGAGGCGGCGAGGGAACTGGGGTGCTTGCGCACCTTCGCGCCAAACCAGTCGGTCTTCACCTGCGCAAACAGCGAGGTGCCGAACGTGCGCTCGTACTCCTTGAACTTGCCCCAGAACGCGCGGAACACCGCCTCGCGGTCCGCCCGGTTTGCCGCCGCGCGGAAACGGGTATAGCCGGCCTGGTCGAGGCGCGCCTCCGCTCCGTCGGCGAGCGTGATCGTCGGCCACGGCACATCGGCGTTGGCCAGGATGCCGTAGATCGAACTCGGGGTGTCGCTGATCATGCCGACCGCCGAGAGCACCTCCTCGGCCTCGGCGCCGAGCGTGTGCGGCGCGTTGCGCAGCGTATCGAAAATCGGGAAACGATAGACGGCCAGCCGGGGCTCGGCGGCGAGAAAGGCCCTCAGCTTCTCCTCACCCACGGCGAGCAGCTCCGGATCCACGAAGCTGGCCGCACCCGACACCTCGGCGCCGAGCATGTCCATGCCCTGGTTGCGCTCCATCGCCGCCGCATCGCGCAGGTTCTCGTCGGACGAGAGGCTGGCGTAGGAGCCGAGCCGCAGATAACGGGACTGGATGTCGGTGAGCAGCTCCATCGCGTCGGCGAGGGTCGCCGCGCTCTCGCCCAGGCGCCCCTTGTAGGCGGCCAGTTTCGGCAGCTGCGCGACCAGATCGGCCTTCGCGGCATCGAAAGCTGCGGCGTCCTTGAAAAGCAACGAGAGGTCCCAGACATGGGCGGGATCCTCGGAGGGCGACACTGCCGCCGGCGCGGCCGGTTCGGCATGCAAACAGGGGAGCATGGCGAGCGAGAGAAGCAAGAGCCTGGAGTGATGCATGGCGGCTAGGCTTGGCCGAAACGATTGAAACTCCAGTCGGAAACCGTCGCACCGACCGAAGTATGCAGCAGCCTTCCCACGCTCCGCGGGCCCACAACAACCGCTTCTGCTGCACGGCCCGCTTCCACCGTTGACGCGGGCGCTCCGCGCCGACGCGATTCCTCCCATGTCCCGCGATTTCGTCGCACGCCCGCGCCCCCGCTGCCCGACCTGCAAGAAACCACCGAAGTGGTGCCTATGCGGCGCGGCCGTCGAGATCGCCTGCCCCTTGGCCATCGACGTGCTCATGCACTACTGCGAGGCGTTCCGCCCGAGCAGCACCGGGCACCTCATCAACCGACTCTTCCCCGACTCCCGCCAATTCCTCGCCGGTGGCGGCCGCCAAATCGACCGCGCCGCGATCCAGCGCCCCGACCGCGAGCTCTGGATTCTGCACCCGCAGGGCAAGCTCCCGCCGGCCGAGGCCCGCCCCGAGGACACCCAGATCCTGCTGATCGATGGCAGCTGGAAACAGGCGTCCGATCTGCTCCGCTCCATGCCCGGCTGGGGCCGCATGGTCCGCCTGCCCATGGCGGGCGAGAGCCGTTTTCACCTCCGGGCCCAGCAAGGCGACCACCAGTTTTCCACCGTCGAGGCACTGTTGTTCATGCTCGAATTCTTCGGTCTGGAAAACGCCCGCGCGCAGCTCGACCTCCAGTTCGAGCTCCATGTGTACGCCGGACTGCTCGCCCGCGGAAAACAGGCCGAGGCCCGGCGCTACCTCGAGGACAGCCCGGTGGCCCAGGCCTATCCCGAATACATCGCCCGGTGGGATCCGAAATGGACCGCCACGCGAACCAACTCCACCGGGACCGCGGGCTGAGTGGTCACGGTCGGCCGCTCCGCCCGCCTCGTCGGCCCACTATTTCGCCACCGGGCTTTCGCCCAGAAGCTTCTCCACGCGGTCGATGACCTCCAGGCAGGCACGGCCGTTGTGGTACGGGCATTTCCACATGCCCGCCTTCGGCCGCTTCGGCGGCACCCGCCCCTTCTCGTCGCGCCCCCAGAACCATTCGCCATTCTCCCGGTCGACGATCCGGGACTCGATGTAGCGCCACGAACGCCGCGCCGTGCCGAGAAACTCGGCATCGCCGGAAAGCTGGTACGCATTGAGGAAACCGACCACCGCCTCGGCCTGCGGCCACCAGTCCTTGCCCGCATCGGTCAGCCCATGCGGGTCCGCCTCGTTGAAGAGTCCGCCGTCGCTGTCGAAACCCTCGGCCCGCGTCACCCGCGCGATCGCGAGGGACACCGGTTGCATCCGCTTCTCCGATTCACGGTCGCCGAGCACCTCGACCGCCTCGGCCAGCAGCCAGCTGAACTCGATGTCGTGCCCATACGAGATGCCATCCGACCGCGGCGACCAGTCGGCGGCCATGAGCAGGTGCAGGTGGTTTGTCTTCGGGTCGACGACACGGGTGACCATGCGATCCACCAGCTCCGCCAGGCGGCTGCGCAGCTCCGCGTCCGGCCAGACCCGGAGCAGGTTCGTGTAGGCCTCCATCACATGGAGCATCGTGTTCTGCGACTTCGGCTCGGGCGTGGCCATCAGGCTCTTGGTCCCCTCCTCGAGTTCCGTCCAGTCGCGTTCGAAGGCCTCGAAATACCCGCCCTGCACCGGATCGTAGGCATGCGCCTCCACCAGGCGGAACAACTTGATCGCACGATCGAGCGCATGCCGGTCGCCGGTGGCACGGAAATATTCGGAGTATCCATACAGCGCGAAGACCTGCGCATAGATCTGTTTGCGCGTTTCCTGCGGTCGACCGTTCGCCTTGACCGACCAGAAGACGCCGCCGTGCTCCTCGTCCCAGAAGCGGCTCTCCAAGTCGTCGTACGCATGGCGCGCCATCGCGAGATAGGCCCGATCCTGGAAACGACGATGGGCCGCCGAAAACGTCCACAAGATGCGCGACGAGAGCAGCGCCCCTTTGGGCGCCCCCGAGCGCACCTTCTTCTTGCCGCTGATCTCCCCGTGAAAACCGCCGTCCTCCACGTCGCGGGCATGCTCCAACCAGAACGGCAAAATGTTGCCACGTAGTTCGGCCTCCGCCCGCTTGGCCAAATCCTGCAGCGCTTCGCGCTCCGCGGCGGACTGGACTTGAAACTGCTCGCCGTGGGACGAAGTCGAATCTCGGTTCATGGCGGAAATGGACTCTTGGGAAGCGCCGAAAGAGACCGAGCTGAGGAGCGCGGTCGCGGCGAGGGTGAAGGCAAGGGAACGCATCTTGTTGGTGAAAAAGCCCAAAAACGAAACACCCCGATTTCCAAAGGCAAGAGCCGCGGTGCCGGATCCCGACTATTGCCTGTGGCACACCTTGGAACAATAAGCCATCAACGCATCTGCTAACGTTGATATGTTTTGCTTTGACCAACCGAACCACCTCGTCATGTTCCGCCCACGATGTCCGCCACCTCGCACGCCTACACCAACCAGTCCGCCGCCGCGCTCACCGCACTTTTCGACCAGCGCATCGCCATCCTCGACGGCGCCATGGGCTCGATGATCCAGGGCTACGGTCTGAAGGAGGCCGACTTCCGCGGCACGCGTTTCGCCGCCCACCCGCACGACCTCCAGGGCAACAACGACCTGCTCTGCCTCACGCGCCCCGACGTCGTCACCGAGATCCACGCACGCTACTTCGCCGCCGGCGCCGACCTGGTCGAGACCAACACCTTCAACGCCACCGCCATCTCGCAGGCCGACTACAGGACCGAGCACCTCGCCGCGGAGATCAACTCCGCCGCCGTCGCCTGCGCCCGCTCCGCTGCGCGCGCCGCCGAGGCTG
>JAEZUE010000019.1 GCA_023443455.1 Verrucomicrobiota bacterium
CCGTGTCCGCGAACTGGGACTACGACATCGCCGACAAGATCGCCGAGGCCATGGACAAGGTCGGCAAGGACGGCACCATCACCGTCGAAGAGGCCAAGTCCATCGAGACCACCCTCGACGTCGTCGAGGGCATGCAGTTCGACAAGGGCTTCATCTCCCCGTACTTCGCCACCAACGCGGAGTCGCAGGAAGCCGTCCTCGAGGACCCGTACATCCTCCTCTTCGAGAAGAAGATCACCTCCCTCAACGACCTCCTCCCGGTGCTCCAGGAAGCGGCCAAGACCGGCAAGCCCCTGCTCATCATCGCCGAGGACATCGAGGGCGAGGCCCTGGCCACCCTCGTGGTCAACAAGATCCGCGGCACCATCAACGTGTGCGCCGTCAAGGCCCCGGGCTTCGGTGATCGCCGCAAGGCCATCATGGAAGACATCGCCATCCTCACCGGTGGCAAGTTCATCACCGAGGACCTCGGTATCAAGCTCGAGAGCACCAAGCTCGCCGACCTCGGCCGCGCCAAGCGCGTGACCATCGACAAGGAGAACACCACCATCATCGAAGGCGCCGGCCAGGCCTCCGACATCCAGGGCCGCGTGAAGCTCATCCGCCGCCAGATCGATGAGACCACCTCCGACTACGACCGCGAGAAGCTCCAGGAGCGCCTCGCCAAGTTGGCCGGCGGCGTGGCCGTCATCAACGTCGGTGCCGCCACCGAGGCCGAGATGAAGGAGAAGAAGGACCGCGTCGACGACGCCCTGCACGCCACCCGTGCGGCCGTCGAAGAAGGCATCGTCCCCGGCGGCGGTGTCGCCCTGCTCCGCACCATCGTGGCCCTCGACAAGTCCGTCGAGACCCTCGAAGGCGACGAGAAGCTCGGCGCCAAGATCGTCCGCCGCGCCGTCGAGGAGCCGCTCCGCCAGCTCTGCGCCAACGCCGGCGTCGAAGGTTCGACCGTCGTGCAGGAAGTGCTCCGCCGCAAGGCCGCCGAAGGCTACAACGTGGCCACCGGCGAATACGTCGACCTCGTCGCGGCCGGCGTGCTCGATCCGACCAAGGTCGTGCGCTCCGCCCTGCAGAACGCCAGCTCCGTGGCCGGCCTGCTCCTGACCACCGAGTGCCTCATCACCGAGGAGCCGGAGGACAAGAAGCCCGCCATGCCCGCCGGTCCCGGCGGCGACATGGACTACTGAGCCAAGCGCTGATTCCAAAGTGGCGCTGCTCACCAGAGCAGCGTCCCCCTTTAGCCCCGCGGCCCCCAAGGCCGCGGGGCTTTTTGCGTATGGAGTGCGGCGGCTTGACGCCGCTTTCTGCGCCGCGGCTCGACGCGGCGCACCGCCGCCCGGCCTGTGACGCCAGAACCGGAAGCCCCGGACAATGCGGGCCGTCGAGCCGGCCCGTCAAAGGCGGCGTCGAGCCGCCGCACTCCAGAGGTTCACCTCCGACCACTGCGCGCCGGAGAACAATCCGCGGTCGCTGAGCTTCAGATCGGGGATCACCAGCAGCGCCATGAAGGAGAGCGTCATGAACGGCGCCGCCAGCGTGCTGCCCAGCGCCTTCGCCGCGGCATCGATTTCCGTATACGCCGCCGCCACCGCACGCCCTTCACCGTCGGCCATCAGGCCGGCGATGGGCAACGGCAACACCCGCGCCTCGCCCTGTCCGACCGCGGCCAAACCACCACGATTTCCGATCACGAGATTCACGGCCGCGGCGAGCGACTCGTCGTCCGCCCCGACCGCCACGACGTTGTGCGAATCGTGCGCGACCGACGACGCCAACGCTCCCTCGCGCAGCCCGAACCCGCGGATGAACCCCACCGCCACCGGCGCGCTCGCCTCGTAACGATTCACCACCGCAATCTTGAGCAGATCGCGTGACGGGTCCGCCACTACCGCGCCGTCGACGATGCGCGGCTTCATCGTTTTCCACCGCGTGATCAACTGACCGTCGAGCGCCTCGATTACGCTGAGTTGGCCATTCCGCGCGGCCACACCGAAGTCCGCCGGGCACCGCGGCTTCGCGCGGAAGACGTTCGCGATCTTCGGCGTCTGCCGCGGCAGCAACGAACGTCCGTCACGTGCGGCCAACACACCGTCGAGATAGGTGCGGCGCACGCGCAGCGTCTTCCAGCCCTCGAACACGATGAAGTCCGCCGGATCGCCCGCCTGCAACAAGCCCACGTCGAGCCCGTAGTGCCGGATCGGGTGCAGGCTCGCACAGGCCAGCGCATCGAGTCGTTTCGCCCCGGACCCGATCGCCCGGCGCACATGCTCGTCGAGATGGCGCTCAAGCAGAAGGTCCGGATGCAGGTCGTCGCAGCAGAACATGCAACTCTCCGGGTTCATGCGCAGCAGCGGCGCAAGGGCGGCGAAGTTGCGCGCCGCCGAGCCTTCGCGGATGAGGATCTTCATGCCGGCGGCGATCTTGTCCTTAGCCTCGGCCAGCGTGAAACACTCGTGGTCGGTCGTGATGCCGGCGGCGGCGTAGGCCTTCGCCTGCTCGCCACGCAGCCCCGGTGCATGACCGTCGACCTGCTTGCCACGGCGTTTCGCCGCCGCGATTTTCGCGAGCAGGTCCGGCGCTCCGGCGAGCACGCCGGGATAGTTCATGACCTCGCTCAGATAGCGCACCTCGCGGAGCGCGAGCAGCTTCTCGACCGCCGCCGCATCGAGCACCGCACCGGCCGTCTCGCGATCGGTCGCCGGCACACACGAAGGCGCGCCGAAATTGAACTTCAGCGGCGAACGCCGTGCGTCGGCGATCATGTAGCGCACGCCGGCCGCACCCAGCACGTTGGCGATCTCGTGCGGGTCCGATACCGTCGCCACTGTGCCGTGCACCACGGCCAACCGGGCGAACTCGCTCGGCGGCAGCAGCGAACTCTCGATGTGGATGTGGGCGTCGACAAACCCGGGGGCGATCTGCCGCGTGTAGCGTCGCCCCGGCGTCGGCACAATGCGCGTAATGCGGCCGTCGGCCCATTCGACCCGACCGGGAAAAATGCGGCGGTTGACCAGATCGACGATATTGCCGGTGAGCGATTGCGGGGCAGCCATGGCGGCAGGAGCAATAGGTGCCCGATCGGCGCAGGTCCAGTCTCCGCCCGCCTCCCCCGGGAAGAACCGGGCCCAAAGCATCGGACGGAAATCACGCTGCACCGACTCCCGGACGCGGCCACAGGCCGACGCGTCGGGGCTCGCAAACCCCCGGGCGATCCCTACGCTGCGGCCCCCGATGCCCGCGATCCGCAAACTCGCCTTCGTCGTCAACCGCACCAAACGCGGCGCGCACGACCTCGCCAACGATCTCGTGGCCCTCGCGCGCAGTGCGAAGGTGAAGACCAAGCTCTTCGCCCACACGCCGCTCGCCGAGGGCGCGTTGGCCGGTTTCGACGCCTGCTGTGTGGTCGGCGGCGACGGCACCCTGCTCAGTGCCGGCCGGGAAGCCGCGGCCTCGGGCGTGCCGGTCATCGGCGTCAACCGCGGGAGTCTCGGATTTCTCACGACATTCTCCGCCGAGGAGGCCGTGGTCCAGTTCCCCGCGCTGCTCGCCGGCGACTACCAGCTCGCCTCGCGTTCGCTGGTGGCCTGCCGCACCGGCCCCGACCACGAGGATGTGGCGCTCAACGACATCGTCATCAAGGACGAGATCAACTCGAAGCTCGTGCGCCTCGGGGTGTATGCAGATGGCGAATTCGTGACCGACTACCACGGCGACGGCCTGCTGGTTTCCACCCCGACCGGCTCGACCGCCTACAACCTCTCCGCCGGCGGCCCGATTCTGCATCCCGGCGCCGATGCCATCGTGCTCACGCCGATCTGCCCCCACACCCTCAGCAACCGCTCGGTGGTCCTGCCCGGCAACGCGAAACTGCGCATCGAAAGCCGCACCGACGACGCCCGCCTGCTCGTCGCGATGGACGGCCAACGCAACCTCTTCACCTGCGCCGGCCGCGCTGTCGAAATCACGGTCGCCGCATGCCGGCTCACCCTCGTGCAGAAGCCCGGCTACGAGCATTTCGAGGTGCTGCGCTCGAAACTCGGCTGGTCCGGCGCCGCCACCGGCCACCCGGCCCGGCGCTGAGGCCGCCAGCCGAGCGAGAACTCGGCTCCGCCAGCGAGCAACACCGCCGCGCCCCCACCACTGTCCCAGAGACAAAAGCCAGGGTGGTTTGACAGAACTGACCAATCGGTCAGTTTACTAACCGTGCGGCCGAAAACTCGCTCCTCCCCCGCTCCCGGTTCGTTCATCGAACTCACACGGCGTCGGCAGCTCATCGACTGCGCGATCGAGTGCCTCGCGGAGGCCGGCTACGCCGGCGCCTCGCTGGCGAACGTCGCGC
>JAEZUE010000034.1 GCA_023443455.1 Verrucomicrobiota bacterium
GCTCCGCGAGCGGGTTGATCTGGTCCATGAACTGCGAGAGCTGGCTGCGCGCGAAGAAATCGCGGATCACCGTCGTCAGAGCCTTCGGGTTGATGAGCTTCTGCGGGGTGATCGAGTCGACGCTCTGATCGTAGAGGGTCATGCGTTCGCGCACCAAACGCTCGGTGCGGGAGAGGCCCACGCGGCACTGGTTGGCGAGCAGCTCGCCGACGGTGCGGACGCGGCGGGAACCGAGATGGTCGATGTCGTCGACGATGCCGTCGCCCTTGCGCAGCTTGACCAGGTACTTGGTGGACTCGACGACGTCCTCGGAGTTGAGGATGCGGGTGTCGAGGTCGGTCTTGAGGGTGAGCTTCTGGTTGACCTTGTAACGGCCGACGCGGCCGAGGTCGTAGCGCTTCGGATCGAAGAAGAGGCGCTTGAGCAGGGCCTTGGCGTTGGCGGTGGTCGGCGGCTCGCCGGGGCGGAGGCGCTTGTAGATCTCCTTGAGGGCCTCCTCCTCGTTGCGGGTCGGGTCCTTCTTGAGCGAGCGGATGATGACACCCTCGTCGTCAGTGGTGTCGATCACGCGCATGGTCGTGATCTCGTGCTTCTCGAAGGTGCGCACGATCGCCTTGGTCAGCGGCTCGAACGCGCGGGCGAGAACCACGCCCTGCTGGGCGTCGATGACGTCCTCGACCAGGACGAGGGTCGAGACGTTCTCGATGTCGAGCGCCTTGGCGACCTTGAGGTCCTGGATCTTGTAGAAGAGGTTGAGGATGTCGATGTCGCTCGAGTAGCCGATGGAGCGGAGCAGCGTCGTGATGAGGAACTTGCGACGGCGACGGCGACGGTCGAGGTAGACGTAGAGCAGGTCGTTGTTGTCGAACTGCACCTCGAGCCAGGTGCCGCGATCGGGGATGATGCGGAACGAGTGGAGGAGTTTGCCGTTCGGGTGGGTGGCCACCTCGAAACAGAGGCCGGGCGAGCGATGGAGCTGGGAGACCACGACGCGCTCGGCGCCGTTGATGATGAACGAGCCGCGCTCGGTCACCATCGGGATCTCGCCCATGTAGATCTCCTCGTCCTTGATGTAGTCTTCCTCGCGAAGCCGGAGCTTCACGTAGAGCGGCACCGAGTAGGTGATGCCTTCGCGCAGGCACTCGATCTCGGTGTTCTTGGCATCGCCGATGGTGTACGAGACGTACTCGAGAACGAGGCGCTCGTCATAGGAGGTGATCGGAAAGACCTCGCGGAAGACAGCCTCCAAGCCGTACGGCTTGCGTTGGCTCTGGGGAACGTCCTTCTGCAGAAACTCCAGGTAGGAGTTGATCTGAATCTCGATGAGATTCGGCGGCTGAATGACTTCGCGGAGCTTGCCGAAATTTTGGCGTTCTAGAGTGGCGGCCATGGTGATTCCCGAGTGTTAGGTAACGAGCTGGCGAGTTGTCGCCGAGCCCTCACGCCTGCGCACCCCGAGGGATGCGCAGGCGTGAGGGATCGCCGAATTCAGAAAATGGAGAAAGACAGGCCGGGAAAACCCGGCCTGTCCGAGAACGAAAGCGTTGTAGGAAATCGTGTCCCGCAACTTACTTGAGTTCGACCTTGGCGCCGGCGGCCTCGAGCTTCTTCTTGATCTCTTCGGCGTCGGCCTTGGCCGCAGCCTCCTTGACGGGCTTCGGCGCACCCTCGACGAGGTCCTTGGCCTCCTTGAGGCCGAGACCGGTGATGGCGCGGACTTCCTTGATGACGCCGATCTTGTTGGCGCCGGCCTCGACGAGAACGACGTCGAATTCGGTCTTCTCTTCGGCCGGAGCGGCGGCGGCGGCGGCCGGAGCGGCGGCGACGGCAACCGGAGCGGCGGCGGAGACGCCCCACTTCTCTTCAAGGGCCTTCACGAGGGAAGCGATTTCGATGACGGACTGGCCGGAGAGCCACTCGATGACTTGGTCTTTGGTGATATCGGACATGGTATCAGTGAAACGGCTAGCGCCCGAGCGATTGGTGTCGGCCGTTTAAGGGACGAATCCCCTAGCCTGCTTTCAGTTGACTGTTGCGGTTGAAAACCCCGGAGACCCACCAGGGTTTCCGGGGAAGGATGGAAGGAAAGAGCCGCGATCGCCTCAGGAGGCGGCGCGAATCTTGGCCTGAAGAACGTTGACGAGCGCCTGCGGCACACCGTTGACAACCCGCACGAGGCTGGTGGCCGGGGTGTTGAACAGCGAGAGCAGCTGGGCGCGGAGGACGTCGAGCGACGGGAGCTCGGAGAGCGTGATGACGTCGGCCTGGCTGAAAAGCCGGCCGTCGACCACACCACCCTTGATCTCGAGCTTCTGTTTGTCGTCGAAGAACTTCTTGACGATCTTCGCAACACCGGAGGGATTGCGGCCACCGACGAGGATGGCGGTCTGACCGGCGAGAAGGTTGTCGAACTCGGGGAGTCCGGCGTCCTTCGCGGCGACACGCAGGGAGCTGTTCTTGACCACGTGGAACTCGGCCTGTTCGGCGGCGAGTTGGCCACGGAGGGTCGCGACATCAGCCACGGTCACCTTCTGGAAATTGGTGATAAGGACGTAATCCGACTTTTGCAGGTGCCGGGAGACTTCCTCGATGAGATACTTTTTCTCGGAACGCATGGCGGGGCGGCGTTAGAACTTGGAGTATTCGCTGGAGGCGAGCGCGATGCCCGGGCTCATGGAAGCCGAGATCGACAGGCCGAGAATGAAACGGCCTTTGACGGCCGCGGGCTTGGCTTTGCCGATCGTGCCGATCACGGTGTTGGCGTTCTCGACGATCTGTTCGACGGTGAAGGAGCGCTTGCCGATCGGAATTCCGATGTTGGCACCCTTGTCCATCTTGAACTCGACGCGGCCGGCCTTCACTTCCTTGATCGCTTGGGCGATGTTGTCGGTGACGGTACCCGACTTCGGATTGGGCATCAGGCCCTTCGGACCGAGCACGCGGGCGAGGGAACGGACTTCCTTCATCGCCGCGGGAGTGGCGATCGCGACGTCGAAATCGAGCCAACCGGCGCTGATCTTCTCCATGAGTTCCTTCAACCCGGCGACATCGGCGCCGGCGGCGAGGGCCGCCTCGGCATCGTCGGTGAAGACAATCACGCGCACCTTCTTGCCGCTACCGTGGGGGAGCGGCGTGGTGCCACGCACCATTTGGTCGCCCTGAGTCGGGTTTGCGCCGAGACGGAACGAAAGCTCGACGGTCTCGTCGAACTTGGTCTTGGGGAAGCGGGAGAGCAGCTCCACCGCCTCCTGGAGCGAATACTCCTTGGAGAGGTCCGCAACCTTGAGCGCGTTGCGGAACCGTTTGCTTTGCTTTTTAGGCATTTGGGATGTGGTTGCGGTACAAATGTCCCGCGCTGCGAGACTCCCGCGGTTGATCTGACAAGAGAACCTAGTCGACGACGTCGATGCCCATGCTGCGGGCGGTGCCGGCGATCACGTTGATCATGGCCGCCTCGCTGGTCGCGTTGATGTCCTTCTGCTTCATCTTCGCGATTTCGAGCAACTGCTTCTTCGTCACCTTGCCGACCTTGTCCTTGTTCGGCTTGCCGGATCCGGAAGCGATGTTGCACGCCTTCTTCAGGAGCACGGACGCCGGCGGCGACTTGAGGATGTAGGTGAACGACTTGTCGCTGAAGACCGTGATGACCACGGGCAGGATCAGTCCGTTCTGGTCTTTGGTCCTGGCGTTGAAGTCCTTGCAGAACGCCATGATGTTGACGCCCTGGGCGCCGAGCGCGGGACCGACCGGGGGCGCGGGATTGGCGGCGCCGGCAGGCAGTTGGAGACGGATGATGCCCTGAACTTTCTTGGCCATGGGAAAAAGCGGTTAGTGGGAAACGGGTTAGTTGGCGGCGCGTTCGACCTGCCAATATTCGAGCTCGACCGGCGTGAAACGGCCGAAGATGGAGACGGAAATCTTGAGCTTGCCGCGCTCGGGATCGATTTCGTCGATCCGGCCGGTGAGATTGAGGAAGGGGCCGTCAGTGATTTTGACCTCCTCGCCGACCTCGTAGCTGACCTTCGGAACTTCCTTGCCCGAGGCGGCTTCGACCCGGTTGCGGATATCGTCGATTTCCACCTGACGCAGAGGAGCGGGACGATCACCGCCGACAAAGCCGATGACACCCGGCGCCTCGCGCACGAAATACCACGGCTTGTTCATGACCTTCCCGTTCTCATCGTACAGTTTCATCTGCACGAAGACGTAGCCGGGGATGAGCTTGCGCTCCTTCGAGGTCTTCTTGCCGCGCTTGACCTCCGACACCTGTTCGGTGGGGAGGAGCACCTCGAAGATGTTCTCGCCGAGCTCTTCGATCGGGCCGAACTTCTCGATGTATTGCTTCACCTTGCCCTCTTGGCCGGAGAGCGTGTGGACGGCGAACCACTGGGTGCCTTGGGGAACGGTCATTTCAGCAGGCATGGTACGGGTGGTTCAGCTCACCCAGGAGGTGACGAGGTCGACGACCTGGTAGAGAGAGAAATCGGACAAACTGGTGAAAAGCCCAAGCAGCACCGACGCGACGATCACGAGAATGGTGGAATCCCGGAGTTCGCGGTACGTGGGCCAAGACGCCTTCTTGAGCTCGGCGATCATTTCGCCGGTGAAGGTGCGGATGCTGCTGAAAGGGTTTTTCATGGACGGAAGTGGCAGGGCAGGAGGGAATCGAACCCCCAACCAACGGTTTTGGAGACCGCTACTCTACCAATTGAGCTACTGCCCTGTAAAAAACGGTTTCGGAGACAGTACGGCCGAGGCCTCGCGGCGAGACCTCGGCGTACGCGGGAAACCGGTTACTCGAACGACTTACTCCGTGATCTCGGTGATACGACCGGCACCGATGGTGCGGCCGCCTTCACGGATGGCAAAGCGCTGGAACTTCTCCATCGCGATCGGCGTGAGGAGCTCGACGTCGAGGCTGATATTGTCGCCAGGCATGACCATCTCGACGCCCTGCGGGAGGACGATCGAACCGGTCACGTCGGTCGTGCGGAAGTAGAACTGCGGACGATAGCCGTTGAAGAACGGAGTATGGCGGCCACCTTCATCCTTGGTGAGGACGTAGATCTCGGCCTTGCCCTTCTTGTGCGGCTTGATGCTCTTCGGCGCGGCGATGACCTGACCACGCTCGATGCCGTCCTTGTCGACGCCACGGAGCAGGATGCCGACGTTGTCACCGGCCTGGCCCTGATCGAGGAGCTTGCGGAACATTTCGATACCGGTCACGACGGTGGTGGCGGTGTCGCGGAGGCCGACGATCTCGACGGTCTCGTTGATCTTGACCACGCCGCGCTCGATACGACCGGTGGCGACGGTGCCACGACCGGTGATCGAGAAGACGTCCTCGACGGACATCAGGAAGGGCTTGTCCATCTCGCGAGCCGGCTCCGGAATCTCGGAATCGATCGCATCCATGAGCTCCTGGATGGCCTTGAGGCCTTCCGGCTTGCCCTCGAGGGCGGCGGTGGCGGAACCACGGATGATCTTGGCGTTGTCGCCATCGAAGTTGTACTTCGAGAGGAGCTCGCGGATTTCCATCTCGACGAGGTCGAGGAGTTCGGCGTCGTCGATGAGGTCGACCTTGTTCAGGAAGACGACGATCTTCGGCACACCGACCTGGCGGGCGAGCAGGATGTGCTCACGGGTCTGCGGCATCGGGCCGTCGGCGGCGCTGACGACGAGGATGGCGCCGTCCATCTGGGCCGCACCCGTGATCATGTTCTTCACGAAGTCGGCGTGGCCGGGGCAGTCGACGTGCGCATAGTGGCGGTTGTCGGACTGGTACTCGACGTGGGCGACCGCGATCGTGACGATCTTGGAGGCGTCGCGAACGGTACCGCCCTTGGCGATGTCAGCGTAGGACTTGAGCTCAGCCAAACCCTTGCCCGCCTGGACGGCGAGAATCGAGGTCGTGAGAGTGGTCTTGCCGTGGTCAACGTGGCCGATAGTGCCGACGTTCACGTGCGGTTTAGTGCGTTCGAATGTACCTTTAGCCATGTGGACGTTGATTAGTGTGGAAGAGATGTCTGATCTGGATGGGCGGCCCCGAGTTTAATTTACGTCGGGGAACCTGCCGACGGATGCCCTGGAGCCCTTGACCGGATTCGAACCGGTGACCTCGCCCTTACCAAGGGCGTGCTCTACCAACTGAGCTACAAGGGCGACTAGGACAAAAGACCAAAACCGAAAAAGAGGGCGGACATTGGAAAGCCGTTTTTCGACCGTCAACTGCTTTTTCGAAAATTCGTTCAGCGCGAAACTCGCACTCGATAAAGCCCCGGAAGCAGGCGATCTCCGAGGCGAAAATCGGCAACGAGGAACTCGCCGAAGAACGAATCGACGACCTCGAATCCCGAGCCGATGCCAAGCGTGGGCATGCCGACCAGGCCGCTGGGTGCGACCGCGACCGAGTACTCGAGCGGGCCCCAGTCATGGGAAGTCACCGTCGACGGCAAGCCCTGCACGGACTCGGTCAACCTGGTGCCCCCGCCCTCCCCGGCGAGCGGCACCACCTCGATGGCGGCATCCCGCCCGGGAAACACCGTCACGCTGCGGTCGAAACGCCCCACCCCCGCCCATCCCCCGGCCATCGGGCCGATGAAACGCAGACCGGCGGTCGCATTCGCGGGCGCACCATCGCGGGGCGCAAACACCGGAGGCAGCTTCTCGGCGGCAAAGATCAGCCGCGGCTCGAACAGGCCGAATACCTGGCCGGGTTGGCGCTGCAGCTCGCCGGGAAGCGCCCGCGAGCCGGCATTCCACCGCGTGGGCATCGACAACGGCTGCTGGTCGAACAGCTCGACCTGCTCCCCCACCAACGCCCCACCGGAGGAGCCGTGGCCGGAAACCACCGTGACAGCCGGCTCGCGCCTCCCGGCCTCCGGCGCCTCGGGCGGAGGCTCCTCGCCCCAGAAAATGTAACCAATCCGCAACGCCAGGGCGAGCGCGGCCATCAGCCACACCCACTGCGCCCAATGCCTCTGTCGCGGCCGTGCCATGCGCTCAACTTCCCGCCGGCGTTTCGGCCGCGATCTGCACTTCGCACCCCGCCGACCTCGCCAGATCCAGGAACGTCACCAGCGCCTGGGACGACGCCCGGGCATCGGCCCGCAGCAGCAGCCGCATCGGCCCCTCCGCGGCGACCACCTCGCCCAGCCGCTTCTGAAACCCATCCATCGAATACCGACCGCCCTCGAACAGGATCAGGTTGTCCCGTTCGAGATTGACCACCATGTCGGCGGTCCGGGCCGTGCCGATCGCATCCCGCGAGGTCGGCACCGTGATCGTCGGCCCCGGGGCGAGCACGAACTTCGAGGTGAACAGCGTGAGGAACAACGCCAACACCCCGACGTTCACGTGGAAGAACACGTCGAAGCTGCGCGGCGGCGGGCGCAGGTGTTTCTCGAATTCGAGGGGCTGCGTGACCACGTTCAGTCCTTTGCTCCGTCCTTCGCGGAGACCGTGTCGGCGGGCGGCGCGACCGGCGCGGCCAGGCCCGTGCGCAACTCATACACCACGAAACGAATACTCTCGTTGGCCGCCCACTCCATGTCGTGGACCAGGACGCGCACCCGCCCCCGCAGGAAATGATGCGCCAGATGGGTCGGCACCGCCACCGCCAGGCCGAAGGCCGTGGCCAGCAACGCCTCCCACATGCCGCCCGAAAGCGCCGCCGCCGTCGCGTAGTTTCCGCCCAGAGTGAAGGCGTGGAACGCCCGCAACATGCCCAGCACCGTGCCCAACAGACCCAGCAGCGGTGCCACCTGGGCGATCGCCGCCAGCGCCCCCATCCGCCGTTCCAACACCGGGATCTCCACCAGTGCCGCCTCCTGCACGGCCAACCGCAGCCTCGGTTCGTCGTCCTCGTGATGCAGCAACGCGGCCTTCACGATCGCGGCCACCGGGCCCGGCGTCTCCTCGCAGACCGTGATCGCCTCCATCAACCGCCGCTTGGCGAGGATGTTCTTGATGCCGGTCAGGAACGCCGTGGACCGAATCTGACCCCGGTGGAGATAGAGGGCACGCTCGGCGAAAACAACCACCGCGACCAGACTCAACCCCAACAATACCCACATGACCGGGCCGCCCTGCGCGAGAAAACTGGGGTCGAAGAAACTCATTGGTGGGGATCGAGGCTATGGACGCGCGGACGGGAAATGCAAACGACGAAACACCGGACTCAACGCCCGCCCACATCCAGCCGCTCCAGCGCGGCCTTGGCGGTGTTTTCTCCCCACACCCCGCTGCGCAGAACGAGCGCATAGGCCTCGCGCGCCTCCTGCGGAGACTTCGCCTTCTCGCACAGGTCCGCATATTCGAGCAACGTGCGACCGAGCCAGTACCGGCTCTTCTCCCCGATCGCGGTGCGCACACCGCCGTCGATCAGGAACCGGTCGACCACCAGCCACAGCGTCCGCCGCGCCTCGGCGCTGTTGCCCCGCATCTTGGCGAGCGCGAAACCCTCCTTGTACCCCGCCTCGATGCGCACCTCCGGCGGTGCGCTGGGCAGGTCGAAAAGCCGCTCATAGTGCGCCAGGGCGCTGCCGAGCCGGGAGGCATCGGCCGCCACCTGGGCCAGCAGCGTATCCGCCAGGGCCAGCTCGGCCAGCGGCCCATCCCGATGCCCGGGGAAACGGTTCAGCACCGACTCGTACACCACCTGCGCCGGCCCGAACTGGTCGAGCTTGCGCAACAGGTCGCCCTGCTTGAGCAGCGCATGGAACACCAGCTCGTCGCGCGGGAACCGCGCCACCAGGTTGTCGAGAATCCGATACGCCTCTTCGAAATGCCGATCCTCGCCGCGCCGCTCCGCATTGCCGGCCGCCTCGAACAACGCATACGCCGCATAGGGGCTGTTCTCGTATTGGTCCGCCAGCTGGATGAGCAGCTGCTGCGCCTCCACCGTCTGCCCGCGCGCCGAGAGAAAATTCGCCTGGATGATGAACGAATACACCGCCGGATCGCTTCCCTCGAACGTACGCCGCAGCGCCTCCAGCTCCGCCATGCCGTCCGCCTCCCGCCCCAACGCCAGCAGCGCCTGCGCCCGCACCAGCCTCGCGGTGCCCGCCGCCTCCTCCCGCAACGCCGCCGGCACCAGCCCGTTCGCCGCGGCCGCCGGGCCGGCCAGCAGGCCGGCCACCAGATCGATCGCTTCCTGCGCATGCCCGGCATCGAGCGCCAGCCGCGCCCGTAGCCACGCCATGCGCAGCTTCAACTCCGGCGCCGCCCCCTCGAACGAGGCCGCGCCCAGCACCTGGTTGAGCCGTTGATAGGCGCGCTCCGTCTGCCCGCGCACCTGCAGCGTCTTCACGGTGTTCCATTCCGCCCGCCAACGATCCGGCGCATCGAACCCCGGATCGGCCGCCAGCCGATCGAGCACCTGCAACGCCTCCTCGAGCTGCGCCGGCTGGTCCGCCCGCAACAGCGAAAGCACCTGCTGGTACATCAGCGCCCCGCGCGTCACCGCCTCCGGCAACGCCTGGTCCTGCAGCGCCGCCCCGTAGGCACCGGCGGCACTGCGGTAGTCGCCCGCCCGGAAAAACGATTCCGCCAACAGCACCGAGAACTGCCCCCGGCGCGCATCGGCGCCCAATTCCGCCTGCAACTGCGTGATCGCATCGGTCGCCGTACGATAACGGCGCAGCTCCCAGGCGACCGACACCAGCACGTTCAACGCCGCCACGCGATCCGGCGACCCCGGAAAGTCCGCCAACAGCAGCCGCGCGTCCGCCTCCGCCCGCTCATAATCTTGCCGCGCCAATGCCAAGCGCGCACGATAGACGAGCAGGTCATCGAGGATGGGCGAGCGCTGCGGGGCCGCGATCTGGACGTCGAGCTCCCGCCGAAACATGTCCTGCGCCGCCGCCGTCGTCGACGCCCCGGCGAGCAACTGCAACGCGATCCGCTGCATCTCCGGTTGGCTCGCCCCGACGAACAGTTGCCGCAACGCGCTCAACCCCACCGCGCTGTCCGGCCCGGAGATCAGCGCCAACAACAATCGCAACCGGTCCGCCGCCTCCGAATCCGTCGCCGGCACCAGCGCGAGCTGGCGCTGCAACACCGTCTGTGCCTCGCCCTTGCGGCCGAGCAGGTCGAGCACCACCGCCTGTTGCCCCGCCGCCGTGAAACCCACCGGCCGCCCCGCGAACTGGTCGATCTGCCGCTGCAAGGCCGTCACCTGCTCCGGCGTGGCCTGCCCGAAAAGCAGCCGCGCCCGCTCCTGCGCGAGCAGCATCTGCGCCCGCATCAGCTCCGACACCGCCCGGCTTTCCGCCTGCCCGTACGCGACCTGGGCCCGGTCGTATTGACCGCGGGACTCCGCCAACATCGCCTGCGCCACGAACACCCAACCCGCCTCGTCGGCCGGCAACTCCTCGGCACGCAAACCGTCGACCAGGGGCGCCGCCCCCGCCGCATCGCGCCGCCGCAAGGCGACCAGTGCCCGCCGCAACCGCGTCCGTGGAGAAACCAGATCCGCGCCGCGCCCCAACGCCGCCTCCGCCGCATCGATGCGGTCCGCCGCCAACTCCACCGCGGCCAGCCCCAAGGCCGCCTGATTGCGCAGCTCCGCCGACAAATCGGCGCGGTCGAGCAGGCGCCCATACCCGGCCGCGGCCGCCGTGCTGAAGCCCAGCTCGGCGGCGTGGCGCGCCGCCCCGAGCTCCAACAACAGTTCACCCGGATCGGCGGATTCCGCCTCCCCGGCCGACAACGGCACAGGCCCGAGCACCGCGTTCTGGGCCCGCCCCACCGCCCCCGCCAGCGCTGTGCAACACAGCAGCAGCCGGAATCCGGAACGCAGGGCGAGACGCTTCAAAATCATCGCGCCACGATGCGGGCCGCCCCGGCGCCTGGCAAGAGCCGGCACGACCGGCCCCCCGGCTTCACAACGAGATCACCGCGCCGAAACCGGGCCGCTCCGCCTCGATCCCGAAACGCTCCCGCACCTTCGCCGCGAGCGGTCCCCGCCCCTTCTCGTCCTCGCCGTGCGTGAGCACCACCCGCGGCCGATGCGCCGCCAGGCAGCCCAGCCAGCCGAGCAGATCCGTCTGCCCGGCATGCGCGCTGAAACCGCCCAGGCCGCGCACCGTCGCCTGCACGTTGATACGATCGCCGAAGATCTGCACCTTCCGCGCGCCCTCCAGCAGCCGCCGGCCCAACGAGCCCGGCGACTGGTAGCCGACGATCAGCACCACCGTGCCCGGATGGGAGAGATTGTGCCGCAGGTGGTGCACGATCCGGCCCGCGTTGCACATGCCCGCCCCCGCCAGGATCATGCACGGCCCGCGCTGCGCGTTGAGCGCCTGCGATTCGAGCGACGAGACCGTCGGGCGCACCGTCTCCAGATGTTTGAGGAACCGGCGCGGATCGGCGCGGCGCCGCATGTCCTCGTCGAACAACTCCGGATGCTGGCCGTAGAGCTTCGTCGCTTCGATCGCCATCGGGCTGTCCAGATACACCGGAAACGGCTGCACCAGCCCCTCCTCGAACATCTCGGAAAGATGGTAGAGCATCTGCTGCGCCCGCCCCACCGCGAACGTCGGCACCAGGATCTTGCCGCCCCGCCCGACCGCCTGCACGACCAGCGCGCGGAACTCCCGCACCGTGTCGGCCAGCGACCGGTGGTCGCGATCGCCATAGGTCGATTCGAGGAACACCAGGTCGGCCTTCGCCGCGAGGCAGGCCGCGTCGCGCAGGATCGGGGCGTTGCGCGGGCCCAGGTCGCCCGAGAACACCACCGTCTTGCGCCGGCCGCCGTCGTCGCACCCCAGCTCGAGGCTCGCCGAGCCGAGCGTGTGGCCGGCCTCGTACGGACGCACGGATACACCGGGCGCCACCGCGTTGTCGACCCCGTATGCCAGCGCCCGGAACCGCGCCGCGATCGCCCCGACATCCGCCGCCTCGAAGAGCGGCTTGACCGCCGGCAACCCCGCGCGCGCCCGCCGACGGTTGGTGCGCTTCGCATCCTGTTCCTGGAGTCGCGCGGCGTCGTCGAGGATCAGCCGGGCGAGGTCGAGCGTCGCCGGCGTGCCCCACACCGGCCCGGCGAAGCCGCGCTGCGCGAGCAGCGGCAGCCGGCCCACATGGTCGAGATGGGCGTGGGTGAGCACCACCGCGTCGAGCTTCGTCGGCGCCAGCTCGCGCGGCACGGCATTGGTCGATCCCGCCAGGGTCCGCCCCTGGAACATCCCGAAATCGACCAGCAGGCGCGCCTGCGCCGTCTGCACCAGATACGCCGAACCGGTCACTTCGCCCGCGGCGCCGAGGAGGGTAATTTGCATCGGGCACGATGGATAGGGCCGCCGCGATTCCCCTTCAAGCCCACTCCCGCTCCGCCCCGTTTCTAACGCCAGAGTGCAGCCTTCAAACGAAAGAGCCGGCCCTCCTTTGCCGCATTATCCGGCCACCGCTCAGCTGCATCCAGTCGTGCCGCCCCCAGCGGTCCGGCCGTGGGCTTCATGCCAACGCCCACAACCTCGATGGACGTTCGCTCGCTGCAATCCGGACAACCGGTCCACCCAACGCCGGCCCCCCCGGATGCGCGCTCGACCGCCCGGCCTCGCCAACTCCCCAAACAACAAATGCAAAGCCCTAAGAAAACTGCCGCGTTCCGCCGCCACCTCCCGCGGGTTGCCGCCGCGCTCCCGCTCGTGCTGGCCACCTCGCTCTCCGCCCAGGCGGAGACCGCCGACCAACCCTCCGCCGCCGACGACCGCGAGGTCGTCGTGCTCTCGCCCTTCACCGTGTCCGACAAGCAGACACACGGCTACCAGGCCACCAACTCCATCGGCGGCACCCGCTCCAACACCCCGATCAAGGACGTGCCGCTGAACATCCAGGTCTTCACCAAAGACCTCGCGCAGGACATCCTCGCCACCTCCCAGATCGACCTCGAGCGCTACAATGCCGCGCTGGTCAACGGCGGCGCCGATGTGCATTCCACCAATGCCATCCAGCAAGCCTACAACGGCTTCCTCTTCCGCGGCTACGTCCAGAACTGGGGCATCCGCGACGGCGTGCGCCAATACGATCCGATCGACATGCAGGGCATCGCCCGCGTCGAGCTGGTCAAGGGCCCCGCCGCCCCGCTCTACGGTCTCTCGTACCCGGGCGGTATCATGAACGTCGTCACCAAGGAGGTCGACTTCTCCGACAACTTCACCGTCATCGGCGCCTCGATCCAGAACGAGGGCGAATGGCGCGCCACGATCGACGCCAACTACACCGGCGACATCGGCGACGGCGGCAAGTTCGGCGTGCGCGTCAACGCGGCCCGCGCCGAGACCGAGGACCACCGCGCCCATTCGGCCGGCCTGAGCAAGTTCACCCAGATCAACCTCGGCTGGCAGCCCCTCGCCGGCACCAACATCAAGTTCCTCGTCGAAGACGGCTACAAGGAGAAGCCCAACGGCCTCGGCTACTTCATGGACGGCGACACCCCGCTCCAGATGACCGACGGCAACCGCCACATCCCCTGGTCCTGGAACTGGGCCGACCCCCACAACGTGCGCTCGGTCGACACCCAGTTGATCCGCGCCTCCATCACCCAATCCATCGGCGACAACGTCGACCTTCACGCCTACTACCAGTCGGCCGACCGCAAGAACGTCGACAGCAACGGCTGGGACGCCTCCGGCGGCGGCGGCAGCGCCGCCAGCTGGGATGCCGCCAGCGGCACCGGTTGGCTCACCAACCGCAACGTCATCCGCAAGACCTTCCACTACCGCGACTGGTGCAACTCGCAACGCGCCTACGGCTTGACCGCCGTGCTGCGCCTCGAGACCGGCCCGCTCAAACACACCTTCACCGCCGGCGGTGCCGCGTGGGCCGAGAAGTTCCACTCCGACAAAGGCCTGCAACCCGGCGATTCGCCCTTCGCGATCGAGTTCCCGGTCTCCACCGCCGCCACGCCCAGCGCCGTGCCGCTCCTGCCGCCCAGCGACTACGTGATGAGCGTCGGCAGCCCGAACGAGAACAACACCAACGACTACTACTTCGCCAGCTGGCAGATGTACGCGCTCGACGATCGGCTCAAGCTCAACGCCGCGATCAACCGCACCAACATCAAGAACATCCAGTACGGCAGCCCCGCCAACATCACCGAGCAGTCCAAGAACTCGCCGATGATCGGCGCGATGTTCGACGTCACCAAGGAGATCTCCCTCTTCGCGGTGCACTCGACCTCGCTCTTCCCGACCACCGACAAGAACGACTTCGACGTGCAGATGCCCCCGGTCA
>JAEZUE010000048.1 GCA_023443455.1 Verrucomicrobiota bacterium
CACCGGGTTTCGCCTGCGCGTTAGGCCGTGGCAATGTGCTGACGATGCGCTTGCGAATCAGCTTCGGAAGTACCCGCAAGCAGGTCGCTTCAAGTTGCGCTTGGAACCAAGCGGTGTCTTCGGCGGAAAATTGAAACCGCGGCTCCATCGCCGCGAGTTTCTGTCGGAGTAGATTTTGATCGGTCATGGTGATTCGTCTTGTTGACGCGCACCATTCTGCCACCACGCCGCTACCAATTCCTCACCGCAGATTCGCGCGAATGCGTGTGACGGGGATCCCCAGATTCTAGTCGGTGCTGTCGCAGCGAGCGTCGAGGGAAAATCATTGCGCCGTTTCGCGGACGTGGCGAAAAAGCTTCAAGATGAAGGCACCAAATTCAACGCAAAGCGATACCCGCGCTTTTGTTGAACTAGACCGACTGTTTGTCCCTCTTGCAGATCAGTCAGGGTCCGAAGACGCTGCCGCCGATAGCTACCTGTTGGTTAAGCACGTATCAGGCCTGAGCTGGGACAAGGTGTTACGTAGACGCCTCGTTGTTGTTCTTGGAGAACCAGGCAGTGGCAAAACAGAAGAGCTTCAGAATAAGGCGGCGTCGCTTAACGCGGCGGGCCAATTCGCATTTTTCGTCCGTCTTGATGAGTTGACGCTGACTCCGTTCCCTACGGTTGTCGGCCAAGAAGGCATGCTCGCCATGGCCGCGTGGCGTAAGGGAAATAGGCCTGCGACGTTCTTTCTGGATTCGGTTGATGAGTCGAAGATCCAGAAGGCATCGGATTTTCAGACCGCCCTAAGGCGGTTTCGTGACGCCATCGGTCCTGCGTTGATTCCCCGCACCCACATCGTTCTCAGTTCGCGGATTAGCGAGTGGCACCCCGAAACGGACGGCGCCGAAGTTTGCGCTCTGTTTGGAGTACCCTTCCAACGCGTTTCTGGCGATCGCCAAGACACCGATGCTAACGCGCTTCTAGTTGTCCTGTTAGCGCCGCTTGACAGGGATCAGGTGGAGAAGTTCGCGCGCGCTCGACGGATCTCAGATGTCGCGACTTTTCTCCATGCGCTGGATGGAGCTCACGCATGGGAATTCGCGCGCCGGCCAATCGATGTTATCGCACTCGCCGAGATGTGGGCCGAGCGCGGAACAATCGGAACACTGACGGAATTGGTCGAATTCGACGTTGAGCTCAAATTGCGTGAACCGCGTTCCCATAGCGGAGATTTGCTCACGAGAACGGAGGCAAGAGCGGGTGCGGAAGCGCTGGCGGCTGCCGCAATCTTCGGACATCAGTTCAGTATCAAAGTCCCGGACAATGCGCTCGTCGTTTTGGACGCTTTCGACGGGCGCGGCGCAGTACCCGACGAGTTTACTGACGACAAGTACCGCATGTTGCTGTCCCGGCCACTGTTCGATGGAGCCAGCTTCGGTCGGATTCGCTTTCATCACCGCCGCATCCGGGAGTATCTCGCAGCACAATGGGTGATGAAACGTATGGAACAGGGCTGCCCTATCGATGAGTTGGATGCTTTGTTCTTTGTCGAGCGGGATGGAGCACGCGTCATTCGAGCCTCTTTGAGGCCTGTTGCTCCCTGGTTCTGTGCAGGAACGCGGCCGTGGAATCAGTTTATGCGTCAATGGCTGCTCGAAACAGCCCCTGCTCTATACCTGCGATATGGCGATCCTCAATCGCTCTCACTGGCAGAAAAGCGGGCCGTCTTGCATGCCATCATTTCCCGCAACCTAGGTCGGGACTATGCTTGGTTGAATGCTGATGAAGACGCGTTGGCGCGCATCGCTGATCCCGCGCTCGCTCCGGAGATTTCTGGCATCTTGCTCAATCAGCAGGCGCCACGCGATCTCCGCGAGACGATGTTCATGATGGTCGTTCGCGGAAAACTCGCTGGTTGCCTAGATGCGGCCCTGCGCGTCGTTGCTGATGCTACCGAATCCGACACGATGAGGAGCTACGCCTGCATCGCCCTCCGTGAGTGTGCGTTGCCGGCGCACAAGCGTCTGTGGGCAGAAATCGTAACGCAGGCTGCAAGTTTGCCTATGGCGGTTGCTCATGCAGCCGTGGAGGATCTCCTTCCCGAGTTTTTGACCGACCACGCCGCGCTTGAGACCTTGATGAAGGCGCGGAACACGCGGCGTAATCAACCAGAGCTCCCACGCTTGCTTTCCAGCAAACTGCAGGCCGCGTTGCGACCGGAGTCTTGTGGAGTGCTGCTGGCCGGACTCGTTCGGCGCTTGCGACAAGAACCCCACTTTCCGGCCGAACGCGGTCAATTACCCATCTCCCAAGAGTTCGGTTGGTATCGGGGGTTGCTCGCGCCCATCATGATCACGTTGTTTCGCCAACCAAAGCTCACCGACGAGGAGATCACCAATGCGAGCTTGGGGATCTGGTTCGCCTGTAGCATGCGCGCGGACAGTGGTATGGAGAAGGATGATTTGCCTGCGCTCGAAGCGTCGTCCGCACAACATCCCGTGGTGCGGCGCCGCCTGTTCTGGGAGAAGGTGGCGGCCGAGCAGGATGAAAACCGGCCCGTTCGGCAGTTCTGGAGGGGTTACTTCTGGCACAGCGACATAATGATGCAACCGGCGGCCTCGGACACCGAGTGGCTGCTTGCGGACATCTCAGAACGTGCCGTTTCGAATGAACGGTTGATCGCATTGTATCTGGCATTGGAAAGATGGATGGACGGTGGCCGTCCGGCCGCATTGCTGCGACGAATTCGAACAGCGGCGGCCCTCCATTCCGACCTAAGGTCGTCGCTAAGTGGGTTTTTGCGCTCGGTCCGCTTTCTTGAAGTGCGCCGTTGGTGGCGTTTCAAGGTGTGGCAGCGTGTGGGCAGCGGGTTTTGGTGGGAACGTCAGTGGGATCGTTTGCGCGCCCGCTATTACAAAGTCTCCAACTATGTTCACATATCGGTTCGCGCGCACAAAGTGGCGCGCGGGGATATGGACAATATTCTCTCTTGGCTCCTCAACCACGCCGAACGGGGCCAAGGCCACCTTTGGTCCAGTGTTGACTGGGCTGCTTTCGAGAAATCATGGGGGCAGCGCATCGCTTGTGCCGCTCGCGCCGGTCTCAAGACCTTCTGGCGCCGCTATACGCCACTACTTCCGCATGACAAGCCGAACGCCAATGAGACAAGCAACGGGGTAATTCTTGGTCTGGCCGGACTGCACCTTGCTTGGGACGCTGGCGAACTCAACGTTGCGGACCTGACAGACGCTGACGTTGCAGCGCTTACGCGTTACGCCGTCAACGAACTGAACGGCTTCCCGCCGTGGTATCCTTCGCTGATGGCGGACAGGCCCGTTCCGGTTGGCATGGTGCTCAGCGAGTGCGTCCGCGGCGAGTGGGCGATCCAAGAAGAAAAACGGGAGCGATGGGACGTGCTTAACCGTCTGGCGTGGTCGGGAATGGAAGTCGACTCGCAGACCAGGAGCACGATGCTGACGCTATTAGCCTCGGGAGATCCTGCGCACGTCTACCCACTCAACCAAGTCCTAACGGCGCTCTTCAATTCGGCCAATCTACCGGCCGAAGAATTGCGGAGCATCGCGGCAACTAGGTTCCCTCCGATTGTTCGTGAAGGTCCGACCTTGGCTGCGTGGTTCACTGTTTGGGTGCAACTCGAGCCATTCGCCGCGATGGATGCGTGGGAGGAACGGATCCGACAACTACCGACTGCCGACAGGATCATGATCGCAGTGTGCGCTGGATTAAACGGCCGCGATGCACAAGTCGGGCCGCGACTAGCGGATCAGTCCTACCTCACATCGAAGGTATTGCAACGACTCGTGCCCATCGTCACACGACACGTCCGGTTTGTCGACGACCTTAACCGAGCCAACTCGGGTAGCTACTCGCCTACGAACCGCGATTTTGCTCAAGAGTTTCGCGAAAGTCTCTTCCGGCGGCTCGCAGATCTGTCTGACCCCGGTGCTGCCGAAGTGCTCGCCGAACTCGCGAACGACCCAGCGCTCACTTCGCGTCGCGACGACCTGCTACATTTCCGCGAGGAACTCATCGAACGTCTCGCCGAAGCCGAACGTTGGCGCCCCGCCGATGTTCGGAACTTCGAAAAGGAGCACGAGATGGATCCCTACACGGACTTCGACCTGTACCGCATCGGCCGCAAACGACTTACCAGCATCAAGCGAGAAGTCGAAATGTCTGATGCCGGACTACGATCTCAGGTGTCGAGCACCGCCAACGAGCGCGATTTCCGAATCTGGCTGGCGAATCAGCTCATGCTCCGCCGCAATAACCGCTATACCGTGCCGCAGGAGGTCGAGATCGATCAACAGCAGCGCCCAGATATCCGGTTGGAAAACCCGCGAGCGGGCTACGTTCCAATTGAAGTCAAGCTTGCGAGCGAGTGGTCACTACCGGTCCTATTGGAGCGGCTAGAAAACCAGGTATACGGACAGTACCTTCGGGCACATGACGCGAACTACGGGTTCTTTGTTCTAGGTCTTGTTGAGCCAAAGCATCGTTGGGCCAATCCCGCTGGTGGTCGGTTGGCAATAGATGAAGTTGTCTTGATTCTTGAAACGAAAGCTCGGGAACTGTCTGTCGCATATGGAAGACGAAAAGTAGTTTCGGTTATTTCGATCGAATTTCGGCGCCCCCCAAATGCCACGTAGTTTTTTCAAATAAAGCCTATGCATGCGCCTCAATATCAAAACAAATCAGGCTGGGAGAAGCTGATCTCCTTCTACGAAAACTCCCAACGCGAACACCTAAGGTCTATATCTGCAACTCGACGGCTGATGGAGTTTGCAACGATCGTTTTCTCTATTTTTGCATTCTTGTTGCATATCGCAAATGACACAGAGCAGGAGGCGGTTGCGATCCCGTTCCTGGGACTTGTTGTGAGTCCGGACTTTTCGTATACATTCGTGACCTGCGTACTGTCTGTTATGGCATCGGTTGCCTTGGCTACTGCACGACGGCAGATAAGTTGGCAGGATGCATTGGCGAAAACCGGGGAAACGTGGCGCGAATATGCGTCCGCTGGGCAACCATGCACACTTGCCTCGTCTGGGAAGTATTTCTTTGTGCGCCTTGGAGCTTTACTGGTCCCTAGTCACTTCCATTTGGTCTTTGATAGTATATACGACCATGGGATAATGTGGTTTTCCCGGTTGCTTCATGTAGTTACAGCAGTTGTGTTCTGGGGTGTCATTTTCGGAACGCTTTGGTATTCTTCGTATCATTCCAGTCATACGACACTAGCTCTCTTCGATTACCCAATCGCGAAGATTGCATTCTGGACACCCGCTGTTTTTTGCGCAATGCTCGTTGTCGATTTGGCTAGTGATTAATGAGGTGTTTGCCGCCTAGTTGACACGCGTGCTGACACTGAATCAGAAGAACGCGAATCACAGCCTGGGCAGCGTACTTTGTGGTGCATTGTGTGTCTGGTCGGCCCGGTGGGATTCGAACCCACAACCCGGCCCTTATAAAGAGCCAGCTCTGACCAATTGAGCTACGGGCCGACGTGGGAAGTCGCGCCCGGTGAGATTGGCCTACGTCAATCCCGATCCGACGCGAGTCGCGTCGGCGTAGGTATCGAGTGGAATCCATTGCTCATGCGGCAAGTGGACCTTGGCGGTGCGATGAACGCAACCCGGAATCGGTGCCCACGGATCGGTGCTGTTCCCCGGCGACGTAGGGGCACTTGCAAACAAGCAAGTCGCCTTGCATTTCTGCAAGCTACGAGCGAAACACGCGACTTGTGCTCAGTGCCTAGTTACGCACCGGTCGCTGCTTTCTGGAAGGGGATGGGCTCCTCGTTCTGTTTGGTCGGACGCAGAGCCCAGTAGTTCGAGGCCACTGCGCGCGTGGCCAAGCCCTTGTAGTGCCGATGGAGAATGTCGACGCTGTGTCCCATCTGCAAAGCGGTCTTGGCCTCATCTTCGAAGAACGCCAGGTGCATTGAAGCGCACGTGTGGCGGAGACAGTTGTGCTTCCACTCAATCGGATCGAGCGCTGGCTTGGCTTCGGCTCCCTGGGTGTTGGCGTGCGCAAGAACCTCGCGGATGGCTTCGTTGTAGGTGTCTTCGCTGCCTTTGAAGACCGGCTCCTTCTCTTTCCGCAGGTCTTGCAACCATTCGAGGAGGTTGGGCTGGATGTCGACCACCCGACGTGCACGGGTTTTGGCCTTCGCGGCTGAAACCTCGATCACATCCAGTTGCACATCCTTCCACTCCAGCGCACACACCTCGGAACGCCGCAGACCGGCGAAGAGCTGGATCGCCATCGCGGCAAGCGCCGGCGACTTGGTGTCTGCGGCTGCCGCGAGCAAACGTTCGGTTTCCGTCACCGAAAGGATGCCGGCTGGGGCGTCCTCAACACGTGCCTTGTCGATGACGGCGGCCGGATTCTCCGCGGTCCATTTCTGGGCGACGCAGTAGTCGAAGAACGTGCGCAGGGTGACGATGTAGTTGTTGCGGGTCTTGGGGGACTGCTCGCGGTCATCCAGCCAGGACTCCAGTTCGCGGGTGGTGATGAGGTTCACCCGCTTGTTCGCGAAGACCTTCTCCAGTTGGTCGAACTGGGAGTCGAGATTCGTGATGTACCGTTCCTTGAGATTCGCAGCCCTGCGGCTCGCGATGAAAGCGAGACGAGCGTCCTTGAAGAGGGATGTGCCGCCGGCGGGCAGCGCGTGCTTGAGGAAGAACCTCACAGCCTCGGAAAGGCTTAGTGGGCGCCCAACGGTGGCAGCCGCTTTGTCCAATTCCTCTTTGCACCGAAACGCCTCCACCCGGAGAGCCGGCGGGATGATGAAGGTCTCGTTGCCTTCTTCGGCGCGGGTTTCGAGTACGCCCTCGATGTGTTTTTTCGCCGCTCCGGCGGAGTCAAAGAAACACCGCTTGCGGGTGGTGCCCGTAATCTTCTTCCCCATCTCGACCATCCAGTAGGCCGCAGCGCGCTTTGATCCTTTGGGGATCACGCGCTTCTCGCTGTCGAGTTTGAGGAGCTTGATGCCGGAAATCTTCATCGTGGCGTAATGGCTGCAAAATCTGCCACCAATCTGCCACTGTCAACCGCTCTCCTCTAGAAACGTCATGCTCATAACCTGAAGGTCCTGGGTTCAAATCCCAGCCCTGCACCCAATTTCGGCCCTCGGAAGTAGCTTCCGAGGGCCTTTTTGTTGAACGAGTTACGCGATTCTTGTGTCTGCCCTGTTTCCTTCAGCCGTATCCACGGACTTAGATGGACTTAGGTGGATTTCGGAGGACCCCTGCCACAGTTTCTGCCACAGTTCATCGCAGTCGTTCCCGGTCCTTACCATTGGAGGGATCGGCGACCGACATTTGAGGGGGCGGCGCTGCCATCATCATCGTCGATGACGAACCAATCTCCTACCTGGCTCAGGCTGAATCACATCACCCGATTGCGCTTCAGAAGGAGCACCCCGACGGAAGCGTCAGCGAGACTCTCTTTGCCGACGAGCCGAACGCGGCCATGCAGGCAGAGACTTCTGAGCAGGTTGCGAAGCTCAGATCCGTTCTGCTCGGGCGGTGTTCAGCACGAGAGCGGTTGATCTTCTTTCTCCACTTTCCTCACTGGCTGCTTGCCGAGGCCGAGATTGGTGAGGTCGCCGATAAGTATGGCGACCGTGTCGAGCTTGAGGGGATCGACATCCCGACCCGCGCCGGACGGCTTGTGGCTATCGCCGGCCGGTTGAGGCTCACTCGCGAGCGCGTCCGACAAATTCATGGAGCGACGATCAAGAAGCTCCGGCTAGCCTTGAGGGCGGCAACATGAGGGCGAGGTGACTGAAAATCGACGATGGGGCGCGATCATTCATGCGCCCTGTCGCTCTCGAGGTGGAGATCAGTGGTTTATTCTATTGCGGTAAAAGATAAAAAAACTAGCAGTAGGTGAAATGAAATAAACCAACTCGGGTTTAAACGAATGCAGCTACAGTCAGAAATCCTAGTCATTTGAGCGCTCGAATAAACCAGTCCTTCGTTGCGGCCCCGATCCGCGCCGTGCTCACACTCCGGTGGCTTGGTTCCCGGGGGATTGGCGGTAGCTTGGTCAACTACTACGTCAAGGCTGGGTGGCTGCATCGTGTCGGCGACGGGGCATTCACCGTCACTCCGGAGCCTCCCGATTGGATTGGCGCTGTCTACGGACTCCAGCAAAAGCCGACATCGCTGCACCCAGGTGGTCAGACTGCCCTCGAACTTGCCGGCGTTGCTCATTTTCTCCCAATGGGGAACGATGGGCCTCTCTACTTGTTTGGCCGATCTGGTGAGCGCCTTCCTAAATGGTTTACGGGGCTACCTTGGTCGAAGCGTGTGAAACATGTGCAGAGTGCATTTCTGCCCGCGGATCTCGGCTTGAGGGAATACAGCACGAGAAACTTTTCGGTCCGTATTTCAGATCCGGAGCGTGCCATTCTCGAACTGCTCCTCCAAGTAGCCCCAGATACCGACGGATACGCCTATGCGGATCTGCTTTTTGAGAATCTCGGCACCTTGAGGCCTTCCCTGGTCCAGTCGCTCTTGGAGCACTGCACCTCAGTAAAGGCCAAGAGGTTGTTTCTCCACTTCGCGGAAAAACATGCCCATCCTTGGTTCCAGCAGATCGACTCGACCAAGATTTCGATCGGTGCTGGCAAACGCGTGTTCGTTCGAGGAGGCCGCCTCGATCCCAAATACCTCATCACGGTCCCGGTGGAGACTATTACTCCCGACGACGCGCCATGAGAGACACGGCCTACTACCGACAAGCCGACCTCCTCGTGCAGGTCCTGCCCTTCGTCCACGCCGAAACGTGCTTTGCGCTCAAGGGTGGCACAGCGATCAACTTCTTCGTTCGGGACTTCCCCCGGCTCTCGGTCGACATCGATCTGGTCTATCTCCCCGTGGAAGACAGGCCCACCACGCTCAAAGGGATCGACGCTGCGCTCCAGCGTATCGCGAGCAGGATCAAACGGGCCCTGCCTGGCTCGCAGGTCAGAGAGCAACGAAGCGCGACGGACAAGCTGGTGCTCAAACTGGTTGTGCGAGGGCGCGACGGAGCTGAAATCAAGGTTGAGCCTAACACGGTTCTCCGCGGCACGCTTCATCCGGTCGAAGACCGGACATTGGTGCCGAAAGCCGCCACCGAACTCGGCCGATCCGTCGTCATGAGGGTCGTTTCGCTTCCCGATCTTTACGGTGGAAAGCTGTGCGCCGCTCTCGATCGGCAACACCCACGAGATCTCTTCGATGTCCACGGGCTCTTGGGTAACGAAGGGATCACCGACGAGGTCCGCCAAGCGTTCATCGTCTATCTCGCTAGCCATGATCGCGCCATGGCCGATCTACTGGAGCCCAGCCTCAAGGACTTGAGGCAGGTCTATGCCGATCAGTTCAGCGGGATGACCAACGATCCGGTTCCCCTCGCAGACCTGGAAGGCGCCCGCGCCCGATTGGTAGATCTCATCAACGCCGGGATGACGCGAAGTGAACGGGAGTTCCTGCTCTCGATGAAGCGCCTGGAGCCGAAATGGGATCTGCTTCCAATTTCCGGCCTGGAGCGTCTTCCGGGCCCGCAGTGGAAGCTCTACAACCTGCGGAAAATGGATCCCGCAAAGAGGGTGTTGGCGGAACAGCGCCTTCGAGAACGCCTTGGGATGTAGAGTGATCTGACGAGCGGCTCTGTTTTTGGGCAGGTCCTCCACTTTGTTGAGCGCAAGCGCTCAACCCCGCCACTATGTCCAGTGCCAACGCTTCGCGTTGACCGTCTCCGCCCTCCGGGCTCCGTCCCCTCGTTGGTCTCGCTGCGCGGGACACGGCCTCGCGGCCTGAAGGTCCTGGGTTCAAATCCCAGCCCTGCACCCAATTTCAGACGCCGGCCAATTCCCGTTGGCGGGTGTTTTTTGCTTTCGGGCGTGGCCGCGGTCGCCTGGCCGGTGCTGCGGGTGCCCTAACGGTCAAGTGAACTGCGGGTGGTTGACGGAGCGCGCTGGGCTAGCGTGCCGCCTGCCGCGTTGCGCTCGAATTCTCCCCTTCGCTTCTCCCGATGAAACTGCCCCCGCTTCTCCTTCTTGGTTCTTTGTTGTCGGCCGCGTCGGCCCTGGTGGCCGCGCCCGCCTCCGGCCTTCGTTTGCAGGTCGACCTCGCGGCGCAGGGCAAGGCGATCAGCCCCGACCTTGTCGGCATCTTCTTCGAGGACCTCAACTATGCGGCCGACGGGGGGCTGTATGCGGAGCTGATCCAGAATCGATCGTTCGAATACAGCGCCACCGAACGGACCGAGTGGGGGCCGTTCTTCGGCTGGGAGCTGGTCGAGAACGGCACCGGCGACGGCCACCTCGGACTGGGCGACGCGCGACCGTTGCACGCGAACAACCCGCACTACCTGATCCTCACCGTGCTCGAGCCGGGCGAAGGGGTGGGGCTCGCCAACCAGGGCTTCGACCGGATTTCCGTCGAGGCGGGGCAGGCGTACGAGGCGTCGTTCTGGGCGTATCAGGCCTACATGGGCATCATGTGGCGGGAGGCCGACCAGACCACGCCGATGCCGGTGACGCTGCAGCTGCAGGGCAAGGACGGCCGCGTGCTGGCCCAGGCGCGGGTCGAGGTGGCGGGCCGCTCGTGGACCCAACATGCCGTGACGCTCACGCCGGACCGGACCGACCCGGCGGCGCGCTTCGTCCTGCTCGCGCATGGGCAGGGGGCGATCACGCTGGACATGGTCTCGCTGTTTCCGCGCGACACGTTCAAGGGGCGCGCCAACGGCCTGCGGCGCGATCTCGCGCAGACGATCGCCGATCTTCGTCCGAAGTTCATGCGCTTCCCCGGCGGTTGCCTCGTGCACGGACCGGGCACGCACCACTATTACGACTGGAAGGAGACGGTCGGGCCGGTCGAGCAACGTCGCGCCAAGCGCAACCTGTGGGGCTATCACCAGACCTTCGGCCTCGGCTATTTCGAGTTCTTCCAATTTTGCGAAGACATCGGGGCGAAGCCCTTGCCGGTGGTGTCGGCCGGCGTGAGCTGCCAGCATTCGGGGCATTCCCCGGGCCGCGGCCAGGAGGGGTTGCCGTTGGACGAGATGCCTGCGTACATTCAGGACGTGCTCGATCTCATCGAGTGGGCGAACGGGCCGGCGACGTCGAAGTGGGGCGCGGTGCGCGCGGCGGCGGGCCACCCGGAGCCGTTCGGTCTGAAATATCTCGGCGTGGGCAACGAGGACGCGATCACGCCGGAGTTCCGCGAGCGTTTCCGGATGATCTTCGAGGTGTTGAAGGACAAACACCCCGAGATCGTCGTGATCGGCACCTCGGGACCGTTCGCCACCGGCGAGGATTTCGACCGGGGCTGGGCGTTCGTGCGGGAGACCGGCGTGCCCATGGTGGACGAGCACTACTACGTGCCGCCGCAGTGGTTCTGGGACAACCTCGCGCGGTACGACGGCTACGACCGCGCCGGTGCGAAGGTGTATGTTGGTGAATACGCCGCGCACGAGAGCGACCGTCGCAACACGCTGCGTTCGGCGATCGCGGAAGCGGCGGGGTTGACGAGCTTCGAGCGCAACGGCGACGTGGTGCACTTCGCCTCGTATGCGCCGCTGCTGGCGCGGCGCGGCCACACCCAGTGGCACCCGGACATGATCTACTTCGACGCGACCAACGTCTATCCGTCGATCAACTACCAGGTGCAGCGCCTCTTCGGGGCCAACGGCGGCGACACACTGTTGCCGGCGAAGATCGAGGGCGTCGAAACCGGCGTGCGTCTCACGTGCTCGGCGGTGCGCGACTCGGTGTCGGGCGAGGTGATCCTGAAGGTCGTCAACGGCGAGGATCGCGCGCTCACGGCCTCGGTCGAACTGGCCGGGGGCGACGCCAAGGATTACCATCTTGTGGCGACCGTGCTGACCGGGGCAAACGCCGACGTGTTCAACGAGGACGGCCAATCGCCGGCGGCGTCGCCGGCGAAGGCGGAGTCGACCGTGGGTGCGCATTTCGAGCGAGAGTTTCCCGCGAACTCGCTGACGGTGCTGCGGCTGGGGCGTTGAGCCGGCGCCTGTCGGGCGCCTTCGTGGAAGGGCCGCTTGCGACACCACGAGCCCGGTTCCGTCCGGCGCGGCAGCCCGGGTCGAGACGAACCGGTCACAGACCGGTCCTACTTCGGCGCGGGCGAGGCTCCGACGGGATCGTGGTGAACCCGCGACGGGCGGTGCGGACCTTTTCGTGACGCAGTTCGCGCGCACGGCGACAGCGCTGAACCGCTTGGGGGCCGGTGGTTCGATCCGAGAGTGCGGGAGCAATGGCCGAATGCGTCGCGCCGCTATTTGTTCTCGAACGAGCGCTGGAAGGCGCGGGGCGAGAGGCGGTGCACGTTCTTGAAGCAGCGCGAGAAGTGGTAGGGGTCGGCGAACCCGACGCGGTTGGCGGCCTCCTTGACGAGCCGGTTCGGGTCGAGGAGCAGCTCGGCGGCGAGCGCCATCTTCCGGTGGAGAAGGAACTGATACGGACTCAACCCCTGGTAGCGGCGGAAGAGGCGGCAGAGGTGGGAGGCCTCCACGCCGACCAGCTTCGCGATTTCGCCGAGGCTTTTCAGTTTCGCGGCGTGGGTTTCGATCTGGCTCCGGCAGCGGAGGAAGACTTCCTCCCCACCGCGTGCCTGTTGGCCGCCCAGGCCGGCGAGTTCCTCGAGCTTGAGGAGGAGGACTTCGACCAGGGCGCTGCAGATGCGGGCGGCGGTGGCGCGGTGATGCTGCCCTTCGCGAATCAGGTCTTCGATGACAGTTTGGACTTCGGGAAACATCGCGACCGGCAGCGCCGCGCGGGGCCCGATGCCGGCGTCGGTGACTCGGCGGGCGGCGCGGCTGCCGGTCAGGCAAAGAAAGTACTTCGCCATCGGTTTGGCCGGATCGTTGCGGATCTCGAGCCGCGTGCCGCGATCGTAGCGAAAGACCGTGCCGGGCCGGAGCGGGTGCAGTGTGCCGTCGATCCGGACCGAGCCCTCGCCGGCGACGACCAGCTCGAGTGTGGTGAACTCGATCTTGTCGCGTTGCACGACGTAGTCGGGGTTGCAGTGCTCGAAACCGCCGTACGCGGGCACGACTCCGGCGCTGGTCGTGCCGGTGAGGCCGAGAAAAAAGTACCGCGAGCCGGAGACCTGCGTGGAGAGCACGGCCTTCTCCGGGGCGGCGGGGGTTGGGGACATGGGTGGAGTGGGGCGGTGGGTTGGGTGGGTGACAAGAATATCCATGCTTTAGCCATCTATTTCCATCGGAAGAGAGTAGCCCGACGGTCTAGAATCTTCATCGTCGTGCAACTCACCCCCGCTTTCATGAGTTCCGACCCCGAGACGAAACCGGTGCGTTATGGCATGGTCCTGCGCGTCCGCCCCGAGTGTTACGAAGAGTACAAGCGGCAGCATGCGGCCGTGTGGCCGGAGGTGCTGGCGGCGATCGCGCGCAGCAACATCCGCAACTACTCGATCTTCCAGAAGGACTTCGTGCTCTACAGCTACTTCGAGTACCACGGCGTGGACTTCGCGGCCGACATGAAGCTCATGGCCGCCGACGCCGCGACGCAGCGTTGGTGGGCGTTGATGGAGCCGATGCAGGATCCGTTGCCCACGCGCGCGGCGGGCGAGTGGTGGGCGCGGATGGAAGAGGTGTTCCACGTCGATTGAAGCGCGATTTTACCCGACCCAATTTCCGCAACCAAGCCGGCCCCCCGCCGCATAATCCCTGCCCCGAATCGCCATGAAAAAATCGGCCAAGACCATCCTGCTCGTCGCCAACGGCGACCTGCGCCAATCCGCCAACCAGAAATGCTGGCCCGCCCAGGCCGCGATGGAGAAGCAGATCGCGAAGGCCGTCGCGGCCGCCGGCTACAAGCTGGTGCGCGCGCACCCGTTCAAGAAGGCCGAGGGGCACGGCTTCATCGGCTCGCAGAAGGAGGGCATGGCGGTGTTTGCCGGGATCGACCGGAAGACGCCGCTGATCGTGGCCGAGTCGGTCTGGCAATACTCGCATCATCTGCTGCCCGGCCTGATCTCGCACGAGGCGCCGATCCTCACGGTGGCCAACTGGTCGGGCACCTGGCCGGGCCTGGTGGGCATGCTCAACTTGAACGGTTCGCTCACCAAGGCGGGCGTGAAGTATTCGACGCTGTGGAGCGAGGACTTCACCGACGCCTTCTTCCTCTCGGGCCTGAAGACCTGGTTGAAGGGCGGCGAGGTGAAGCACGCCACGCCGCATGCGCGGGCGCTCGCGCGTTGCACCGTGCCGGCGAAGGCCGCCGCGGCGGCGAAGAAGATCGCCGCCGACCTGCGCCTGCGGAAGTCGATCCTCGGCGTCTTCGACGAGGGCTGCATGGGCATGTACAACGCCATCATCCCCGACGAGCTGCTCTTCCCGACCGGCGTGTACAAGGAGCGGCTCTCGCAGTCGGCGCTCTACTACGGGGCCACGCAGGTGAGCGACGCGGAGGCGCGCGAAGTCTTCGCGTGGTACCAGGCCAAGGGCCTGAAATTCCATTTCGGCACCGACGAGGCCAGCGAGCTCACCGAGGCCCAGGTGCTCTGGCAGTGCAAGACGTACATCGCCGCCGTGCGCATCGCCGACGAGTTCGGCTGCGAGTCGATCGGTATCCAGTATCAGCAGGGGCTCAAGGACCTGTTGCCCGCCTCCGATCTGGTCGAGGGCACGCTCAACTCCACCGAGCGCCCGCCGGTCAAACGCGCCGACGGGTCCGTGATCCGCGCCGGTGAGCCGATCCCGCATTTCAACGAGGTCGACGAATGCTCCGGTCTCGACGGCATCCTGACCAACCGCGTGCACCGGGCGCTCGGCCAGCCCGTCGCCAACACGCTGCACGACCTGCGCTGGGGCGACTGGGACCGGAGCGGCACGACCGAGGAGTACGTGTGGGTCTTCCTGATCTCCGGCAGCGCGCCGGCCGACCACCACATCGACGGCTGGGCGGGCTCGGAATCGCTGCGCCAGCCGGCGATGTATTTCCGTCTTGGAGGCGGCACGCTGCGCGGCATCGCCAAGCCCGGCGAGATCGTGTGGAGCCGCGTGTTCATGGAAAAGGGGAGGCTCAAGATGGATCTCGGCCGGGCCAAGGTGATCGCGTTGCCCGCGGCCGAGACCGAGCGCCGCTGGAAGGAAACAACGCCGGAGTGGCCGATCATGCACGCGGTCACCTATGGCGTGTCGCGCGACCAGATGATGGCGCGGCACAAGGCCAACCACATCCAGGTCGCCTACGCCGACTCCGCCAAGCAGGCCGATCTTGCGCTCTACACGAAGGCGGCGCTCGCCCGCGAACTCGGCCTCGAGGTGGCGCTCTGCGGCACCAAGGCCGACGGCTCGAAGTTCTGATGGTTCTCCGCCGGGAGCGGCCATCGCTCCCGGCCTATTGCCGCAAGATTGGCAACGCGGGCTTGCCAGCACCCCGCGGCTGTCCGCTGATTTCGAAACCCCGATCGCGAACTGTCACCGACCTACAACACGGACCGCCGCCGAGTGCGCCACGGTTCGAGGAGCGCAAACCCATGCAGCAAACCCCAACCGGTACCCCCAAACCCATGCCCGCGAAACCGGCCGGCATGTTCCGCATGCCCGACGGCCGCAACGTCGCGGTCACCTTCGGCCTCGTCACCTCGTTGTTCCTGCTCTGGGGCTTCTGCAACGGGATGATCGATACCATGGACAAGCACTTCCAGGACCAGCTGCACCTGACGAAGGCGCAGTCGGCCTGGGTGCAGTTCGCCCACTACATGGGCTACGCGATCATGGCGCTGCCGGCCGGGCTGCTGACGCGAAAAATCGGGTACAAGGGCGGCATCATCTCGGGCCTGATCATGGTGGCGGCGGGCGGATTCTGGTTCATCCCGGCCACGCAGATCTCCGAGTTCTGGGCGTTTCTGCTCGGCGTGTGCTTCATCGCGATGGGGCTGACGGTGCTCGAGACGGTCGCCAACCCGTACACCACGGTGCTCGGGCCGAAGATCTTCTCGGCGACGCGCATCAATCTCGCCCAATCGTTCAACGGCGTGGGCTGGATCTTCGGGCCGGTGGTGGGCGGCGCGTTCTTCTATTCCGCGGGCGGCTCGCAGGTCGCGCACGGGCAGTTGTGGATTCCGTACGCCGGGGTCGGCGTGGTCGTGCTCGTGCTGGCGGTGCTGTTCTATTTCGCGCCGATGCCCGACTTCAGCCTGCGGGACTACTACCTGGAGGACGAGGCGGACACGGACGTGGGGATGGTGCGGAAGCATCGTTCGCTCATGATTTTCGCGTTCCTGTTCATGAATGTGGCGGCGCTCGGGCTTTCCGCCTATCTCGTGCTCAACGCGATCCTGCCGTTCTGCGGGGTGAGCCCGACGGGGATCCGGTGGGTGACGATCGCGATCGTGGCGGCGGTGCTTGGAGGTATGCCGTTGTTGTGGTCCGGAGCGCGGAAAATGCCGGGGCAAAGCATCTGGGCGCATCCGCATTTCGCCGGGGCGACGTTGGCCCAGTTCTTCTACGTGGCGGCGCAGGCCGGCATCTTCAGTTTCTTCATCAACTACGTCATTTCCGAGCTGCCCGCGATCAGCGAGGGGGCGGCGAATCTGTGGCCGATCAACGGGCGGGCGGAGCTTCGCGACGGTCTGCTGTTCGTGAACGAGCAGGGCGCCAGCCGCCTCCAGGGCTTTGTCGGTTTCCTGCTCTTCACGATCGGGCGTTTCGTCGGCGCGGCGATCCTCAAGCGCAAGCCGGCGCACCAGGTGCTCGGCACCTATGCGGCGATCAACGTGGTGCTCTGCGGCATCGTGGCGATGAAGCTCGGCTGGATCTCGGTCGCTGCGGTGTTCCTGAGCTTCTATTTCATGTCGATCATGTTCCCGACGATCTTCGCGCTGGGTATCCACGGCCTCGGGGCGCAGGCGAAGAAGAAGGCGTCGGCCTTCATCGTGATGTCGATCACCGGAGGCGCGCTGATGCCGAAGGTCATGGGCCACTTGGGCGACGTCTACGACATGTCGATCGCGTTCCTCATGCCGTTCGGCTGCTTCGCGTTCATCGCCCTCTACGGCTTTTTCTGGGGCAAGCTGAGCAAGAGCGAGGGGATGATCGATCTGGCGGCGGGCAAGGGGCATTGAGGCGCAGCGTTTTTTGGGGCGTGGGCCGGCGTGCCTGCCCACGGCGTTGCGCTTGTGGTACGCACGGGGGGCCGGCCCCGGGCTTCCGGCAATTGTTCGGTCGGTGGAGCACGGCATGGAAACAACATTGCTCTCGGGCCGGGGAACGTTTTCCTCCGGCCATTCCTTGATGGTAATCATGGTATGAGCGGAGTGGACGACGGTGATGGCGGACTGGTGCCGTCGGAACCGGAGCCACTTTGCCCTGCCGATCCCCCACCTCCCGATCGAAATGGCCAAATTAATCCTTTGTGTTGAGGACGAGCAGCTCTCCGCCGAAGCGGTGCGCCGGACGCTGAACTACGCGGGCTTCGAGGTCCGCGTGGCGGGTACAGCGGCGAAGGCGCTCGAGGCCATGCAGGAGCGGCGGCCCGATCTGGTGCTGCTCGATCTGTTGCTGCCCGATGTGAACGGATACAGCTTCATCGATCTGTTGGCCGACCATGAGGACCTCGATCGGATCCCGATCGTGATCGTGAGCGGCTGCGCTTCTCCCGAGGCCCAGAGTCTCGGCAGGGAACTCGGGGCCAAGTCGTACCTGATCAAGCCGTTCACCGCGCAGGAGTTGATCGACTGCGTGAAGACCGTGCTCGGCGAAGGGGCGAAGTAGTCCCACGTGCCGGCGGGTGCCCCTCAGCCGTAAGCATGCGGTCGAGGGACGAGCGGCGAGGGGCCGATCACCGAGGAGATCGCGCGAGGCACTCGTGCTGGAAGCCCGCCACCGATGGTTTGGCGCTCGTCCCTCGACGCCCACCTTTCGACAGCAGCATCAGCGGGTTTCCACCGGCATCGCGGCGAGAAACGCGTCGGCCTCCCGGATGGATGCCTCCATCTCGGAAATGAGGTGGCTGATTTCCGCCGCCAATTGGCGGTGGTTGGTCTCGAGCTGGGCGATGGCACTCGCGTTGAGGTTGTGCTTGAGGAAAAGCACCTGATCGCGGAAGCGGTCCAAGACCGGCTCCATGGTCGCGGCGGCGCGATGCAGGGCGGCGGCGAGATCCTCGAAACGGCGCTCGGTGGCGGCGAGTTGGTCGCGGCTGGAGCGTTGGAGCGACTGGTCCTTGTAGTCGCCCAGCTCATTGTTCCATTCGCGGAAGAGGGCCCGGGACACGTGCTCGATCTCGTCGATGCGCTGCCGAACGTCGCTCGCGCGCGCCTCGCAACGGTCGAGCTCCTTGCGGAGTTTCGCGTACTTGTCGGCGAGGGGGCCACCGGTGTTTCCGGTGACGGCCGTGAACTGCTCGAGCGCGCTGGAGAACTGCTGGCGGGCGGCATCCTGGGCTTGGCGGGCGTCTTGGACGCGGGCGACGAGGATGTCGCGTTTGTGGATGCCGAAACGTTCCTTCACGGCGTAGGAAACCGTCTGGCAACCGGCGGCGAAGAGAACGATCGGGACGAGGAGGGCGATGAATAGTCGGCGCATGAGGGGGTCGGCCTGTTGGACGCGCGATGGCGACTTTCGTTCGAAATTGATGGCACGAAGTCATTTGCACGTTCCGTTGTCATTGCGGTTGTGCGCCGAGTGCCGGCTCGTTCATTGTGCCCCCGCATGTTCATCGACGAGGTAGTCATCAAAACACGCGCCGGCGACGGCGGAAACGGTTGTGCCAGTTTCCGGCGCGAGAAGTTCATTCCGTTCGGCGGCCCCAGCGGTGGCGACGGAGGGCAGGGTGGCGATGTCGTTCTCGTGGGCTGTGACGACGTGAACAATCTCATCGATTTCAAATTCAAGCCGCATTGGTTCGCGGCCAATGGCGAGAACGGCCGCAGCAAGGACCAAAACGGTGCGGGCGGTCGCCCCGCGATCCTGAAGGTGCCGCTCGGCACGGTCGTCACCAACGAGGAGACCGGCGAGGCCGTCGGTGAGGTCACCGCCGATGGGCAGGAACTGGTCCTTTGCAAGGGCGGCACAGGCGGCTGGGGCAATCTGCATTTCAAGACCTCGACCAACCGCGCGCCCCGCCGCGCCAACCCGGGCCTGCCCGGCGAGACCGGGGTTTTCCGTCTGGTGCTCAAGAGCATCGCCGATGTCGGCCTGGTCGGCTACCCCAACGCGGGCAAGAGCACGCTGACCAACCACATCACCAAGGCGCATCCGAAGATGGCGCCGTATCCATTCACAACCTTGCAGCCGCAGGTCGGCGTGATCGAGTTCCCCGGCCTCTACGAGCGCATCACGTTGGCCGACGTGCCGGGCCTGATCGACGGCGCCCATGAGAACCGCGGGCTGGGCCACCGTTTCCTCCGTCACATCGAGCGCTGCGCGGTGCTGCTGCTGATCATCGACATGGCCGCGGTCGACGGTCGCGATCCGGGCGACGACTACGTGCATCTGCTCAAGGAACTCGAACTCTACGACAAGAACCTGCTGAAGAAGCCCCGCCTGGTCGCGGCCAACAAGATGGACGTGCCCGCGGCGGCGAAGAACCTCCAGGCGTTCCGTCGTCGCCACAAGGTCGATGTCATGGAAATTTCCTGCATCGACGAGGTCGGGCTCAACGACCTCACGCTCGAGCTCCTGCACCGGGTACGCCACGGCGGCAAACCGTCGAAGCGCATGGCTGCGAAACGCGTGGCGCCGGCCAAGAAACCCGCTCCGGCGAAGAAGCCTTCGGTGGTCAAGAAACCGGCGGCGAAAAAAGCCGGGGCAGCGGCCCGCAAGCCGGCCTCATCGCGGGCGACGGCTGAGACAACTCGGGCCAAGAAGAAGTAGACCTGCACCGATCGGGGCACGGTGCCTGCTTTGCCGTGACCCCAACTCCGGGCTTGTCGGCACCCGACCGACCCCGACACTTTGTAGCCGATCCACCCGCAAACGCCCCTACCCACACCGATGTCGGACCACAGGCCATTGATGATGCGAACCAACCGAGCTCTCGGCTCGAGTCTGGTCGATCACAACCTGATCTCGATCGAGGCGTTGGACGAGGCCAACGAGCGCCTGCTCGAGCTCACCGCCGACGAGAACAAGGAGGACGTCTCGCTGCTGCAGATTCTCATCTATGAGAAGGCGGCGTTGTCCGAGGAGCAGGTGCTCAGCTACCAGGTCGAGGAGATGGGCCTGGGGATGGTCGACCTCTCGAACTACGACCAGCCCTACGACCTGCGCAAGTCGATCGACATCGGCGCCTGCCGCGCGACCTGGTCGGTGCCGTTCGACCTGGAGGAGGGGATCCATTTCGTCGCCACCGCGTATTACCTCAGCCCCGCCGCCCGCTCGTACTGGGAACGCCAGCTCGACACCCAGATCCTCTGGTTCGTGACGACCATGGAGAACATCGGCGACTTCCTGCGCAAGCTGCAGCTCGAACGCGAGAGCGAGGGCATGGGCATGCGCGCCCACTAGGAATCGAACCATGCCGCTCGGACGCCTCCAGACTCTCCTGATCGACAAGCTCGAGGAAATGGGCCGGCTCAACGCCGACCAGCGTGCCGCGATCGTGGGTACGCCCCAGGATCTGCCCGGCGAGGCGCTCGACCAGCTGCTCCAGAAGGAGTACCAGCTCAGCCCCTTCCAGATCCTGCTCGGCAAGTCGAAGGCCTACGGCATCGCGCCGTACCTTGTTTCCCGCTACAAGATCAACAACGGCACCTTCGAGCATCTCGACCGCGCGTTCTGCCAGCAGAACGTCGTGCTGCCGGTCGGCCAGGTCGGCGACACGATCATCGTCGCCCTCTCGAACCCGTTCGAGCTCAGCGTCACCGCCAAGATCGGCGAGATCACGGGCAAGCGCGTGGTCCGCCTGCTCAGCGTCGAGAAGGAGATCCGCGACAAGCTCGCGTCCGACGCGAATCGCGAGAGCCAGCAGTTCGACGACGTCGTCGGCAAGATCGGTGTCGAGTTCAAGGAGGTGGAGAAGGAGCTCGAGGCGGAGGACGCGACCTCCGAGGAGTCGGCCCCGATCATCCAGCTCGCCAACCGCATCATCGAGGACGCCTATCTTTCCGGCGCATCCGACATCCACGTCGAGCCGTGGGAGAAGGAGGTCGTCGTGCGCTACCGGATCGACGGCAACTGCCAGGAAAAGCTCCGGCTGCCCTCGAAGGTCGGCCCGGCGCTGGTGGCCCGTCTGAAGATCATGTGCAACCTCGACATCGCCGAGCGCCGGTTGCCCCAGGACGGACGCATCGTCTTCAAGAACTACACACGCAAGAGCATCGACATCGATCTGCGTGTCTCCACCGCGCCGCTCAACCACGGCGAGGGCGTGGTCATGCGTATCCTGGACAAGCAGAAGTCGACGCTGCCGTTGCCCATGCTCGGCTTCTCGCAGGAGAACCTGACGAAATACCGCGACGTCATCCGCCAGCCCTACGGCATGATCCTGCACTGCGGCCCGACCGGCTCCGGCAAGTCGATGACGCTCTACTCGGCGCTCAACGAGATCAACAGCCCCGAACTGGTCATCCGCACGGCGGAGGATCCGATCGAATACACGCTGGCCGGCATCAACCAGATGCAGATGCACCGGCAGATCGGCCTCACCTTCGCCGCGGCGTTGCGCGCGTTCCTGCGCCAGGATCCCGACATCGTGCTCGTCGGCGAAATTCGCGACAAGGAGACGGCGGACATCGCCGTCGAGGCCGCGCTCACCGGTCACTTGCTGCTTTCGACGCTGCACACCAACGATGCGCCCAGCACGATCGCCCGTCTCACCGACATGGGGATCGAGCCGTTCATGATCTCGTCGTCGCTGCTGTGCGTGTGCGCCCAGCGCCTCATGCGCCGCGTGTGCAAGGTGTGCAAGGTGCCGCACGAACCGGTCGGCCGGGAGAAGGAGATCCTCGACGGGGCGATCGGTTGGAGCGGGCAGATTTTCCGGGCCAACCCGCGCGGGTGCCCGAAGTGCGGCGGCACCGGCTACAAGGGGCGGGTCGGTATCCACGAGCTCATGGTCGTCTCCGAGCAGCTGGTCGAGGGCATCAACAAGGGCCTCGAAACCGCGGAACTCAAGAAGATCGCCATGCGCAACGGCATGAAGACGCTGCATCAGGACTCCATGCTGAAGGTGAAGGAGGGGCTCTCCACGATGGAGGAGGCCCTCGGCACCGTGCCGCCGGATCTTTGATCCGCCCGGTCGGGGGTCGCGCGGTTGCCGTCTACCGGTCCTGAACGGCTTGCCCGGCGGGCCGGGTTTTCAACCTCAATTTCGAGGTGGCTGTCTTTCGCGCGGCAAGATCCTCGACCGGCTGCCATTCGGCCATGCCGACGCCCCAGTACCACCAGCCATCGGTCTCCGGCGCCGAGGCGAGCAGTGTGAGGAACGTCGCGCGGCTCATGGGGCCGCGCCGCTCGCGCCGGTCGAAGACGTGGTAGGGGACGTCCGGAAGCTCGGGATGGACTTGGATACGATTCTCGCCGGTCGGTGCGGCCTGTGCGGTCGGTTGCGGCGCCGTTTCGGCCGATGCGAATTCGGGTTGGTTCGCCTGCAGGAGCGCCCGGCGGCGTTCGATTTCGGCGAAGGTTTCGGCCGCATGGTCGTGGTGGGGTGGCTCGCGCCGCAGCATGAAGTCGAGCAGCGAGCCATGGTCGAACTCGGTGAGCCGGGCCCGCCCCGTCGCGAGCAGCAGCAGGCCGACCGCAAGACCGGCCGCCGTGCCGCCCAGGTGCGCCCAGTAGGCCACGGGGCCGAGGGCGAAGACCGCGCCGAAGATATCCCACGCCGTCCAATACAGCGCGATCGCCCAGAGCCAGAGCCGGCCGGTGCGCGGGATCATCCCCAGCCAGTAGAAGAGGTTGACCCGGTTGAGCGGGTAGAAGGCGACGGCCATGCCCACCACGCCCGCGATCGCGCCGCTGGCGCCCACCACCGGGGTGCCGTCGGCGAGCAGGTGCACGAGCCCGGCGAAGGAGCCCATGCCCAAGTAGAGGGCGAGGTAGGTCCAGTTGCCGACCGTGGCGCACACCGCGTTGCCGAAGACCCACAGGAAGACCATGTTGCCGAACAGGTGCCCGATTCCGCCATGGGCGAACAGATACCCGAACAATGCCAACGGGTTGCCCTCGCCCCAGACGAAGTACGCCTGCACCGTCTCGTCCGGCAGCATGCCCGATTCCAGCGCGAGGCTGCAGGCGATGGTGAGGCCGAACAGGGCCTTGTTGGCCCAGGGCTCGTGCTGGAACAGGGTCTCGATGCGATAGGGGACCACGGGGAGATCGTCAAATGGGCCCGCGCCCGTCGTCAACCATCGCCTCGCGGACCGGCGCTCTGTCGTTGGAATCCGAGGCCGCCGCGAACTCCGGCTTGCCTCGGCGTCGCGATTGTATCAGCTTCCCGGTGCCCCCTGCGTTAACGACAAACCCGAAACGCAGAAATGATGATACAATCGAAGATCATGGTCGGCTGCGGCGTCCTGCTCGCCGCGGTCTTGTTCACCCCCGCGACTGCCACCGCCGGCGAGAAGGCGAAGGACAAACCGGTCACCCCCAAGACCGAGCAGTACGACGCCAACAAGGATGGCGTGCTCGACGAACAGGAATGCGCGACGATGAAGGCCGAGAAGGCCGCCAAACGCCACGCCAACCTGCTCAAGAAGTACGACGCCAACAAGAACGGCCAGCTCGAGCCCGAAGAGGAGGCGAAGCATCAGGCCGACCTGGCCAAACGTCGTGAACAGCGACTCGCCAAGAAGATGGCCAAGGAGCAGGCGGCGGCTGCCTCCGACACTCCGGCCGCTCCCGAGGCGGAAGAGGCCGAGGACGAGCCGGTCGAAGAGGTCAAGACACGTTGAGCGGCCCGAAGCTGCCCCACTCCGAAGCCCCGGCACCCACGCCGGGGCTTCCTGTTTGCCCGATCCGGGGGCTTGTGTGCGGCTGAAGAGGAGCTTTATCGTCCGCCCCTTTCTCGCGTTTCCGCCCAAACCCCATCATGCACCGCATCGTTGCCCGCACCCAGCTCAGCCCCAACGTCACCCGGCTCGACGTCGAGGCGCCGCGCATCGCCCAGATCCGCCAACCCGGCCAGTTCGTCATCGTTCGCCGGGCCGAGCGGGCCGAACGGATCCCGCTCACCATTGCGGACGCCGACCCGGAGAAGGGCACGATTGCGCTGGTCATTCAGGCCGTCGGCAAGAGCACGAAGGAACTCGTGGCGCTGGCCGTGGGGGATTCGATCCGCGACATCTCCGGTCCGTTGGGCATGCCGACCGAACTGATCGAGAAGGGCCGCGCGCTCTGCATCGGCGGCGGCGTGGGCACGGCGGTCGTGCATCCGATTGCGCAGGGGTTGCATCGCCACGGCGTGCAGGTTGTCAGCGTGATCGGTGGCCGCTCGAAGGAATGGGTCATCTTCGAGAAGGAACTTGGCCAACTCGGCGAAGTGGTCGTCTGCACCGACGACGGCAGCCATGGGCGCAAGGGTTTCGTGACCGACGCGGCCAAGGCACTGCTCGAGGCCGGCGGTATCGACATCGTCTACGCGGTCGGCCCGGTGCCGATGATGCGCGCGGTGGCGAATCTCACCCGCCCCTTCGGCGTGCACACCATCGTGTCGCTGAACCCGGTCATGGTCGATGGCACCGGCATGTGCGGCGGCTGCCGCGTGGATGTCGGCGGCACGACCAAGTTCGCCTGTGTCGACGGGCCCGAGTTCGACGGCCATCAGGTCGACTTCGATCTTCTTTCCGACCGCCTCTCGACCTACCGCGAGCAGGAGAAGGCCGCCACCGAACGTTGCGGCGACGATTGCCGCATCGGCCTCCAGAAATAACCTACATTTTTCCGTCCCATGGAGAAGAAGCTTTCACCCAAGGAACGCATGGCGATCCCGCGCCAGGCGATGCCCGAACAGGACGCCACCGAGCGCGCGTGCAATTTCAAGGAGGTCAACCTCGGTTTCGACGAGCAGTTGGCCCTGCTCGAGGCCGAGCGCTGCATCCAGTGCAAGGATCCGAAGTGTGTGTCCGGCTGCCCGGTACGGGTGAACATCCCCCGCTTCATCGGGCACATCGCCGAGGGCGATCTCGCCGCCGCCGCGCAGAGCCTGCTCGGCGACAACGCGCTTCCCTCGGTCACCGGCCGGGTCTGCCCGCAGGAGACCCAGTGCGAGGTCGAATGCATCCGCGGCGTGAAGAGCCGGCCGGTCGCGATCGGCTACCTCGAGCGCTACGTCGCCGACTGGGCGCTCGAGCACCGCACCGGCGCCCCGGCCGAGAAGGCTCCCGCCACCGGCAAGAAGGTGGCGGTGGTCGGCGCCGGCCCGGCGGGGCTCACCGCCGCGGGCGCGCTCGCGAAGGCGGGCCACGACGTGACCGTGTACGAGGCGCTCCACCAGCCGGGCGGCGTGCTCGTCTATGGCATCCCCGAGTTCCGTTTGCCGAAGAAGATCGTCGACCTGGAGGTGCAACGGCTCGAAGCCGCCGGCGTGAAGATCGAGTGCAATGTCGTCGTCGGCCGCACCTACACCCTGCCGGAGCTGAAGGCGCAGTTCGACGCGGTCTTCATCGCCAACGGTGCCGGCCTTCCGGTGTTCATGAACGTGCCGGGCGAGAATCTCAAAGGTGTGTACTCGGCCAATGAGTACCTGACCCGCGTCAACCTCATGGCGGCCTACGAGTTCCCCTCGGCCGACACCCCGGTGCTGGTGGGCAGGAAGGTGGTGGTCGTCGGCGGCGGCAACGTCGCGATGGACGCGGTGCGCACCGCCAAGCGCCTCGGCGCCGACGCCACGATCGTGTACCGCCGTACCCGCAAGGAGATGCCGGCGCGCGTCGAGGAGATCCACCACGCCGAGCAGGAGGGAGTGCATTTCGAATACCTCGTGGCCCCGCTCGAGGTCGTCGGCGATGAGCGCAAGTGGGTGAAGGGCCTCCGCTGCGTGCGCATGCACCTCGGCGAGCCCGACGCCTCCGGCCGCCGCAGCCCCGAGCCGGTCCCCGGCTCGGAGTTCGTGCTCGAGTGCGATGTCGTCGTGGTGGCCATCGGCACCCGCGCCAACCCGCTGCTCACCGCCACCTGCCCCGAGTTGAAGTTGAACAAACGCGGCAACATCGAGACCGATGAGGACGGCATGACGAGCATGCCCGGCGTTTTCGCCGGCGGCGACATCGTGCGCGGTGCGGCCACGGTCATCCTCGCGATGGGCGATGGCAAACGCTCGGCCCAGGCGATCGACCGCTTCCTCCGCGGCGCGGCGACGGTCTGACGCGAACAACCAGTCCACCGATTTACAAGGGCGCCTTCGGGCGCCCTTGTCATGTTCCGGTAACTCGCCCCGCCGATCGTGGAGTTCGGCCACCGCCTGTCCCGACGGTATTGATTCTCATCCACGGGCGGTGCAGCCTCCCGACTGCATGAAAACCTACGCGACATATGGACTGGCCGGGGCTGCAATCGGGGCATTGATGACGCTGGCGATGTTCTTCGCCGGTCTCCATGGGGAGCGGATAGATCTCTTCAACAGCTGGAAGGTTCAGTTGCCGATGGGTGTGCTCGGCGTCGCGATCGGTGTCGCGGTGATCTCCCTTGGAATACGTGCTTGGCGTGAAGCGGCGCCGGACAAGGCGATGAGCTATGGCCGTGGCTTCGGTGGCGGTTTGATGATCAGTCTTTTCAATGGCCTTGCTTCCATGGTCTTCACGATCCTTTACGGCATGGTGATCAACCCGGGATTCAAGGACGCGATGATCGCCAGCAAGCTGGCCGAAATGCAGGAATCCGGGATGCCGGCCGAGGCCTATGCGATGGCCGAGAAGATGATGAACATCATGTTGAGTCCGGTGGCACAGGGCGCCTCGGCGTTGTTCGGCACGCTGTTCTTCGGGGTCATCGTCTCCCTGATCGCCGCGGCGATCCTCAAGCGCGCGGCCGTCGCCCCCGTGACGGATACCGTGGTGCCGCCGGCTTTGTGATTTTGGTCTGCGGTTTTCCTGCCGGCGGGGTCTTGTGCTCCGCAGGCAGGGACGCCTGCGCCACGGGGTGGGGGCTTGTGTCGCCGGAGGCGGGCAGGTCCAGCAGACGGCGCATCGGGTCGATTTCGGCCTGGCCTAGTTCACGCCATTTTCCCGGGGCGATGCCTTCGAGCGTCCAATGCCCGACGGAGGTGCGGCAGAGATCGAAGACTTGGCGGCCGAGCGCGTCCATCATGCGGCGGATCTGCCGGTTGCGGCCCTCGCGCAACTCGAGCAGCAGCGTGCATCCCTCGGCGCGCGCCGCGACGGGTTTGAGCGGCAATTCGTCGGGCAGCTCGATCCGACCTTCGCGGATACGGGCGAGGTCGGCGGGCGTGAGCGGGGCGTCGAGCTCGACGACGTAGCGTTTGGGATGGTCCCAACGCGGGTGGGTGAGGCGGAAGAGCAGCTCGCCGTCGTCGGTCAGGACCAGGAGCCCGCGCGAGGCGAAGTCGAGCCGGCCGGCGTAGGCGAGACGGTGCATCTCCGGCGGGAGCAGGTCGTAGATGGTGCGGCGCCCCTCGGGATCGTCGCGGGTGGTCATGACGTTGACCGGCTTGTGGAGCAGCACGACGCGGCCGAGCGAGGGCAACACGGCCGGTTTGCCGTCGACGGTGACGCTGGCGCCGTCGGCGACCTGCGCGCCGAGATCGCGCACGATCGCGCCGTCGATGGCGACGCGGCCGTCGAGCACGAGTTGTTCGGCGGCGCGGCGGGAGGCGAGGCCGCAGGCGGCGAGGTAGCGGTTGATTCTCACGGTCGGGGAGTTGTCACCACGGAAAGCGGACGCGTTCGGAGGTGAGCGGGTGCTCCTCCTTGCGGCCGTCGAAATACACGGCGACCCACTCGGCGAGGCGTTGGCCGAGGCGGCGGCAGGCCTCGACCTCGCGGCCGTCGCGCGGTTCGCCGGCGAGCGTCGCGCCGTAGTGGAGGGTGAACTGTTTCGCCACGTAGTCGGGCACGCCGAAGACGAGGAACCCGAAATTGAGGAGGATCGTCTGGATGGTCTGGCAGGTGAGTTCGGCGCCGCCGCCCCAGCCGCCCTGCGAGCTGAACGCGCAGCCGATGCGGCCGTCGAGCCCGCTCCAGTGGTCGGGCATCTGGGTGTCCCAAAACTGCTTCATCTCCCACGCGATGGTACCGAGGTTGGTGGGGGAACCCACGGCGATGCCGTGGCACCATTGCACATCCTCGGGCTTGGCCTCGGTGACGGAGCGGATGCGCACCTCGATGCCGGGGATGCGTTTGGCGCCTTCGGCGACTTCGGCCGCCATCTTGGCGGTGTTGCCGGTCTTGGATGCGTAGAGGACGAGGACGTTGCCCATGGGAAAGGGAGTGAGGGGATGAGTGAGTAAGGGAATGAGGGAGTAAGGGAGTGGGGGCGCGGGTCGAGGGTTGTTTTGGCGGACACTTGGGCGTGATGATGCAGAAAAACCGCAGGTGCGTCGCTCGCCGGCGCCTGTTCGACGTGCATCTCCTTGCGGTCGGGCCGGAGGGGAGGGCGTCGGCGAGCGACGCACCTGCTACGTACCTGCGGTGCGCACGCCGGTAGAACGAAACCCGAGCTGCACTGAATCGTGGGCTCAGGCGCCGTAGGCCACGAGCTGGTTCTCGACTGTGCCGTCGTCGTAGAAGTCGACGAGGGCGTAGGCGGGGGCGAACTCCTGGAACGCCCCTTTCCACCACGCGCCGCAGACGGCGCCGTTGCAGAGGTAACGCACGCCGAGATAGCGCACGTCGTCGGCGAGGTGGATATGGCCGCTGAGGCAGACCTTCACGTTGGGGTGCTGCAGGAAGAGCGTCTTGAGCTTGGCCACGTCGGTGTGGACCCAGGCGCCTGGGATCTGCCAGGTGCCGAACTGCGCGAGGTCGCCGTCGAAGAAGACGCAGGCACTGAGGATCGGGATGTGCGAGAGGATGCAGACCGGCGTGTCGGGCGTGGTCTTGGCGAGATCGCGGGCGAGCCAGAGGAACTGCGCGTCGTCGAGCCTGGCGCTGTAGCCGGTCGTGCTGGCGGCGTGGCGTTCCATGCTGTCGAGCACGACGAAGTGCCAGCCCGCGCGGTCGAAGGAGTAGAACCGGCCCTTCATGCCGAGGCGTTCGAGGGCGAGGCGTTTGCCGTAGTCGCGATCCTTCTCGATGGAGGGGCTGTCGTGCTTGGCCCAGCCCCAGACGTCGTGGTTGCCGAGGCAGAGTTGGTAGGGGAGTTTCACCTCGGCCGAAAACACTCGTTCCCAGAGGTCCCACTGCGCTTTGGCGGTCGCCTTGTCGCAGTAGAGCGAATCCATGATGAGATCGCCGCCGAAGAGGAGCAGGTCGGGCTTGTCGGGCTGGCCTTGGGCATGGCGGATCGCGGCGGCCATGCCGTCGGGTGCGCCGAGATCCGAACGCAGATGGATGTCGGTGAGGTGGGCGGCGCGGAGCACGCGACGGCGCGAAGCATGCTGCTGCGGGGATGCTGGCGCGCCGGGAAGCAGGCCGGTGGCGGCGGAGGCTCCGAGCGCGACCGAGCCGAGGGTGCGCAGGAACGTGCGGCGGGGTAGTTGCGGCATGGACGAAGCCTTGCGGCAGGGACGAGTGGTGGCAACGCTCCGCGCGGCACGGGTTGGTTTCATTCCCCAGGTCCCAAAGTCGCTGCTTGGACTCCCTCGGTGGAGCGGGAGCGTATTCGTCCTTTGGTCTTTCGCGAAGCCGGGGCCGACGACTTCGGTTTCTGCGAACGCCTCCACCGGGAGAACGAACGGGCCGGGGTTCCGGCGAACCATTTCACGTTCTACGAGGAAGCGCTTCGCGGGGGCCGGATGCTGGTCCTTATTGCCGAAGAGAACGGCATGCCGGTCGGAACCTGCGCGCTGCATTGGCACTTACCCGATGTGGTCTGGTTCTGCTATGGACTGGTTGATCCCGCGAAACATCGGGCCGGAATCGGCACAACCATGTTTCTGGCCCGGATTGCATTGCTTCCTCGGCGGATGAGACCTCTCACGATCGGAATTTCGGCGCTGGAAACATCGCTGCCCTATTATGCGCGTTTTGGTTTTCGATACGCCGGACATGCGGATGCTCCGGACGGAAACTCCTATCCGAACGCGCACTTGCGCGGTGTCGGCGCCGGGCTGGTCGATGAGGCCGCGGCGACGCTCGAGGCATCGGGAGTAGCATTTCGGCGTCCATCCCGGCCGATCCCGGAGGCGTGGACGGTCGATCCGTCCTGCACCGATGCCGCCTTTCGGGGCGGTGCGTTCCTTGGCGCTTGCGGACCTCTTCAGCCGTTGCCTCCACCAACACCGGATTGGGTGCGGAAGGGCGGAGGGGCGATGACTGGGACCGGTATGATCCGCTTCTGAGCCGAATGATTTCGACTCCGGCGGTGTGCGCTGATGTTCGCCGACTGCCTCCACTCCGGCCCGAACGCAGGGAGAGCCGCTGTCCAACGGGCGTCGGCAAGCAACGTCCCCACGGTTTCTTTGCGCGCTCAGTACGGGTGCATCGTGTAGCCCTTCGCGACGAGGCTTTGGTAGGCGGCGTCGCTGGCCGAGGTGCGTGCGCCCAACGGGAAGAAGAAATCGGCGTCGGTGACGGGGCCGGCGACCGCGGCGTCGAGGTCGAGGAACCATTTGTCGCAGACAGTCGATGACACGAGGTTGTCGGCGAAGTGCAGCTGGGTGAGGCGGGCGCAGCCGGCGATGTCGAGCACGGTCACCGATTCCTGGTAGAGAAAGAGGAAGGCGAGGTTGGGGAAGTTCGAGGCGCCGGTCACTCCGGTGATGCCCTGGTTGGTCTGGCCGTACTGGGCGCCGAAGTAGGTGACGGCGGACGCAGGGACGACCTCGACGTAGTTGGTGTGCGGGGAGGCGTCGGCGAAGCGGTGCGTCGCAACGTAGGAACCCTCGCTGATGGTGCCGTCGCCCCAATGCCAGATCACCGAGGTCGGAGTGCCGGAAACCCGGATCTCCATGTGGGGCTGCTCGGCCGAGGTGGTGAACGTGATCGCGTTGGTGCCGCCCTGGACGTCGATCCGGCCGTCGTTCTGTTCGGGCCTGTCGACCTCGACGTAGGTGCCGCGTGCCCGAAGAGCGGCGACGCTCGCCTGCCCGGTTGTTCCGGGTGCGCCGAGGTTGCCGGTGAGGCGCACGGCCTGGAGGTTGGGCGAGTCGGCGACAAGGGTGGCGAGCAGGGCGTCGAGCGCGGCGGAGGAGAGGCGGTTGTTGGACAGGTTGAGGTCGAGGAGTCCGGTGCAGCCGGCGAGGTCGATCGTGGCGATCTCGTTGTCCTGGAGCTGGCAGTTCTGGAGCCGGGTGCGGCCGGGGAGCGAGACGCCGGTGAAGTGGTTCCAGGCGGCCTGGAAATCGCGCAACACCATCGAGCCGATCGTGAACGCGCCGTGCTGGTTGGTGTTCCAGATGAAGAGTTCCTCGAGGGCGGTGAAGTCGCCCATGATGTCCGCGAAGTTCTGCGTCATCTGCGGGTTGTCGCGGGTGCACCAGTGCCAGATCTTCGGACCGGTGCCGCGGCCGACGACGATCTCGCTGAAGTTGTTGAGCGCGGCGCGCACGTCGTAGAGCTCGGGCAGGCCCGAGAGATCGAGCGCGGCGAGGTTGCAGTCCTCGAAACAGACCCGGCGGAGGGCGGGAAGATCGGTGACCGTGACCTGCTGGAGGCCACCGGCTTCGAAGCACTCGATGTATTCGAGGCTGGTGCAACCGGTGAAGTCGAGGGACCGGAGCTGGGCGTTGTGCGTTGCGGCAAAGCAGGTGAGATCGGGCAGCGGCGTCGGGAAGGAGACCGCGGCCACGTTCTGGGGGGCGAGCAGGGTGAGCGGGGTGATACCGCCGCCGTCGGCGGCGTTGTGGCCGAAGTTCAACTTCGTGAGGCGGGTGGGCGCGAATACCTCCAGCGAATGGGTACGGAGCGCCGGGCTGCCGAAGGTCTTGGTGGTGGCGGGGTAGCTGCCACTGGTCGAGCCGTCGTTCCAACGCCAGAGCAGGGCGGCCTGGGTGCCGGTGGCGCATTCGACGACGGGCGCGAAGGTCGCACCGGCGGTCTCGATGACCACGGTGGCCGCCGGTGGCTGCTCGAGGGCGCGGAAGAACATCCGGTCGACGCCGAAAGTGGGCAGGGTGAACGAGGCGGGGCCGGTCGTGTCATCGAAACCGAGCAGGAGGGTGTCGGTCCAGGTGCCGGCGAGGTCGGTGCTGGCCTGGACCAGATAGCCGCCGGGAGGCGCGACGAGGGTGAGGTTGGCCGTGGTGCCGTCGGCCGAGAGCGAGGTGAGCGATAGGGTCGGTGCAGGGGACTGGGCGCAGGCTTCGACTGTGAGTGCGGCGACGAGGGCGAGCGCGACGAGACGCGTCGAGGCGATACGATTGAACGCGGACGGCGCGAGGCTGTCGCAAGCGAACGGTGACATCGTGAAGGATGAATCGGGGTTGGGAAGACCGCCGATTGGACCGAGGATCGGTGGCGGGTGCAGGGGGCGCAGCGTGGGCTGGGGGAGGGCCGGAGACTGCCGGATTCAGCGGGGGGCTCAAGCCGACGCCGTGCGGGAAAACGTAAAACGCCCGCCGAGGGAACGGCGGGCGGAGGGGAAGTGCAGAATCAGGGGGGCGGTCGCGGCTTATTGCCAGTCGCGCAGGCCGTAGCGTTGGAGCAACTTCACCAGTTCGCCGGACTTGCGGAGTTCACGGATGCCCTCGTCGAGGATCCCCGCGTAGCGCTGGCCGTCGGCATCGGGGGAGAAGGCGACGTAGATCGGGTCGATCGTGCCCTTGAAGACGACCTTGAAGTTCGCCCGGTCGAGGTCGTGGCTGCGCAGATACCAGAGCAGGATCGGCTCCGATTCGGCGACGACGTCGATCTCGCCGGCCTGCAGTTTGGTCATGAGGTCCTCGAGGGGGTCGTCGCCCTCCGCCACGACGATGTTGCCCTTGTCGGCATGGCCTTCGATGTACGAGTCGAGCGCCGGCCAATAGGAGTAGCCCTTGATGATGCCGAGCTTTCCGTTCCGGAAGGAGGCGATGTTGTTGTATGACCACTTGCTGTCGGCACGGGTGATGAGGCAGACGGCGACCGCGCCGATCGATTCGCGCGGAAGGGTCAGCCCCTCGGCTTCCTCCTTGTTTGCGCCGATGGCACCGGAGTGTTTGCATTCCTTCACGGCGGCGAGGGCGTCTTCCCACGGAACCACCTCGTAGGCGACGGCGATGCCGCGTGGCTCGAACACGGTTTTGGCCAGTTCGATCACGTAGCCGGGTTTGGTTTCCGCCGGGTCGCCGTTGTACGGCATCCACTGGTCGGCGCAGAGCCGCACGGTCGACTGCGCCACGACGTTTCCCGACAACAATGAGAGAATCCCGATCGCCACTGCCGACAACGTTTTCATCGGCGCGTAGTATCGGCCTTGGGCGGTCGGGATTTAGCGGGAAAATCGTATCACGAAATTCGGTCCAGCCGGCGGATCAGGCCCGCGAGCAGGATGGTGCCCGCAACGATGGAGATGGTTATCGACTCCAGTCCCGCCCGCCCGGAGAGCCACCCCGCGGCGGCGGGGAAGACGGCAGCGCCCACGCACGCCGCCCCCGACTGGATACCGATGATGGTCGCGACCGCCCCGGGGGCGAATCGGCGGGGCACCTCATGCATCAGTCCTGGATAGATCGGGGCGAAGCCGAGGCCCATGAGCGAGAGCGCCAGCGCGGCGGCCGGGGCCGAATTCGCGATGGTGAACAGTCCGACGCCGACCAGCGCGACGCAGGCCCCGATGGTGACCAACCGACGGTTGCCCCAGCGGTCGACGACGATGCCGTTGGCGATGCGGCCGCAAGTTATCGCGACGTAGAGTGCGGCTACGCACAGGCCGGCGGCGTGCTGCGGGATGCCGCGGCTGACGACGAGGATGGAGTTGGCCCACAGCCCGGCGGTCATCTCGGCGGCGACATAGACGAGGAAGACCAGCGCCGAGAGCCGGCCGGCTTCGGAGTTGGCGGCGTGGGTGCCGTTCCTCCTGTCTCCGGATTTTGAATCGGATGCGGCGGCCGTCGCGCGATCCGGTGCCGTTTTCCACAGGCCCAAGGTCGCCGTGAAAAGCAGCGTGAGCCCGAGCTGGATCGATCCGATCAGCAGGTAGCCGCCGCGCCAACCGTGGGCGGTGCCGAGCGCGTGGGTCATGATGAGCGGACCGGACGAGGCGCCGATGCCCCAACAGGCGTGGAGCCAGTTCATATGCCGTCCGCTGTAGTGGCGGGCGACGAAGCCGTTGAGCGCGGCGTCGACCGCACCGGCGCCGAGGCCGAGCGGCAGCGCCGCGGCCACGAGCACCGCGAATGACGGGGTTCGGGAGGTCACGAGGAGCGCTCCGCCGGTGAGCAGGCAGCTCACCATCACCACTCGACCGGTCCCGAAACGGGCGAGGATGCGCCCGCTGGAGAAACTGGCCGTGGCGGAGAGCAGGGTGGCCACGACCATGATGATGCCGGCCGCCTCGAGCGGTTGGTGCAGATCGCCCGCCATCCGCGGCCATGCCACGCCGAGGGTGCCGTCGGGCAGGCCGAGACTGATGAACCCCAAGTAGATCAGCGGCAGCAGGAACTGGGAGGTTCGACGGGGCACGGTTGCAGGGCTGCGTATGGAGACGCTTCTCGCGGTTTAGCGGCCGACACCAAGGCCGCCGACCGAACGCCGAGGAACGAAACGCTGGCGCGTTCCGCTCACTGATTGGGGCGTGCTCTTCGCCGGCATGTCTCTGTTCTGCGATGGACGATGGCTCGGGCCGAAGGGCTGCGCGATCCAGCTCCGCGACCTCGTGCACGTCAGCGCCGGAGCGTCGCCAGCCCGGCGAGGCCGTCGGCGAGGAGTCGTTTGGCGAGGAACTCCGTCTGTTTGGCGGAGAGCTCCTTCAGGCCGCTCTGCGCGAGTGCGATGAGCGAGGTCAACTGGTCCTGCGTGAAGGTCGCCTCTTCGCCCGTGCCTTGAACTTCGACGAAGTTGCCGCGGCCGGTCATGACGACGTTGAAGTCGACCTCGGCGTCCTTGTCCTCGACGTAGTTGAGATCGAGGACCTCGCGATTGTCGAAGATGCCAACGCTCACCGCGGCGACCGAGTCGGTGAAGGGGTTCTCGGCGAGCTTCTTGGCGGTGACGAGTTTTTCGACGGCCATCCGGGCGGCGAGGTAGGCGCCGGTGATCGAGGCGGTACGGGTGCCGCCGTCGGCCTGGAGGACGTCGCAGTCGACCCAGAGGGTCTTGTCGGGGAGTTTTTTGAGATCGATGACCGCGCGCAGCGAACGACCGATCAGGCGCTGGATCTCGATCGTGCGGCCGTCGACCTTGCCCCGGGTGCTGTCGCGCTGCTTCCGGTCGAGGGTGCTGTAGGGCAGCATCGAGTATTCGGCCGAGAGCCAGCCGCCGGGTACGCCCTGCTGGCGCATCCAAGTGGGAACCTTCGGCTCGATCATCGCGGCGCAGATCACGCGGGTGTTGCCGAAGGAGACGAGCACGGAGCCGTCGGCGTGGGGGGCGAAGTCGGCCTGGAAGGAGATCGGGCGGAGCTGGTTGGTCTTGCGGCCATCGGGGCGGGCGAAATCGGTCATGGCCCGACTCAACGGTCGGGACTCGGCCACAGCAAGCGCAGAGGCGGCACGCCGACGTGGATGTGTGGCGCGGTGGGGTGTCCGGGATTGCGGCGCCGGCGCGCGACCGGCGGACCGGCAAGGGTGCCGCGGGGGCGGAGCCGGGGGGAAGTGGCGTGCCTCGCGCCCCCGGTTGGTGCCGACTCGATCACCCAAAAGTTGGAGACGCTTCGAGCCGGGCGCACGCATCGGGCGGCGACCTAAGCGACGATGCAGTCGAGAGGCGAGCGCCGAGGGACGAGCGCCAAACCATCGGTGGCGAGCTTCCAGCACGAGTGCTTCGCTTGATCTCCTCTGTCATCGGCGTCCCTCGACGCTCGTCACTCGTCACTCGACCGAATGCTTACGGCTAAGCGACGATCTTGGCGAGTTCGCCCCGGGTGTGGTCGAACTCCTGCTTCATTTCCTCGATCAGGGCTTGTGCCTCCTCGGGGATCTCCGCCCGATGCTCGAGTTGGCGACCGAGTTCGGCGAGGCGCACGATGCCCATGTTGCCGCAGCCGCCCTTGAGGGCGTGGGCGGCGGCTTTCAGGGCCGGATGGTCGGCCGCGGCCATGGCCCGCTCGGCGTTGGCCAGATGCTTCGCCGCCTCGGTTTCCCAGCTGCCGAACATGTCGCGGAGCATGTCCTGCCCGGCGTCGAGGCAGAGTTCGCGCAACATCTCCATGCGCTCGGCATCCAGCGTGGGCAGGTCGGTGGCGTGCTTGGGCGGAGTAGTGGAGTCGGGCGTTGTGCTCATGGTCGTACCAGCGTTCCTATCGGCCGGCTCCGAATCCGGTTGATCAGGAAATGGGCGCGGGCACAGGGGGGCGCTGCGGAGCGGGCAAGTTTTGCGCATCATAAGTTGGCTGCATTCTGCATCACGATTGGCGCAACGAACCTGCAACTTCGATTCGCTTCCTGCTATTTCGTTTACATGATTCGGGCCCGCTTCGATTAGTGGCCCCGCCTTCCCAACCGTAACCCGCCCGCACCTCCCCGTGAGCGCTCCGGATTCGCGTAAGTCCTTCCTGTCGAAACTTGTTTTCTCTGCCATCGCGGCGTTTGCGCTGCCGCCGGCGCTGGTCCGTCGTGGCACTGTTGCTACTCCCGCCGGTCGCACCGAGCCGGGGCTTGCACCTCGTCCGTTGCAGCCGGAGTTGCGTGCCGTCGCGCGCCGTTCGGTCGAGGCCTGAACTCGGCCGCGTTGCTTCCTCCTCTTTAACGCCCCGCCTCTCCGCTCCACTCCTGCTCTCCCCGGCTCATGTCGAAGGTATTTCCCAAGTCGGCCAACCGCCTGCCGCTGCAGATCATTTTCTTTTTGATCGTGCTCGGGGGGCTGGTGACGGCCGGCGCCACCTACTACTTCACGCCGAAGTACACCCGTGTCGGTTTCGCCCCGGTCCAGCCGGTGGCGTTCGATCATGCACTGCACACCGGCCAGCTCGGTCTCGACTGCCGCTATTGCCATGTCGGCGTCGACCAGGGTCCGCATTCGACCGTGCCGTCGGCGCAGACGTGCATGAACTGCCACAGCATCATCAAGAAGGACAGCCCGTTGCTGGCGCCGGTGCGGGCGAGCTTCGAGTCGGGTGATCCGGTGCCGTGGGTGAAGATCCACCAGGCGCCCGATTTCGTGTATTTCAACCACGCGGTCCACGTGTCGCGCGGCGTCTCTTGTGTCGAGTGCCACGGCAACATCACGCAGCCGGAGATCGGCACGAAGATGGCGCAGAACCAGCCGTTGAGCATGTCGTTCTGCCTCGATTGCCACCGCGATCCGGCGAGCCGCATCCGCCCCGAGAAGGATGTCTTCAACCTCAACAGCCAGCGCCTCGCCGATCAGGGCAAGGGCGCCGAGGCCGCCCAGCTGATCGAGCACATGAAAGTGAATCCGCCGCAGAGCTGCAGCGGCTGCCACCGATGAAACGCAAGTTCGCACATCCCGCCCCTTCCGCCCGCGCTCTCAACGGTCCGCGCTACTGGCGCAGCCTCGACGAGCTGGCCGACACGCCCGGATTCCGCGCGCAGCTCGAACGCGAATTTCCGCAGGGCGCCGCCGAGCTCGACGGCGTCGACCGTCGCCATTTCGTGAAGATCATGGCGGCGTCCTTCGCCTTGGGCGGACTCGGTCTTTCCGGCTGCCGTCGCCCGGAAGTGAACATCCTGCCGTACGGCAAATCGGTCGAAGGCATCGTGCCCGGCCTGGCCAAGTACTACGCCACGGCGATGCCGGCGCGGGGGGGGGCGATCCCGCTGTTGGCCGAGACCCATCAGGGCCGTCCGACCAAGCTCGAGGGCAACCCGAGCTACGCCCCCTTCGGCGGCGCCTCGAACCTCGCCGCCCAGGCCGCGGTGCTCGATCTCTACGATCCGGACCGCGCGATGTTTTCAACCCAGGCGGGCCACGAGGTCGGTGCCGCCCAGGTCAACGACCGGTTGGCCCAGATTCGTGACACGTATTCGTCGATCAAGGGCGCCGGGCTGGCCTTCCTCGCCGAGCCGTCGACCTCGCCCACGCGCGCCGCGCTGGTGGCGAACCTGAAGGCGAAGTTTCCGAAGGCGATCTGGGCGGAGTACGATCCGATCGACGCCCAGACCGCGATCCACACGGCGGAGACGCTCCTGGGCCGCGGCGCCAAACCGCTCTACCGGCTCGGCGCCGCGAAACGTGTGCTCAGCCTCGACTGCGATCTCCTTCAGGCTGAGCCGGGAGCGATCGGCTATGCCCGCGACTGGGCCAAGGGCCGGCGCGCGGTGGCGAAAGGCGAGGAGATGGGGCGCCTCTATGTCGCCGAGAGCCAATTTTCCATCACCGGCAGCAATGCCGATCATCGGATTCGCGTGGCCTCGTCGCACATGGCCGCGTTTGCCGCGGCGGTGGCGAAGCGGGTCTTTGCGCGCACCGGACGCTTCACCGAGCAACTCGCTGCGCTCGAGGGGCTCGCCTCGGGTTTGAAGGCCGACACCCGTTGGCTGGATGCGTGTGTAACCGATCTTTGTGAACACCGTGGCGAGGCTCTGGTCTGCGCCGGTTTCCAGCAGGGGCCCGCCGTGCAGGCGTTGGCGCTGGCGATCAACGAGGCGCTCGGCGCCTTCGGCCACACGGTCGATCTGCTTCAGGTCGAATCTCCGGCGGCCGATTCGATCCACCATCTCGCCGTGGCCATCCAGAACGGCCAGGTGCGAACGCTGGTGGTCGTGGGCGGCAACCCCGTCTACAACGCCCCGGCCGAGATCGACTGGCCGGCGCTGCAGCAACTCGTCCCCGAGGTCGTTCGGCATGGGCTCCATGTCGACGAGACCTCGCTGCTCGCCGCCGAGCGCGAGGGTTGGCATGTGCACGGCACGCATTTCCTCGAGTCCTGGGGCGACGCGCGCACCGCGGACGGCACCCTCGTGCCGGTGCAGCCGATGATCCTGCCGCTCTTCAACGGCGTATCTGAAATCGAGTTGCTGGCGCGATTGACCGGCGATGGCGTGACCGAAGGCTATAGCCTGGTGCGTCGCACGGTCGGCGCGTTGGTGGGCGACGATGAGAAGCTTTTCCGCCAGTGGTTGCACGACGGCGTGCTGCCCGGCTCGGCCCACCCGACGTTGTCCGCCGCGGTGGCTTCCGGTGCGCTCGCCGAGATGTTGCGCGCGACCAACCACGTCGCGCTTTCCGCCGGCAATCTAGAGGTGCGGTTCATCCCCGACCTGAAGGTGGGCGACGGCAGCGCGGCCAACAACGGCTGGTTGCAGGAGTGCCCGGATCCGATCACCCGCATCGCGTGGGACAACCCGGTGCAAATCTCGCCCCGCCTGGCGGCCGAACTTGGCCTGGTCGACCCTCACCGTTTGGACAAGGACCTGCCGCCGGCCGGCGCGCTCGACCCGGCGCGTCACGACATCAACGAGTTCGTCATCGGCAAACAGCACGCGAAGGTCGCCAAGATCACTCTCGACGGGCGCTCGATCGAGGCGCCGCTGCATGTCCAGCCGGGCTTGGCCGACTACACCATCGTCCTGCCGCTCGGTTACGGGCGCGCCGTCGAGCAGCAGCGCATCAGCCACGGTGTCGGTTATTCGGCGTATGTGTTGCGCTCCTCGGCGCGGGTGGCCTTTGCCACCGGGGCGACGATCGAGATTCTCGAGGGCAGGGTGCACCAGTTGCCCAACACCCAGGAACATTGGGCGATCGAGGGGCGCGACATAGTTCGCGAGGCCAACGTGGGTGAGCATGCGGCGAATCCCGCCTGGGCCGCCGGCATCGGCATGGAGTCGCATTCGCCGGCGATCTACGGGTCGGACAAGGACAAGTCGATCGCCGAGAAGGCCGAGGAGACTCCGCGGGGCAACTCGCTCTACGAGTCGCCCAACTTCGACGGTATCCACCAATGGGGCATGTCGATCGATCTCAACACCTGCATCGGCTGCAACGCCTGCGTCGTCGCCTGCCAGGCCGAGAACAACATCCCGATCGTCGGCCGCGACCAGGTGTTGCGCGGCCGCGAGATGCACTGGATCCGCCTCGACCGCTACTACTCGTCGGGCTCGACCAGCAATGCCGCCATCCCGGAGGATCCGCAGGTTTCGCTCCAGCCGATGACTTGCCAGCACTGCGAGCTCGCCCCGTGCGAGAGCGTCTGCCCCGTCAATGCGACGGTGCACGACGAGGAGGGGCTCAACGTCATGGCCTACAACCGCTGCATCGGCACGCGGTATTGCGCCAACAACTGCCCGTACAAGGTCCGCCGTTTCAACTTCTTCGATTATCAGCAACGTCAGCTCGACTCCCTGTACATGGGCCCGCTCGGTCCGCAGGGGAAGCCGGAGCTGTTGAAGATGGCGATGAACCCCGACGTCACGGTGCGCATGCGCGGTGTCATGGAAAAATGCACCTACTGCGTGCAGCGCATCCAGCGGGCGAAGATCGAGCAGAAGGTGAAGGCCGGCATGACCGACCGCATCGAGGTGCCGGATCGCACGATCCGGACCGCCTGCGAGCAGGTCTGCCCGACCGAAGCCATCGTCTTCGGCAACATCCGCGACGAGCACAGCGCCGTCTCCGCCGCGAAGCGCGACCCGCGCACGTACGCGGTTCTCGGCTACCTCAACGTCCGCCCCCGCACTTCCTATATCGCGAAGGTCCGCAACCCGAACCCGCACATGCCCGACTATCAGGACATGCCGCTCTCCCGGCTCGAATACAATCAGAAGAACCACTCCGCCGGCCACGGCGAAGGGGCCGATGTCTCCCACGGTAACGAGCACGCTGCGCCGGCGCACAAGAACGGAGGGCACGAGTGATGAGCCCTGTGTGCCATCTTCGAAGTGTAGGGGCGTCGCTTGCGACGCCCTTGATCGCCCGCAGATGCAGTGCTGTGTACGCAATCTCGAATGAGGGCGTCGCAAGCGACGCCCCTACCGGGGACGCATGCGTTGGCAGCACCGGAGGACTCACCCGATGAGCAGCCACGTTTCCGCCGAACTTCCCGAGCACTCCAAGGCGATCCTCGCCGAGGTGCAGCCGGCCCATCTGCCTCGCGCGGAGCTGATCGGCCACCGCCGCGACTTCGCCTGGATCACCGACAAGATCTGCTCGATCACCGAGTCGAAGACGCCCCAATGGTGGTGGGTCGCCTTCGGCCTCGCCTGCCTCGTCGCCTCGTTCACGGTCGCGGGTCTGGTCTATCTCGTCTCGACGGGCGTCGGCGTCTGGGGGCACGCCAATCCGGTCAACTGGGCGTGGGACATCGTCAACTTCGTCTTCTGGATCGGTATCGGTCACGCCGGCACACTGATCTCGGCCATTCTCTGCCTCTTCCGGCAGAAGTGGCGCACGTCGATCAACCGGGCGGCCGAGGCGATGACCATCTTTGCCGTGTGCTGCGCCGGTCTGTTCCCTCTCTTCCACGTCGGCCGCGTCTGGTGGGCGTGGTGGCTCTTCCCGCTGCCCAACGCCAATGCGATCTGGCCGCAGTTCCGCTCGCCGCTGCTGTGGGACGTGTTTGCCGTGTCGACCTACGCGACCGTGTCCACGCTTTTCTGGTACATGGGCATGATCCCGGATCTCGCGACGCTGCGTGACCGGGCCAAGTCGAAGGCCAAACAGATCTTCTACGGCCTCTTCTCGATGGGCTGGCGCGGTTCGAACCGCCACTGGCAGAACTACGAGATGGCGTACCTGCTGCTCGCCGCGCTCTCCACGCCGCTGGTGCTCTCGGTGCACACGATCGTGTCGTTCGACTTCGCCGTCTCGCTCATCCCCGGCTGGCACACGACGATCTTCCCGCCGTACTTCGTGGCCGGCGCGATCTTCTCGGGCTTCGGCATGGTGCTCACGCTGATGCTCCCGTTGCGCGCCATCTACAAACTCGATGATCTGATCACGCAGTACCACATCGATTGCATGTGCAAGATCACCTTGGCGACGGGTTCGATCGTGGGCTACGCGTACGCGATGGAGTTTTTCATCGCGTGGTACGGGGCCAACCCGTACGAGGGCTTCGCCTTCATCAACCGCGCGTTCGGCCATTACGCTTGGGCCTACTGGATCATGATCAGCTGCAACGTCATCACCCCGCAGCTCTTCTGGTTCCGCAAGATCCGCGAGAACACCACGCTGGTCTGGATCCTCTCGATCTTCGTCAACGTCGGCATGTGGTTCGAGCGCTTCGTGATCATCGTCACCTCGCTGGCCCGCGACTTCCTGCCGTCGAGCTGGGGCTACTACTCCCCGTCGGTCGTCGAGCTGTTCACCTTCTTCGGCACCTTCGGCGTGTTCAGCGTGCTGTTCCTCCTGTTCCTGCGCTTCCTGCCGCTGATGGCGATGGCCGAGATCAAGGCCGTCTCGCCCCAGGCCGACCCGCACGCCGGCCACGGGGCCCACCACTGAGCCGCCCAACGCACCCGCGCCATGAGCGAAAAAATCCACGGTTATCTCGCCGCCTTCGACACCCCGGCCGACATCATGCACGCGGCCGAGCAGGTGCGCGACGCCGGCTTCCAGCGGTGGGACGTCCACACGCCGTTCCCCGTGCACGGCATGGACAGCGCGATGGGCCTGAAGCGCTCGCGCGTCCAACGCTTCACGCTGCTCGGCGGCATCACCGGTTTCACCACCGGCATGCTGATGATCTATTTCATGAACGCGTTCGACTACCCCCTGATCGTCGGCGGCAAGCCGATGTTCAGCCCGATGTTCGCGTTCCCCGTCTCGTATGAACTCACGATTCTCCTGGCCTCCTTCGGCACGCTCGGGGGCATGTTCTTCTTCAACCGCCTGCCGATGCACTACCACCCGGTCATGAAGGCCGACACGTGGTCGCGCGCGACCGACGACCGCTTCTTCATCGCGATCGACGCCGACGATCCCCGCTTCGACGCGGAGAAGACCCACGCCTTCCTCGCCGACATCGGCGGCAAGGACATCGTCGCGCTCGAGCCCTGACGCCCGCCACCATGCGCTACGCCTACTACGCCCTCGTTTTTGTCGTCGTCGCCGTCGTCTCGCTCGCCGGTTTCCGCGGCTGCACCTCGACGCGCAACCCGATCGAGCTCTTCGACGACATGGTGCGCCAGCCGAAGTACAAGGCCCAGAGCCGTTCCGAGTTCTTCGCCGATGGCCGCACGGATCGTCCGCTTCCGCCCAACACCGTGGCGCGCGGCGAACTCCAGGACGACGACCACCGCTACCGCGGCAAGGCCGCCGACGGCTCCTTCGCCTCCGGTTTCCCCGCCAGCCTGCCGGTTACCCACGAGCTCGTGGCGCGCGGCCAGCAACGCTACACGATCTACTGCGCTCCCTGCCATGGTGGGCTCGGCGACGGCCAGGGCATCACCAAGCCCTATGGGATGACGGCCACTCCGACCTATCATGACGATCGCCTGCGCACCATGCCCGAAGGCCAGATCTTCAACACGATCACCAATGGCTTGAATACAATGATGTCCTACGCCGACAAGCTGCCGGCCGACGACCGCTGGGCCGTGATCGCGTACATGCGGGCGCTCCAACGCTCCCAGAACGGCCGTGAGGCCGACGTGCCCGCCTCCGCCCGCACCCAACTCGGACTGCAATGATGCTGCATCTCGACACAGTACTCTCGCTTGCGGGTAGGTCCGGTCTTCGACCGGATTTGGCGGACGTTGTCTTCTCCGCTGACTTGGGTGCAAGGGGACCGGTCGGAGACCGGCCCTACTTTGGCCCGACAGTCGGCCCCAACCCTAGTTGCTTTCTTCGCTCCCACTCATGAGCGCCTCCGCCGCCACCGTTTCCTCCGTTCCCGCCGCCCCGGCTCTTGCCGGTTCGACGCTCCCGCTCGGGATCGGCATCGTCGGCCTTGTGGTCGCCGCCGCCGGTTTCGTCGTCGACGGCCCGCAGGCCGCCGCCACCGGTTGGCTCACCGCGATGGTGTTCTGGACCGGCATCGCCGTGGGCATGCTGTTTCTGATCATGCTCGGCTACATTTTCGACGCCGGTTGGAGCGTCGTGCTGCGCCGCCAGGCCGAGCATGCGGTATCCGTTTTCAAGTGGCTCGCGGTCCTGTTTCTCCCGCTGCTTCTCCTGACCTGGTTCTACCAGCCGGACCTGCTCTGGCGTTGGATGAATCCCGACTTCGACCTCGCCGCGGTCGGCGGCCACGGCACGGTGGCAACCGACATTCTCTACGGCAAAAAGTCCGGTTTTCTGAGCATGGGCGGATTCACGCTTCGCGCCGTGGCGTACTTCGCCATCTGGATCGGCCTCGCCGCCGTCTTCCGCCGCAACTCCTTCTTTCAGGATGCCGACGGCGACCCGAAGTGGACCATCTCGTCGCGCAAGTGGGCCGCCGCCGGTCTCGCGCTCACCGCACTCTCGGCGACGTTCGCCGCGATCGATTGGGTGAAGAGCCTCGAGTACCACTGGTTCTCGACGATGTATGGCGTCTGGTACTTCGCCAATGGCATGCGCGGCGCGCTCTCGGTGATGGCGATCATCTGCATCGTCGGTCTCGCGAAGGGATCGTTCACCGGCGTGGTCAACCGCACGCACCTCTACGATGTGGGCAAGCTCATGTTGGCCTTCACGGTCTTCTGGGCCTACATCACATTCTCGCAGTACTTCCTCATCTGGAACGCGAATGTGCCGGAGGAAACCTTCTGGTACAACCTGCGCGAGGTCCTGCACAACGGTGAGGCCAGCCAGTGGAAGTACGTCGGCTTCTTCATCGTCTTCGGCCACTTTCTCGTGCCGTTCCTCTACCTGCTCAGCTACAAAGTGAAGGTGGTGCCGAAGCTGCTCACCCCGATCGCGCTCTGGATCCTGCTCACGTCGCTGGTCGACGTCTGCTACAACATCCTGCCGTTCCGGCGCGACGCCGCCGGCGATCCGCTGCCGTTCCTCAATCTCCAGCTCGTCTGGGTGCTCGCCGCCGTCATCGGCGTGGGTGGCGTCTGTGTCTGGGCCTATCTGCGCAGCTTCCCGACCACCAAGCTCATCCCGATCCGCGATCCCCGCATCCAGGAGTCGCTCCAGCATCGCGAGTGATCGGTGTCCATCGACCCAACTGCATGATCCAGCAACCAACAGTCTACCGGAACTTCGCCTCTTTGGGCGTGGCGCAGGCGTCCCTGCCTGCGGGATCCGGTATCGCAGGCACGGAGGCCTGCGCCACGGCTGGTTAGTTGTTTCCTCCGAAACCGAGTTTCCGCGTATGTCCGCTTCCGCATCTTCCGCTCCCGCCCGTAGCAGCCTCGCCCTCACGATCGGGGTGGTGCTCGTCTGCTTCCTCGTGTTCGCCGGCATCGTTCTTGTCACGCTGCGCGTCAGCAAACCGACCACGACCGTCGACCTGTCGAAGATCGATCAGGCCGACCAATGGAAATACACGGTCGAGGGCAGGGCGGCTCGTCTTGCCGAAAACCGCGGTCGCGAACAGACGGCGGCGACCACCTACGACTGGGTCGACAAACCCGCCGGCGTTGTCCGCCTCCCGATCGAGCGGGCGATGGAGCTGGTGGTCGCCGAGCAGGGGAGACCGGCCGCCCGCTGATCATGGGATACGGAGCCTATACCTTCGTCGTCGTGCTGGCCGCCGCGGTCATGGCCTCGGCGGTTTATGCGTTGTATTGGGCGGTGAAGACCGGCCAGTTCCGGAACTTCGAAAAGGGCGCCACGGCGATCTTCGACGACGAGGAACCCGAGGGCCACCCGACCGATTTCTTTCCCCAGAAGCGCAAAAAGAAGGGTAGGGCGAACCGTCCCGGCGAGCCGCGGCTTGGCGGGGATGCCCCGCACTCCCAGTCCTAATTTCAGCCCCAGATTCTCCGATGAGTTCCGCCGATCCCAGTTTCGCCGCCTCGATCAAACCCGGCACCGCCGAGGCCAGCGCCGAGCCTGCGCTGCTCTCCGAGATTGACGCGTCCACGCGGCGCCCGGTCTTCCTGTTCCTTTGTGCCGCGCTCGCTTGGCTCCTGCTCGGCACGGTCTTCGCGCTCGCCGCTTCGATCAAGCTCCACAACCCGTCGTTCCTCGGCCAGGCCGAGTGGCTGACGTTCGGCAACGTGCGCACCGCGCACCTCAATTCCGTGGTCTACGGTTGGGCGACCAACGCCGCGTTCGCCGTCGCGTTGTGGATCATGGCGCGCCTCTCCCGCACCAAGGTCCGCCACCTCGGCATCCTCGATGTGGCCGGTCTCTTCTGGAATCTCGGCGTGGCGATCGGCATCGTCGGCATCCTCAAGGGCGACTCGACGTCGATCGAATGGCTCGAATTTCCGTCGTACGCGACGCCGCTGCTGTTCGTCGCCTACGCGCTCATCGGCATCTGGGCGATCATCGCCTTCCGCTTCCGCCAATCGGGGCACGTGTATGTGTCCCAATGGTACCTGCTCGCGGCGCTGTTCTGGTTCCCGTGGCTCTACTCGATCGCCCAGCTGATGCTGATCTGGACGCCGGTGAAGGGCGCGGTGCAGCCGTTGGTCAACTGGTGGTTCGCCCACAACGTGCTTGGCCTCTGGTTCACGCCGATCGGTCTGGCGACGATCTACTACCTGATCCCGAAGGTCCTCGGTAAGCCGATCCACAGCTACTATCTCTCGGCGCTCGGCTTCTGGTCGCTGGCTCTCTTCTACAACTGGGCCGGCGTGCACCATCTTATCGGCGGCCCGATCCCGGCCTGGGTGCTCTCTGCCGGCATCGTCGCCAGCCTGCTCATGGTCATCCCGGTAGTCGTCACCGGTATCAATCATCACGTGACGATGGTCGGCAGTTTCGGCCGGCTCGCCGACAGCCCGACGCTGCGCTTCATCGTCTTCGGCGGGGTGAGCTACACGCTCACGAGCCTCATCGGCTCCGCGATGGCGGTGCGGTCCTTCAACGAGTTGGCGCACTTCACGCACTTCACCGTGGCCCACGCCCACCATGGCCTCTACGCCTTCTTCACCATGGTGATGTTCGGCGCCATCTACTACATGATGCCCCGCCTCACCGGCCGCGAATGGCCGTCGGCTCCGCTCATCTCCGCACACTTCTGGTTCTGCGCCGTCGGCATCACGATCTACGTGGTCGGGCTGAAGATCGGCGGCCTCATCCAGGGCTGGGAGATGATCGCTACGACCAAGGATGCCAATGGCGACGTCGCCCTGAAGTTCCCGATCTTCCTCGATATCGTGAAGAGCACGATGCCGTACCTGCTTTCGCGCAGCCTGGCGGGCATGATGATCACGATCGGCCATCTCGCCTTCGCCGTGCACTTCGTCTGGATGCTGCTGCAGCCGCGCGCCGTCGCCGGTTCCCAGCCTCTCCGCCTCACCCCCGCTTCCGCCGCCACCACGGCCTCCCGCGCATGAACAAAGGACCGCTCCTCTTCCTCGGGATCTTCCTCACGCTCGCGTTCTCGTGGTCGGGCATCATCCTGACCAACCACCTGACCGTCGGGCGGATCGGCACCTACGTCGACGCCGACACGGGGACCGCGTTTCCGCAGCAGGTGCCCGGCCTCGCGCAGCAGGGCAAGCTCGTGTACCAGCAGCTTGGTTGCATCTATTGCCACACGCAGCAGGTGCGTCGGCCGGGTTTCGGCACCGACGATCTCCGCGGCTGGGGCGAACGCCAGAGCGTGCCGCGCGACTACGTGCAGCAGGATCGTCTGTTCCTTGGCACCATGCGCACCGGCCCCGACCTCATGACGGTCGGTTCGCGCCCGCTCAACGCCGACTGGCACTACAAGCACCTGCTCGACCCGCAGCTGGTCTCGCCCGGTTCGAACATGCCGCCGTTCGCCTTTCTTTTCGAGACGCGCAAGATCGTGGGCCAGCCCTCGCCGAAGGCGATCCACGGGCTTCCGGCGCCGTACGCGCCGCCGGCTGGCCACGAGCTGGTGCCGTCGCATCGGGCGGAGGCGCTGGTCGCCTATCTGCTGAGCTTGAAACACGAGTTCGACTATCCGGAGTCGATCCCGGTCAACACCGCTGCGGGGAACTAAGCGATGAGCGACGCCAACCAGCCTCCCACCGATCCCACGCCCGCCCACGAGCGCGAGAATCCCGAGCCGCACGAGGAACAGAACTTCCCGTCGCTGCTGCTGCTGTTCCTCTGCAGCGTGCTCGTCTTCGCCAGCGCCCTCTACCTGCAGCGCTACTCCGGCGGCTTCTCGCCGCTCGTCTACAACGAGGAGGTGCAGGGCGGCGGTGCTGCCGGCGGCGGTGTCGCCGCCGCGGTCGATCCGATCGCCGCGGGCCGGAAACTGTATCTCCAGAATTGCATGACCTGTCACCAGACCAACGGGCAGGGGCTGCCGGGCACCTATCCGCCGCTCGCCGGGTCCAATTGGGTCAACGGCAACGAGGAAGCGATCGTGCGCGTCCTCATCCACGGCCTCACTGGTCCGATCGTGGTGAACGGCCAGCCGTACGGCTCGGCCGCGATGCCCGCCTTCGGCCCGCTCGGCTCGAACTGGAAGGACGAGAAGATCGCGTACGTGCTCACCTACATCCGCCAGGAGTGGGGCAACCAGTCGGCCCCGGTGACCACGGAGACGGTCGCCCGTATTCGCGGCGCCACCGCCGACCGCAACAAGGCCTGGACTGCGCCCGAATTGGCCGAGTTTCTCCCCGCGGAGTAGGGCTTGTGCCGCGACTGCACGCTCGGCGGTGGGGTTGGTGGCTGGCCTACCTGTCGTGCCGACGCGACGCTGCGAAGTGCTCGAATGGGGTGGCGGAGCGACCGTGGCCGGCCAGGTCCGCCCCCCGAATCGTTTCAGCGCGGACGGCTCAGCTGCAGCCGCAGCGGTCGGTCGCGCATTCCGGCTCGCGGTCGTTGGGCTGCACCAGCTTCTGGTCGAGCAACCAGGTCTCGAGCTCTTCGCCGCTGATGTCCGCGAGCATCTGTCCGTTGATCTCGACGCAGGGGCTCAGGCGCTGGCCGCTCTTGAGGACCATCTCGGCATATTGGTCCGGGTCGTTGATGATATCCCGGTCTTCGTAGCCGAGGTCGTATTTCTTGAGGATGGCGCGAACCCCTCGGCTCCAGCCGCAGGTGGGCTTGAGGTAGGCGACGATCGTGAGTGTTTCGGTGGAGGCCATGTGTTCTGTCAGTGTTGTTGGTTGGTAGGTTGACCGGTCCCCCGGCGTGGTAGCACCTGGTGGAAACGGGCGGGCACCATGCACCATTTCGTGCCGGATGCCAGCGTGTGCGGCGATTCTGTCCGCAGCGCCCGGCGCACGTTGCCTGGCGTGGGAAAGGGGCCGACCGACACCCATGCGGGACTGTCCCGTGGTGTGATCGGTGTTTCAGTACGCATGATCGCGTTTGCCGGGCAACGCCTCGGCTTCGCCCAGCTGCACCGGAGGGAAATGAACGTCACGCCCCCGCCCGAAGTGCTGTCTCCGCGGCCCACGTTCAAGTTCCCCTTGCCGGCCGGTGCCATCCTGCTTGGGGGACGAAGGTCGATGTCGCTGGTCGCGAGGCCTTCGCGCTGCCCCCGTTGCTGGTGCCGTGGGTGCGGGTTTCGGGAGCCCGGAGCGACGCCCCTGGCCGGTGTGTGCCCCGTGGTCTAGAGCGGGCAGTCGCTCGGCAGGAACTCCCACGGGAGGTCGAACCGGGTCGCCAATTCCGCCGCGAGAGCCCGCACCCCGAAGGTCTCCGTCGCGTAGTGGCCGCAGAGATAGAGGTTGAGCCCCTCCTCCTGTGCGCGGTTGTAGACCGACTGTTTCAGCTCCCCGGTGACGAGGGTGTCGATCCCGGCCGGAGCGAGCGAGTCGATGGCGCTCATGCCGCTGCCGGTGAGCAGGGCGATTTCGGCGGGATTTTCAGAACCGAATTCGAGCGCAATCACGCCGCGGGGGAAAATCGCCTCGAGGCGCCGCCGCAGCTCGGTCCTGCTAGCGGGGGCGTCGGTGATCAGCCCGATGTCGTGGCCCTGGTAGGGCAGGAATCCGCGGGCGGGGGCGAGGTGAAGCGCCGCCGCGAGTTGGGCGTTGTTGCCAAGTTCGGCGTGTGCATCGAGGGGCAGGTGTGCGGAGTACACGGCGAGGTTGCTTGTCAGTGAAATTTGGATCCGTTCCCGCTGTGCGCCGACGATCGGGCGCACGCCGTCCCAGAACAGCCCGTGGTGGACGAGGAGGAAGTCGATGCCTGCTGCGGTGGCGGCGCGGAAGGTGTGCAGCCCGGCGTCGACCGCGGCGCCGATTCTTGTCACCCTGCCGTCGTTGCCGATTTGCAGGCCGTTGAACGAGCCGGGGAAGTCGGGGAAGCCGGGCAGGCCGAGGCGTTGTTGGCAGTGGACGACGAGATCGTTGAGGGCGGCGGGCATGGTGGGAAGAAAGCCATGCCGCCGGGTCCGAGGCAAGTGCCCACCCCCCCCATGCGCTCGCCCCGTGGCCATGCGCGGCCACATCGTTTCGCAGTTCAGCGCCGCCGAGTGCGGCGACGGAGACCGGCGAGCAAGGCCAGCAGGGCCGCGGCGCCCAGCCCGTAGGCGGACGGTTCGGGAACGGGCGTCTGCGGGAGGTCGAAGCCGGCGCGGACTGCGAAGGCGAAAGCGGCGGACTCGGAGCTGTCGACGAAGGCGACGACGGTGAACGGCAGGTCGTTGTTCGAAAAGGGGCTCCATTGCTCTTCGCGGCAGTCGTCTCCGGGATAGAGAGTGCCGAAGTAACCCATGAACGGAGACGGGGAGCCGGCGAACATGTGGAGACGTCCGCCGCCGGTGGTCTCGACGAAGACGTCGAGAGTCTGGTTCGCGCCGAGGTGCTTGATCAGGTACTGCCCGAAGCCGCGTTGGGCACCCGAGTCGCCGAGGACGAAGTCCGTCCCGCCAACCGTGTATCCGAAACGCCCCCAGCCGGTGCCGGTCTCGCCGAGGAAGACGATTTCGACCGGGAGGGAATGGCCGGGGGTGCCGCTGATGGGCGAGCCGAGTTCGGTGGGGGCTTGGTTGGGGCGCCAGCCGCTCCATTGGCGGAGATTGTCGCTGATACTGGCGGGAGCGGGGACGCCGGAGCCCGGGTCGAAGTCGATGGAGCCGGGAAGCAGGGGCTCGAACCATTCGATGAAATCGGCGAATCGCTCGGGTGGGGGAGCGACCAATTGGGCGAAGGCGGTGTCGACGGCAAGGGCCAACAGTGGGAGGAAACGGAGTAGGTACATGGAGCGCTGGCTGCCTGGGTGCAGTGGGAACGCTTCCTGGGGGGCTGGGAATTGGTGCAGTGTACGCCTGCCGGGACGGAACTGCCATCGGGTCTTCCCCGATTCACGAGCGGGCATTGCCCGGAGTCGCGGCGAGGGGCCGGCCGAGGCGTGGTGGTCGCTTGAATCGCCCAACCCATTTTCGAGCGGAAAAACCGCGAAAACCGTAGTTGACAGGGTGGGGGCTGTTCGGTGTCGTCGGCGGCTTCCTATGAAAGTTCTCTCGTCTCTGAAGTCCGCGAAGAAGCGTCATCCCGACTGCCAGATCGTGCGCCGTCGCGGCCGTCTGTACGTCATCAACAAGACCGACCCGCGCTACAAGGCGCGCCAGGGCTGATCCATCCCCCCTCTTTTTCCGCCGTGAAAGCCGAAGTTCATCCCAAGCTCAACAACGTCTGCTTCGTGGACGTTTCCACCGGGCACAAGCACCTCACCAAGTCGACGATGAAGTCCCAGCGGACGGAAAAGATCGATGGCGAGGACTACTACGTCGTGCTGCGTGACGTGACCTCCGACTCCCATCCGGCCTACACCGGCGAGAAGCGTCTCGTCGACACCGCCGGCCGTGTCGAGAAGTTCACCAACAAGTTCAAGCGCAGCCGTCGCTGAAGCTCTCCCGAGCCTTTCTCTCTTTCGCCCTTCGGTCCATCGACCGAGGGGCTTTTCGTTTTCGGGGGAGAGGAGCGGGTTTCGACCAGCGCCCGCTGAACCCGAGTTCAGCGGACGACACAAGGTGACGAAGGAAACAAAGGCTCTCGGTCGGAGGGCGCACGGTGGAAGAATGGCCTCGGGGCGATGCGCCCCAGTCGGGGGAAGGACGGAGGTCGAACTTGGAACACCAGCCTGCTCGTCCGTAGTTCTCTTCGTTGCCTTCTGCCGGATCCAACTGCGTTTCGTAGGTTGATTTCGGAACCCCCGAACCCGGGAAGGGCGGGTGAAAGCGCCGGCCCACGACGCGGGCGACCGAATCAGACCAGCACCAGATCGTTGCGGTGCACCACCTCGAGGTGTTTGCGATTCGGGTACAGCGCCCGGACCTCGTCGCTCTTCCGGCCCGCGATCGACGCCATCTCGCCGCTGGCGAAGGCGGATTCGCCGCGGGCGATCACCCGGCCGTCGGGGGCGGCGATGTTGACCACCTCGCCGGCGGCGAAGACTCCGGTCGCGCCGGTGACCCCGACGGCCAGCAGGCTCCGCCCCTGTGTGCAGAGCACGGGTACGGCGCAGGCGTTGACGTGGACCGTGCCCTGGGGGCGCTGGAAATAGGCGAGCCAAAGCTTCTTCGACTCGAGCGGCAGCCCGCTGGGCACGAAGAAGGTGCCCGGACCCTGGCCGCGGAAAAGGCGGGGCAGGATGTCTTCCTCGGCGCCGCTGGCGATGAAGACGCCGCAGCCCGAACGCGTGGCGAGCTTGGCGGCGGTGATCTTGGTGATCATGCCGCCGGTGGCGGTTTCGCTGGTGGTGCCGCCGGCCATGGCCTCGATCGCCGGGGTGATCTTTTCGACGACAGGGAGGATCCGCCCGGTGCCCTTCATGTCGATGAGGCCGGGCGCGGTGGAGAGGATGACGAGGTGGTCGGCCTCGACGAGGCTGGCCACCATGGCCGAGAGGGTGTCGTTGTCGCCGACCTTGATCTCGGCGGCGCTCACCGTGTCGTTCTCGTTGATGACGGGCACGGTGCCGTAGGCGACGAGCTGGCGGAGCGTCTCCTTCACGCCGAGGTGGCGGGTGCGCACGCGCAGATCCTCGTGAGTGAGCAGTACTTGGGCGACGGTGATGCGGTGCGGGTCGAACGCGCGTTGCCAGGTCTGCATGAGCAGGCTCTGGCCGACGGCCGCACAGGCCTGTTTCTTCGAGATGATCTTGGGCTTCTTCTCGAGTCCGAGCCGGCCCATGCCGAGCCCGACCGCTCCCGAGCTGACCACGATGACCTCGGTGCCCTGGGCGCGCAGCGCGGTGATCTGCGTGGCGAGGGCGGCGATTCGCTCCTCGTTGAGCTGGCCGATGCCGGAGGTGAGCACGCCGGTGCCGAGCTTCACGACGACACGGCGGGGCGGGCGGGAGAAGTGGGAGAGAGGCATGGTGAACGGGGAACGTTGAACGCTGAACTCGGAACGGGGAAACCAAAACCTCGGCGCTCTGCACGGGCTCTTGGACTGGAGTCCAAAGGAGTTCTGTTTCTGGGAACGTGAACGGGATCCCTCCCGGGGGGCCGCGCTTGGCGTGCTCACTACGCGGCAGTGTGGAGAAAAGGCCTGAGCATGCTCAGGCCGCGGGAGGAATGGAACCCGGAGGACCGTCGCGTTCGCCGGCCGGGTTCCGCGTTTCGAGCTACACGTTCCGAGTTTCTCAGACCTTGAGCAGTTCCTGCTCCTTGTGGTTCAGGTGTTCACCGATCTCCTTGATGATGCGATCGGTGTGCGTCTGGACTTCCTTCTCGAGCTTCTTGGCGTCGTCCTCGGAGATGTTGCCGTCCTTCTGGGCCTTCTTGACGTGTTCGATGCCGTCGCGGCGGGTGTTGCGCACGGCGACGCGGCCTTCCTCGGCGAGCCGGTGGGCGACCTTGGTGAGTTCCTGGCGGCGCTCCTTGCTCATCTCGGGCAGCGGGAGGCGCACGGTGTTGCCATCGATCACCGGGTTGACGCCGATGTTGGCCATCTGGATGGCCTTCTCGATCGCCTTGAGGATCGACTTGTCCCACGGCTGCACGGCGATCATGCGGGTATCCGGGGTGTGGATGGCGGCGCACTCCTTCAGGCGCATGGCGCTGCCGTAGGCCTCGACCATGATGCCCTCGACCATGGAGGGCGTGGCCTTGCCGGTGTGGATGCCGCTGAATTCGTGGAGGGTGTGCTCGAGGTTCTTCTGCATCTTCGCGATGCAGTCTTTGATGAGAGGATGTTCGGCCATGATGTTCAGGGGTTGGGAAACGGTGGTCAGTTGACGGTGGAGCGGCGGAGGCGGGCTGCGGCTCAGGCGTGGACGACGGTGCCGACTTTCTGGCCCATCAGGGCCCGGCGCACGGCGCTGCGATCATGGAGATCGAAGACGAGGATCGGGATGTTGTTGTCCTGACAGAGGGAGAAGGCCGTCGAGTCCATGACGTTGAGGCGCTGGCTGAGCGCGTCGTTGTAGGTGATCGCGTCGTAGCGCACCGCGTCGTCGTGCTTCATCGGGTCCTTGTCGTAGATGCCGTCGACCTTGGTGGCCTTCATGAGGATGTCGGCTCCGATCTCGCTGGCGCGCAGGGCGGCGGTGGTGTCGGTGGAGAAATAGGGGTTGCCCGTGCCGGCGACGAAGACGACGACGCGGCCCTTCTCGAGGTGGCGGGTGGCGCGGCGGAGGATGAACGGCTCGGCGACCTGGTTCATCGGGATGGAGCTCTGGACGCGTACCTTCACGCCGAGGCCTTCGAGGCAATCCATGATGGCCAAGCCGTTGATGACGGTGGCGAGCATGCCCATGTAGTCGCCGGTGGTGCGGTCGACGCCGCGTTTTTCGCCCTGGAGGCCGCGGAAGATGTTGCCGCCGCCGATGACGACGCAGACCTCGACGCCCATCTCGTGGACTTCCTTCACCTGAAGGCAGATCTGCTCGAGGGTGTCGGCGTCGATCGGGTCGCCTCCCGCTTTTTTGCCACGAAGCACTTCGCCGCTGAGTTTCAGCACGACGCGTTTGTATTTCACTTCCGGGTGGGCGGGCTGGTTTTCCATGAGGGCGGATAAAATCGCGGCGCTCAGTTGCGGTCAATTCCCGAGGCGGCGTCGGGTGGCGTGTTGTTGGGACGGAGACCAGGAATCGCTCCTGGTCTTCGATGGTCGCAAGCCATCTCTGCGGTTTGGGGCACGGGAGCGGCGGGGCGCTTGGGTCACGGTTGCGCGTGTTAGGCCTGGCGTTTCTGGGGCACGAAAAAGCCCGCGACGCACGGGGCGTCGCGGGCTTGGGTGAGTGTTCCGCGGAGCGGGCGTCGCGAGCGACGCCCCTACGGTGCGGATGCGGCGCTCAGCCCAGCCACCAGGTGAAGTAGAGGTAGCCGCCGAGCACCATGCCGAGGACCACGAAGGAGCCGACGACGTCCTTCCAGTCCCAGCTGGCGCGGTTTTCGGCGAGCTGCTCGGGGGTGCGGGAACCGTAGGTCAGGCCGGCAACCTGCGCCTCGCTCGGGGCGGGGGTGAGGTAGGAGACGACGATGACCAGCAGGGCGATGGCGACGGTGAGCACACCGGAGAAGTAGTAGCCGTTGAACTCGCCGATCGCGCCGAGCACGCCGGTC